>NZ_JBHXVP010000003.1:0-83423 GCF_042672245.1 Rhodococcus sp. NPDC127527
TCGAGCAGCCCGTCGACGGCATCGTCCAGGTCGGTCAGGTGTGCTGCCACCTGACCGACCTCTCGAACCCCGCCTGTCGAATGCATGTTCGAATTCTATCGCGGGGTGCCGACAAGAACCCAAGGTTGCGGCTGCTCGGCTTCCGGGATTCTCGCCCGTCGCGCGCTGTGGTGGACGTCTCCGCGGCTAACCGCGCACCGGACGACTCGCGCGCAGCGACTTCCGGATGGTCCGGGCGATGATCGGCCGGACCACCGGTTCGACGATGCCGCCGGCGCGGACCAGCACCCGGGTGAGTGGGTCGACCGAAATGTGGTGACGCCCTTTGTCGATGCCTGCGATCACCGCGGCAGCGACCACATCCGCGCTCACGGGGGTGATGGCGCCGGACACGGCCGCGGTCTCGACCGGCTTGCGGGTGTTCTCGACGGCGAAGCCCGGGGTGTCGGTGTCCGGCGGATAGAGCACCGCGACCGTCACCCCGGCCGGCTCCACCTCGTAACGCAGGGTGTGCGCGAGTTCGTGCACCGCGGCCTTGGTGGGTCCGTACCCGCTGTAGCCGACCACGCCGATCAGTCCGGCGGTGGAACTGGTCAGCACCACGTGCCCGCGTCCGCGCGCGACCATCGAGGGCAACACCGCCCTGGCCGCATGCACGGCGCCGAGGTAGTTCAGCCGCATCTGCGACTCGAACTCGTCGATCGGTACCTCGAGGAACCGTCCGGGCAGCGCGGTGCCCGCGCACGCGACCAGCACGTCGCACGGCCCGGACCGGGCCTCGACCGCCTCGACCGCCCGTTGCAGCGCCTGCGGATCGGTGACGTCGGCGACCGCCCAGCGCGCGCCCATCGGCTCGGCCGTCGCGCGCAGCTGCTCCTCGCCGCGCGCGAGGATCGAGACCGCCGCACCCCTGCCGACGGCGGCCCGCGCGACCGCCGCGCCGATACCCTGCGAGCCGCCCGTCACGATCACGTGCGAATGTGTCCAGTCCACCCGGCTTCTGCGTGTCACCGCGCGATCGTAGGGGGCGCGGTCACGAATTGTGCGCGGATCGGTCATACGGATTCCGCAGGGCACTGCGTAGTGTCCGTGGTGCAGGAGTCCCCATCGAGTCGAACAGAGGTGTCCGGGTGCGAGTCGGAATGCAGATCACCTACAGCGGCGGGTTCGCCGAGACCGTCGCGGAGGTCGCGGACCTCGAGCGGGCCGGCCTCGACATCGCGTTCATAGCGGAGGCCTACTCCTTCGACGCGGTCAGCCAGCTCGGCTACCTCGCGGCGAAGACCTCGACCCTGGAGTTGGCCTCCGGGATCTTCCAGATCTACACCCGCACGCCGTCGTTGATGGGCATGACCGCGGCCGGCCTCGACTTCGTCTCGAACGGGCGCTTCGTGCTCGGGCTCGGCGCGTCCGGGCCGCAGGTGATCGAGGGCTTCCACGGCGTGCGCTACGACGCGCCGCTCGGGCGCACCCGAGAGATGGTCGACATCTGTCGTCAGGTGTGGCGCCGCGAGAAGGTGCAGTACGACGGCAAGTACTACCAGATCCCGCTGCCCGCGGAGAAGGGCACCGGGCTGGGCAAGCCGCTCAAGCTGATCAATCACCCTGTGCGCGAACGTATCCCGATCGTGATCGCCGCGCTGGGCCCGAAGAACGTCGCGCTCACCGCGGAGATCGCCGAAGGCTGGCAGCCGATCTTCTTCCACCCGGAGAAGGCCAACGACGTGTGGGGCGAGTCCCTGGCCAAGGGCAAGGCCAAGCGTGACCCGAGCCTCGGTGAGCTGCAGGTCTTCGCCGGCCCGGCGCTGGCGATCGGCGAGGACGTCGACCACATGCTCGACTGGATCAAGCCGCACCTCGCCCTGTACATCGGCGGCATGGGCGCCAAGGGCAAGAACTTCTACAACGATCTCGCCTGCCGGTACGGCTACGAGGCCGAGGCCGCCACCATCCAGGAGCTGTATCTGTCCGGCAAGAAGGAGGAGGCAGCGGCCGCGGTGCCGGACGAGCTGGTCCGCGCGGTCTCGCTGATCGGCCCCGCCGGCTACGTCAAGGAGCGGGTCGCGGCGTTCGCCGAGGCCGGGGCGACCACCCTGACCGTCACGCCGATGGCCGCCGACTCGGCCGGCCGGGTGAAGCTGATCGAGGACTTCCGCAACCTGATCGACTGAGCCACGGCCTCAGCGGCGGAGCCGGGCGAGCACCGGGGCGAACGCCTCGGCCAGCTCGCCCGGCACCGTCACCTCGACTATGCCCAGACGTTCCTCGCGTGCGCGCAGAATGTCCGCCGCCAGCCCGGGGTCCCCGGGCAGCAGCGCCGAGGAGTCCAGCGTCTGCAGTTCGGCGAGGGTCGGTCCGTCGGTCCGGGCGAAGTACGACGGCAGCGCCTCGCCGACGCCGACCAGTGACTGGGTGAACGTCATTGCCGGGCCGCACAGTTCACGCGCCCGCTCCACCGCGTCGACCAGATCCGCCTCCGTCGCGGTCGGGCCGAGCGCCAGTGCCACGCGGTCCGCCACTCGTGCCGCGGCGCTCAACATCCGCGGCCCCGCCGCCGAGACCACGACGTCCGGCACGGGGTCCACGCCGGCACGCACGGCGGCCGCCGACTCTTCCACCGCGGCGATCCGCTCCGCTGCGGTGCCCCACGTCGCGCCGAGCCGGGCTGCCTCCGCCTCGGCGTCGGGACGCCCCGGGCCGATCCCCAACTCGAAGCGCCCGTCCGAGAGCACCTGCAGCGCACGAGCTTCCCGAGTCAGTGCCGCCGGAGTGCGCAGGGGCGCCGCCGCCACCCAGGTGCGCAGCCGGATCGATTCGGTGACCGCCGCGGCCGCGGCCAGCGCGGGGAACGGGGAGGGCGTCCACAGGGTGTCCGGCACCAGCAGTGCGTCGAACCCCTGGCCGTCGAGCAGGCGGGCGCGCTCGGCCCAGTGCCGGCCCGAACCCATCGGCGCCTCGACCACCGCGATCCTCATCGCCGGGTCTCCCTCAGCACGGCGAGCCGGGCCCGGTACTCGGATTCGGTGATCTCGCCACGGGCGTAGACGTCGCGCAGCGTGGACTCGCCGTGGTGACCGCGCCAGCGCCGCCGCGCCAGCACGACGATCACCACGACCGCGATCCAGAAGGTCAGGGGGATCAGGAAGAACCACGGTCCCGGCCCCCAGCCGGGTCCGTAGCGGCCGTCCCAGTCGTCGGCCAGGATCAGTGCGGTCTGTGCTCCGAGTGCGTTCATGCATCCAGCCTGCTCGCGGGAGGACGGCGTGCGCATCGGTCCGCGGGCGGCACCGCGCATACGCGTGGGTACGTACGTCAGCCCCGCCAACCGGGCCGGACCAGTCCCGACTCGTACGCCAGCACCACCAGCTGGGTGCGGTCCCGGGCGCCGAGCTTGAGCAGGATCCGGCTCACGTGGGTGCGGGCGGTGGCCGGGCTCAGGAACAGCCGCTCGGCGATCTCGGCGTTGGTCAGGCCCTCCGCGACCAGCGTCATCACCTCGCGCTCGCGGTCGGTCAGCTCGGCGAGCAGGCTCGAGTCGGGGGCTTGTTTGGCACGAGTGGCGAACTCCGCCAACAGACGGCGGGTGACGCCGGGGGACAGCAACGCCTCGCCGCCGGCCACTACACGCACCGCTCGCACCAGGTCGGCCGGCTCGGTGTGCTTGACCAGGAACCCGGCGGCGCCGGCCCGGATCGCCTCGAAGACGTACTCGTCGAGCTCGAAGGTGGTGAGCACGACCACCCGCACGGCCGCCAGTTCGGGACGGGCAACGATCTGCCGAGTGGCCTCGAGCCCGTCGAGCACCGGCATCCGGATGTCCATCAGCACGACGTCCGGCACGTGCTCGAGGGTCGCCGCGACGGCCTGCTCGCCGTCCTCGGCCTGAGCGACCACCTCGATCCCGTCCTGTGCCTCGAGCAGCGCCGCGAACCCGGCACGGACCAGGGACTGGTCGTCGGCGACGATCACCCGAATGTTCACGCGGTCGCATCCTCTCCGGAGTCGCTGTCGGAGAGCGGAAGTCGCGCCTCGACCCGGAACCCGCCGTCGGGGCGGCGACCCGCGGTCAGGGTGCCGCCGAGGGCGTGGGCGCGTTCGGTCATCCCCGCGATGCCACCACCGGCGCCTGACGTCGTCTCGCTGCCGCTGCCGCTGCCGCTGCCGTCGTCGTCGACGCACACCTCGAGCCGGTCCGGCAGGTACCGCACCTGCACGCGGGCGGCGGACTGTCCCGAGTGCCGGACCACGTTGGTCAGTGCCTCCTGGACGATCCGGGCGGCGGCGAGGTCCATGGTCGAAGGCACGTGCCGTGGCACGCCGGAAACGGTTGTCGTCACGTCGATTCCGGCACCGCGGGCGCGCTCGACCAGCGCGTCGAGGTCGGCGACGGACGGGGCGGGCGCGAGCGGGGCCAGCTCGCCGCCGCGGCGCAGCGTCCGCAGCATCGCGTGCACCTCCACCAGCGCCTCACGGCTGGCGTCCTTGATGGAGGCCAGCGCGACGCCCGCCTGCTCGGGTTTGGTCTCGAGCAGTTCGAGTGCCACCCCGGACTGCACGTTTATCATCGAAAGACTGTGCGCGAGAACGTCGTGCAGCTCCCTCGCGATGTCGAGTCGTTCCTCGCTGGCCCGGCGCAGTCGCTCCTCCTCGGCGCTCCGAGCCGCCTCCCGGGCGCGCTGGCGGCGAGCCCGGATCGCCTCCCGGCGCTGACGGATCCCCTCGGCTATCGCCACCAGCGTCAGTAACCAGGCGCCGATGCCGACCACTCCGGCCGTGGGCACCGCTTCCTGTCCGGTCGCCCAGGGCACCAACCACAGCACCACCACGAACCCGAGCGCGGGCAGTGCGTACATCGGCCAGCGCCGCGCCCGCGGCGCCGCGGTCAGGTACGCGACGACCAGCGGCAGGAAGATCGGTCCCATGCCGTAGCCGCGCAGCAGGTACGTCAACGTCACGAGCAAGGTCACGGCCAGCACCGCGCCGGGGGCGCTGCGCCGCCACAGCAGCGCGCCCGCGGCGGCCACGAGCAGCGCGAAGGCGAACCAGTCCAGGGGGCGCGCCGGGTGCCCGTGCCGGGACGCGGCGACCGAGCCGAGTACCGACACGACGCCGACGGCTCCCGCGAGCGCGACGTCGGCGGGTCTGGGCATGGCCCCAACCTAACCCCGCGGGGTGGTCCGCGGCGTCGTCCTGCGGGCGTATCGAGGGTGTCGCCGCGCGGCGGATGTGCCCGGCATCGACGCCGCGAAGGCTGACAGTCATGACGACGACAACCGAGCTGCGAGTGGTGACGAACGGTCTGACCAAGAGGTACGGCGAGCGTGTGGCGGTCGACGACGTCGATATCACCGTGCGGGCGGGCGAGGTGTACGGCTTCCTCGGACCCAACGGCGCGGGCAAGACCACCACGCTGCGCATGCTTGCGGGGCTGGTGCGCCCGACCTCGGGATCCGCGACAGTGCTCGGCCGCCACCCCGGCGATCCGGACGCGAGCGTGCACACCGGTGTGCTCATCGAAGGCCCCGGTTTCTACCCGTATCTGTCCGGCCGGGACAACCTTCGGGTGCTGTGCCGCTACCGCGGACTCGCCGATGCGGCCGCGGAAGCCGCGCTCGACCGGGTCGGACTGCGGGCGCGGGCCGGCGACCGGTTCCGGGGCTACTCGCTGGGCATGAAGCAGCGACTCGGGGTGGCGGCGGCACTGCTCGGCGACCCGGACCTGCTGATCCTGGACGAGCCCACCAACGGACTCGATCCGGCCGGCGTCGCCGAGATGCGCGCCCTGATAGCCGATCTCGCCGCGGCCGGGCACACCGTGCTGCTGTCGAGTCACATGCTCGACGAGGTCCAGGACATCTGCGACCGCGTGGGGGTGATCGTCGCGGGCAGGCTGGCAGCCGAGTCGACGGTGTCCGACTTGCGCGGCGGTTCGAGCATTGTCGTGCGCGCGACACCGGGCGAGCAGGTGCTCGCCGTGGCTCGGGACGTCGCCGGGGCGGATCGCGTCAGCGAGGCCGCGGACGGGGTCCGGGTGGATGCGGGCGCGGCACTGGCCCCGAGGTTGGTGCGCGCGCTCGTCGAGTCGGGTGTGGAGGTGTTCGACGTGCACAGCAGCGAACGGTCCCTCGAGGACGTCTTCCTCGAGATGACGAGTTCGGCCACCACCGGTGACACCGCGGAGGTTTCACGATGAACACCCTGTCGGCCAGTTTCCGGGCGGAGTTGCTGCGGCTCCGCAAGTGGCCCTCGTTGTGGGTCCTGTCGGCAGCCTGGCTGCTGCTCGACCTCACCTTCGTGTACGTGTTCAACTACCTGACCTACCGCAGCGGCGGCGGGACCGGATTCGGTGCGGCCGTTCCACGTTCGGTGTTGCTCGCGCGGATGCTCCCCGGCGCGGTGCCGGAGGTGCTGACGCAGGGCATGGCGATGTTCGGCGGCGCGCTGATCCTCACCCTCGGCGCGCTCGCCGCGGGCAGCGGGTACGGCTGGGGGACCTGGAAGACGGTGCTGACCCAGGGGCCGGGTCGGCTCCGTGCCATCGGCGGAACCTTGCTCGCGCTGGCCGCGGTGGTCGCCGCGCTGGTGGTCGTGGTGTTCGCAGCAGATCTGGCGGTGGCCTGGCTCGTCGCTGCCGCCGAGTCTCAGCCGACCTCGCTGCCGGGAGTGGGCGACTCGGTGCGCGCCATCGGGGCGGGAATGCTGATCCTCGGCATGTGGACGGCGTGCGGGGTGTTGATCGGGACGCTCGCCCGAGGCCCGGCACTGGCGGTCGGGCTCGGACTGGTGTGGGTGCTGGTGGTGGAGAATCTGCTGCGCGGTGTGGGCGCGGTGCTGGCGCCGATCCGGCTGGTCACCGACTACCTTCCGGGGACCGCCGCCGGGTCGCTTGCGGGCGGGCTCAGCGGCGCCGCAGCCGACGCCGAGCGGACACCGGGTGTGCTCGCCGTGCTCGGACCCGGACTCGCCGCGACGGTGTTGACGATCTACCTGGTGATCTTCGTGGCCGTCACGGCGGCGGTGCTGCGCAAACGCGACGTCGACTGAGCCGTGTGAGCGGCTGGGAGTGCATATTGTCGAGGAATGCGCCGCGAACTGGTCGCCACCGTTGGCTCGGAGTGGAGCCGGGCATGGCGGCGACCCGCGGAGGTCCCGCTGACGGTGTTCGGGAACGCGCTGCTGGTCACCGTGGCCTGGTTCCTCATCCCACGTAGCTGGCTGTTCGACTTCACCGGGCCGTGGGGATTTCCCGCAGCCCTCGCCGGCTGGATGTACGCGGACGTGTCCGCGACCAACGTGCTCGCCCAGGATCCGAGCGAGGTGCTCGACAAGCTCACCGACGTCGGCGCGCTCACGCGGCTGCTGTGGGCCAAGACCGTCGTGCTGTGGTTGCTCGTTGCGCCGGTCTGCGTGCTGGTCGCGGTGGTGGTCGGGTTCATGGAGAGCGACCTGGCGACGGCGGCCACGCTGATCGCGTGCATCTGCGTGGTCCCGTTCGGTGCACTGGGTCTGTCGGCATGGGTCGGGGTGTTCTTTCCGTACCACCAGAACCCGTTGCGATGGCGGTGGACGCACCGGCACCGGTTCCGGTCGGTGATCGTGCGCTGGGGAGTGCTCGTCGTGCTGCCGTACGCGGTGTTCCCGGCCGCGGTGGTCGTGGTGCTGCTCGTGCCCTTGCTGCTCGTGCACCTCGTGCCGCCCACAGGCGTCAGCGCGCTCACCGGCGACGCCCGGCTCGGCCTCGTGCTCACCAGCGCCGCGGTGTCGATCGCGGTCTGGTTCGCGGCGCTGCGGGGTGCGGCGGTGTTGGCCAGGCGGCGTTCGGCGCGACTCGAGGCATATCTCACTGACACCGAGAAAGGGTGATGTCCACGGGCCACAATGGTTGTGGCGGAGACGCCGACGAGCAGTAGCCGAACGAGTGAGGGAGCAGCATGAGCGCAGGCAAGCCCATCGTGGTCGGAGTGGACGGATCGGAATCCGCGTCGGAGGCGGTGGTCTGGGCCGCGCGCACCGCAGCGGCGCGCGCGCTGCCGTTGCTGCTGGTCTCCGTGGTCCACGTTCCTGCGTACTACTACACCGAGCCCTACCTGGCCCGCGGCTACGGCGACGAGCTGACGAATGCCGGGCGTGCACACCTCGACGGCGCCGCGGTGCTGGCCAAGGAGGCCGCCGAGGACGTCGGTGACCTGACGGTCGACACCAAGCTCCACGAGGGCCGGATCGCGGAGATCCTGCTGCAGTACTCGCCGACCGCCGCCATGATCGTGCTCGGCAGCCGTGGCCTCGGCGAGTTCACCGGCGCCGTGCTCGGCTCGGTGACCCGCAGTGTCGCAGCACATTCGACCGCCCCCGTCGCGGTGATCCGAGGCCGCACCCTCGACGGCAGGCCGCCGACCGAGGGCCCCGTGGTGGTCGGCGTCGACGGCTCGGAGGTCAGCGAGGCGGCCCTCGCCGCGGCGTTCGAGGAGGCCTCCGCTCGCCGCGCCCCGCTGATCGCGGTGAACGTGTGGAGCGACGTCTCCGTCCAGCCCTCCCTCGGCGCGACCGCAGACGACCCGCACTGGAGCGCCATTCAGGCCGCGGAGGAGGCCGTGCTCTCCGAGCGTCTGGCCGGCTGGATCGAGCAGTACCCCGACGTGTCGGTGCAGCGGGTGGTCGGCCGGGACCGTCCGGTGCGGGTGCTCAGCGACTACTCCGAGCGGGCACAGCTGCTGGTGGTCGGCAGCCACGGCCGCGGTGGGTTCAAGGGCATGCTGCTCGGGTCGACGAGTACCGCGCTGATGAACAGTGCCGACTGCCCGGTGCTCATCGTGCGCCCGGTCGAGGCGTCCTGACCAGAGTCGTCGTCTCGACCAGCACGCCGGATTCGATCAGCTCGCGCTTGCCGCGTTCGTGCGCCGGGTAGCGGCACGGGCCAGCGAGCGGTCGCGGGCCTCCTCGAAGCGCAGGGCGTCGTCCTGCAGTGCGGTCAGGAACCGGTCGAGTTCCTCGCGACATGCTTCGCCTTCACCGCCGAAGTCGTTGCGCTCGAATATTTTCCAGGTGCGCAGCACCGGAAGCACCACCTCGTCGAGGTGCTGCCGGAGGTCGTAGATGCCGCCCTTGGCGATCAGCACCGCGTTGCGACGGAACGCGGGCATGCCCGCGCCCGGCATCTGAAAGTTGGTGAGGATCTTGGTGATCGCGCGGATCGTCTGGTCCGGCGCGACGTCGAGGGCCGCGCCGCAGATGTTGCGGTAGAACATCATGTGCAGGTTCTCGTCGGCCGCCACCCGCGCCAGCATCCGGTCGGCGATCGGGTCGCCGCAGGCCTTGCCGGTGTTGCGGTGCGAGACACGGGTGGCCAACTCCTGGAAGGTCACGTACGACACCGAGTCGAGCAGTCCCGAGTTGAGTTCGGGTGCGAACCCGGTGGTCATGTGCGTCATCCGTGCGTTCTCGAGCGCCACCGGGTCGACGCCGCGGGTGACCACCAGGTAGTCGCGCATGACGATCGAGTGCCTGGCCTCCTCCGCCGTCCACCGGCCCACCCAGGTGCCCCAGGCGCCGTCACGCGAGAAGCTCTCGGCGATCTCGCGGTGGTAGGACGGCAGGTTGTCCTCGGTGAGCAGATTGGTGATCATCGCGGCCTTGGCGGTCTCGCTCAGCTGGGACTGCCCGGGTTCCCAGTCGACCCCGTCGAGCGCGGCGAAGTTGCGACCGTCGTCCCAGGGAACGTAGTCGTGCGGGTGCCAGTCCTTCGCCATCGCCAGGTGCCGGTGCACGTTGTCCTCGGCGACGTGCTCGAGCTCGCGGAGCAGTTCGAGCTGGGTCAGTTCGCGGGCCACGGTGGATCCCCAATCGCAGTGCCAGTAGTCCTCGTCGAGGCTGGTCGACGTGAACCCCGCCGCGATAGGGGCGAAGGTCCCGGCTGTGCCGGTGTGTGTTGGGATTGGGTGCATGGACATCCGGATCTTCCTGGTCGACGACCACGAGATCGTCCGACGCGGCCTGGTGGACCTGCTCGGCGGCGTTCCCGGCTTCGCGGTGGTCGGGGAGGCGTCCACGGTCGCCGAGGCGCTGACGGCGATCCCCGCGCTCGAACAATTGCCCCGAGGCTCCGCCCGAGGACCGGTCGACGTGGCCGTGCTCGACGTCCGACTGCCCGACGGCAGCGGCGTGGAACTGTGCCGTGACCTGCGGTCGGCGTGTCCCGGCCTGCGCGCCCTGATGCTGACGTCGTACTCGGACGACGAGGCCCTGGTCGACGCGGTGATGGCCGGGGCGTCGGGATACCTGCTCAAGCAGATCCTCGGTACCGACCTGGTCGCCGCCATTCGCACCGCCGCGGGTGGGGGATCGCTGATGGACGGCGAGGCCACCGCCGCGGCGCTCGACCGGATCCGCACCCAGCGCAGTCCGGGCGGGCGGGTCGAGGACCTCACCGACCAGGAGCGAACGGTGCTCGACCTGATCGGGGAGGGTCTGACCAACCGGGAGATCGGGCAGCGGATGTACCTCGCGGAGAAGACCGTCAAAAACTACGTCTCGCGGCTGTTCACCAAGCTGGGTATGCAGCGGCGCACCCAGGTCGCGGTGCTCGCGACGGAGTTGCGGGCCGTTCGCGGCGAGGGCTAGGGCAGGTCTCCCGCTCGCTCGACGGGTACCGACCACTGCAGCGTGGTGCCTCCCGCGGCGCGGGCGAGCACCTCGCAGTGGCCGCCGAACAGGGCGGCGCGACGATCGAGGTTGGCCAGTCCGCTGCGCGGTTCGTCGCCGGACATACCGATGCCGTCATCGGTGATCGAGATGGTGAACTCTTGCGCCACGACGACAGTGATGTCGATCGAGGTCGCCTTGGCGTGCCTGCGGGCATTGCTCAGACCCTCGCGGAGCACCGCCTCCACGTGCGGATGGACCGACTGGGGCACGAGGGTGTCGAGCGGTCCGCAGAACTGGACGGTCGGCGCCACCGCGCCGTGCGCGGTGAGCTCGGCGATCACGTCGAGCAGGCGGCGGCGGAGGCCGACGACGCCGGCCGGGTCGGCGGCCTGCAGGTCGAAGATCGTGGTGCGGATCTCGCGGACCGTCCGGTCGAGCTGTTCGACCGCGCGGGCGAGGATGTCGGCCGTTCGTCCCTGGCTGTGCGCCGTCACCGACTGCAGGCTCATGCCGGTGGCGAACAGGCGCTGAATCACGTTGTCGTGCAGGTCCCGTGCGATGCGGTCGCGATCGGCGAGCACGTCGAGCAGGCGTTGCTGACGCTGTTGGTGCGCGAACTCGAGCGCGACCGCGGCCAGGTCCGCCATCGAGGACAGCCAGCTGCGTTCGACCGGGTCGCGGTCCGGGTCGGCGGGCAGGCCCGAGACGATCAGCACGCCCTCGACCCGGCTCGAATCGCCGTCGTCCCGCTGCGCTCCGGACACCGGGACGACGGCGGAGAAGCCGCGCCCCGTCAGATCCGCGACCTCGACGACCTGCCGAATCCGCAGGGCCGCATCGGTGGTGGCCGCGACCGTGTCCGCGTCGTCGGCTCGGACGGTGAGCGTCACGGATTCGGCCGAGGTCAGTTCGCGCACCCGGCGGACCAACAGGTCGAGGGTCTCCGGCACCGAGCCGCCGGTCAACAGGCGGGAGTTCACCGACGAGACCGCGGTCAGCCAGCGCTCGCGAGTGCGGGATTCCTCGAACAGTCGCGCGTTGTCGATGGCTACCGCCGCGGCCTCGGCGAGGGCGGTCAGGATCACCTCGTCCTCGTCGGTGAACTCGGGGGCGCCGCGCTTCTCGGTGAGGTAGATGCTCCCGTAGGCCTGGCGCCGAACGATGATCGGCACGCCGAGGAAGCTGCTCATCGGTGGATGGTTGGGCGGGAACCCGACCGAGGAGGCGTGCCGGTCGAGGGCGCGGATCCGAACCGGGCGGGGGTCGTTGACGAGCAGTCCGAGCAGGCCGTGCCCCTCGGGTAGGTGGCCCATCGTGGCCCGGGTCTGCGCGTCGATGCCCTCGTAGACGAACTCGGACAGGCCGCCGCCGGGGGACCGGACCCCGAGTGCGCCGTATCGGGCGCCGAGCAGCGTCGTCGCTGCCTGCACGATGCGCTGGAGGGTCGGGTCGAGCTCGAGTCCGGCACCGACGACGAGGACGGCCTCGAGCAGGTCTCGCAGGTTCTCCGGGGTGGTACCGACCTCGGTGAGTCGATGCTGAAAGGTTCTGACCTGGGTGTTCGGGTCGTCGTGGGGTAGTTCGACCATGAACTCGACCCTATCGTGACCCCACGGAGCTCACCCCCGTGCCGGATGCCCGTTGTGTGCTGGGTTGTAACGGGAAACCGACCGGAACCGATGTTTCGGGTACCTAAGTCATCGGTGAGGAGACCATGATGCAGCGATCCGTCCTCGGCCGTCTGGCCGCACTGTTCACGACCGTCTGCGCCGCGGCAGCGGTGCTGTTCACCGGGACCGCGGCAGCGGCGCCTGCGCCCGCCCCCGCGCCCGCCGTCGATCTCGCCGACGCCGCGGTCCAGCTGAGGGCCGCCGCGGCGGGCAACCCGGCGGCGCAGGACGCAGTCGAGCGGTTGATCGGCGCACCCAAGGACATCGCGACCCCGGTGCTGTCCCTGCCCGGGCAGATCTTCCCGATTCCCGCGTACTCCGACACCGGTCAGGGCGGTGACGTCCTGGGCCAGCTCTACGGCGCCGGCGTCGCAACCAACATGAACAACGAGTTCCGGTTCGGCTTCTTCGGCGGTCCCGGCAGCATCGCCGACAACCAGACCGGCGCCGAGCTGAACGTGGTCTGGTACAGCCTGGCCAACGGCACCAGCGGCATCACCCGGCTGGACCAGAACAACAAGGTGATCCCGACGGTCATCTCCACCGCCCCGCTGAACGTCGGCAAGGGCATGGTTGTCGGCGCCGTCTACGGCTCGCTGTGGCACAAGGTCGGCCCGAAGGACACCGACGTCGTCAAGAGCACGATCTGGTGGCCGAGCATGGGCGTGGTGATGAGCTAGCGGCAGCCGGTCAGCAACACCCCGCGCCGTGATCGCGGGCGTGCCACCAGCTGGTCCAGCGGTCCGTGAGGTCCGCGAACTCCTCGGCGCTCCGGCCGTAGGCGCTCAGAATCATCTGGGCGCCACCGCCGGGGCGTCGCGGGTTCTCGGGCTGGGTGGCGAGCACCAGCAGGCCCGGACCGAGTTGGTCGACGGTCAGCCCCAACTGCTTCGGGGAGCGGAACCACACCGTGCCGCTGAGTGCGTCTCCGGTGGCGACCAGCGCGGTGTAGGCAGAACCGGGCGCCCCGGTGATCCCGCCCACGCCGAACAGTTCCATCACCGTCGCGTCGCCGACCGGCCCGTCGAGGTACAGCGTGCGGCGCTCGGCCAGGCCGTGGCGTTCCAAGCCGAACTCGAGCTGCTGGAGGAAGGTCGTCCAGCCCTCGGTGACGTCCTCGTACCAGTCGTCCCATTCCGGGTTGGATCCCTTGGCGGCACGCACGATTCGCACAACGGCGGTGCCCTCGGGATCCGGTACCACGGTGAAGGTGTCGCCGCCCTGGAGGGTCAGCGACATCGCCGCTGCGTCCTCGGTGACGCCGTCGACGAATATCTGCCGGATCTCCTCGTCGAGTCCCCTGTCGTCGTCGTACTCCCACCCGTGCCAGCGCCGGATGAGTGCAGGGTCGCGGAGTGCCTGCCAGACGCGCTCCGCGGGTGCCGCAACGGTGATCTCGAGGACTGTCTCGTGGTCGGTCATGGCTCCGATCCTGCCGGATCTGCGGCCGTGCCGGCGACCGCGCCGCCTTGGGCAGGGGCGTGGAGGTCGAGCATGTCGCCGACCGCATCGACCGCGCGGGGAACCGCGTCGCTGCGGTCCGGCGCGAGGTCGTGGCCCTTGCCCTCGATCAGGACGAGTCGGGTCGGCGCGGTGACGAGTTCGAGGGCGACGCGCATCTCGTCCGGGCTGCCGAAGGGGTCGCGGGTGCCGTGCACGAACACGCACGGACTGCGCAGGTCCGGCAGGTGCGAGGTGCGTGCCTTCTCGGGCTTGCCGGGCGGGTGCAGGGGGTAGGAGAACAGCAACAGGCCGTCGCAGACCTCCGGTCTGTCCGCGGCGAGCATCGACGACTGCCTGCCGCCGTACGAGTGGCCACCGAGAATCAGTGGGCCGGTGAATAATTCGCGTACCGCGGCGACGGCAGTCGCGATGCCCTCACGGTCCTGCTCGGCCGTCGACGGGCTCGGTGGCCCCTTCGGCCGGCGCTGCCGGAACGGCAGGTCGTAGCGCAGCACGAGCACGCCCCGTGCGGCGAACTCGTCGGCGGCGCGCTGCAACAGCGTCGCGTCGCGGTTGCCGCCTGCGCCGTGGGTCAGCAGCAGCGCGCCCACCGGCTCGCCCTCGGGGTGGTGCAGATCCCCGCGCACGTCGTCGCGTTCGAACGGCTCGCTCATGCAACCACGCTAACGCAGCGGCATCCTTCGAGACCTCGGTCTTCCCCGGACGTGGTCTCCTACTCGTGCAGGTGGAACGGCGGGGCGCCGACGCCGCTGATCCGAAAGTGTCCCCACGGGTCCTGCTCCCCGAGCGTGGCGGGGCGAGGCGGCCCGTCGTCGACGGCGAGCGTCAACCGCGACCGGCCCCGTTCGGTGACGGCCCCCACGGTCGGGCCTTCGATGCGGCCGTACCAGTGGAAGCGTCCGTCGAGGGGTTCGAAGTGCCCGTTCAGGTGGACCACGACGTCGAGCGCGTCGTCGTCGGCCGCGAGCACCGCAGGGCCGGCGTAGACGGTGTCCGGGTCGAGCAGCTCGGGGTCGACCAGTGGTGTCTCGTCGGCGCGGCGTTCGTGCCGGTGCCTGCGTCCGATCACAGGAACCCCGACCGCCGCCACATCGCCCTCGACGGTGCCCGCATCAGACCGTTCTCCTGCAGGAACGCGGCCAGGCCGTCGAATCCCCGGCGCTGGTTCTCCCGGAAGTGCGGATTCGCCAGCGCCTGCCGGCGAGCCTCGCGCACGTCGAGCCCGGCCCGTTCGTAGATCGCGGGATTGGTGAACAGTCGTTGCAGCAACAGCCCGCCGACACCCTGCACCGTGCCGACCCAGGCCTTCTCGATCGGATGCGTCCGGGCGACCCGGCTCCGCACGCCCTCGCGGGCGAAGCGGATGTGCCGGGCCTCCTCGGTCACGTGGATCCGCATCACGCGCGACATCATCGGCTGCAGTTGGGGGTCGTTCTGCACTCGCCGCTGGGTGGCGTCGAAGATCTCCTCGCCGATCAGCGCCGCCACCCACAGCATGGTGCCGCGGAAGGTCTTCGAGAGCAGGTTCGCCACCATCGCCTGGTGCGGCCGTAGCTGAAACGGCTTGGTGCCCATGGCCGTAATGGCCCGGCCGAACATCGTCATGTGCCGACACTCGTCGCCCATCTCGGTGAGCGTGTACCGGGTCTGCAGCGACGTCGGGTCCCGGTGCAGCAGGTCGCGCAGCAGCGCCTGCAGCAGGATGTTCTCGAACCAGGTGCCGACGCTGAGGATGTTCGCCGCCTCCTGTCTGGACAGCTCGATCCGTTGCGCCTCGGACATCGACTCCCACATCGGGGTGCCGTACAGGGACAGCACCGTCGGCGGCAGGAAGTACCGGCCCTCGACCAGCGGGGCGTCCCAATCGAGGTCGACGACCGGGTTGTACGAGCGTTTGATCGACCCGGCGAGCAGGCGGGCGGCAACGACCTCACGGTCGGTGGGAGTGGTGGCTGGCATCGGTGATCCTCCGTCGCGTCGGAGATTTCCGTTACACCTGGAACGTAAGCCCGCCCGCTCGCACGGTCAAGAGGTGTGTGTGACCAAAATTCACACTGTCTCTCGAGGTTCCTACTTCGCGACGGTCAGCAGGAACGCGACGTCCTCGACCGCCTCCACGCTGTGCCGGATCGTCGGAATCACCAGGAGGTCACCCGCGGAACCCTTCCACGAGTCCTCGCCCGCGATCAGCGTCAGGGTTCCGCTGAGCACCAGGAGCGTCGCCTCGCCGGGGGAGTCGTGCTCGGCCAACTTCTCGCCGGCGATCAGCGCGACCACCGTCTGCCGCAGGCTGCGTTGGTGACCGCCGTAGATCGTCTGCGAGCTGCGTCCGCTCGTCGCGGTGTTGGCGAGTTTGAGTTGTTGCCGCGCAACCGCGGTCAGCGACTTCTTGTCCATGGGCGTGCCTCTCGCTGGGGAAAGACCTGTTGCGATCTCGTCGTGCCCCTGCAGTATGGACCACCGTACTGCCCTCGGCGCAGTACTCGCCGAATGCGTCAGCGGCCGTAGGTCACGAATCGGAACCGGACGCCGTCGCGGCTCGATTCCTGCCAGTCTCCAGTTCGCTCGGCGACCCACTCGGGCCCCAATGTCGGGGCGTAAGCGTCGCCGTCGACATCGAGGTCCACCTCGGTGACCGCAACCCGGTCCGCCCGGTCCAGGGCGGCGGCGTAGATCTGGCCGCCCCCCATCACCCAGACCTCGCCGTCCCCGGCCAGGGCCAGCGCATCATCGAGTGAGTGCGCGACCTCGGCCCCGTCCGACGCCCATTGCAGGTCGCGGGTGACGACGATGTTGCGGCGGCCGGCCAGCGGCCGGAAGCGCGGCGGCAGCGAGTCCCAGGTTCGACGGCCCATGATCACCGGGTGCCCGGTCGTGACGGCCTTGAAGTAGGCCATGTCCTCCGGGATCCGCCACGGGATGGCGTTGTCGCGGCCGATCACGCCGCCGTGGGCCTGTGCCCAGATCACACCCAGCACTAGACGGCCACCGGGGCCTTGATGGCGGGGTGGTGGCGGTAGCCGACGATCTCGACGTCCTCGAAGGTGTAGTCGAAGATCGAGTCGCGCTTGTTCAGCTTCAGCGTCGGGTAGGGGAGCGGCTCGCGGGAGAGCTGCTCGGTGACCTGCTCGACATGGTTGTCGTAGATGTGGCAGTCGCCGCCGGTCCAGATGAAGTCGCCCACCTCGAGCCCGGCCTGCTGCGCCACCATGTGCGTGAGCAGCGCGTAGCTGGCGATGTTGAACGGCACGCCCAGGAACAGGTCGGCGCTGCGCTGGTACAGCTGGCAGCTGAGCTTGCCGTCGGCGACGTAGAACTGGAAGAACGCGTGGCACGGCTGCAGCGCCATCTCGTCGAGGTCGGCGACGTTCCACGCCGAGACGATGATCCGTCGCGAGTCCGGATTGGTCCTCAGCGTCTCGATCACCTTGCTGATCTGATCGATGTGTTCGCCCGACGGCGTCGGCCACGACCGCCACTGCACGCCGTACACCGGGCCGAGCTCGCCGTCCGTGTCCGCCCACTCGTCCCAGATGGTGACCCCGTGTTCGCGCAGCCACTTGACGTTGGACTCGCCGCGCAGGAACCACAGCAGCTCGTAGACGATGGACTTGAGGTGCACCTTCTTGGTGGTGATCAGGGGGAAACCCTCGGTGAGGTCCCAGCGCATCTGGTGCCCGAAGACGCTGCGCGTCCCGGTGCCGGTGCGGTCCGCCTTCGCGGCGCCTGTCTCCATGACCAGGCGCAGCAATTCCTCGTAGGGTGCATGGACGGGGGCGGGCTGGGCAGTCATCGCGTACATCCTAGGCCCTGCCACAATCTCCACATGCGTGAGCTTCTCGTGATCGGCATCGGCGCCGGCGACCCCGACCAGGTGACTGTCCAGGCGGTCAAGGCGATGAACCGGGCCGACGTCTTCTTCGTCATCGGCAAGGGCGACGAGAAGCAGGACCTGGTGGACCTGCGCACGACGATCCTGTCCGCGCACATGGACCGCGAGTACCGGATCGTCGAGATCCTCGATCCGCCGCGGGACCGGACCCCGGCGGACTACACCGGCGTCGTCGACGACTGGCACGACCGCCGCGCCGCGATCTTCGAGGAGGCGTTCGCCGCCGTCGAGGGGGTCGGCGCGATTCTGGTCTGGGGCGACCCCTCGCTCTACGACAGCACACTGCGGATCGTCGAGCGGGTGCTCGCGCGGGGCGTCGTCGGCTTCGACTACTCGGTCGTCCCCGGCGTCACCAGCGTCCAGTCGCTCGCCGCCCAGCACCGCATCGTGCTCAACCGGATCGGCGAGCCGGTGCACGTCACCACCGGTCGACGGCTCCGCGAGGGACTGCCGGACGGGGTGCGCGACGCGGTGGTGATGCTCGACGCGGAGAACAGTTTCACCAGCCTCGCCGGGGACTGGGACATCTGGTGGGGCGCGTACCTCGGCACCCCCGACGAGGTGTTGGTCTCGGGCGACCTCGCCGAGGTGTCGCGGGAGATCGTCCGGGTACGCGCCGAGCTGCGCGAGCGCAAGGGCTGGATCATGGACACCTACCTGGTCCGAAGGCGCTAGCGCGCAGTGGTGCGCTTACGGAGTCCGTGGACTCCGTAGGTGCACCACTGCGCCGAAGGCGCAATACTTGCTGACATGCCCGAACTGCCCGAGGTAGAGGCCCTGGCACAGTTCCTGCGCGCCCATGCGGTGGGTGCGGTGATCGGACGGGTGGACGTCGCCGCGCTGAGCGTGCTCAAGACCTTCGACCCGCCGATCTCCGCTCTGCCGGGCCGGGACGTGAGTGGCGCCGCGCGATTCGGAAAGCATCTCGGGATCCGATGCGGCGAGGAGGACGGGCTGTGGTTGATCACCCACCTGTCGCGGGCGGGCTGGCTGCGCTGGAGCGACAATCCGAGCGCGACGCCGCCGAAGCCGGGCAAGGGACCGTTGGCGCTGCGGGTGCACCTGTTCGCGCCCGACGGCGGCACCCCGGCGATCGACCTCACCGAGGCGGGCACCAAGAAGCGGCTTGCCGTCTGGCTGGTGCGCACCCCGGCCGAGGTTCCGGGCATCGCCAAGCTCGGCCCCGATGCGCTCGATGTGACCGAACCGGTTCTGGCGGAACTACTTTCGAAGACCTCGCAACGGATCAAGACCGCACTCACCGATCAGTCGGTGCTGGCGGGGATCGGCAACGCATACTCCGACGAGATTCTGCACGTGGCCAAGCTGAGCCCCTTCGCGACCGCGAACAAGCTCGGCGCCGAGGAGGTGGCGGCCCTGCACTCGGCGATGCGCTCGACGCTGACCGACGCCGTCCAGAGATCGGTCGGGCAGGATGCGGCGCGTCTCAAGGGGGAGAAGCGATCCGGGATGCGGGTGCACGCGCGCACCGGGCTGCCGTGCCCGGTGTGCGGCGACACCGTCCGGGAGGTCTCGTTCGCGGAACGGTCGTTCCAGTACTGCCCGACCTGCCAGACCGGCGGCAAGATCCTCGCGGATCGCCGCATGTCGAAGCTGCTGAAGTAGTCAGGGTTTCGCACGGGCCGGTCGCGACATGGCGCCGGTTCACCGAATGCGGCCGCAGTTCCGGCTACCTTTCGATGGACCCTCGAAGCCGAGGGACGACGTCTCGGAAAGGAATGCTTCATGCTCAAACGCAGTGTTGTTGTCCTTGCCGCCTTGACCCTGACCGCCTTCGCTGCCGGGTGCAGCGACGACTCCTCGGACTCGACCACCACGTCCTCGTCCACGACTGCCACCACGACCACCGTCACGTCGATGGCGAACCCGACCCAGCACGAGCAACCGCCGACTGTCGAGCCCGGGGCCCAGGCACCCATGCAGGCGCCCACCCCGGTGGTCACTCCCGCGGCGGGTCCCGTCGGCGCGGACGGCTCCACCGGTGACAACCTGAGTGCCGCGTACTGCGCCCAGAACCAGGATCCCGGCTGCCCCCTGGGTAGCTATGTCGGGCCGGGTGCGATCCCGAACCCGGACGGCAGCGGCAACTTCGTGCCGTGCGAGGGGACGATCTGCACCAACCCTGACCACGGGGCGGGGACCGACCCGCAGGCGAACGGTGGTGCGGTGATGGAGAACCCGAACGGCGACGGTAGCGCCGTGCCGTGTGAGGGGACGATCTGCACCAATCCGAACAACGGCGCGGGAGGCTAGGAGAGGGTCAC
Organism: Rhodococcus sp. NPDC127527; assembly: GCF_042672245.1. NCBI lineage: Bacteria > Bacillati > Actinomycetota > Actinomycetes > Mycobacteriales > Nocardiaceae > Rhodococcus > Rhodococcus sp. NPDC127527. The sequence goes on from NZ_JBHXVP010000003.1 coordinate 19,953, forward strand.
CGCCGGTGCCGGTAGCCGATCCAGGCCTTCCGCAGCTCGGCATTCGGGTCCGCCTCGACCCGCGGCTGCGCGTCGAGGATCAGCGTCTCGCGGCGCTGCGTCGAGTACGCCGGCCAATTCCCCCGTGGGGTGCCGTACCGGGCGAAGTGCAGCCAGTGCGATTGGACGACGGCGGTCGCCGCGCGTAGCCCGCGGCGGCCGCCGAGCACGGTCGCGGCGCGGCCGAGCGGCCCGTCGCCCGCCCCGAACACGGCCAGCATCTCGGTGCCGTGGGTGGCCCCGAACCCGGTGAGGTCGAACAGGCGCGGGGAGAAGTCGTAGCGGTACGCATAGGTCGGTGCCGCGGTGGCATGGGACTGCGCGACGAGCACCGACGGCTCCCAGAAGGTGACGTCCCCGCCGAGGCGGACCGCTGCTCGCCGCCGCGGATAGCCGCGGTACGCCGCCTGGATGCGCGCCTTCAGTGCGGGGTCGGTCTCCTCGAACATCTTCTCGATCCGCACCGGATCGGTCGGGATGATGTCGAGGAAACGCGGAAACAGTGTGCCCTCATGGGCATTGGTTCCGATGATCAGCGGGATCCGGTGCTGACGGCCGGAGGCGAACGCGTCGAGCGGGTGCTGCGGCAACAGGTCGCCGTCCACCATCGGTGCGAAGGCTCGCGTGCCGGGCGCCTCGTCCGCGCCGCGCGCGGCCAGGGCATCGCCGGCACGAACCAGGGCGTCCGGGTGTGCGGTGGTCAGGGCCCGGACGGGATCGGCGGAGCCGCCGAGAATGTCGACGAACTCGGTGGCCCAGCCCTTCGCCCGGTCGGGCCCGTACGCCGAGGCGGCGGGCGGGCTCTCCGCGATGGCGCGGGCGAACAGTCCGTCGGCCGCCGGGACGCACATGAGGGTGGTCACCGCGTTGGCTCCCGAGGACTCGCCGAACAGGGTGACGTTGTCCGGGTCGCCGCCGAACGCGGCGATGTTGCGGCGCACCCACCCGAGGGCGGCCAGCTGGTCCCGCAGTCCGAGGTTCGAGTCGAAAGGCCTTTCCGGAGTGGAGTATTCACTGAAGTCGAGGTAGCCTAGAGCGCCGAGCCGGTAGCTCACCGACACGTACACCACGTCGCCGCGGCGCACCAGCGAGTCGCCCCGGTAGAGCGAGGTGGACGTCGATCCGCCGTTGTAGGCGCCGCCGTGCACGAACACCATCACCGGCCTGCGGTCGTCGCTGCGGGTTGCGGGGGCCGTCACGTTCAGGGTGAGGCAGTCCTCGCCGGTTCCGCGCCGGCCACCGCGGCCGGACTGCGGTGCCGACGAGCCGAACTCGAGTGCGTCACGAACCCCGGGCCAGGTGGCCACCGGACGCGGAGCGCGCAGCCGGAGCTCACCGACCGGCGGTGCCGCGTAGGGGATTCCGCGCCAGGTCCGCAGCCCGTGCTGCTCGCGGCCGAGCACGGCGCCCTCCGCGGTCGGGACCACCAGGGGATCAGCCACGACGCGCCTCCAGCAGGTGCAGCCAGACCTCGCTGACCGTCGGGTAGGCGGGGACGGCGTGCCACAACGACTCCATCGGCACCCGGCCCGCGACCGCCACCGTCGCGGCGTGCGCAAGCTCGGCGACCTCGGTGCCCGCGAACGTCGCGCCGATCAGGGTGTCGGTGGCACGGTCGATCACCAGCTTCGCGTGGCCTGCGAAATCGTCTCGCAGCAGCGAGGATCCGGCGACAGCGATGTCCACCTCGACGGTCTCGACGTCGAACCCGTCCTCGGTGGCCTGACGCTGCGTGCGACCCACCGAGGCGACCTCGGGCGAGGTGAACACCACCTGGGGAACCCGGCCGTGGTCGGCGCTCGCGAGGAAGCGAGGACCGTCGAGCGGGCGGTACTCGGCGCGAGCGGCGATCACGTCGCCGCACACCCGGCCGTGGTACTTGCCCATGTGGGTGAGCGGGGCGCGGCCGCTGACGTCGCCGATCGCGTACAGCCAGTTGCCGGGCACGCCCTCGACGGTGAGGTGGTCGTCGGTGGAGATCCGCCCGTCGCTGAGGCCGACGGCGGCGAGCCCCAGTCCGGCGGTCGCGGGCCTGCGCCCCGCCGCGACGATCAGTTCGTCGACGATGAGCTCGGTCCGTGCCGGGTCGTCCAGTGTCACCGTGACCGGGCCGCCGTGCACCCGGCCTTCGCCGGTGTCGTGCGGCCGGTCGCGGTGCACGGCGGTCGGGCTGGTGCCGAAGAGCACGGTGGCGCCGCCGTCGCGCAGGGCGCGGGTGACGAGGTCGCCCGCGAACGGTTCGGCGGACGCCAGCAGTGCGGACCCCCGGACGATCAACGTGACCTCGCGGGCACCGAAGGCGAGCAGCCAGGTAGCGCACTCGGTGGCCACCACGCCCCCGCCGACGATCGCGACCCGGCGCGGCACCTCACGCAGGTTGGTCGCGTCGCGGGACGTCCACGGCAGCGCCTCCCGCAGGCCGGGCACCGGCGGGAAGACGGGCTGCGACCCGGTCGCGAGGACCACCGCGTGGCGGGCCCGCAACGTGCCGGTGGGCGGGTCGCCGTGCCCTCCGGTCGAGATCTCGATCGTGCGCTCGCCGGTCAGCTGCGCCGACCCGCGGCGCACGTCGATCCCGAGCGAGCGGGCCCACCCGACCTGTCGGGAGTCGTTGTGGTGGCTGGTGAAGGCGTCGCGGCGGCGCAGGACGGCAGGGACCTCGAGCGCGGTGTCGCCGACGGTCGACCGGACGCCGGGCATGGCCCTGGCGGCGCCGAGCACCGTCGCCGGCCGCAGCAGGGCCTTGCTCGGCATGCAGGCCCAGTACGAGCATTCGCCGCCGAGCAGTTCGTGCTCGACGATCGCGGCGGTGCGGTCCGAGCCGGCGACGGCGTACTGGGCCGCGACCTCGCCCGCGGGTCCGCCGCCGATCACGATGACGTCGTACTCCGTCTGTGTGGCCATGTCGTCCACCGTAGAACGGTTCGAGGGTCGGTACCCGGGTTACTGCAGGTAGCCCTCGACCTGCCCGGCCGGGCTGACCGGCACCTCGTCCGGCGGCAAGCCCGCATCCGCTCGAGCGCGACGCTGGCGCAGCAGGTCCCAGCACTGGTCCAGGGTCTGCTCGACCGAGGCGAGTCGCGCCTGCTCGGTGTCGGGGTCCAGCTCGCCTGCCTCGGTCTTCGCGCGCAGTGCGTGTTCGGTGTCCACGAGCTCGCGAATACGCACGAGGATGTCCTGTTCGCTCATCGGTGAACTCCACTCGTCTCGACAAGGATCACGGGTTCTGTTCCACCATAGGCCGGGTCGGCCGCCCCTTCACCAGTAGCGCGCGCTCAGTCCGTGTGCCCCCAGCGCCTCCTCGGTGCGCGCGCGCAGCCCGCCGTCCATCGAGACCAGCGCCAAGGTGTACCGGCCTTGGACACGACACATGTACGCGGACAACCGGTTCCGGGCGCCCGCTGCCTGCGCCGGGGTGACCCCGGGGTGCACCGCGCGGGTCGCGATGCCGCTCGCCCGGTGCCCGCCGAGCGAACTCAGCGCGTCGGGGATCGTCCCGATGTTCGAGCACAGCACGTCCCGTTCGCCGGGGTTCGGGGCCAGCCGGTGCGCGGTCGCGTCGGACACCAGTTGCAGCAGCTCCGGCGGGAACCCGGCCGGACTGGACATCGGCGGCTGGGCGTACGCCGCACGCAGCGCCGTGCGCACGGCGGCGGGGGAGTCGCCCGGCCCGATCGTCACCGCCACCATGTCCACCGCATTGGCCGGGGAATCCGGATCGGCGCGACGGTCGACCGGCACGCTGACCTGCACCGGAGAATGCGGCTGCGCGACCTCGACGGCGAGCGCGACCAGCAGCGAGTTGGGGGTGCCGCCGTCCCGGGTCGCCGCGGCGTCCCACCGTGCGGCGTCGACCTCGATCACGATCGCCTCCGGCGACTGCGCGCGATCGGTACTCCGGCTGGGGTGCTCCACGCGCACGGGCGACAGCGTCGCGATCCGGGCGGGGTGGAGCACCAGTCCCGCGACGGCCCGCAGGGTCCGGGCGCCCACCGAGCCGTACATCCGGACCGCGTCGGCCAGGTCGGCCCGCAGTGGGTGGGCGGGCGGCGGGGGTGGGGGAGTGGCGGACCCGGACATCGCGTCGGCTAGCACCCGGGCCAGACCGCGGGCATCGGCGAGGACGTGCGAACACACCAGCGAGACCACCGTGCCGCCCCCGTCGATCCGGGCGGCGGCCAGTCGCCACCCCGCGCCCGCCTCGGGATCGACCGGATCGCGGGCCACCCGATCCGCCCACGCGACCACGGCGTCGGCGGCGACGGCGTCGGCCGGGTAGTCCAGCGGCCACGGCGTGGCGCCGGACTGCCAGCGCGGCCGGGCGCCCGGTAGTCGTGGTCGAATCACGGTGCGGCCCAACGGTCCCGCGGCGAGAAGGCGATGCACCTGGGCGAGGGTCGCGGCCTCCACGCGCTCCGTGGTACGCCACAGGCCCTGCATCACCACCGGCGTCCCGAAGCCGTGGTGGGTGCGCAGGAACATCTCGTCGACCACCGACAGGCGGTCGGGCGGGGTGTTCAGCCGAAGCTCCCGTGCCTGCCCTCGCCGGCCGCGAAGCGGGCCGCGCCCGAGAGGGCGTCGGACTGCACCGACGCCAGGCCGTGCTCGAACTCCCGGTGCAGCGCGTCTTCCTCGGCGAGACCCTCCTGCTCGAGCAGCGAGAGCCGATCCTGGCGCAGGCACGTCTGGGGGAAGCCCGCCAGCTGCAACGCCAGTGCCTCGGCCTCTGCGCGCGCCGCGCCGGTCGGCACCACCCGGTTGACCAGGCCCATCGCCAGTGCCTCGGCGGCGTCGACCGGCCTGCCGGTGAGTACCAGGTCCATCGCCCTGCTGCTGCCGATCAGCCGCGGCAGGCGGACCGTGCCGCCGTCGATCAGCGGCACCCCCCACCGGCGGCAGAACACACCCAGCACGGCGTCCTCCTCCGCGACCCGCAGATCGCACCACAGGGCCAGTTCGAGGCCGCCGGCCACCGCGTGCCCGGAGATCGCGGCGATCACCGGCTTGGACAGTCGCATCCGGGTGGGCCCCATCGGGCCGTCCCCGTCCGGGTCGAGTCGGTTCGAACGGTCGGTGCCGAGCCCCTTGAGGTCGGCCCCGGCGCAGAAGGTGCCGCCCTCGCCCCAGAGCACCGCGACCGCGGCGTCGGGATCCGCATCGAAGGCGGTGAAGGCCTCGGCGAGTGCCGCGGCGGTCGGGCCGTCGACGGCATTGCGGACTTCGGGCCGGTCGAGAACGACGGTGGTCACGGGCCCGTTTCGTTCGGTGCGCACGCTCATGCGGCTGACGCTACCCCGAGGAAAATCGCTCAGGACACCCACAGGATGGGGGCGCATACTGGAAGTTCAACACCAGCTGATCCGCATCAGCGCCCGATTTCCGTGGAGCACGATCATGGTCCCGAGCACGCAATGGAGCACCTGGGGGAGTGAGGTCGAGGTGCGCGTCACCGAATGGGCGGCGCTCACCGCTGCGGCGGAAATTGTGTCGGCGACCCTGTCCGACGTGCAGGCCGCGTGCGACCTGACCCGCGGGGACGCCGAGATTCACGCGGTCAATCTGGCACAGGGCACGCCGGTCAGGGTCAGCCCGCGCCTGACCGAGCTGATCCGTTCGGCGCTGTGGGCGGCCAGGATGACCGCGGGCGCGGTGTCGCCGCTGTCGCTGGAGGCCGCTCAGGTCCCGACCTCCCACCCGACACCGGGATTCACGGACGTGCGGCTGGATGGGGACACCGTGTTCGCGCCGTTCGGGGTGTTCCTCGACATCACCGGAACGGCCAAGGCCGGCACCGCACACCAGGTCGCCCGGGCGGCCGCCGACAACCTCGAATGCGGTGTGATGGTCCGCGTCGACGACATCGTCGCGACGTCCGGGCACTGCCCGATCGGCGGCTGGCAGGTCGGGCTCGGCGGGTACCCGTACGGGGGCGGTGAACAGGTCGAGGTGGTGTCCGGCCGGACGATGGCATCGGCCCGCGCCGCCGAGCCGACCGGGGACGTGGCGGACGGTGGCATCGACACGGTGACCGTGATCGCCGAGGACGGACTGTGGGCCTACGCCGCCGCGACGGCCGCGCTCGGTCGCGGGGTCGCGGCGCTGCGGTGGCTCACCGAGAACGACCTGGCCGCCCGAGTCGCCTATCGCCGGGGCAGCGTGCGCACCACCGACGCGTGGCTGCACCTGTGCCCGCACGGGCACGTCGCCTGAGCGAACTCAGACCGCCCGGCCGCGCCTGCTCCGGTACCACCGCACCAGCGTGTCGGTCGACGAATCGTCCTGTCGGGCGGGGGCTCGAGATTCGGTGAGCACCGGTTCGAGTTCGAGTGCCTGCACCTTGCCGAGTTCGACGCCCCACTGGTCGAAGGAGTCGATGCCGAACACGACGCCCTCGACGAACACCTGGTGCTCGTAGAGTGCGATCAGCTGGCCGAGCACGGACGGGGTGACCTTCGGGGCGAGGATGGTCGTCGACGGCCGATTGCCGGGCATCACCTTGTGCGGAACCAGTTCCGGGGCGGTGCCCTCGGCGGCGATCTCCTCGGCGGTCTTGCCGAAAGCCAGCACCTTGGTCTGCGCGAAAAGGTTGCTCATGAGGATGTCGTGCATGCTGCCGGTGCCGTCGACGGTCGGCAGGTCGTCGGTGGGTTCGGCGAACCCGATGAAATCGGCCGGCGCCAGCCGGGTGCCCTGGTGCAGCAGTTGGTAGAAGGCGTGCTGGCCGTTGGTGCCAGGCTCGCCCCAGAAGATCTCGCCGGTCGGTGTGCTCACCGGGGACCCGTCACACCGCACCGACTTGCCGTTCGACTCCATCGTCAGCTGCTGCAGGTATGCCGCGAACCGGCCGAGGTCGTTCGAATAGGGCAGCACCGCACGCGAATCCGCGTCGAAGAAGCTCGAGTACCAGACCCCGATCAGGCCGAGCAGGGCCGGCGCGTTGCGTTCGAGCGGCGTCTCGGCGAAATGCCGGTCGATGGTGTGGAAACCGGCGAGGAACTCCGCGAACGCCTCCTTGCCGATCACCGCCATCACCGACAGCCCGATCGCGGAGTCCACCGAGTACCGCCCGCCGACCCAGTCCCAGAAGCCGAACATGTTGGCGGTGTCGATGCCGAAGTCGGCCACCCGCTCCGCATGGGTGGACACGGCGACGAAGTGCTTGGCGACGGCATCCTCGCCCAGCGCGGCGGTGAGCCAGCGCCGCGCCGCGGTCGCGTTGGTGAGGGTCTCGAGGGTGGAGAACGTCTTCGACGCGACGACGAACAGGGTGCTCGCCGGGTCGAGCCCGGCCAGCTTGCTCACCAGATCGGCCGGGTCGATGTTGGAGACGAACCGCGCCGCGATGCCGGCGTCCGCGTAGTGCCGCAGCGCCCGGTAGGCCATCACCGGACCGAGGTCGGATCCGCCGATCCCGATGTTGACGACGGTGGTGATCCGTTCCCCGGTCGCTCCGCGCCAGTCCCCGGACCGCAACCGGTCGGTGAACGCGCCCATCCGGGCGAGCACCTCGTGCACGTCGGCGACAACGTCCTGCCCGTCCACGATCAGGGTCGAGTCGGCGGGCAGTCGCAGCGCGGTGTGCAGCACGGCGCGGTCCTCGGAGGAGTTGATGTGCTCGCCCCGCAGCATCGCGTCGCGGCGCTCCTCCACCCCCGCCGTTCGGGCCAGTTCGACGAGCAGCCGCAGCGTCTCGCGGTCGATGCGGTGCTTGCTGTAGTCGATGTACAGGTCGCCAGCGGTGACGGTGAGTTCTCGTCCGCGCTCCGGGTCGTCGGCGAAGAATGCACGAAGGTGCCGGTCGGCGACCTGATCGTGGTGCGCGCGCAACTTCTGCCAGGCCGATGTCGCGGCGATGTCGAGACTCATGCACTCGACATTAGTGGTCACGGATCGGGCGCGGGGGCCGACTTCCAGCCCTCGAGAACGCTGAATCGAACCAGGAAGCGTAACGGCCGCTCTGGTGGATCCAGTCGGTTTCCGGGGCGCGTGGACTCGTCGAACTCGGGCTGACTCTGTCTTCGGCGGGAAAGCTCCGTCCGGGTACTAACGGTCGTAGTAGAGCCTTGTACTCTCTGCCCGTGAGCACACGACAGACGGCGACCGCGCGGATGCGCGGCGGCTTCGTGGGCTCCCTCTCCGCCGCGGTGAGTGTCGCGGCGCACGCGATGGGCGGCGGGTCCGCCCCCACCGAGAGTTCCGTCGTGCTGCTGGTGCTGGGATGTGCCGCCGTCGGCGCCGTCGTTGCCTCGGCCCGCGCCACCCGCACCGTGCCGGTTCTCGCAGGGGCGCTGACCCTCGGCCAGGTCGTCGGCCACACCGCGCTGGCGCTCGGAGCCGTCCACCACCACGGACCGCAGCTCAGCCCCGGCATGGTCGTCATGCACGCGCTCGCCGTGGTCGTCGCGGCAGGGCTCATCCGGGCCGGCGAACGCGGCCTCGCGTTGGCCGTCTCCGCGTTGCACCGGATCCTTCCGGTGCTCTTCGCCGCCTTCCCGGTGACCACCCCGGTCGTCGTCGGCGTGCCCGCCTACCGTCCGAGGCTCGCTCGGTGGCTGCTGGTGGGCGCCCGCGTCGGCACCCGCGGGCCACCCCTGTCGGCCTAGTCGACGCGATCACACACCTACCCGCACAACGGGATTCGTCCCCTGCGGAACTGTGTCGCGCACTCCTCACATCGCCGCCGCCGCGGGGCCACGCCCTGCCGCGGTCGATGCCCCTGCCCTTCGCCGACAGCCCGATGCGCTCGACAGTGCGCTCAGCGGCGTCGGAACTTCCCAGCCGTCGCGCCCGTGGCGGTGCCGCCAGCTCCGGATCTCGTGGGATCCGGTGCGGCTCTGCGGTGCCCGCACCCGGCCGACGGCCGAACGAATCGAGAATCGAACATGTCCGCACCCGAAATCGACCGGGGACTCGCGTCCTCTCTGGGTGACACCTCTCCTCCGTCGAAGCAACCTCCAGGCCCCGCGCGAAGTGTGCGGCCGCTGATGATGCGGCTGCACTTCTACGCCGGCATCCTGGTGGCGCCGTTCATCCTCATCGCGGCGATCAGCGGCGGCCTCTACGCGCTCGCGCCCTCGCTCGAACAGGTCGTCTACCGCGACTACCTGCACGTCGACTCGACCGGCCCGGCCGTGCCCGTCGCGGACCAGATCCGGGCGGCCCAGCAGGTCCGCCCGGACCTGACCGTCTCCGCCGTGCGGCCGGCCACCGAGCCCGGCGACACCACCCGCGTGCTGTTCACCGACCCCGGTCTCGGGGAATCCGAGCGGCGAGCGGTCTTCGTGGACCCGGCCACCGCCAGCCCGGTCGGCGAACTCACCGTCTACGGCAGCAGCAGCGCACTGCCGCTGCGGACGTGGATCTCGCAGTTGCACCGGCATCTGCACCTCGGCGAGCCGGGCCGGATCTACAGCGAACTCGCGGCCTCGTGGATGTGGGTCATCGCGCTCGGTGGCGTCTACCTCTGGTGGGACCGCTACCGGAAGGCCCGGCAGCGCAACGGCTCCGACGCGCGGCTTCTCACCGTCGACCGTTCGAGCTCGGGTCGCGCGCGCACGGTGAGCTGGCACGGTGCGGTCGGGATCTGGATCGCGGTCGCACTGGTGTTCCTGTCCGCGACAGGGCTGACCTGGTCGAAGTACGCGGGTGAGAACGTCACGGCCCTGCGCACCTCGCTGAGCTGGACGACGCCGCAGATCGACAAGTCGCTGGGCGCACCGGCGGGCGGAGCGGACGCCCACGCCGGGCACGAGGGACACGGTGCCGCGGCCGCGGCCGGCGGCGACCTCCTCGGCGCGAACGTCGGCCGGATCGACTCGGTGCTCGCGACGGCGCGGCAGAACGGCGTCGACGGCGCGGTCGAGGCCTCGATTCCGTCGAACTCCACGACGGCGTTCACGGTCACCCAGACGCGTCAGCCCTGGGTGTTCGCCACCGATTCCATCGCTGTCGACGGGGCAACGGGGCAGGTCACCGACGTGCTGCGGTTCGCCGAGTGGCCGCTCGCGGCGAAGCTCACGTCCTGGGGAATCCAGCTGCACATGGGTCTGCAGTTCGGGTTGATCAACCAGATCGCGTTGGCCGCGCTCGCCGTCGCCCTGGTGACGGTCATCGTGCGCGGCTACCTCATGTGGTGGCGTCGTCGGCCCACCCGCGGGTCGGACTGGGCGGTGGGCCGCCCGCCGTTGCGCGGTGCGCTGCGGCAGGTGCATCCGGCCCTGGCGGTCGGCTTCGCCGCCGTCGCGATCGCCGTGGGCTGGTTCGTGCCGCTCCTCGGCCTCAGCCTGGTCGCGTTCCTTGTGATCGACGCCGCCGTCGGGCTGCGTGCCCGGGCACGCAGTCGTGCGTAGCTCCCGGCCGCAAGCCCCATCGCCCGAGCTCTCTCCGACATCCACTTCATCCAGGGCCGGTACTCGGCCCAACCTCGAGAAGGAACCCATGAACGTCGAAAAGAACCCCTTGCGTCGTAGTGCCCGAATCGTCGGCGGCGCAGCCGTTGTCGCCGTCACGATCGGCCTCGTGTCGACCGGCCTCGCCAGTGCCGACACCTTCGTGCCGTTGCCGGACGGATCCAAGAACACGCCGGGTGTGGTCGTCTCGCGTACCGGTGAGAGTGCGTTGATTTCGCCGTCGTTGGCGGCCAACGGTGCGGGTCGTACGGCGTGGGTGTCGGGCACGGTCACCGCGGACGTGTCGTCGATCGCCAAGGAGGGCGAGGCCGGGCCTTGGAACGGTGCGAAGAACGATCCGGGTACGAACAACTCGTCCACGCACGGGGTTTCGCGGATCAGCACCGGTTACATCGTGGGTTGCCAGGTGGACATCACGGGTCTGGGTGGGTCGTTCGGTGGCGGTATCGATCTGAACGGTCCGTCGTTGTCGGCGTCGTTGACGGTGCCGGTGTCGGCGGGTCAGGTGAAGTTCGTGAACGTGGCGGGCAAGGACATCAAGAAGAACGGCAAGTACTCGGTGCAGTTCCAGGACACCCAGCTCGAGATCCAGAACTGCGGCGGGTACGCCCAGGCCCGGTCCTACACCGTGGTGGAGATCGTGGGGGACAACTACTCCAAGACCACCCTGTACGGGCAGCCGTTCTCCATCGGCTGATCGGGTTCGGCTTTTCCCAGTCCTTGTTCACTTCCGCCTCAAATCATGTGAGACGGCTTCCCCCAGAGGGGTTTTCATGCGTAATTCCAACAAGAGCCTGCGCAGCGGGCTGCAGATCGCTTCCGTCGGTGCGGCCGCTGCCGTTGCCGTCGGCCTGTTCTCCGTCGGTGCCGCCAGCGCCGACACGTTCGTGCCGTTGCCGGACGGCAGCATCACCCAGACCCTCGCAGACGGGACGATCGTGAAGATCACCCGCACCGGCGAGTCCGCCAACGTGTCGGGCTCGATGGGTGCGACGCCGTTGCACCGCAACGTGTGGGTGTCGGGTTCGGCGAAGGTCGAACTGATCGGCCCGAACGCCGACGGTGGCCGGATCGAGCCCGGCTACGTGGTGGGGTGCCAGCTGGCCCTCGGCGGCAAGACGGGTGCGGAGTCGGGCATCGGTTCGAACTACGCGGGCGACAAGACCACGCAGTCGGCGAAGGGTTCCGGTTCGGTGAGCATCGGACCGGGCCAGGCCGTGAACTACCGGTTGCTCGACCTCGAGAAGGCCGACGACTACGGTTCCGAGTCGCACTCGGGTGCCAACGGATTCAAGGGCAATAGCGGCAGCGTCACGTGGGCCGACTCGACCATTGGTGTGAGCGGTTGCGCCGGATACGCGCAGGCCCGCAGCTACGTCAAGGTCAGCGCGAACACCAAGAACGTCAACAGCACCATCACGCTCTGGGGTCAGCCGTTCAGCATCGGCTGACGGCGTGACGCGGGCGGCCTCGCCATCGAATGTGGCGAGGCCGTCCGCCCGTCGCCCGCCAGATCCGAGGAGCAACGGTCAGGCGACGACCGAACGCTGGGAGACGCCGGTGTACTCGCTGAGAGGCCGGATCAACGCATTGGACTCGCCCTGCTCGATGACGTGCGCGGTCCAGCCTGTGATTCGGCTCAGCACGAATATCGGAGTGAACATCTCGATGTCGAAGCCCATCAGGTAATACGCAGGCCCGGTGGGGAAATCGAGGTTGGGCTTGATTCCGGTGGCCTCCTGCATGGTGCGTTCGAGGATCTCGTACATCTGCACCCACTTGCCTTCGCCGGTGTGCGCGGCGACATCGGCCAACGCGGCGCGCATGGTGGGCACGCGAGAGTCTCCGTTGCGGTACACGCGGTGCCCGAAACCCATCACCTTGTCCCCGGCGGCAAGTTTCGCCAGCAGCCACTGCGCGGCGAGTGCGGGATCGCCGATCGCGAGCATGTCGTGCATGACGGCCTCGTTGGCTCCGCCGTGCAGGGGACCCTTGAGCGCCCCGATCGCCGCCGTCACTGCGCTGTAGATGTCCGACAGCGTGGAGGTGACCACTCGCGCGGCGAACGTGGACGCGTTGAAACTGTGCTCCGCGTACAGGATCAGCGATATCTCGAACGCTCGGACGATCGCCGTGTCCGGAACCGCGCCGAAGCACATGTTCAGGAAGTTCTCGGCGAACCCGAGATGACTGTGGGGCGCCACCGGATCCAACCCGTGGCGCCGCCGGTGGTCGGCTGCCACGATGGTCGGGAGCACGGCCATCATCCGCAGCGCCTTGACCCTGTTCGCGGCGGTCGAGTTGTCCTCTTCGGCAGGGTCTTCCGCGCCGAGATAGCTGATCGCGGTGCGCACCACATCCATCGGATGGCAGTTGTCCGGCATCTTGGCGACCAGTGACAACAGCGAACGGTCCGCGCGGCGGTTCGCCCGCTCTCGTTGGGTGAACATCTCGAGCTGCGCGTCGGTGGGCAGCTCGCCGTTCCACAGCAGGTATGCCACCTGCTCGAAGGTGCACCGAGCGGCGAGGTCTTGCACTGGATAGCCGCGGTAGGTGAGCGAGTTGGTCTCGGGCACCACCTTGGAGATCGCCGTGGTGTCGACGACCACCCCGGCCAGGCCCTTGAAGATCGTTGCCGTCTCGGTCATGTCCGTGCCCCCTCGATGGTGAAATTGAATATGCCTGAGTCGAATTCGTTGTAGCGCTCGTACTGGAGCAGCTCGTAGAGGCGGCTGCGATGCTGCATCCGGTCGAGCTGGCCCGCCTGCGTGCCCTCGACCAGAATCTCCCTGAGGCCCTGCTCGGCTGCGAACATCGCCAGGCGCAGAGTGGTGACCGGGTAGATCACCGCGTTGTACCCGATCGACTCGAGCGTCTTCGCCGAGATCAGATCGGACTTGCCGAACTCCGTCATGTTCGCGAGCAGAGGGATGGCCACAGCTGTACGGAACTTCTCGAATTCGGCCTCGGTGCGCAGCGCCTCGGTGAAGATCAGGTCCGCGCCGGCGTCGACGTACGCCTTGGCGCGCTCGATCGCGGCGTCGACGCCCTCGGTCCCGGCGGCGTCGGTGCGGGCGGACACGACGAAAGCCGGATCCCGCCTGGCACCTACTGCCGCGCGCAGTCGCCGCACCATCTCGCCCGTCGGCACCACGGCCTTGCCGTCGAGATGTCCGCAGCGCTTGGGATTGACCTGGTCCTCGAGATGGCAGCCCGCGATCCCGGCGTCCTCGAGCACGGTGACCGTGCGTGCCGCGCTCATCGGTTCGCCGAACCCCGTGTCGGCGTCGATCAACACCGGAAGGTCGGTCACCCGTGCGACCTGCTGCCCGCGGGCCGCCACTTCGCTGAGAGTGGTCAGTCCGATGTCGGGCAGCGCGAGGTCTGCGGCGACGACTGCGCCGGAGACGTAGACGCCCTCGAAGCCGATCTCCTGGATCAGCTTGGCCACAAGGGGATTGAACGCGCCCGGCAGGCGCTGAATCGAACCCGACGTGAGCCCGCGACGGAAGGCGGTCCGCTTGTCGGTGGCGGAGGTCGCGGCGGCGATCAGGCCCGACATCAGAACAGGCCCTTCGGCAGTTTCGGTGCGCGGGCGAGCACGTCCTCGGTCACCGTGAACGTGAGCTGCCCGAGCTCGCCGGCCTTCAGGTTCGCGGTGCGCTGCGCGGCGTCGAGGAAGCGGTCCTGTTCGGTGGGGGCGATCACGCCGTCTGCGAGGCTGCGGAACTTGGCGATGTACTGCTCGCGGGCGAACGGGCGGCCGCCGAGCGGGTGCGCGTCCGCGATCGCGAGCTCGTCGACGATCACCTCGCCGTTCTTCAGGGTGATCTCGGCGCGTGCGCCGAACGCCTTCTCGTCCGGGTCGGTGGAGTGGTAGCGGCGCGTCCACTCCGGGTCCTCGGTGGTGGAGATCTTGTTCCACAGTTCGATCGTGTCGGGACGCTGTGCGCGCTCGGGGGCGTAGGAGCGCTCGTGATGCCAGGTGCCGTCCTGGAGCGCGACGGCGAAGATGTACATCACCGAGTGGTCCAGGGTCTCCCGGCTCGCGGTCGGATCGAACTTCTGCGGATCGTTCGAACCGGTGCCGATCACGACGTGGGTGTGGTGGCTGGTGTGCAGCACGATCGACGCGATCTGGTCGAGGTCGCCGATCCGCTCGCGCATCCGGCGAGCGAGGTCGATCGGGGCCTGGCTCTGGTACTCGGCGGAATGCTCCTTGGTGTAGCTGTCGAGGATCGCGCGCTTTGCCTCGCCGGGCCCGGGCAGTGGGACGCAGTACTCGGCGTTCGGACCGCCGAGGAGCCAGGCGATGACGCCGTCCTCGCCCTCCCAGATGGGAGACGGGGCGCCCTCGCCGCGCATCGCACGGTCTACGGCCTCGACGGCCATCTTCCCCGCGAAGGCAGGCGCGTAGGCCTTCCAGCTCGAGATTTCGCCTTTGCGGGACTGGCGCGTCGCGGTGGTGGTGTGCAGCGCCTGCCCGATCGCCTGGTAGACGGTGTCGGTGTCCAGTCCGAGCAGAGTGCCGATGCCGGCGGCGGCGGACGGGCCGAGATGCGCGACGTGGTCGATCTTGTGCTCGTGTAGGCAGATCGCGCGCACCAGATCCATCTGGATCTCGTAACCGGTGGCCAGGCCGCGGATCAGGTCGACGCCGCTGCGGCCCGCGTGCTGGGCGACGGCGAGGATCGGCGGAATGTTGTCACCGGGGTGCGAGTACTCCGCGGCGAGGAAGGTGTCGTGGAAGTCGAGTTCGCGCACCGCGACCCCGTTCGCCCAGGCCGCCCACTCGGGCGAGACCGTGCGCTCGACACCGAACACCGTCGAACCCGGGGTGTGCCGGTGAGCCTCCGCTTGGGCGCGGGCGTTCGACACCGGGCGGCGGGTCAGCGACGCCGCCGCAACCGAGGCATTGTCGATGATGCGGTTGACCACCATCTCGGACACGGCGACGGGGATGTCCACCGGGTCTGTGGCGACCTCAGCGATCTTCCATGCGAGGTGGTCCGAACGGGGGAAATCGTCCGCCGAGCGGCGGGTGCGAACGGGATGGATCTTCATCAGGCCTCCGACCAACGATGTGGGTGCTGATTCGCACGCTACACAGCGGGTATGAGTACCGAAACGTGTTGCAAATGAAGATCTTTGCGACGTCGGTGACCAAGATTTGCGAATGCTGCGAACCCGTAGGGGTAGCGTGCGTGTGCACCGGTGTGGAACACGATCGGAAGGTGAGATCGGCAATGCAGAAGATGTATGCGGGGGCACGTCTGCGGCGGTTGCGCGAGGAGCGTGCGCTGACCCAGCTGGCGCTGGCGAAGAGGCTCGGCCTGTCACCGAGCTACCTGAACCAGCTCGAGAACGACCAGCGTCCACTGACCGTCCCGGTGTTGCTCAAGCTCAACTCGACCTTCGATCTCGACGTTCAGTTCTTCGCCTCGGACGACGACGCCCGCTTGGTCGCGGACCTGCACGAGGTGTTGCGGGAGACCTCTGAGACGGGTGAAGCCGCAGCCGGCGAGGTCGAGGAACTGGTCGCTCGCATGCCCTCGATCGGACGCACGCTGGTGGCTCTGCACCGGCGTCTGTACTCGGCGAACGACCAGATCGAGCAGTTCTCCGCGCAGTTCTCCGGTGGTGAGCCGGTCGGGGCCGACCATGCCCCGATGCCCTACGAGGCGGTGCGGGACTTCTTCTACGACCGGCGGAACCACATACCCGAGCTCGATGCGGCGGCCGAGGACATGTTCGTCGGTCGAGGTCTGCGAGTCGGTGCCATGGACCTGCAGCTCGCGGAGTTGCTGCGTGCGGAGTACGACGTGTCGGTCCAGATTCGAACCGACCACCCGGAGGTTGGTGACAGACTGCAGCTCGGACCCAAGCGCGCGTACGATCCGCGCGAGCGGACGCTGACGATCGCCCGCCGCCTGGCACCCGGTCAGCGAGCCTTCCAGATGGCGACTCAGCTCGCCTTCCTGTCGCACGCACCTCTGATCGATTCGATTGTCGCCGAAGATGATTCGCTCAGTATGGAATCGGCCGCGCTGGCACGGATCGGGCTGGCGAACTACTTCGCGGGCGCGCTGATCCTGCCCTACGCCGAATTCCTGCGCGCCGCGGAGTCGTTGCGGTACGACATCGACCTGCTGGGATCGAAGTTCGAGGTGGGATTCGAGACGATCTGTCACCGGCTGTCCACTCTGCAACGCCCCGGTCATCGCGGGGTGCCGTTCTTCTTCGTCCGCACCGATCGGGCCGGGAACATCTCGAAACGACAGTCCGCCACCGCATTTCACTTCTCGCGGGTCGGCGGCAGCTGTCCGCTGTGGGTGGTGCACGAGGCCTTCGCCTACCCGGGCCGCGTGCTGACCCAGGTCGCTCAGATGCCGGACGGACGCACCTACTTGTGGATCGCGCGAACCACCCGCAGCGGTGGGCGCGGGTATCTCGCGCCGGAACAGAACTTCGCGATCGGGCTCGGCTGCGACGTCGGGTACGCCTCCAAGCTCGTCTACTCGCGCGGCCTTCAGGTCGACGACCCGGCCACCCCGGTCCCGATCGGCGCCGGGTGCAAGGTCTGCGATCGTCCAGCCTGCGCACAGCGGGCCTTTCCACAACTCGGCAAGCCGGTCCGTGTCGATCTCGACCGGAGCAGCCCGCTGCCGTATCCACAATTCTGAAACGAGACGTGCCGATGACGACGTCCGCACAATGCGACGCGCTCACATCGCTGGCGGTCATCCCGGGCCTGGCCGCCGACTACATCGACCGCTACCTGTGGACCAGGTCCGCACTGACGCTGCCGGGGCGTCGCCGCCTGATCGCGCATGCGGTACGGCAAACGGCACCCAGTCGCGGGCTCGGGCAGGTCGTGCTGCATGTCTTCGGATCGACGTCCGCATGCGCTGCCTGGCACACCGCGGCGGGTCGCACCACCGACGAACTCGCGGTCATCGTGCGCGACACCGCGATCGACGACTCACATCTCGCGCTGGCGCTCGGAGCGCACTGGCGACAGGTGGTCGACCGACTCATCGCGGCGCCGGTTCCCCTCAGTGACCGAGTCGCCCGCGGCCGAGCCGCAACAGCAGCATCGCCAGCGTGTGGCCCTCCTGGCCGAGTTCGCTGAAGCGCTCGAGGACCTTCATCTCCCGGCTGTGCACCAGTCGCGGTCCGCCCGACGCCATCCGCGTGCGGCCGATGATCTGCGAGACCTCGCTGCGCCGCTTGATCGCGGCGAGGATCTCGGCGTCGAGCCGGTCGATCTCCTTGCGGAGCTCGTTGATCTCGGCTTCGCTGGCGGGCAGGTCTGCGGCGGTCGTCGCCTCGGCAGGCACGGCCTCGTTCGAAGCGTTGTTCGGCGAAGTGGGGGCACCCATGTGCTTCTCCTCGTGTCAATTCTTGGATCGTTCTCGGTCCCGCGGGTCGTTACCCGATCCAGGCCCTTCCCACGAAAAAGCCCCGGATCGCAGAAGCGGACCGCGGGGCTCGTGGGATGTTCAGGCCACGGGCACCGGAGTCCGGTACCCGTAAAAAAATCGCCAGCCATGGCGAAGGTCGACACTGAGCATGCGTCCATTTTGCCACGGACCCCGTGGTGCGGCCACGTGTGGGTACCTCGCCGGGCCCGGCCGGGAGCATCGCTGTCGGTGTCCGGCGGTAGCGTTGGGGTGCGATGAACACATTCTCAGCAGCAGCTCACGCAGGTGTGATGGCAGCGCCGTCCCGCACGTCCTCGGCCGCACTTCTCGACGGCCTCAACCCGCAGCAGCGCGAGGCCGTGGTGCACAGCGGCTCCCCACTTCTGATCGTGGCGGGCGCCGGCTCCGGAAAGACCGCGGTGCTGACCCGCAGGATCGCGTACCTGCTCGCCGAGCGCGACGTCTCGCCCGGACAGGTCCTGGCGATCACGTTCACGAACAAGGCCGCCGCGGAGATGCGTGAGCGGGTCGCGCAGCTGGTCGGCCCCCGCGCGAACAGCATGTGGGTCTCGACGTTCCACTCCAGCTGCGTGCGGATACTCCGGATGCAGGCGGCGCTGCTGCCGGGACTGAACTCGAACTTCACCATCTACGACGCGGACGACTCGCGGCGGCTGTTGACTATGATCTCCAAGGACCTCGAGATCGACGTCAAGCGCTACTCGGCCCGGCTGCTGGCCACCCACATCTCGAACCTCAAGAACGAGCTGATCGACCCGGAGCAGGCCGCGGCGGACGCCGACAAGGACCCGAACGAGCTGGTCCGGCTGGTGGCGAAGGTGTACGGCCACTACCAGGCCCGGCTGCGGGCGGCCAACGCGATGGACTTCGACGACCTGATCGGCGAGACGGTGGCGCTGCTGCAGCGGCATCCGCAGGTCGCCGAGTACTACCGCCGACGGTTCCGGCACGTGCTGGTCGACGAGTACCAGGACACCAACCACGCTCAGTACGTGCTCGTGCGCACCCTGGTCGGCGACGAGGACTCCGGCCCCGTGCCGCCGTCGGAGCTGTGTGTGGTCGGCGACGCGGACCAGTCCATCTATGCCTTCCGCGGGGCGACGATCCGCAACATCGAGGAGTTCGAGCGCGACTACCCGGACGCCCGGACCATCCTGCTCGAGCAGAACTACCGCTCCACCCAGAACATCCTCTCGGCCGCCAACGCGGTGATCTCCCGCAACACCGGACGCCGCGAGAAGAGGTTGTGGACGGACTCCGGTGAGGGCGAGCTGATCACCGGCTACGTCGCCGACAACGAGCACGACGAGGCGTCCTTCGTGGCCTCGGAGATCGACAAGCTGGTCGACAACGGCGACGCGAAGTTCGGTGACGTCGCGGTGTTCTATCGCACCAACAACTCCTCGCGCGCGCTCGAGGAGATCTTCATCCGGCTCGGTCTGCCCTACAAGGTGGTCGGCGGGGTGCGCTTCTACGAGCGCAAGGAGGTGCGCGACATCGTCGCCTACCTGCGCGTGCTGGCGAACCCGGACGACACGGTCAGCCTCCGCCGCATCCTCAACACCCCGCGTCGCGGCATCGGCGACCGCGCCGAGGCCTGCGTCGCGGTGCACTCGGAGCAACGCGGCATCGGATTCGCCGCGGCGCTGCGGGACGCCGCCGAGGGCACCGTCCCGCTGCTGAACACCCGATCGCAGAAGGCGATCGCGGCGTTCGCGGAGATGATGGACGAGATTCGCGCGAGCATGCAGCCGGACGACACGGGCCTGATCGACATCGGCGAGGTGGTCGAGGCGGTACTGGACAAGACCGGCTACCGCGCGGAGCTCGAGGCCAGCAGCGACCCGCAGGACGGTGCGCGCCTGGACAACCTCAACGAATTGGTCAGCGTCGCCCGCGAATTCAGCTCCGACGCCCGCAACGCCGCCGGCATCGAGGACGAGGTGGACGAGGCCCTCGAGGGCGCGCTCGCGGCGGCGGGGGAGGACGACGACAACCCGGGGGAGGGCGAGCCGGATCCGGGGTCGCTGGCCGCGTTCCTCGAGCGGGTGTCGTTGGTGGCGGACTCGGACCAGTTGCCCGACAACGGGGACGGCGTCGTCACGCTGATGACCCTGCACACGGCCAAGGGTCTGGAGTTCCCGGTGGTGTTCGTGACCGGCTGGGAGGACGGTCAGTTCCCGCACATGCGGGCGCTCGGCGACCCGGCCGAGTTGTCGGAGGAACGGCGGCTGGCGTACGTGGGCATCACCCGGGCCCGGCACCGGCTCTACGTGACTCGTGCCGTGATGCGCTCGGCCTGGGGACAGCCGATCACCAATCCCGAATCGCGCTTCCTGCAGGAGATCCCCTCGGATCTCCTGCACTGGCGCCGGGAGGACCCGGGACCGGGGACAGGCGGCGCCATCGGTGGCGGCCGGTTCCGCGGCGGACAGGGTTACGGCGGACAGGGTTACGGCGGGGGCGGTGGCTACGGCGGCGGCCGCGCCGAGGCGTCGACGCCGAGCTTCGGCGCGCCCCGGGCCCGCAACAACCACTTGGTGCTCGCCGTCGGGGACCGCGTCAGCCACGACAAGTACGGCCTCGGCACGGTGCTCGAGACCAAGGGCGCCGGCACCACGGCGACCGTGACCGTCGACTTCGGCTCGGCAGGAAAGGTGCGCCTGATGCTGATCGGCGGCGTGCCGATGGTCAAGCTCTAGTCCGCCGGTCGCGGCGGGGGCGCGTCCGGCTCGGTGAGCCGGCGGCGCCCACGACGAGGGCCGTCTCCCCTGGTGGGAAGACGGCCCTCGGTGGCGTTTGGTTGGGGCGGCGGAGCTCAGTCGCGCTCGACGCCGAGGCTGATGCCACGGGTCGCGAGCCAGGGCAGCGGGTCGATCTTGTTGTCGCCCGCGAGGTGCACCTCGAAGTGCAGGTGCGGTCCGGTGGAGAAGCCGCGGTTGCCCATCCGCGCGATCTGGTCGCCCGCCATCACGTGCTGGCCGACCGAGACGAGGGACGAGTCGATGTGGCCGTAGACGGTGATGGTGCCGTCGGCGTGCTTGAGTCGGACCCACATGCCGAAGCCGGAGGCCGGTCCGGAGTCGATGACCTCGCCGTCGGCCACGGCGTAGATCGGGGTGCCGATGGCGTTGGCGATGTCGACGCCGGCGTGCAGGGTGCCCCAGCGGGAACCGAAGCCCGAGGAGAACGTTCCCACGGCGGGGAGCACGAACAGCGGTCGCCGGGCGGCGGCCTCACGGGCGGCGCGCTCCTGGCTGAACCGCTGGCCCTTGGCGAGCAGGTTGGAGAACTGGCTGAGGTCGGCCGGGTCGGCGACGTTGAGCACCTGCGGCGCCTGCGAGGAACCGGTGGACGTGGCGCCGAACTGTGCGGCCTGCGGCTCGGCGGTCGCGGCGATGTTCGACGCGCTGTCGTCGGCGGCGAGGGCGACCTCGGTGGTGGCGGACGACCCGTTGTCGAGGGCGGCCTGTCCGGCGGCCACGACGGCGCCGGCGGCAACCGCAACGACGGCGGCGCGGCCCTTGAGCGCGGTGGGGGGAGTGGGGATTCGGTGCGCTCCACCGCGTCGAGCGGGAGCTGCGAAGTCCGAGTCGAGATCCGACGCCGCGGTGTCCGGGGCGTACGCGTTGTCGTGCTGGTCGTGCGTGGTGGTGCGGAAACTCATGCGGGGGGTCTCGAGGCTTGGTGACCCGGTGTAACGCTGCGCCGAGTATTGCGAATACGACTGCGTGGTGGCGTCGTCTGCGGTGAACGGCAGGGCCGGTTTACTCGGCGCCTTCGCCGTCCCGAACCGGGAATCGGCGGTACGACCTGCAGTGATCAAGTCCGTTGCCGGTCCGGAATCGGGTATCGGCTGAACCGTGAAGTGGCTGGTTACGGAGGGTGCGCGGTGTCTGGACAACCTCAACCCTCCCGTTTGTGACCTGCCTGTGACATTGACCGAAGCGACGGTAACGAAACGGTCGCGAGGGCCGCAACTCTTCCGTGCCGCTGACCGGGCAATTGTGAGATGCATCACAAAATGATCACGGGCTTTGCCGATCGTGGGTCCGAACTCGTGTCGACATCCCGACCGGAGTGACCGCGCGGCTAGCGTCGAATCCCGTGTCGCCCTCACCCCGAGACCGGTCCACCACCCGCGCCGAACCCCAGCGTGTCGCCGGGCGAACCGGCGCCGGCGCCCGTGGCCCGGCGGATCCTCGACGAACCGCGGCGCTGGCGGCCGCCGCCGGGCTGTGCGGCGCCGTTCTGGTCGCACTCGCGGCTCCGATCGGAGTCGTCCGGCCCGAGGCGGGATCGGCGGTGCTCGCCGCGACCGTGGTCGCGGTGTTCTGCGCCGCCGCCGCTCCCGTTGCGGCGCTGATCGTCGTGCGCCGGGCCCCGGCGGTCGCGGGGGCGCTGACCGCGGGCGCCGGGGCGGTCGCGCTCGGACTCCTGGTGCTCGACCTCCAGCTGTGGGCGAGACCGGTCGACGCCAACCGGCTCGAACTGTTCCGACCGCTCACCGCCGCACACCTGACCGCCGGCCCGGGCGCCTCCGCGATGCTGGCCGGGCACGCACTCGGCGTCCTCGGCGGACTGCTGGGTCTGCTGACCGTCGCGCGTGCCTCGCACGACGACGGCTACGGCCACAGTGACTACCCCGACCACGAGGGCGCCTCCGTGGGTCGCCGGGTCGGAGCCGGACTGAGCGCCGTCATCGCTGTGGCCGCACTTGCTTTCGCGGTCGCCTCGCTCGCCGAACCGCTGCGCTCGTCCGACCCGGTACTCCTGGTGCACCCGCTGCTCGGCGCGCCCCCGGCGACCGCGATCGGGACGGCATTCGTCGCGGTCGCGGTGGTCGTGGTGGTGGCCGGCTCGCTGGTGTCGATCGAGCCCGGTGTCGCCGCGGGTGCCCTGGTCGGTGCGGGCACGGCTGCGCTCGGACTGTCGGGGGTGCAGCTGGCGGCGGGCGTCGCGGCCGGTGACGGTGTCGGGTTCGCGCCCGGCGCGGCGGTGGCGTCGGCGGCGGCCGCGGTGCTCGTTCTGGCCGGGGCCTCGGTCCCCGCGGTGGCGGCGGCCAGGTCCCGGCGCGGGATCGCCGCGCTGACGAAGGGCGTTGGCGTCGAGTCCTCGGTGTCGGCAGGCCGGAGGTCCGGTGCCCCGTCGAAGGCCAAGGCGCTGGCGGCCGCCGAGGCCGCGGCCCGCGCTCGGGTGAACCGATGGCACCGGCGCGCCGGGCTCGCCGGGATCGCGGCGGGACTGCTCGCGGTGGTCGGCGCCCTGCTCCCGGTGCTCGCCGTTCCCGACGGGTTCCCGCAGCCGCAGATCCTCGCCACCCGGGTCGTGCTCGTGGCCGCCGCGGTCCTGGCGGTCGCGTCGGTGTGGCTGTTCCTGTCGGAATTCGCCGGGCTGGTGCGCCCCGCGGTGGGGGTGCTCTGGGCCGCGCTGGTCGCGGCCGTCGCCGGGGTGTTGCAGTCGGTGGTCGTCGCGTCCGACCTCCCGGGGGTGGGCCCGGGGCCCGGGGCCTGGGTGCTCGGGCCTGCGGCCGTAGCCGCCGCGGCGGCGGGACTGCTGGCCTGGTGCGCGGGATCCGCCGAGCGGGAGGGCATCGACACGTCCGTGGACGTCCCGCCCAGGCGCGCGGTGCTGGTGATCGGGGTGCCGGCCGCGGCGGTGTCGGTGGTCGCGTTGGCGCTGCCGCTCTATCGAGGTGCCGGCTACGGTCCCGACTCGGTGGTCCACTGGCCGTGGGGATGGGACATGTGGGGGCGGGCGCTGCTCGCGGTCGTCGTGGCGGTAGCGGTCTGGGTGGCGGCGAAGGCCCGGCCGGCACGGGCCGCAGCGGGGTTGTCGGGCGCGGCGGGAGCCATGGGCGTATACCTGATTGGGTGGCCACTGACCAGCGGCCGGGTGATCGATCCCGTGATGGGTCCCGGTGCGGTGGCCGCGATCCTCGGAGTGGTGCTGTTGACGGTGACTGCTGTGGTGGCTGTTCGCCATGATCGCCGGTGACCTGCCGCGCACCGATATCACCCCGTGAGATAGGCCACATAGCACCAAGGCGACCGATGGGTCATTGATTCAACTAGATACAGTCCGAACGGACCCGCTCTTACCCCTCGAGCGGGCGTCAACGCAGACGAGACGGTGAGCAGATGGATCTCTTCGAATACCAGGCGAAGGAACTCTTCGCCAAGCATGGCGTGCCGACGTCGGCCGGACGTGTTACCGACACGGTCGCAGGCGCACGTGAGATTGCCGAGGAAATCGGCAAGCCCGTGATGATCAAGGCGCAGGTGAAGGTCGGTGGCCGCGGCAAGGCAGGCGGCGTGAAGTACTCCGCCGACGTCGACGCGGCGGTCGCGAACGCCGAGTCCATCCTCGGGCTCGACATCAAGGGCCACGTCGTCAAGAAGCTGCTGGTCGCAGAGGCGAGCGACATCGCCGAGGAGTACTACATCTCCTTCCTGCTGGACCGCACCAACCGCACCTACCTGGCCATGTGCTCGGTGGAGGGTGGCGTCGAGATCGAGGTCACCGCCGAGGAGAACCCCGACGCCCTCGCGAAGATCCCCGTCGACGCCGTCAAGGGTGTCGACCTGGCGTTCGCGCGCAGCATCGCCGAGGCCGGCAAGCTGCCCGCCGAGGTGCTCGACGCCGCCGCCGTCACCATCCAGAAGCTCTGGGAGGTGTTCATCAAGGAGGACGCGCTCCTCGTCGAGGTGAACCCCCTCGTGCGCACCCCCGACGACCAGATCCTCGCCCTCGACGGCAAGGTCACCCTGGACGAGAACGCAGGCTTCCGCCAGGCAGGCCACGAGGCCTTCGAGGACCGGGACGCCACCGATCCCCTCGAGCTCAAGGCCAAGGAGAACGACCTCAACTACGTCAAGCTCGACGGCGAGGTCGGCATCATCGGCAACGGCGCCGGCCTGGTCATGTCGACCCTGGACGTCGTCGCGTACGCCGGTGAGAAGCACGGCAACGTCAAGCCCGCCAACTTCCTCGACATCGGTGGCGGCGCCTCGGCTGCGGTCATGGCCGCCGGCCTGGACGTCATTCTGAACGATGCGCAGGTCAAGAGCGTGTTCGTGAACGTCTTCGGCGGCATCACCGCCTGTGACGCGGTCGCCAACGGCATCGTCGGCGCCCTGCAGACCCTGGGCGACGAGGCCAACAAGCCGCTCGTCGTGCGCCTGGACGGAAACAACGTCGAAGAGGGTCGCCGCATCCTCGCCGAGGCCAACCACCCGCTGGTCACGGTCGTCGCAACCATGGACGAGGCCGCCGACAAGGCCGCCGAGCTCGCCTTCGCAGCGAAGTAAGGGACTAGAACAATGGCAATCTTCCTGACCAAGGACTCCAAGGTCATCGTCCAGGGCATCACCGGCGGCGAGGGCACCAAGCACACCGCCCTGATGCTCAAGGCCGGTACCCAGGTCGTCGGCGGCGTCAACGCTCGCAAGGCCGGCACCACCGTCTCGCACACCGACAAGGACGGCAACCCCGTCGAGCTGCCGGTCTTCGCCACTGTCGCCGAGGCCATGGAGAAGACCGGTGCGGACGTCTCCATCGCGTTCGTCCCGCCGGCGTTCTCCAAGGACGCCATCGTCGAGGCCATCGACGCGGAGATCCCGCTGCTCGTGGTCATCACCGAGGGCATCCCGGTGCAGGACTCCGCGTACGCGTGGGCCTACAACGTCGACAAGGGCAACAAGACCCGGATCATCGGCCCCAACTGCCCCGGCATCATCACCCCGGGCGAGGCGCTGGTCGGCATCACCCCCGCCAACATCGCGGGCAAGGGCCCGGTCGGCCTGGTCTCCAAGTCCGGCACCCTGACCTACCAGATGATGTTCGAGCTGCGTGAGTACGGCTTCTCGACCGCCATCGGCATCGGCGGCGACCCGGTCATCGGCACCACCCACATCGACGCCATCGAGGCGTTCGAGAAGGATCCCGAGACCAAGCTCATCGTCATGATCGGCGAGATCGGCGGCGACGCCGAGGAGCGTGCGGCCGATTACATCAAGGCCAACGTCACCAAGCCGGTCGTCGGCTACGTGGCGGGCTTCACCGCCCCCGAGGGCAAGACCATGGGCCACGCCGGCGCCATCGTCTCCGGATCCTCGGGCACCGCACAGGCCAAGAAGGACGCCCTCGAGGCGGCAGGCGTGAAGGTCGGCAAGACGCCGTCCGAGACCGCCGCCCTCGCGCGCGAGATCCTCGAGAGCCTGACCGTGGGCGCCTGACACCCGCAGTCCTGCCGAAGGGCACCCGCCTCGCCTCGAGCGAGCGTGGGTGCCCTTCGGCCGTTTCGGGGCCCCGGCGAACCCGCCACAGCGTGAACACGCGCCCCAGGTTCAACACAGGATTGTGCGCTAGCGTTCAGAAGGCAGTGTCCGCACGCGCATCGACAGCAAGGAGCCGATCATGACCTACCCGCCCACAGGGCCCGGCTACGGTCCCCCCGCGCAGCCCTCCGGCGGACTCGCGGCGAAGGGCCTGCCGCACCTGCTCACGCTGGGTGTGCTGGCGTTGGGCATCGTCAACTTCCTGTTCGGGTTCGCGCCGTTCGCGAAGGTCAGTACGTTCGGTGACACCACCCTGAGCCAGAGCTCCTTCGAGGGTGGCTACCCGGTCATCGGGCTAGCGCTGCTGCTGGTCGGCGCCCTGCTGGCCGGCCTGTCGCTGCTGCCGGGCAACCCGTACAAGGGCATCGCCGCAGCGACCTCGCTGGTGGGATTCCTGGTCGGGTTGTTCTTCCTGTTCAGCCTCTCCGAGGGCGTGACGCTGGCCTGGGGCGGGATTCTCAACCTGGTTCTCGGTTTCGTGCAGACCGTGCTCGCCATTGCCGTCGTCCTCTACGAACTGGGCCTGCTCAAGCCGCCCGCGCCCAAGCCGGCAGGCTTCGCGCAGCCGGGTTACGGCCAGCCGCCGGCCGGGTACGGCCAGCCCCAGCCGGGTTTCGGTACGCAGCCGGGGCAGGCGCCGCAGGGGTACGGCCAGCCGCCGCAGGGCTACCCGCAGCCCGGACAGCCGTACGGTCAGCCGCAGACCCCGGGCTACCCGCAGGGGCAGTACCCGGGTGGTTACCCGCAGCCCGCGCCAGGACAGCCCGCGCCGGGACAGGCCGGCTACGGCCAGGCCAACCCGTACGCGCCGCCGCAGCCCCCCACCTACCCGCAGGCCGGGCAGTCCTACGGCCAGTCCCAGCACGCCGCGCCTGCCGCCGACGAGACGGTCGCGGTGCCGAAGCCCGCCGAGTCGGCGAATCCGGCCGAGCAGCCGCCGAGCGCGCCCGCGCCGACGCAGGCGTTCGGTGCTGCACCCACGCCGCCGGATCACAAGGACGACTGACCGAACGACGACATCGACGCCCCTCGGTGAACGCCGAGGGGCGTCGATGCGCCCGGCCCCGGCCGATCGGCGCGCCTGGCCGACCGGTGCGGGCCGAGATGTCACCCTCGAGGAGATGAGTTCCTTGCTGAGCCGCGACACCGCCCGGACGAGACCGAGCCGGAGGCCGGTGACCGCGCAGCCGACGCCCGAGCAGATCCGTACCCTGCTCGGGATCGCGCTGCGTCCGACACTGGTCGCGCTGGTGCTGATCGCCACCTGTGTGCTGGTGACCCTGGTCGCCGCGAACAGTGACCTCACCGGGACCAGCGGCGCGATCGCGGCGACCTGGCTGGCGGTGCACCAGGTGCAGCTCACCATCGGCGGTGCGTCGCTCGGCGTGCTGCCGCTGCTGCCGACTGCGGTGATGATGTGGACGGTCGCGCGAGGCTGCGCGCGGGCCGTCACCGAGTACAGCCCGCGGAGCGAACAGTGGTGGGTGCTCGGCGCCGCGGTTGCGGGTCCGCTGGTGGCCACGGCGATCTCGCTGGCAGTCGTCGCCGACGCATCCTCGGTGATCGCGTTGTCGCCGCCGAACGCGTTGGCCGCGTTCGGCTGGGTGCTCGCGGTGCACTTGGTCGCCGCGATCGTCGGAGTGGGCACCCGGGTGTGGCGACCGGTCGCCGCGCGATGGCGTCTGCCCCGTTGGGTGCAGGGCGCCGCCCGTCCCGCCATGCGCGCCGGCATGACGCTGCTCGCGACCGGGGCCGCGATCTCCGTGGTGTCGCTGCTCGCCTCCTGGTCGACCGTCGGCGACCTGCTCCAGGCCGGCGAGGGGGTGGGCGGCGCCCTCGGGCTGACGGTCGTCTCGATCCTGTACCTGCCGAATGTCGTGATCGGCGCGACCGCGGTGCTGGTGGGGTCCGCGGTGCACGTCGGTGCGGCCTCGGTGAGCATGTTCGACGTGGTCGGTGGACCGGTGCCCGCGCTGCCGGTGCTGGGGGTGCTTCCGGCGGAGCAGGGCGGCGGGTGGACCGTCGGATTGGTGATCCCCGCGGTGCTCGGCGCGTTCCTCGGCCGCGACTGCGCCCGGCGGGCCGGTTCGGTGCTCGAGGCAGTGCAGTCCGCCCTCGTCGGGGCAGCCGCTGTCGCGGTGGTGTTCACGGCGCTCGGGTTCGTGGCGGGCGGGAACCTCGGCACCTTCGGGACGGTCGGGGTGGACCTGGCGACCTTCGCCGGACTGACCTTCGGGTGGCTGGGGGTGTTCGGCGCGGCAACCGCGGCCCTGGTGCGCTGGCGTAGTGGTTCGCGGGACGAGCCGCAGACGGTGCGGCGGGCCCCCGACCCGGTGCCACCGGCCGCGACCACGAGGACCGCGGCCGCGGGAATGCTGGTCCTGCCCGCCCGGATCCGCGACGAGGCGTCGACGACGGTGATCGAGGCGGAGGTGCTCGACGAGGTCGTGGTCGACGAATCCGTCGTCGCCACGCCCGAGCGATCCGAGGCCGAGACCGAGGGCGTGGTGGTCGATGCGGAGGTGGTCGATGCGGCGGAAGTGGCGCAGGTCACGACGCCGGAGGCGGACCCGGACCTGCCCGGAGGTCCACGGACCAGCAGCGACTAGGCTTACCCAGCGGTCGGGCATGCCGGCCGCTGGCCGCAAGGAGTAGAGCGCTGACCGCCCCGCATGTCTTCCGCCCCGGATCACACAGCCCGGTCCGGGTCGTGGTCCTCGCTTCCGGCACCGGGAGCCTGCTGCAGTCGCTCATCTCGGCGGCGGTCGACGACTACCCGGCCCGCGTGGTGGCGGTCGGCGTCGATCGCGACTGCGCTGCGATCGGGCACGCCGAAGCCGCGGGTATCCCGGCCTTTCGGGTCGCGCTGGGTGACTACCCCGACCGCGACGCCTGGGACCGCGCGCTGACCGCGGCCGTCGACGGGCACCGGCCGGACCTGATCGTCTCCGCGGGCTTCATGAAGATCCTCGGTGCCGAGTTCATGACCCGATTCGGTGGCCGCATCATCAACACCCATCCGGCGTTGCTGCCGTCCTTCCCCGGCGCCCACGCGGTGCCCGACGCGCTGGCGTACGGCGTGAAGGTGACGGGATCGACTGTGCACCTTGTGGATTCGGGTGTCGATACCGGGCCGGTGCTGGCCCAGGAGCCGGTGGTCGTGCTCGAGGACGACGACGAGTCGAGCCTGCACGAGCGCATCAAGACTGTGGAACGGCGACTGCTGGTGGACGTGATCGCCGCCGTCGCCACGCGAGGTGTTGTTTCCGACGGACGAAAGGCCGTGATCCCAAGTGACCGAACGTAAGGCGCTGCGCCGCGCATTGGTGAGCGTGTACGACAAGACCGGCCTGGTCGAGCTGGCCACCGGTCTGCACGCCGCGGGCGTGGAGCTGGTCTCCACCGGCTCCACCGCGGCGCGGATCGCCGAGGCGGGCATCCCCGTCACGCCGGTCGAGTCGCTCACCGGCTTCCCGGAGTGCCTCGAGGGCAGGGTCAAGACCCTGCACCCGCGCGTGCACGCCGGCGTCCTCGCCGACACCCGCAAGCCCGAGCACCTCGCGCAGCTCGAGGAGCTCGGCATCGAGGCGTTCCAGCTCGTGGTCGTCAACCTGTACCCGTTCACCGCGACCGTGGCCTCGGGCGCGACGCCGGACGAGTGCGTCGAGCAGATCGACATCGGCGGACCGTCGATGGTGCGCGCCGCGGCGAAGAACCACCCGTCGGTCGCCGTGGTCGTCGACCCGGCCCGCTACGAGGAGGTGCTCACCGCGGTCGCCGCGGGCGGCTTCACCCTCGTCGAGCGCACCGCCCTCGCGGCGCAGGCGTTCCAGCACACCGCCTCCTACGACGTCGCGGTCGCGAGCTGGATGACCTCGACGCTGGTCGAGTCCGACTCGCAGTTCCCCGAGTGGGCGGGCGCCAGCTGGGACCGCTCCGCGGTGCTGCGCTACGGCGAGAACCCGCACCAGGCCGCGGCCCTGTACGTGAACCCGGCCGCCCCCGCCGGCCTCGCGCAGGCGACCCAGTTGCACGGCAAGGAGATGTCGTACAACAACTACACCGACGGTGACGCCGCGTGGCGCGCCGCGTTCGACTTCGCCGAGCCCGCCGTCGCGATCATCAAGCACGCCAACCCGTGCGGCATCGCGGTCGGCGCCGACATCGCCGAGGCGCACCGCAAGGCGCACGCCTGCGACCCGGTCAGCGCGTTCGGCGGCGTCATCGCCGCGAACCGCGAGATCACGGTCGAGATGGCCGAGCAGGTCGCGGAGATCTTCACCGAGGTCGTCATCGCCCCGTCCTACGCGCCCGGCGCCGTCGAGGTGCTGGCCCGGAAGAAGAACGTGCGCGTGCTCGAGGCCGTCGCGCCGACCGAGTCGGGCATCGAGCTGCGGCCGATCTCCGGCGGCGCGCTGCTGCAGGAGCGCGACGTCCTCGACGCCGAGGGTGACAACCCGGCGAACTGGACCCTCGCCGTGGGCGAGCCCGCGGACGCACAGACCCTCAAGGATCTCGAGTTCGCTTGGCGCGCATGCCGTTCGGTGAAGTCCAACGCGATCCTGCTGGCCAGCGACGGCGCCTCGGTCGGCGTGGGCATGGGTCAGGTCAACCGGGTCGACTCCGCGCACCTCGCGGTCAACCGCGCCGGTGACCGGGTCGCCGGGTCGGTCGGGGCCTCGGATGCGTTTTTCCCGTTCCCGGACGGACTGCAGGTGCTCGCGAACGCGGGCGTCAAGGCCGTCGTGCAGCCGGGTGGCTCGGTCCGCGACAACGAGGTCATCGAGGCGGCCCGCGAGGCCGGCATCACGATGTACCTGACCGGAGCGCGCCACTTCGCGCACTGACACCGGACACGACGCACGAGAGGTGTGCACCCCGCGGGGTGTGCACCTCTCGTGCGTTCAGGCCGCGTTGCCGGAGATGACGATGCGGGCGGCGCCGCGGTCGAGCAGTTCGCGGGCGAGGTCGGTCGCGGCGGCGCGCTGGGCGGCGTCGGTGTGCGAGAGGTCGAGGGTGACCGCGTGACCGGTGAGGTCGGCGGGTAGGTCGGCCAGCGGCGGGGCCGCGGCCAATTGGCTGATCCGAAGCTTCATGGTGAACTCCTCGTTCGGTACTACTCGAGTGTGTCCGAGTTGTGTGTGCGGAAGGTTTCCGCACGGGGTTGTCCGGGTAAAAGAAAAGGCACCCGGGCTGGTGCCCTGGGTGCCGAGAACTGATCCGGTGATCCGGTCGTCAGGATCGTTCTCGGTGGACACGCTTGGACGAAACAAGGCAACGCCACGCGGCTACGTGTGCGGCTACGTGCACGGACATCGACATGATCGGCGTTCCTTTCGATTCGGGCGTGGTTGGTTAGCCGGGAACGGTACAGCACGATCGGGCGGTCCGCACCTCGATATCGCGCCGGAACCCACCGTCGAGTGTGCACTCGTGGGGGCATCGGCCGAGTGACAGCGCCGGCAGGTGCACGCTCGACACAGTTCAGACGGGTGCGCCGGCATCCCGGAGCTTGTCGCGGGCGCGCCGGGCGATGGTGTGCGGACGCAGTCGCAACTGCTCGGAACTGACCCGGACCACGCGCCAACCGAGACCGTCGAGCAGTTCGTAGCGCTCGATGTCCCGGGTTCGTTGTTCCTCGTCGGTCCAGTGGTGGTGGCCGTCGTACTCCACCACCACCTTCCAGCGCTTCCAGCCGATGTCGCAGCGCGCGACGATCTGCCCTCGACGGTTCCGAACCTTGACCTGGGTGCGCGGCCGGGGGAGCCCGCCGTCGACCAGGACCAGTCGCGTCCGCGTCTCCGGCGGCGACTCGGCACCACCATCCACGAGGTCGAGAACCTGGCGAAGCTGAACGATTCCCCTTGTACCGTGGTGCTTTCCGGTGAGGGTAGCGATGTCGGCCGGCCCGATGCCGGTGGCGTTGC
The DNA here is from genome assembly GCF_042672245.1 of Rhodococcus sp. NPDC127527. Taxonomy (NCBI): domain Bacteria; kingdom Bacillati; phylum Actinomycetota; class Actinomycetes; order Mycobacteriales; family Nocardiaceae; genus Rhodococcus; species Rhodococcus sp. NPDC127527. Next base: position 52,112 of record NZ_JBHXVP010000003.1, read on the forward strand.
AGAGCGCGTCGAGCGTCTCGACGGCACTGACGAACGGAAGTCTGCGACCGAGATCGTATCCGGTACGGGCCGGCGTCGAGGTGAGCAACCTTCCGGCGATACAGATTTCGTCGGGTTCGAGCGCATCGCCGTGGATCAGGATGCCCTGCGCACCGCGACGGCTGCCCGTCCGGAACAGCTCGGGGCGGGCTCCCGGATCGATCCATTTCGTACCGAGCACGGCGGCGGCGGAGAGTCCGCCGAGGATCCCGTCCTCGCCCGCCCACAGTGCAGCGGCGCGTGCCCTGATGACGGCGTCGAGCGCAATTCCCTTGGCGATGTACACATCCCGGTGCAGTCGCGTGTAGTCGAGGCGTAGTTGGCGGTTTGTCACTGCACCCGACGCGACCGCCACGGTACCCAGGAACGGACCGGCGAATTCCCCCATGCGCCGACACTGGCCGACTGGTTGCACCGGCGGAAGTGGGCGCCGCGATCTGTGCACAACTCCGGAGCCCATCCACAGCCGCCGAGTGTGCACTTGTCGGCGTATCGCGTGAGTGAGAGCGGCTGGAAGTGCACACTCGACGAAGGCGAGCGGAGCGAGCAGGGCTAGAGCCCGGCGAGCCAGGACTTGAATCCGGTCGCGAACTCGGCGGAGAACGGCAGGTCTTCGACGTAGTCGGCGCCGGTGGAGGCCCGTTCGCCGATCTCCTTGAGCACGTGGTTGGCGGTGCTCAACCGCAGCGAGGTCAGGGGCGAGGCGCCGAGCGCGGTGTCCAGGGCCGAGACGTCCTCGCAGTCCACCTGGATGTCGCGCGCGGAGCAGCTGGTCAGCACGGGCAGCCCGGCCGGGAGCTGGGTGGCCAGCACCCGCGGGTCCAGGGCGTCCTCCTCGGCGAGTGCCTTCGCGTTCACGGGCACGAAGCCGGCCATGCGCAGCGGGTCGGGGAGGTCGTCGCCGAGGGTGGCGTCGGCGCGCAGCGTCTCGACCGCGCCGGTCAGCGCGGTGCGCAGTTCGTCGGCGAGCTCGAGCGGCAGCTGGCCGGCCCCCAGTGCGGCGTCCACCTGTGCATGGATCTGCCGGGTCAGCAGATCGAGCAGCCGGACGGCGAGCGGCTCGAGCAGTCCGAGTCCGACCAGTGCCGGCGTACCCTCCCGGACAGCGAGCGTCATCGCCACGAGTGCGCCCTCGCTGTGCCCGATGACCAGTAGCCGGTCCGCATCGATGTCGGGTTGTGCGGCAAGGTTTTTCAGCGCGTCCGCGGCGGCGTCCACGAAGACGGAGAAGCCGAGCCCGGCGACGTCCTCGACGGCGTACGGCCCGAGCCCGGTCTCGCCGCTGCCCAGCTTGTCGTAGCGCAGGCTCGCGATGCCGGAGTCCTCGAGCGTGTCCGCGAGGAATCGCAGGGTGCCGATCGGCCCGGGCAGCACCGCACTGTCCCCGTTGCGGTCGGTGGGGCCGCTGCCCGCGAGCAGCAGCGCGGCGGGGACCGGTCCCCGCACGTCGGCGGGCAGACGGAGGCTGCCGTGCATGGTGACGTCGCCGCTGGTGAAGGTGATCTCGGTGTCGGCCATGACGACCAGTCTCTCAGGGCCCGGCGCCGCTACTCGCCGGGGAGTCTCCTGCCGTGTGGTTAGGCGGCCGAACCAACGCTGACATCCGTGTCCATCCGGGGGACGATCGAATGCGACGTGACTTTCGTGAGGTGGCTGAGATGGCTGAAACATCGACAACGTCAACGGGAGAACGGGTCGACGAGAGTTCGGTCGAGTCCGGGGGCTACCACCAGGAGCTGAAGCGGACTCTCGGTTCCTTTCAGGTGTTTGCCATTTCGTTCGCATTCATCTCGGTGGCGGTCGGCATCTTCGGGACGTACGACGACGTGCTGCAGAGCGCGGGCCCGGTCGGGATCTGGCTCTGGGTCGTCGTCGCGGTCGGGCAGATCCTGGTCTCGCTGGTGTATGCGCAGTTCGCGGCCAGGATCCCGCTCAGCGGCTCGACGTACCAGTGGGCATCGCGGCTGGCCAACCCGAAGATCGGCTGGGGGTTCGGTTGGCTGACCGTCTGCTACCTGTCGCTCGGCGTCGTCGCGGTCGACAACGCCCTCGCCAGCCAGGCCTTCATGCCGCTGTTCGGCATCGCGGAGGACGAGGGGACGGCGCGTCTGATCACCCTGGCCATGGTGGTCGTCCAGGCCCTGCTCGTCGTGTTCTCGACGCGCATCGTCGCGATGATCAACGCGACCGCGGTGGGGCTCGAACTGGCGATCGTCGTGGTACTGGCGATCGCGCTCGTCGTGGCCGTGGTGGTCACCGGAAACGGGTCGGTCGACAACCTCACCTCGCGCGGCGTCACCGAGAATGCGCCCGACTACTTCGCGATCGGCGGCGGGCTGATGGGGGCGATGATCATGGGCCTGGCCACGCTGGTCGGCTTCGACGCCGCTGCGAACCTGGCCGAGGAGGCCAAGGATCCGTTTCGCAGCGTCCCGCGCGCGATCGTGGGATCGGTCGTCGCGGCCTCGCTGCTGGGACTGGTGTTCCTGATCGCGCTCACCGTCGCCCTCGACGACATCCCGCGGATCAGCGCCAGCGAGTCGGCGGTCGCGGCGATCATGCGCGATCAGCTCGGACCGGTCGTGGAGCGGGTGCTACTCGTCGCGATCACCTTCGCCTTCTTCGGCGCCGGCATGGTGACGATGGCCGCGTGCTCGCGGATCGTCTTCGCAATGTCGCGCGACTCGCGCTTTCCCGGGTACCGGCTGATGCGGCAGATCAACCCGCGCACGCAGACCCCGGTCCCGGCGACGATCCTGATCTGTGTCGTCGCGGTCGTGCTGATGGTCGCGCTGCCGGGGGCAGCGCTGTTGGAACTGATCGTCGCGGGGACCATCCTCACGGTGATCGTCTACGGAGCGACGGTCGTCCTCTACCTGGCGGTACGCGGGCGGCTGGACCACAAGGAGGGCGCGTTCAACCTCGGGCGCTTCGAGCTGCCGGTGGCGATCGGCGCGCTGGTGTGGATGGTGGTCGTGCTGTTCGTGGTGGTGTCCCCCGCGGATGCGCGCGTACCCGTCGTGCTCGTGGCCGGCGTCGTCGTCGCGGGCGGGTTGTTCTTCCTCTGGCTGTTGAGATTCCGCCGCGAGGCCCTCGACACCGAGCCCGGAGACCTCACCATCTACGAGCGTTGATCGTGAGGTGACAGGATGACGGCGACGACCACCGAGCTCACGGGAGAGGTGGTGCGCGCGGGCGATCCCGGCTACGAGGCGGCGCGGATCGGCTGGAACCGCTTCTACTCCCGCTGTCCCGAGGCGATCGTGTTCTGCCGCAACACGCAGGACGTGGTCAACGCGGTCCGGTGGGCGCGGAAGGAGGGCATCGCCCTGTGTGCCCGCAGCGGACGGCACAGTCTCGAGGGCTGGTCCTCGATCGACGGACGGCGCCTGGCCGGCAGTGTACGACAGTGTCGACAGGGGGCCGCAGGACGTCGCCTTCTGGAAGTTCTGCTCCCAGTTCGTCACCCGGCCGCTCCCCGACGTGGCGATCGATCTGGTCGGCCGCTACATGAGCCACGCGCCGAGCCCGTGGAGCAACTTCTTCTGCTCGAGCTTCGGTGGGGCGGTGCGGCACGCCCCGCCAGGAGGGTCGGCATTTCCGCACCGCGAGGCGCTGTTCTACTGCGAACCGGGCGCGGCCTGGAACGACCCCGCGCTGACCTCGACGGCACTGAGTTGGGCGACCGACTTCTGGCGCGCGTTGCGCCCGTAGGGCGACGGTGCCTACGTCAACGTGCCCAACGCCGCCGCGTCGGACTGGGAGCGCGAGTACTACGGCGCCATCGGTGCGCGGCTGCGCCGGGTGAAGGCCGCCTACGACCCGGACAACCTGTTCAGCTTCGAGCAGAGCGTGCCGCTCGTCGCCGGTTGATCCCGGACCGACCGTGCGGGCGGCCGCCGGAAGCCGACCGCACCGGTCACGGACTGGGGGTGGCCTCCGTCGGCGTCGCGGGGAGCGGCCGGACCTTCGGGTCGCCCGCGTCGGCGAAGTAGTCGCCCTTGATCGTCGCGTCCACACCATCGGGCGCCTTGACCGCCCGCAGCACCAGCGTCGCGGCCGCCGCGACCACGACGTTCACGACGAACGCGGTCAGCGCGATGTAGCCCATCTGGGCGATGCCGGGGATCGAGGCGAGTGAACCGGCGAAGTGCGGAGTGGTCGCCGACGAGACGTGGTAGGCGGCCACCGTGCCGTAGACCATCGCGACCGCCCAGCCGGCGAGCAGGGCCCAACGATGGAACCAGCGGGTGTAGAGGCCGAACACGATGGCGGGGAAGGTCTGCAGGATCCAGATGCCACCCAGCAGCTGGAAATTGATCGCGTTCTGCTTGTCCAGGGTGAGCACGAACACCAGGGCCACGAACTTGACGAACAGCGAGACGAGCTTGCTGACCTTCGCCTCCTGCGCCGGGGTGGCGGACGGACGGAACCACTCGCGGTACACATTGCGGGTGAACAGGTTCGCCGCCGCGATGGACATGATCGCGGCGGGCACCAGCGCGCCGATCGCGATCGCCGAGAACGCGACCCCGGCGAACCACGACGGGAAGGCATCCTCGAACAGCTGGGGGATCACCAACTGGGCGTTGGGTTTACCGTCGAGGCCGATCGGCTTGGTGCCGGCGGCGATCGCCACCCAGCCCAGCAGGGCCAGCATGCCGAGCAGGAAGCTGTAGGCGGGAAGGATCGTCGCGTTGCGTCGAATGGTGTTGCGGGACTTGGAGGACAGGGTCGCGGTGACCGAGTGCGGGTACATGAACAGGGCCAGCGCGGAGCCCAACGCGAGGGTGGCGTACGCCCAGTACTGCTGACTGTTCGGGATGAACGAGCCGGTCGGCTTGCCGGTGGCCGGGCTCGGGGTCTCCATCTTCGTCTGGGCCGCGTCGAAGATGTGCGTCCAGCCGCCGAACTTGGAGGGCAGGTAGATGATCGCCACGATGATCACCAGGTAGATCAGCGTGTCCTTGACGAACGCGATGATCGCCGGCGCGCGCAGACCCGACGAGTACGTGTAGGCGGCGAGCACCGCGAAGGCGATCAGCAGCGGCAGGTCCCGAGCGATCACGTTCTCCGAGCCGCCGAGGCCGATCACCTCGAGCACCGCCTGGATGCCGACCAGCTGCAGCGCGATGTACGGCATGGTCGCGAGGATGCCGGTCAGCGCCATCGCCAGCGAGAGCCACCTGGACCCGTAGCGGCCGCCGACGAAATCCGCGGTGGTGACGTACCCGTGCCGGTGACTGACCGACCACAGCCGCGACATGAACACGAAGATGATCGGGTACAGGATGATCGTGTACGGGACGGCGAAGAAGCCGCTCACCGACCCGAGCGCGAACATCGCGGCGGGCACCGCGATGAACGTGTACGCGGTGTAGATGTCGCCGCCGATGAGGAACCACGTCACCCAGGTGCCGAAACTGCGCCCGCCCAGGCCCCATTCGTCGAGGCTCTGCAGGCTGGACGCGCGGCGCCACCGCGACGCGAGGAAGCCGAGCACGGTGACCAACGCGAACAGGGCGACCAGCACCGCGAGTGCGACCCCGTCGACGCCGTCCGATCCGCTCGCGGCGAGCACGTCGGGCCCGCTCACCGGTCCGCCCCGTCGGTGTCGGCGGGGCGGGACATGGGCCGGTGCGGACGGGCCTTGAGCACGAGCTTGTAGGCCGCGAAGGTCGCGCCGGCGCACAGGAACACCCACGCGAACTGGTACCAGAAGAAGAACGGGAACCCACCCAGCCGCGGCTCGTCACGGGCGTAGAACGGCACCCAGAGGATCGCCACGATCGGAATCAGGAGCAGTACGCCCGCGACGGCCAGCAGGCGCCGGTTCGCGGGCGGTGCGGTGGTGTCGTCCGGTTGCGTCACGTCGGTGTCTCCATGTCCTCGGGCGGTCCTCCGCCGGGAAAGCTACTCGCAGCATCCGGCTGCTGCCCGACTATCGGCGTTTCGAATCGGCAACGTGGCAGGCGGTCGATTCGGCCGACTCGGGTGCCGAATCGACCGAACACTCGTAGCGTTGGTGAGGTGACTGTCGCCAATCCCGAACCCCGCCCGCGCACACTCGGTGAGCTGCGCGCGTCCGGACACGTGCAGCGCCCGATCAAGGATGAGATCCGCGAGAACCTGCTCGGCGCGTTGCGTGACGGCCGCGACCCCTGGCCCGGCATCGTCGGGTTCGGCGAGACCGTGTTGCCGCAGCTCGAGCGCGCCCTGATCGCCGGCCACGACGTGGTCCTGCTCGGTGAACGCGGCCAGGGCAAGACCCGACTGCTGCGGACCCTCCCGCTGCTGCTCGACGAGTGGACGCCGGTGATCGCGGGTTCGGAACTGGGCGAGCATCCCTATCAGCCGATCACCCCGGCCTCGATCCGCCGGGCTGCCGAGCTGGGCGACGCGCTGCCGGTCGCGTGGCGGCACCGAAGCGAGCGGTACGCGGAGAAGCTCGCGACCCCGGACACCTCGGTGGCCGACCTGGTCGGCGACGTGGATCCGGTCAAGGTCGCGGAGGGCCGCAGCCTCGGTGATCCGGAGACCATCCACTTCGGTCTGGTCCCGCGTGCGCACCGTGGCATCGTCGCGGTCAACGAGCTGCCCGACCTGGCCGAGCGGATCCAGGTGTCGCTGCTGAACGTCATGGAGGAACGCGACATCCAGGTTCGTGGCTACACGATCCGGCTTCCGCTCGACGTGTTGCTGGTGGCCAGCGCCAACCCGGAGGACTACACGAACCGCGGCCGGATCATCACCCCGCTCAAGGACCGCTTCGGTGCCGAGATCCGGACCCACTATCCCAGCGAGCTGGCCGACGAGGTCGCGGTGATCGAGCAGGAGGCGCAGTTGCGCGCCGAGGTGCCGGACCACCTGCTCGAGATCCTGGCGCGGTTCACCCGGTTGCTGCGCGAGTCGCCGTCCGTGGACCAGCGGTCCGGGGTGTCGGCGCGGTTCGCGGTGGCCGCCGCGGAGACGGTGAGCGCGGCGGCGGTGCATCGTGGGGCGGTGCTGGGGGAGGCCGATCCGACGGCGCGACCGGTGGACCTCGGCACCGTGGTCGAGGTGCTGCGCGGCAAGATCGAGTTCGAGTCCGGTGAAGAGGGCCGCGAGCTCGAGGTGCTCGAGCACCTGCTGCGCCGGGCCACCGCGGACACCGTGCGCGAGCGGCTCGGCGGCCTGGACCTGGCGCCGCTGGTGGCGGCGATCGAGTCCGGCTCGCCGGTGGTCACCGGCGAGCGGGTCGCGGCGAAGGACCTGCTCGGCGAGCTGCCGGAGCTGGCGGTGTTCGACGCGCTCGCCGACCGGCTCGGCGCCGAGAGTGTGGGGGCGCGGGCCTCGGCGGTCGAACTGGCGCTCGAGGGCCTTTACCTGGCGCGCCGGATCGCCAAGGATCCCGACGACGACGGGCAGCTGGTGTACAGCTGATGTACCAGCGGTACGGGCCTTATCACGGCGGCGACGACCCGCTGGCGCCGCCGCTCGACCTGCGCGAGGCGTTGGACGCCATCGGCAACGACGTGCTCGAGGGTTCGTCGCCGCGCCGGGCGCTGCGCGAGCTGCTGCGGCGCGGCACCGACCGCACCCGCGGGCTCGACGAGCTGGCGGCGCAGGCGAACCGGCGACGACGAGAGTTGTTGGAACGCAACAATCTCGGTGGCACGCTCGACGAGGTGCGTGAGCTGCTCGACCGTGCGGTGCTCGCCGAGCGCAAGGAACTCGCCCGGGCCCTCGACGACGGCGCGCGGTTCGCGGAGTTGCAGCTGAGCGAGTTGCCGGCGTCCACCGCGCAGGCGGTGCGGGACCTGTCCGAGTACGACTGGCGCAGCCCGCAGGCCCGCGAGGACTACGAGAAGATCCGCGACCTGCTCGGCAGGGAACTGCTCGACCAGCGCTTCGCGGGCATGAAGTCGGCGCTCGAGCACGCGACGCCGGAGGACCGCGCCCGCGTGGACGAGATGCTGCGCGACCTGAACGACCTGTTGGACAAGCACTCTCGCGGCGAGGACACGGACGAGGACTTCGCCGAGTTCATGGACAAGCACGGCGAGTTCTTCCCGGAGAACCCGCGCGACACCGAGGAGCTGCTCGACGCGCTGGCCCGCCGGGCGGCGGCCGCCCAGCGGCTGCGGAACTCCCTGACCCCCGAGCAGCGTGCGGAACTGGATGCGTTGGCGCAGCAGGCGTTCGGCAGTCCGAGCCTGATACAGCAGCTGGACCGGTTGGACGCGAACCTGCGCGCGGCGCGGCCGGGGGAGAACTGGGACGGCAGCGAACGGTTTCGCGGCGACGACCCGATGGGTCTCGGCGAGGGCACCGCCGCGTTCGCGGACATCGCGGAGCTCGAGCAGCTGGCGGAGCAACTGTCCCAGGAGTACGCGGGCGCGCAGCTCGACGACATCGACCCCGACGCGCTGCTGCGTCAGCTCGGGGAGGAGGCTGCAGCCGACGCCCGCACCCTGGCCGACCTCGAACGGGCACTGCAACGGCAGGGCTTCCTCGATCGCGGGGCGGACGGTCAGTGGCGACTGTCGCCGAAGGCGATGCGTCAGCTCGGGCAGTCGGCGCTGCGTGATGTGGCGCAGCGACTCTCGGGTCGCCGCGGTGAACGCGACACCCAACGAGCGGGTGCGATGGGCGAACCGACCGGGGCGAGCCGCTCCTGGGAGTTCGGCGACACGGAACCGTGGGACGTGACCCGGACCGTCACCAATGCGGTGCTGCGCGCGGCATCGGCAGGGCTGACGGAACTTCCCGTGCGGCTGCAGGTCTCCGACGTCGAGATCGCCGAGACCGAGCAGCGTGCGCACGCTGCGGTCGCGTTGCTGGTGGACACCTCGTTCTCGATGGTGATGGACGGCCGCTGGGTGCCGATGAAGCGCACGGCGCTGGCACTCAACCACCTGATCACCACCCGGTTCCGCGGCGACGACCTGCAGCTGATCGGCTTCGGCAGGCTCGCGCAGCAGCTGAGCCCGGCCGAGCTGGCGGGACTGGACGGCGCCTGGGACCAGGGCACCAACCTGCATCACGCGCTCCTGCTCGCGGGCAGGCATCTGCGTGGCAACCCGAACGCGCAGCCGGTCGTCCTGATCGTCACGGACGGTGAGCCGACCGCGCACCTCGAACCCGACGGGCGCGCGTTCTTCGACTACCCGCCGCACCCGAAGACGTTGGGGCTCACCGTCCGTGAGCTCGACAACCTGGCGAAGCTGGGTGCACAGGTGACCATTTTCCGGCTCGGCGACGACCCCGGGCTGGCCCGCGTGGTGGACCGGATGGCGCAGCGGGTCGGCGGGCGGGTGGTGGCGCCGGAACTCGACGGGTTGGGCGCGGCGGTCGTCAGCGACTACATGCGGTTGCGGCGGAGGCGCTGACGGTCGCGTCGGAGGTCGCCAGGGCGTGCGAGGTCAGGCGAGCGTCCACGCTGCGAGGCCGATCGCGGGGATCGAGGCCAGGGTGGTGACGAGGGCGCAGTCGCGGGCCAGCACGACACCGCGCTGGTACCGGCTGGCGTAGACGAACACGTTCTGTGCGGTCGGCAGCGCGGAGACCACGACGACGGCGAACAGTTCGTGGCCGTCGAGACCGAGCAGGAAGCGGCCCATCCCATACGCCAGGACGGGCTGCAGCCCGATCTTGAGCGCGGAGGCGAGGGCGATCTCGCGGCGTGGGCTCAGTCCGCGTTGGAGCACCCGCACCCCGTAGAGCGAGATCCCGAACGCCAGCAGGGCGCCTGGCACCGACGCGCCGCCGATGATGTGGAACGGCTGGACGAGCGCTTCCGGCGGCGTCCACCCGGACAGCGAGACCGCGAGGCCCGCGATCCCGGCGACGACGATCGGGTTCTTGAACGGGGTGGTGACGGTCTCGGCCAGCGAGGCGCCGCGTCGGGTGGTCGCCAGGTCGAGCGCGGTCAGCGCGATGGGGGAGTAGACGACGATCTGGAACAACAGCAGCGGCGCCACGAAGGACGCATCGCCGAGCACGAACACGGAGATCGGGATCCCCAGGTTCGCGGAGTTGACGTAGCTGGCCGCGAGCGCGCCGATCGTCGCTTCCGGCAGGGGCTTGCGCAGCCAGCCCATCGCGATCGTCAGGTAGATGCCGCCCACCACGAACGCCGTCGCGGCCGCGACCGCGAGGGTCGGCGAGAAGATCACGGCGAGGTCCGAGGTGGCGAGGGTGTCGAACAGCAGCGCGGGGGTGGCGACGAAGAACACCAGCCGGCTGAGCACGAACTCGCCGTGCTCGCCGAGCACCCGGGAGCGGCCCAGCGCGTACCCGATCGCGATCACCACGAAGATCACGGTGAAGCCCGCGAACACACCCGACACCCGCGAACCTCCTAGAGAACAACCCCGGAGAGTCTAGTGGGTAGCAGTGCGAACGAATTCGCCGCGCGCCGCCTTGCCGCCGGGCCCGGTTGCACTCAGGATGACCTCATGGCGACCTCTGGCACGTCTGCGCGGCGAGTCCTCGCGATCGCGGCGGCCCTGTTCCTCGGCGTCACGGGATGCGCGAGCGACATCGGCGGTACCGCCCTGCCGGCGCCCGGCGCGCCGTCCGCTCTTGCCGGGCCGACGACGACCGCCGCCACCGGGACCACCGCCACCGCGGCACCGGCGGCGTACACCGCAACCAGCATGCGGGTGTCGGGCGACAACGGTCGCGTCCGCTACGACGTCGTGCTGCCCCAGGTCGCGGGCGGCGCTCCCGCCGTCGCGGGGGAGTTCAACGAGTCCGTCCGCGCGGCGCTGCAGGACCAGATCGACGGTTCGCCGGGCGAGCGGTTCACCCTCGAAGGACGCAACGAGTCGACGGTTGCCCGCATCGGCGCCAGGGTGCTGGCGGGTCTGCTGGTCACCTCGTGGAACGCGGACCCACCCGGCGCGCACCCGACGCCGCTGGTGGCGACGGTGGTGATCGACGCGGACAACGCCCAGCCCATCACTCTCGGCGCCCTGTTCCCCGACCTGCCCGCGGGGCTGCGGCGACTGTCGGACGAGTCGGCGCGGTTGCTGCCCGCGACCGCGGCCGGCCCGGGCTTCGACCGGTCGGGGATCGAGCCGACGGAGGCCAACTTCGCGAACTGGATCCCCACGCCGGCGGGCATGGAGATCCACTTCGCCGACTACCAGGTCGGCCCGCACGCGGCCGGGCTGGTCGTGGTGACGGTGCCGTGGGACCGGCTCGACGACGTGATCGCCCCCGGCCTGCGGGACGTGGTCCGGAGCTGACGGGCCCGGCCTCAGGGGAGCCCGGCACGCAGAAAGGCCGCGCAGTCCGGGGACTGCGCGGCCTTTCGAGTGCTTCTGACTACCGGCTCGTGAACGGCAGCAGGGCCATCTCGCGGGCGTTCTTCACCGCGACGGCGACCTGACGCTGCTGCTGCGGGGTCAGGCCGGTGACGCGCCGGCTGCGGATCTTGCCGCGGTCGGAGATGAACGTGCGGAGCAGGTTCACGTCCTTGTAGTCGACGTGCTCGATCTTCGCCGCGAAGAGCGGGTTCTTCTTGGGCTTGCGACCCGCGTCAGCGCCGCGGGGCTTCTTCGACGGGGCTCTCTTGACTGCCATTGCTTCCCTTACGGCTCGATTACCAGCTGGACTTGCGGACGCCTGGCAGTTCCCCACGATGGGCCATCTCGCGAACGCGCACACGGGACAGGCCGAACTTCCGTAGGTGACCTCGCGGACGTCCGTCCGCAGCGTCACGATTTCGCAATCGTACCGGACTCGCGTCGCGCGGCAGACGCTGCAGGGCGGCCTGGGCCGCGGCGCGCTCGTCGGCCGAGGTGGAGGGCAGGCGAATGGTCTCCTTCAGCTCGGCGCGACGCTCGGCGTACCGGGCGACGACCGCCTTCCGCTGCTCGTTCTTCGCGATCTTGGACGTCTTGGCCATCTCTAGCGCTCCTCCCTGAAATCGACGTGTTTGCGGACCGCCGGGTCGTACTTGCGCAGCACCAGCCGGTCCGGGTCGCCCAGGCGGTTCTTGCGCGTCACGTAGGTGACGCCGGTGCCCGCTGTCGACTTCAGCTTGACGATCGGACGGACCTCGTTGCGGGCCATTACAGCCGAACCCCCTGTGCGCGCAGTCGGGCGACGACGGCCTCGATTCCGTCGCGGTCGATGGTCTTGATGCCCTTGGCGGAGACGGTCAGCGTGATCCGCCGCCGCTCGCTCGGCAGGTAGTAGGTCTTGCGCTGGATGTTCGGATCCCAGCGCCGGCTGGTTCGGGTGTGCGAATGCGAGACGGACTTGCCGAAACTCGGCGAGCGTCCGGTCACCTGGCAGTGTGCCGACACCGCGGCCTCCTTGCTAACGAAAATCGTTTTCGACAATGGCGGGGTTTCACTGTAGCGTCGCGGTCGGTTATTGACAATCGTTGTCGAAAGGGGTGCTGTCGTGACCGACAGTCGAACGCCGCTCATCGTGATCGCGGGCTGGTCGGATGCCGCCGAATCCACCGCACGGTCTCTGCTGGCGGACGGGACGGTGCTGGTCCACCACGACCTGAGTCACCTCGGGGAGGGGGTGGTGCGCCGGACCGTGACCGACCCGGACGGGCGCACCCGCACCACCGTCCTGGAGCTCGCGCACGGCTGCGTGTCCTGCACGCTGCGGGAGGACCTGCTGCCGCTGCTGCGTCGACTGCACGCGCGCAGCTCGGTGCGGCGCATCGTGCTGCAGCTGGACCGGACGCTCGAACCGGAGGCGCTGTGCCGTGCGGTCGAGGACGTCGTCGTCGCGGGGGTCGTCGGGCAACTCGACGGCCCCGCGTCCAGGGACGTGCGGATCGAGGCCGTCGTCGTGTGCGTGGCCGCCGACAGCTGGCTCGACGACGCCACCGGAGACCAGGCCCTGGTCGAACGCGGACTCGGCGTCGGCGACGACGAGCGCACCGTCGCGCAGGTCGTGGTCGGGCAGGTCGAGTACGCCGACGCACTGGTCGTTGCGGGCGCGGGCGAGGACGGGTGGAACCAGGCCCGACTGCATGCGGTGCTGGCGCGGCTGGCCCCCGCCGCCCCGATCGACTGGATCGGAGACGACCTCGCTCCCGACGCGCCTCGACTGCTGACCCGGATCCCCGGCAGCGCCCGACGTGGCGCCGCCGCCGACGCGCACGCGCCGCTGCTGCGCGGTCAACCGCCGCTCGCGACGGACTGCGGCGTGAGCCTCGTCGAGTTCGTCGCCGAGCGGCCCTTCCATCCCGAGCGCCTGCACGAGGCTCTCGACGTGCTGCTCGACGGGGTCGTCACCGCGCGCGGGCGGTTGTGGCTGGCCACCCAACCGGACCGCGTGCTGTGGCTGGAGTCGGCGGGCGGGGGACTGCGGGTCGCCGACGGCGGGCGGTGGCTCGCCGCGATGACCCCCGGCGAGCAGGAGCGGGAGCCGACCGCGCGGCGGGCGATGGCGGCCGTGCGCTGGGACGCGAGGTTCGGCGACCGGGACGTGTCCCTCGTGGTGCTCGCGCACGCCGCCGACCCGAGCGATATCGACCGCGCCCTGCAGTGGGCGCTGGTCACCGACGAGGAACTCGACTGCGAAGAGCAATGGCCGACATGGCCGGACCCGTTCGGGCACTGGCACCAGGACCCCTGCGCTTCGAGCGAGTCACCGTACAGCGACGTCAACAGAGAGGGCACGGCATGAAGAAGAACATCCATCCCGACTACCACCCGGTGGTCTTCCAGGACGCGAGTACCGGGAGCGCGTTCCTGACCAGGTCCACCGTCACCGCTGAGCGCACCGTGGAATGGGCCGACGGCAACACCTACCCGCTGGTGGTCGTCGACGTGACCAACGAGTCGCACCCCTTCTGGACCGGCGCAGCCCGAGTGATGGACACCGCCGGCCGGGTGGAGAAGTTCGAACGCAAGTACGGCCGCCGCACACGCTGACCCCCTGCCCCCGCCTCTCCGATGTCACACCGGTTCGGTCAGACCTACCGAATGTGACATCGGAGAGATCGGGGGCTGGGGCTACCATTTCTCCTCGCATGACGTTGTAGCCGCGCCGGTGACCCGAGCGTCGTCCCCCGGTCACGCAGCACGGACGGCTGTCCCGGCCGCCCGCGACCGCGCCGGATCGTCCGGACTCCCGGGTATGAATCCACGCTCCGGCTCGGCGTCGCGCAACGCCCATCCCGAGGAGCACCGTGCCCGACAACACCGAGCCCGCCGCCGCAACGACGTCGGCAGCACCAGCACACCCCGACCAGCACCAGCCGGGGCTGTCCCGGCAGCTGTCCAACCGGCACATCCAGCTCATCGCCATCGGCGGGGCGATCGGCACCGGACTGTTCATGGGGTCCGGCAAGACCATCTCCCTCGCCGGACCGTCGGTGATCTTCGTCTACATGATCATCGGCACGATGCTGTTCTTCGTCATGCGGGCGATGGGCGAGCTGCTGCTCTCCAACACCGGCTACAAGTCCTTCGCGGACTTCGCCGCCGACCTGCTCGGCCCGTGGGCCGGGTTCTTCACCGGATGGACCTACTGGTTCTGCTGGATCGTCACGGGTATCGCCGACGTCATCGCGATCGCCGGCTACGTCTCGTACTGGTGGGGTTCGTTGCCGCTGTGGATCCCCGCCCTCGCGGCGGTGGCGCTGCTCGTCGGCCTCAACCTGCCCACCGTGAAGGCGTTCGGCGAGACCGAGTTCTGGTTCGCGCTGATCAAGATCATCGCGATCGTCAGCCTCATCGTGGTCGGCCTGGCCATGGTCTTCTCGCACTTCACCGCGCCCGGTGGCGCCGAGGCCTCGTTCGCCAACATGTGGAACGACGGCGGGTTCTTCCCGACCGGGGTCATGGGCTTCGTCGCAGGCTTCCAGATCGCGACGTTCGCGTTCGTCGGCATCGAACTCGTCGGTACCACCGCCGCCGAGGCCAAGGACCCCGAGAAGAACCTGCCCAAGGCGATCAACTCGATCCCGGTCCGCGTGATGCTCTTCTACGTGGTCGCCCTCGTCGTGATCATCTCGGTCACCCCGTGGCGGGAGATCACCGCCGACCGCAGTCCGTTCGTGGCCATGTTCACCCTCGCCGGCCTCGGCATCGCCGCCTCGGTGATCAACTTCGTCGTGCTCACCTCGGCCACCTCCTCGGCCAACTCGGGCATCTACTCGACCTCACGGATGGTGTACGGGCTCGCCCAGGAGGGCGACGCGCCGGCGTCGTTCAGCAAGCTGACCAAGCGCCGGGTACCCGCGAACGCGCTCTACCTGTCCGGTGTGTTCCTGCTGGCCGGTGTGGTGATGGTCGCGGTCGGCAGCTCGATCATCGAGGCGTTCACCATCGTGACGACCATCTCGTCGCTCTGCTTCATCTTCGTGTGGTCGATCATCCTGATCAGCTACATCGTGTACCGCAAGAAGCGCCCGCAGCTGCACGAGGCATCGAAGTTCAAGATGCCCGGCGGCGTCCCGATGTGCTACGTCGTCCTTGCCTTCTTCGTGTTCCTGATCTGGGCCTTCACCCAGAAGGAGGACACCCTGCACGCCCTGCTGGTGACCCCCCTGTGGTTCGCGGGCCTCGGCGTGGCGTGGGCGGTGCTCCGGCGCCGGCCGATTCAGATGGCTCGGGCGGCGGCATTCAAGGGCGAGCAGGCCACGGCGGGCGAGTAGCCGCGGTGCTGGAGAGAATCATCGAACTCGCCGGGATCGTCGCGTTCGCGGCATCGGGTGCGATGGTCGGCGTGTCCAAACGACTCGACATCTTCGGGGTGTGCGCGGTCGGGGTGACCACCGGAATCGGCGGCGGCATCATCCGTGACCTGCTGCTCGGTATCCACCCGCCCGCCTCGCTCAGCGAGTGGCCGAACTTCACCACGGCGCTGATCGCCTCGCTGCTCACCTTCTTCCTGCACCCGGCGGTGCGGCGGCTCCGGATCGGGGTTCTCACGCTCGACGCGGTCGGCATGGGCCTGTTCGCCGCCTCGGGGTCGGCGCTGGCTCTGGCGGCAGGGGCGAGCGGCCTCGCCGCCTGCCTGATCGGCGGGACCGCGGCCGTCGGCGGCGGGATCCTGCGCGACATCCTGGTCAACGAGATGCCGCTGCTGCTGCATCGCGACCTGTACGCGATACCGGCGCTGATCGGGTCGACGGTGGTGGTGGCCTGCTCGGGCCTGGGGCTGACCTCCAACACGGGCCTGGTCGTGGGGACGGTCTCGGCCTCGGTGATCCGACTGCTCGCGCTGTGGCGGCACTGGAGCCTGCCGGGGCCGCGGCTGGTCGACGACTGATCGGTCTCGGCGCAACTCCACCGACACGCCTCAGCGACCTCTCAGCCGGATCTCAGTTCACAGGTAGAAACTATGAGCATGCGCATCCTGGTGGTCGACGACGACCGTGCCGTGCGGGAATCGCTCCGCCGGTCCCTCACCTTCAACGGTTACACCGTCGACCTCGCGGTCGACGGGCTCGACGCGCTCGAGCAGATCGCCGCGGGCAGGCCCGACGCCCTCGTGCTCGACGTCATGATGCCCCGACTCGACGGCCTCGAGGTGTGCCGTCGACTGCGCAGCGCGGGCGACGACCTGCCGATCCTGGTGCTCACCGCGCGGGACTCGGTCTCCGAGCGGGTCGCGGGCCTGGACGCGGGCGCCGACGACTACCTGCCGAAGCCGTTCGCTCTCGAGGAGTTGCTCGCGCGACTGCGCGCACTGCTGCGGCGGGCCGCCCCGGAGGTCGGCGCGGACTCGGAGACGATGTGCTTCGAGGATCTGACCCTCGACCCGGTCACCCGCGAGGTCACTCGCAAGGGTCGCTCGATCAGCCTGACCCGCACCGAGTTCTCGCTGCTGGAGATGTTGCTGGCGAACCCGCGTCGGGTGCTCAGCCGCAGCCGCATCCTCGAGGAGGTGTGGGGCTACGACTTCCCGACCTCGGGTAACGCGCTCGAGGTGTACGTCGGGTACCTGCGCCGCAAGACCGAGGCAGACGGGGAACCGAGGCTCATTCACACCGTCCGCGGTGTCGGCTACGTGCTGCGGGAGACGCCCCCGTGATGGTTGCCCCCTTCGGACGCGGCGCGGCGCAGCGGTCCACCGCACCCGACGCATCGCCGGATCGACCGCTCGGGGCCGGCGGCGCCACGCGCCCGGACCCGGCGCCGGTACCCGAGATGCGCCCGCCCATGCCGCTGACCCGATCGGTGTCGCTGCGCTGGCGCGTCACCCTGCTGGCGGCCTCGGTCGTGGCCATCGCGGTGGCGGTCATGGCGATCGCCGCCTACGCGGTGGTCTCGCGTGCGCTCTACAACGAGGTCGACTCGCAGTTGCGCACCCGCTCGGCCACCCTGATCAACAGCAACCTCGACGCGCTCGACATCCGGACGATCTCGCTGGCCACCGTCTACTCCAACGACATCAGCGTCGCGCTGATCTTCCCGGACATGAAGGTGTACATGCCGCCGGGCTCGAACGCGCCGATCGGTGACGCCGAGATGTCCGTCGCGCGCGGCGAACACGACTCGGCCCTGCGGACCATCGCCGGTCAACGCGTCCTGAGCCAGAAGACGAATCTCGGCAGCACCCTGGTGATCGCCCAGCGGCTCGCGCCCACCGGTGAGGTGCTCGACCGCCTCGCCTGGGTGCTCTTCATCGTCGGCGGGTGCGGCGTCGGACTGGCGGCGGTCGCGGGAATGGCTGTGGGCCGCACCGGTCTGCGGCCGATCGGCAGGCTGACGGCTGCCACCGAGCGGGTGGCACGCACCGACGACCTCACCCCGATCCCGGTGACCGGCAACGACGAACTCGCCCGGTTGACGGTCTCGTTCAACACGATGTTGCGGGCCCTCGCCGAGTCGCGGGATCGGCAGAGCCGGCTGGTGGCCGACGCCGGGCACGAGCTGCGGACGCCGCTCACCTCGCTGCGCACCAATATGGAACTGCTCATCGCGGCCGGCCGACCCGGCGCGCCCGCCATTCCCGACGAGGACATGGCGGAGCTGCGCGCCGACGTGATCGCCCAGATCGAGGAGCTGTCCACGCTGGTCGGCGACCTGGTGGACCTGGCCCGAGAGGATGCGCCGGAGACGGTGCACGAGCGGATCGACGTCGGCGACGTCGTGGAGCGTTCGCTCGAGCGGGCCCGCAGGCGTCGCAACGAGGTCGACTTCGAGGTCGAGACCGTGCCGTGGTTCGTCTACGGCGACGGTGCCGGGCTCGCACGGGCCGTGCTCAACGTGCTCGACAACGCCGCGAAGTGGAGCCCGCCGGGTGCGCAGGTGCGGGTGCGGATGCGACAGTTGGATGCGGGGCACCTCGCGCTGACCGTCGACGACGCGGGACCGGGTATCCCGCCCGAGGATCGGCAACTGGTGTTCGAGCGGTTCCACCGGGCCACGGCCGCGCGGTCGATGCCCGGATCGGGGCTGGGCCTGGCGATCGTCCGGCAGGTGGTCGTCAAGCACGGCGGCACGGTGACCGCGGGGGAGTCCACACGGGGTGGGGCCCTGATCACCATCGTGCTGCCCGGCGAGGCTGAGTTCGTCGCGGAGGGCCGTGCGGACAGCAGGATCTCGGCAAACTGACAGGACGATCTCAGGCCTCTCTCAGACCGTCCGGGCAGTCTCGAAGACAACGAGATCGAATCGAAGGCCGCGCCCTCGAGGCGCGCAGGGGAGAACGGACATCACACAGCCATGAGCGACGACCAGCACAACCAGGGTCAGGACTCGCCCTGGGCCCCCCAGCCCGCCACCAACCAGCCGCCGCAGACCCCGCAGGCGCAGTCGGACGACCAGACCGCGGTGAACCCGGCGGCCCACAACCCGGCCGAGCAGTACCCGACCGTGGCGCATCCGACCGCCCAGCACCAGCAGTACCAGCAGCAGGCGTACCAGCAGTCCGGGTACCAGCAGCCGTCGTACGGCAGCTACCAGCAGCAGGATGCGTACGGCGCGACCGCCCAGTACCCGACCGCGGGTGGCCCCTCCACCGCCGGCATGGCGACACCGATGGCCGGCGCCCCGGCCGCGGGCAAGCCGAAGTCCGGCCGCACCGCGATCGCGGCGGGCGCCATCGCGCTCGCGCTGGTCAGCGGCGGCATCGGCGGCGCGGTGGGCGCGTGGTCCGCCAACAACGGGAGCGGTTCGGGCCCGGTGACCAACGCGCTCAACGCCCCGCGGACGAACGCGACCCAGACCGCGAACGCCCCGGCCGGCTCGGTGCAGTCGGTTGCCCAGAAGGTGCTGCCGAGCGTCGTGCAGATCCAGGTCACCGGCAGCCGCGCCGAGGGTGAGGGGTCCGGCATCGTGCTGTCCTCCGACGGTCTGATCCTGACCAACAACCACGTCGCAGCGGGCGCCGGACCGGACGGCAAGCTGGCGGTCGCGTTCTCCGACGGCTCCACTGCCACCGCCAAACTGGTCGGCACCGACCCGACCTCGGACATCGCGGTGATCAAGGTCGACGGCCGCACCGACCTCACCCCCATCGAGCTGGGCACCTCCGCGGATCTGCAGGTCGGTCAGCCGGTGGTGGCGATCGGGTCGCCGCTCGGCCTCGCCGGCACCGTCACGAGCGGCATCATCTCCTCGCTCAACCGCCCGGTGTCCACCAGCGGAGAGTCCGGAAACCAGAACACCGTCATCGACGCGATCCAGACGGACGCGGCGATCAACCCCGGCAACTCGGGCGGCGCGCTGGTGAACATGGACGGAAAGCTGATCGGCATCAACACCGCGATCGCCACCCTCGGCGGGGAGGCCGCCAGCGGACAGCAGGGCGGCTCGATCGGGCTCGGCTTCGCGATCCCCGTCGACCAGGCCCGCCGCGTCGCCGACGAGCTGACCAAGACCGGCAAGGCCAGCCAGGCGATCGTCGGAGTGTCGGTGTCCTCGCGGGACACCTCGCACGGCGCGGGCGTACAGGACGTCACCCAGGGCGGTCCCGCCGACCAGGCGGGCATCCCGAAGGGCGTGGTGATCACCAAGGTCGACGATCGGATCATCGACAGTGGTGACGCGCTGATCGCGGCGATCCGCTCGCACGCCCCCGGCGACAAGGTGAAGGTCACCTACACCGATGCCAACGGCGGAAATTCGAAGACTGTCGAGGTCACCCTCGCCGCGGCGCCCACCACGGGCGGCCGGTGATGATCACTCCGAACGGCCGCGCCTCCGGGCGCGGCCGTTCGGCCGTATCCCGTATTTACGGCCAGGTCGGTGCCACCGGCCGGTCAGCCACTACCGTAGGAGTCATGGACATCGAAACCCCGCTGGCCGGCCGCGCTCTCGTGGTGATCGTCGACGATCGAACCGCCCACGGCGAGGGGGTGGATTCGATCGGACCCCTGGTCGCCGAGCTGCTCGGGGAGGCAGGTTTCCTCGTCGATGCCACCGTGGCGGTGTCCGCGGACGAAGTGGAGATTCGCAACGCGCTCAACACCGCGGTGATCGGCGGCGTCGACCTGGTGATCTCCGTCGGTGGCACCGGTGTCTCACCGCGTGACGTCACCCCCGACGCGACCGCCGCCGTGCTGGACCGGGAGATCCCGGGTATCAGCGAGGCGCTGCGGTCGTCGGGACTCGCCGCCGGGGCGCTCGACGCCGGCCTCTCGCGCGGGCTGGTCGGAGTGTCCGGCAGTACCCTGGTGGTGAACCTGGCCTCGTCCCGCGCCGCCGTGCGCGACGGAATGGCCACCTTGACCCCGCTCGCCGGCCAGGTGATCGGCGAACTCTCCTGGATAGAGGACTAGTCATCACCGACCACGCCGAGCAGGCACGCCCCAGCCGGGACCCGATCGATCGGGCCCGGCTGGCGCGCATTTTCGGTGACGTCCTCCCCGAGACCACGCGCGACGAGCGCGGCGACGGCGACTCGCCTGGATCCTCCGAGTCCGTCGGCGACGAGTGGTTGCGTCGGCAGGTTCCCCCGCATCACGGCTGAGCCGACGCGGGTGCGTGCGACACGTCCGTGAACATCTTCCCGACGTTGTCGCCTCCAGCCGTCCCCCGATCGCGGCTCGTGCCCGTGAATTGTTTCCTTAACACTGTGTGACGACTCACCCCGCACTATCGAAAACTATTCATTGCCAGGGGACTCCGCCCTGGTTAGCCTCCTCGCGAGTCAGCTCAGGAATGGCCCGACGGGCCGTCGATGGGTAGGTCCGCCCGGTGGAGGCGCGGTTTGTCGATGGCGACTCATCGGTAAAGCGTGCACCAACAAGTAGTCACCGTGAATTCACGCTGCGGTAATCACAGTTGGCAATACTTCGCCGGGTCTTATGGGACCACTCGTCAATCTCGGCGGTCGAGGTTGAGTAGTAGCAGAACGTGATGAGGGGAACGAATGAGCGAGAACCGCAAGTCCGGCCTGCGCCGTGGCGCCCGAATCGTCGGTGGCGCGGCCGTTGCGGCCGTTGCCGTCGGCCTGGTGTCCACGGGTGTGGCGGGTGCCGACACGTTCGTGCCGTTGCCGGACGGGTCGAAGACCACGCCGGGTGTGGTCGTCTCGCGTACGGGTGAGAGTGCGTTGATCTCGCCGTCGTTGGCGGCCAACGGTGCCGGTCGTACGGCGTGGGTGTCGGGCACGGTCACCGCGGACGTGTCGTCGATCGCCAAGGAGGGCGAGGTGGGTCCGTTCAACGGTGCGAAGAACGATCCGGGTACGAACAACTCGTCCACGCACGGGGTTTCGCGGATCAGCACCGGGTACATCGTGGGGTGCCAGGTGGACATCACGGGTCTGGGCGGGTCGTTCGGTGGCGGTATCGACCTGAACGGTCCGTCGTTGTCGGCGTCGTTGACGGTGCCGGTGTCGGCGGGTCAGGTGAAGTTCGTGAACGTGGCGGGCAAGGACATCAAGAAGAACGGCAAGTACTCGGTGCAGTTCCAGGACACCCAGTTGGAGATCCAGAACTGCGGCGGGTACGCCCAGGCCCGGTCCTACACCGTGGTGGAGATCGTGGGGGACAACTACTCCAAGACCACCCTGTACGGGCAGCCGTTCTCCATCGGCTGATCGCGGCTTCGCCGCCTGATATTCCGAAATCTGAACCCTCGAAAGGGAATTGATGAACGCCAGCAAGACCGGCCTGCGTCGCGGGCTGCAGATCGCTTCCGTCGGTGCGGCCGCTGCCGTGGCCGTCGGCCTGTTCTCCGTCGGTGCCGCGAACGCGGACACGTTCGTGCCGTTGCCGGACGGCAGCATCTCCGAGACCCTGGTCGACGGGACGATCGTGAAGATCACCCGCACCGGCGAGTCGGCGAACGTGTCGCCGTCGTTGGGTGCGACGCCGTTGCACCGCAACGTGTGGGTGTCGGGTTCGGCGAAGGTCGAACTGATCGGCCCGAACGCCGACGGTGGCAAGATCGAGCCCGGCTACGTGGTGGGGTGCCAGCTGACCCTCGGTGGCAAGTCCGGTGCCGACTCGGGCATCGGGTCGAACTACGCGGGCGACAAGACCACCCAGTCGGCGAAGGGGTCGGGCACCGTCTCGATCGGACCGGGCCAGGCCGTGAACCACCGGCTGCTCGACCTGGAGAAGGCCGACGACTACGGTTCCGAGTCGCACTCGGGCGCCAACAGTTTCAAGGGCAAGGGCGGCAGCGTCACGTGGGCCGACGAGACCATTGCCGTCAACGGGTGCGCCGGCTACGCCCAGGCCCGCAACTACGTCAAGGTCACCGCGAACACCAAGAACGTCAACAGCACCATCACCCTGTGGGGTCAGCCGTTCAGCATCGGCTGACCCATCGGTGACCTGAATCACTTACGGACGGAACGGGTTACGCTCACATGTGAGACCGATCACGATTCGACCCCTCTTGCGAAGCCGGGGACCACGCGGAGAAACCCGCGGGTTCCCGGCTTCGTGGTGTTTCGCCCCGTTCCCGCACAGTTAACGATGCGTAAAAGTGAGGTTCGCACCCTTTCGGACGTCCGTCCAAGGTTCTAGCTTTGCGGGGCAACCAAGCTCAGCCCCCGACCGCCGGGGCTGGGCCGACACCTGTGAGGGGTACGAATGAGTGAGATCAGGAAGTCCGGCCTGCGCCGCAGCACCCGAATCGGTGGTGTCGGCGCCGTTGCCGCCGTCGCGATCGCGCTGACGTCCACCGGCGCCGCGAGCGCCGACACCTTCGTCCCACTGCCCGACGGGCAGAAGGCGGGTCCGGGCGCGGTGGTGACGCGGACCGGCGAAAGTGCGTTGATCTCGCCGTCGTTGGCGGCCAACGGCGCGGGTCGCACGGCGTGGGTGTCGGGCACCGTCAGCGCGGACGTCACGGGTGTCGCCGAGGAAGGCGAGGTCGGTCCGTGGAACGGTGCGACCAACGATCCGGGTACGAACAACTCGTCCACGCACGGGGTTTCGCGAATCAGCACGGGCTACATCGTCGGGTGTCAGGTCGACATCACCGGACTGGGCGGTTCGCTCGGTGGCGGAATGGACCTGTCGGGTCCGTCGCTGTCGGCATCGATGACGGTGCCGGTCTCGGCCGGTCAGGTGAAGTTCGTGAACGTGGCGGGCAAGGACGTCAAGCGCAACGGCAAGTACTCGGTGCAGTACCAGGACACCCAGCTCGAGATCCAGAACTGCGGCGGCTACGCCCAGGCCCGGTCGTACACGGTGGTCGAGATCGTGGGCAACGACTACTCGAAGACCACCTTGTACGGGCAGCCGTTCAGCATCGGCTGATCGGGTTCGGCTCGTCCAAGTCCTCGTTCACTTCCGTCTCGACTGATGTGAGACGGATTCCCCCAGAGGGGTTTTCATGCGTACTTCCAACAAGAGCCTGCGTCGCGGGCTGCAGATCGCTTCCGTCGGTGCGGCCGCTGCCGTGGCCGTCGGCCTGTTCTCCGTCGGTGCCGCGAACGCGGACACCTTCGTACCGCTGCCCGACGGGTCGATCTCCAAGACCCTGGTCGACGGCACCGTGGTGACGGTGACCCGCACCGGTGAGTCGGCGACGGTGTCGCCGTCGATGGGGGCGACGCCATTGCATCGCAACGTGTGGGTGTCGGGATCGGCGAAGGTCGAGATCTCCGGACCGAACGCCGACGGCGGCAAGATCGAACCCGGCTACATCGTGGCCTGCCAGCTGACCCTCGGTGGAGAGGCGGGTACCGAGTCCGGGACGGGTGCGGGCTGGGACGGTACGCCGGGCGAGCCGTCCGCCGGGGGTACCGGCAACGTGTCGATCGGTCCCGGTCAGGCGCAGGCGTTTTCGGTGCTCGATCTCGAGGCGCCGGACGACTTCGGCGGGGAGTCGCACTCGGGTGAGAACTCGTTCACCGGCAACTCGGGTTCGGTGACGTGGGCGGACTCGACGATGGGTATCGACGGTTGTGCCGGGTACGCGCAGGCGCGGTCCTTCGTGAGGGTGAAGGTCAACACGGAGAACGTGTCGAGCACGGTCACCCTGTGGGGCCAGCCCTTCAGTATCGGCTAGGAATGCTCGAAACAGGCTGGGCCCGTACCGTTCTCGGTACGGGCCCAGGCCGGGTTCGAGGTGGGGCTACTGCCTGCGGAGCGCCGGGCTCTCGGCCAGCAGGTCGCGAATCTCGCCGAGCAGCTCGTTGTCGGTGGCCGTCTCGACGACGGGCTTGCCGAACCGCTGCTTGGCGTGGTTGTACGGCATGATGAGCACGAAGTAGACGACCGCCGCGATGATCACGAAGTTGATTGCTGCGGTGAGAACCGCGCCGATGTTCACGAATGTCGCCGGATTGTCGGTGATCTGGAAGCCGAAGCCCATCTCGGCGCTGCCGATGGAGGCGATGAGCGGATTGACGATGTTGTTGGTGAAGGCGGTGACGATGGCGGTGAAGGCCGCGCCGATCACGACCGCTACCGCGAGGTCGAGCACGTCGCCCTTCATCAGGAAGTCCTTGAAACCCTTGAGCATGGTGTGGTCTCCATTCCGTCGGCCGGTTGGTGAGCGTGGACAACGATGCCAGGAACCCTGATGGCTGTCGAGCGAGCTCACATCCGGTCGATCAGTGGAAGGTGACGGCCAGCGCGCCGGTGAGTGAGGCCGCGGCCACCGTGGTGGCGGCCTCGACGGGAAGCGCCAGCATGACCACCCGATCACGGGTGTTGCGGCCGGATTCCTTCTCCGACACCAGGACTACGGTGGCGCTCGACGCCAGGACCCGCGGATCGGTGGAACGATCGCCGCCGACCGTCAGCACGTCCACTCGGTCGCCGACCCGAAGCACGTCGGTGACCTCGGGATCTGCCAGCCGGATCGGGACCACTCGGGCCTCCGGGCCGCCGACGGCCGCCTCCGCGAGGCGGGGGCCGAGCAGGCGCACGTCGGTCATCGCTTCGCCGCTGCGGGCCGGGCCGGCTACGGTGTGCCCGATCGCGTCGCCGGGCGCACGGAGGGCGCCCGCCGGAACGAGGTCGGCATCCATCGGTGTCACCCGAAGGTCGGAGAAGACGAGGACCTGGCCCGGGGCCAGGTCGCGCGCGGCGGTGACCACGGGGACCTCGTCGGTCTCCCGGTCGCCGCGGATCAGCAGGAACAGTGCCATCAGCACCAGGACACCCGCCGCGATCCGGCGGGCGAGGGTCGTACGGGCCCAACCAGGTCTGGTCAGTCGCGCGAGGCGGTCGCCGTAGGTGCGGGACAGGGTGTCGCGTCGGCGTGGCATGAACTCACGCTAGGGCCGCCGGGGTGTCGTCCGGCCCGCGCCGGACCCGTCCTGTGGACGGCTCCGGCGGCTGTGGACAACCCGAAACTAGCTGGTGGCGGCGCTTGCGGCGGGTGCGGGGGTGCTCGCCGGCGCGGCGGAGGACGAGTCGCTCTTTGCTGCCGCCGAGTCCGACTTCGTGCTCGCCGCCTCGCTGGCGGTGCTGCTGCCGCCGCGACTGTCGGTCCGGTAGAAGCCGCTGCCCTTGAACACGATGCCCACCGAGTTGAAGAGCTTGCGGAGCTTGCCCGAACATTGGGGGCAGACCGTCAGGGTGTCGTCGCTGAAGGACTGCACGATGTCGAAGCGGTTGCTGCATTCGGTACAGGCATAGGAGTAGGTGGGCACTGAAGGGTCCTCCGCACGGGGTACTCAGGCCTGGGTAGTGATACCGCAGGCATTGGCACTTTACAGTCAAGAGTGCCAACGCCGCTAATCAGCTGCGCATTCCCCTGGATTGACGCCGCCCTTGGTCGGGCCGGTGGTGGTGACCGTCACCGGAGGAGCTGCAGGCCGTGTCCGGGTGTCAGTGCCTCGTCCATCCGCACGTCGTGTGGGTCCTCGGGCAGCTCGTCGACCAGCTCCTCGTCGCGGACCACGGCGACCAGGCGGGCGGCGGGATCGGCCAGGTCGAGGCTGCGGTCGTAGAAGCCCGCGCCGCGGCCGAGTCGCACCCCTCGGCGGTCCACCGCCAGTGCAGGCACCAGCACCAGCGCTGCCTCACCGATCGTCTCCGGCGAGAGGTGCCCCTCGGCTGGCTCGAGCAGTCCGAAGGAAGCCCGGACAAGGGAATCGCGGCCACGGTACGGCGCCCATCGCAGCGGGCCGGGCTCGCCGGCGACGGGCAGCAAGACCCTGCCGACGACCCGGTTCAGCGCCTCGACCATCTCGATCGACCCCGGTTCACGGCCCACCGGGACGTAGGCGCAGACCGTCGCAGACGGACCGGCAGCGGACCCCAGAGCGCGGGCCGCCGCGGCGATCGCACCGGCCTCGGCGGCGCGGACGTCCGGTTCGAGTGCCCGACGGTCCGCGAGCACCCGCTCCCGCCACTGCGCTTTCGTCAGTGTCGGCACGGCAAGGTCTCGGTCGTTCGGATCATTCCGCTAACCCTAGGACTCAGTGTCGACACCGCCGATGGATAGGGTGTGTGCCATGACAGAGCTCGGCACCAATCAGACCAGGGCATTCCGCACGGCGATCGTGCCTGCGGCGGGACTCGGTACCCGGTTCCTGCCCGCGACGAAGACGGTGCCCAAGGAGCTGCTGCCGGTCGTCGACACCCCCGGCATCGAACTCGTGGCCGGTGAGGCAGCCGATTCGGGCGCCTCGCGGCTGGTGATCGTGACCTCCGAGGGCAAGGACGGGGTCGTCGCGCACTTCGTCGAGGATCTCGTGCTCGAGAGCAAGCTCGAGGCGAGTGGAAAGTCGCACCTGCTCGAGAAGGTGCGGAAGGCGCAGGGCCTGCTCGCGGTGGAGTCGGTGGTCCAGGACGAACCGCTCGGCCTCGGTCACGCTGTCGGGTGCGTGGAGTCGGTGCTCGACGACGACGAGGACGCCGTCGCGGTGTTGCTTCCGGACGACCTCGTGATGCCTCGCGGGGTCCTCGAGACGATGGCCCGTGTGCGTGCCAAGTGCGGCGGCAGTGTGCTGTGCGCGATCGACGTTCCCAAGGACCAGGTGAGCGCCTACGGCGTCTTCGAGGTCGAGGTAGAGCCGGGCGCGACGAACCCCGACGTGCTCAAGGTCACCGGGATGGTCGAGAAGCCCAAGCCGGAGGACGCGCCGTCGACGTTCGCGGCGGCGGGCCGCTACCTGCTTGACCGTGCGATCTTCGACGCGCTGCGCCGGATCACGCCGGGGCAGGGCGGCGAGTTGCAGTTGACGGATGCGATCGCGCTGCTGATCGCGGAGGGGCACCCGATGCACGTGGTCGTGCACCGTGGAGGGAGACACGACCTCGGAAATCCCGGCGGCTACCTGCGGGCTGCGGTTGACTTTGCGCTCGACAGCGAAGAATACGGTCCGTCGCTGCGCGAGTGGCTCGTGCAGCGATTGCAGCAGACGGGTCGGTAGTGGGGTCGGGAGGCAGTGACTACATGCGCTCGGTTGAGGAGCAGCAGACCAGGGTGACCGCTGCCGCGGTCGCGCCCCGGCCGGTGCGCGTAGCGATCTCCGAGGCACAGGGCCTGTTGTGCGCGGAGGAAGTGGTCACCGAGCGTCCCCTACCTGGATTCGACCAGGCCGCCATCGACGGCTACGCCGTGCGAAGCGTGGATGTGGCCGGTGCGGGTGGCGACGTGCGCGGCGAGGACGGTGAGCCGATCGAGGTGACCCTCCCGGTGGTGGGGGAGGTCTCGGCCGGGTCCCGGCAGCCGACCCGGCTGCAGCCGCGTCAGGCCGTGCGCGTGGACACCGGCGCGCCGCTGCCGACCCTCGCGGACGCCGTACTTCCGCTCGATCGCACCGACGGCGGGCAGAACCGGGTGCGGGTGCTGGCCCCGGTCCGCTCGGGCGACTACGTCCGCCGGATCGGCGACGACGTTCAGCCCGGCGACGTCGCGGTGCGCGCGGGCACGATCATCGGCGCCGCCCAGGTGGGCCTGCTCGCGGCGGTCGGGCGGGACAAGGTGCTCGTGCACCCCCGGCCCCGGCTGTCGGTGATCACCGTCGGCGGCGAACTCGTCGACGTCGACAGGACGCCGGGTCCCGGCCAGGTGTACGACGTGAACTCGTACGCGCTCGCCGCGGCCGCCCGAGACGCCGGCGCCGACGTGAACCGGGTCGGGATCGCCGGCAACGACCCGCGCCGGTTGCGCGAGGTGGTCGAGGGACAGCTGATCCGGTCGGAGATCGTGATCATCGCGGGCGCGGTCGGCGGCGGGGCCTCCGACCAGGTCCGCGAGGCTCTGCGTGAGCTCGGCGATCTCGAGGTCGAGCGGGTGGCGATGCACCCCGGCTCGGTTCAGGGCTTCGGGCAGCTCGGCCGCGACGAGGTGCCGACCTTCCTGCTGCCGTCCAACCCGGTGAGCGCGCTGGTCGTGTTCGAGGTGATGGTCCGGCCCCTGATTCGTATCGCCCTGGGTCGTCGGCAGCCGATGCGCCGGATCGTGACCGCTCGGACGGTCGCGCCGATCACCTCGATCGAGAAGCGCAAGGGATTCCTTCGCGGACAGCTGATGCGGGACGAGTCGACGGGGGAGTACCTGGTTCAGGCGCTCGGCGGCGCGCCGGGCGCTTCCTCGCATCTGCTCGCCACCCTGGCCGAGGCGAACTGCCTGGTCCTCGTCGACCCCGACGTCACCGAGATCCGAACCGGGGATCAGGTGGACGTGGCCTTCCTCGCGCAGCGGGGCTGACGTCGTGGCGACGCCACTGCGCCGGTACACCGTCCATCCGGGCTGGCCCGCCGAGCTGGGACCGCTCGTCGTGAGTGCGGGGCGGGTGACGCTGCGGCCGATCCGGTTGCGCGATGCCGCCGCCTGGAGTCGGATTCGAATTCGGGACCAGGAACATCTCCGGCCGTGGGAACCGACCGGCGAGGGCCCGTGGGACGCGCGGCACCACATCGGTAACTGGCCGGGCCTGTGCTCCGCGCTGCGGTCGGAGGCACGCAAGGGGCGGATGTTGCCCATGGTGATCGAGCTGGATGGCAAGTTCTGCGGACAGCTGACGATCGGCAACATTATCCGCGGGGCACTGCGCTCGGCCTGGATCGGTTACTGGGTGACCAAGGAGGTCGGCGGTCAGGGGGTTGCGACGGCGGCGCTCGCCCTCGGCCTCGATCATGGCTTCTCGGCGGTCGGCCTGCACCGGATCGAGGCGACGGTCCGGCCGGAGAACGCCGCGAGCCAGGCGGTGCTGCGGAATGTCGGCTTCCGGGAGGAGGGGCTGTTGCGTCGATACCTCGACGTCGACGGTGCCTGGCGTGACCACCTGCTGGTGGCGATCACGATCGAGGAAGTCGAGGCCACGGTCGTGGACCGGTTGGTGCGGTCGGGCAAGGCGACCTGGGGCTGAGTGGTCCTGGTTACCTTTCCGCTACCCGGTGTGCAGGGATGCGGCAGTAGTGACTAATGTGGCATGTGGGAAAGGTGAGTCGGCGCGTCTGCGGGGAACAGCACGCCGAGACAACTAGCCTGGGCATGCCACTTCGGTCAGGCGTGCTGGTGACAGCCGTGCCAACAGACGACGGAGAGGGAGGGTCGCCGACATGCCGAACTCCTTGCTGTGGATCGCGCTGGTTGTCGTGTGGCTCATCGTGCTGTTGCCTATGCAGGCCAAGCGTCGACCCCGTATTCGGCAGACCACCGACGTGGCGCTCGCGACGCGAGTTCTCGACAGGGACCAACTCGCCCGGCAGCACAAGCGTGGTCCGGCAACCGGGCACCGTAGCGATCCGAACTGGCGCCCCGATCCCAATCGCCCGATGGACGCGGAGGACTGGATGGAATCCCACGCAGGAGCCGACGCGACTCTCGACCGGGACTACGACGAACCCGAAGACCACGGGTACGACGACCGACGCGAGGCCGGGCGGTACGTGCCGCAGCGCCGGGGCCGCGGAGGATTCGACCCGGAAGCCGACGCGATCGCCCGGGCGGCCCGTTATTCGTTCCGTCAGCGCGCGGTCCTCGGGCTGGTGCTGGCCGCGATCATGTCCGCGGCGCTGGCGATCATCGTCTCGCCGATGATGTGGTGGGCGTGCGTGGCAGCGGTCGCCGGGCTGGTCGGCTACATGGCCTATCTTCGCCGGCAGGTGCAGATCGAGCACGAGATCCGACGCAGGCGGATGGCGCGACTGAGCCGGTCGCGGCTCGGGGTCGAGTCGCGTGAGGACGAGGAGCTCCGGCTCGTTCCGTCGCGACTGCGCAGGCCGGGTGCGGTCGTTCTCGAGGTCGACGACGGCGACCCCGTCTTCGACCACCTCGACTACTACGACGAACAGGCCGACGTGGATCTTCCCCCTCAGGAGGTCCGACGGGTGGTCGGGCAGTAGCAACAGGCGTTGCCCGGTCCTGCGCACGCCCCGCTGGGCGACACCATCGTCGACGAGACTGCCGGAGGACCCCTGGTGTGACGGCTCGGTCTCGGAAGGGTTGACGGCGGATAAGCCGCTGACCTGCCGATTTCTTTCTGTGGGCGGGGTCCTGCTACAGTTGCCGAGCGTTCCTTCGGGGGCGTGGTTCGGGGCTGTGGCGCAGTTGGTAGCGCGCTTCGTTCGCATCGAAGAGGTCAGGGGTTCGATTCCCCTCAGCTCCACCACGAAAAGGCACCACCCGCATTGCGGGTGGTGCCTTTTCTCGTTCTTGCCCGCTGTCACCCGCGGACCCGAATGGTTAGCAAAAGTACTGGTCGAACGGGGTCCGTCGGTTGTCGGTCACTCGTCCATGTGTGCGTCTCGAAATGGCTTCGTGCGGTCGGTCGCTGTGATGTACTGCATCGTCTTCGTGCCGCGGAGGGCCCATGCGGGCGTCGTCGGCGCACCGGAACAAGAGCCTGTGTGGTGGGACGTGCTGAGCGATCCTGCTGCCGGCGCGGAGGAAATGTATGTCTGACAGAAGCGTTCGTCGTGTGGTGGGTGGTGTCAGCGCTGTGGCCGTTGCGGCCGGGTTCGCGGTGACCGCCGGTGTCG
>NZ_JBHXVP010000003.1:83521-561163 GCF_042672245.1 Rhodococcus sp. NPDC127527
GGTCCGGACTTCGCGCGGGTGGCGGGCAGTTGGACGGTGTACCCGAACATCGAGCCGAAGTCGCACACGTTCGAGTTCTCGTACAAGGTCGGCGCGGGTTGCGATCGTGGTGTCGCGTTGCAGACGGGGATGACGTACGCGGGCTCGTTGGGTTCGGGCAACTACGCGACCAAGGGTCCGGCGATCACGGTCCGCAAGAACGTGTCGACGACGGTCCTGGCGGCGGTTTCGGGTGCGCAGGTCGGCCAGGCCAGCACGCTGTCGGCGACGGTGACCGGTGGTGCGAACGGTGACACGGTCGAGTTCTACGACGGTGCGGCCAAGGTGGGTACGGGTGCGTTGAACAACGGTGTCGCGACCTACGCCTGGACGCCGTCCACGCGTGGTGCCCACACCCTGGTCGCGAAGTACCTGAACACCTCCAAGGCGAACGCCTCGCAGTCCGCCGACCAGACCGTGCAGGTCGCGCAGTCGGACGCCGCGTCGACCACCGCCCTGGCCGCGGTTTCCGGCGCGCAGGTCGGCCGCTCCAGCGTGCTCAAGGCAACGGTGACCCCGGCGGCAGCCGGCGGCACCGTCACCTTCAAGGACGGCGCCGCGACGCTGGCCGAGGTGCCCGTGGCGGCCAACGGCGAGGCCAGCTACACCTGGGTTCCCGCCACCGCGGGCAACCACGCCATCACCGCGACCTTCTCGGGCCGCACCGGCGTCACCGGCTCGACCGCCAACGCCTCGGTGTCCGTTGCCGAGCAGCCCGCGGGCAACGTTGCTTCCACCACCGTGGTGACCGTCGGCGCGAACGCGAAGGTCGGTGTCGCGGGCTCGGTTTCGGCCCAGGTCACTCCCGGTAACGCGGGTGGCACCGTCACCTTCAAGGACGGCGACACCGTGATCGCCACCGCCGATGTCGACGCGACCGGCAAGGCGACCGCCGCGTGGACGCCCGCGAACGACGGCCAGCGCGTCATCACCGCCGAGTACTCGGGCGGCGCCGGGGTGAACGCCTCGGCCGATCAGGTCTCGGTCCTCGTGGTCGCAGGTGCCACCGGCGGTGGCGGCAGCCTCGGCTCGGTGTTCGGCTCCTAGGGACAGTCCGGCCGCTGCACAGGTAGTTCACCGATCCCCGTCGCCTCGTCAGGCGGCGGGGATCGGTTGTCTCCCGAGGATCAACCGCGCGCGTCGGGCTCCGCGGCGACGAGAACCTCCTCGAGGAATTCGAGGGGGACCGCCGGCCGGTCCGACGGCCAGCGGTCGCTGCGCCGATCAGCCGCCAGCGCGGCAACGACGGTGACGAGGTGCGGCCCCTCGTCCAGCAGGAACCGGACCAGCCCGAGTTCCGCGCAGGTCGCCGCCACCGGTGCCAGGGTGTCCTTCGCCTCGTCCAGATGTCCCGCCGCGGCGAGGCAGGCGACGAGAAGTCGTCGCGCCTCCAGCCCCGACCGTGCTCGATCACCTCCGCCGAGGCGCGCCGCGATCTCCCGCGCCCGGCTGGTCGCGGTCTCCGCGGCGCCGGGGACGTTCTCGGCGATCAGTGCGCGAATGCCCGCGATCTCCTCGAGTTCCGCGGTGAACTCGGCCAGACCCGAGACCTCCGGCGCCCCGACCGTGGGACGGTCCGCGGACGAGGCGTCGCGGGTGTGGTCCACCAGCGGACCGTTCGCCAGGCCCCACAGTTCGCTGGCGGTGGAGGCGAGGGTCCCTCGCAGGGCGCGGATTCGGGGTCCCGCGCCGAGCGAGGTGAACCGAAAGTCGAAAGCCGCAGTCTCGCTGGGTAGGCCGATGCTCTCGTCGAGGAGCTGTTCGGCAGCGACGACGTCGCCGCGTTCGTACAGCAGGTTGCCGAGCAGCGATCCGGCCAGTCGCGAGATGTGCGAGTGCCCGCCGCCGAGTCGAGCCGCGTGGGTGAGGGCGGTCCGGAAGTTGTGCTCCGCGGCGTCCACGTCGAGTTCCTCGTTGGCCGCGATGCCCGCGAAACAGTATCCGTACATCGCGTTGTACGGACTGCTCGACTGCTCGTGATATCGAGCGGCCCAGCGTTGGAGGCTGCGTACCTCGGCGAATTCGTAGCGCTGCAGGGCCCACAGGGAGGTGATGTTCGCGGCCGCCGACACCACCCAGGGACGCAGCGACTCGGCGCGGTCCAGGCAGGCGGAGGTGAGCTCGCGAACCCCGTCGAGCCGGCCGGTCGAGACGGCGAGGACCCCCTCGACGACCGATGCCTCGGCGCGCAGGTCACCGATCTCGACCGGACTCAGCCCGCTTCGGTCGAGGGTGGCGTCCACGAGTTCGAGTGCGGTTCGGGTCGGGGCGAGGCGCTGCAACAGCGCGTTGGACCAGGCCACCGACAGTTGTAGCCGCGGCCGGGTCGCCGCGAGCGTGGGAGGCAGCTTTCCGGCCAGGCCGAGCAGGGTGGCGAGCTGCGATCGCTCGACGAGGGCGCCGCTGTGCACCTCGACGAGGTCCACGGCGAGGGGTGGATCGCCCGACTCGAGCGCGTGATCGACTGCCTCGCTGAGATTGTCGTGTGCGGCCAGCCACTGCGCGGCCGTGCGGTGCAGTTCGGGCACCCGCTCCGGGTGATCGCGTTCCAGGCGCCTGCGCAGGTACTTCGCGAACAGCTGGTGGTAGCGGAACCAGTCGCGATCGTGACCGTCGTCGATTCGGCGTAGGAACAGGTCGCGGCGCTCGACGTCCTCGAGCATCGCCAGGCCTCGCGGGATCCCGGAGAGCTCGGAGGCGAGGTCGCCGCACGTCCTGGCCGTCACCGATGTGGCGAGCATGAACTCGAGCGTGGTGGAATCCATGGTGTCGAGGACGTTCTCGGCGAGGTACTCGGCGATCGCCTGGTGTCCGCCGGAGATGCTGTCGATCAGTGTGGACGGATCCTCGCTCTCGCGCAGCGACAGTGCGGCGAGCTGGAGGGCGGCCGCCCACCCGTCGGTCGACTCGTTGAGCTCGGCGACGTCGGCTCGCGTCATTCGCAGGCCACCCAGTTCGACCAGCATCCGCTGCGACTCCTCGGTGGCGAAGCGAAGTGCGGTGGAATCGATTTCGACCAGTTCCTGGCGAACCCTCATGCGGCTCATCGGAAGTCCACCGATACTTCGGGTGGTGACGAGGATTTGCAGGTGATGGCAGCCGTTCTCGAGCAGGAAGTTCAGCGCCTCGATCGATGCGGGATCGGTCACGCGGTGCCAGTCGTCGACGATGACGGCGGTGCGTACCCCGCGGTCGTGAATCTCGTTGACCAGCGAGGTCAGAACGTACCGTTCCGCCTCGTCGGCATGCTCCTCGAGCGTGAGTTGCAGCTGGCCCGCCAGCGCCGGCTGCACCCGCCGGATCGCCTCCACGAGGTGGGCGAGAAACCACACCACGTTGTTGTCGTCGTCGTCGACGGTGAGCCAGGCGACGGCCACACCGTCGGCGACGAGCACGTCCCGCCACTGCGCGGCGAGGGTGCTCTTGCCGTATCCGGCGGGCGCGTGCACGACCGTGAGCCGGCGGCGTTCATCGGTGTGCATGGCCGCGATCAGCCGGCTTCGCTCGACCAGACTTCGTGTCGGTGTCGGCGGCCGGAACCGGGTCTCGGGGACCGGCGGGGTGGTCGTGCCGCCGGGGGTGCGTACGACGGGAACCCGACGATCGCGTCGCCCGGTCGTCGCCGACGGGGCCGGGAAGGCTGCGGTCGAGTCGGACCGGTCCGGGTCGGCTTCGAGCCCGTCGGGGATCGCCATCTCGTCGACCCGGAGTCCGTGCCTGCGCTGGACCTCGCGCAGTGCCTCGCCGAGCGCCGCTGCCGAGGCAGGGCGGGCCGCCGGCTCCTCCGACATGGCCGCCTCGACGACGGCGCAGACGTCCGCGGGCGTGCCGCCGGGGCGCAGATCGGGCACCGGTTCGGTGGTGATCCGCAGGAACTGGGCCACGACCTGTTCGCCGCTGCGCCGCTCGTACGCCGCGTGCCCGGTGATCAGACAGAAGAGTGTCGAACCGAGGCCGTAGACGTCGGAGGCAGGGGTCGCCGGTAGGCCCCGGAGCACCTCCGGGGCCGTGAAGGCAGGCGACCCGGCGAAGGTTCCCGCGGTGGTTTCGAATCCTCCTGTGACACGGGCAATTCCGAAGTCGGTGAGCTGTGGCTCGCCGAACTCGGTCAACAGGATGTTCGCAGGCTTGACGTCCCGGTGCAGGGTGCCGACCCGGTGTGCGGTCTCGAGCGCTCCCGCGACCTTCACCCCGACGCTCACCGCCTCCTCCCAGTCCAGCGGACCCTCGGCGCGCACTCGTGCCTCGAGGGAGTTGTGCCGGTGGTACGGCATGACGATGTAGGGCTGGCCGGCCGAGGTGACGCCGGATTGCAGGATGTTCACGATGTGCGGGTGTCCGGAGAGCCGACCCATGGCGCGCTGCTCGCGCAGGAACCGGTCGAGATTCTCCTCGTCCAGGTCGGTGGTGAGCAGCTTCACCGCGACCGCTCGGTCGAGTGCACGCTGCAGGCAGCGGTACACCACTCCGAAGCCGCCCCGACCGATCTGCTCGGGTTCCTCGAAACCCGCGGCTGCCAGTTCGGCAGCGATCCCGGCACCGTCCCGCTGCGTCGCAAATGGGTCGATCTCGCCCATGGTGGGAGCCTCGATCTCGGTTGGTCACCTGTGACCGCCGACGCCTCCAGCCTAACCCGCCACGGGCAGAGGTCGCCGGGCGTGGAAACGGGGCCAACGGTGTGGTCTCGATCGGGCCGAACGGCTAGCCGGGCGCGATCGTGCGGGGGAGACTGGGAGACATGGACCACAGGATGACCGACAACGAGTTGCGCACCGCGATTCGGACGTTGCGAGACCGTGCGGACGATGCCCGGCGCCACGACGACACGGCAGCAGCCGACGCCATCGAGAAGACGATCCGCGACTACCAGGACGAGATGTCGACTCGCCTGTAAGCCGGTGCGGCACCGCGCATCCGGTCGGTGACGGCCGCCGGTGCGCGGCCGCGACGATCCGCGCGTCGTGCCGCGGTCGCCGCGTAGACTCCGCCTGACTCGACCACATGGCAGGGGGAGACAGCGGTGAAGGATCTGCGCGGGAAGAAGTGCCTGATCACCGGCGCCGGCAGTGGTATCGGCAGGGCCACGGCCCTGGCCGTCGCGGCCGAGGGCGCCGAACTGTTCCTGACCGACATCAACGCGGCCGGTTTGGCGGAGACCGTCGAACTGGTCGGCCGTGCCGGCGGGACGGTGACCGAGTCGAGGGCGCTGGACGTGTCCGACTACGACGCGGTCACCGCGTGGGCACGCGACGTCGACGCCGCCCACGGCGCGCTCGACGTGGTGATGAACGTCGCCGGCATCTCCGCCTGGGGGACCGTCGAGAATCTCGAGCACCGGCACTGGAAGTCGATGGTCGACGTCAACCTGATGGGGCCGATCCACGTGATCGAGAACTTCGTGCCGCCGATGGTGCGGGCCGGTCGCGGCGGTCACCTCGTCAACGTGTCCTCGGCGGCGGGCCTGCTCGCCCTGCCGTGGCACGCGGCGTACAGCGCCAGCAAGTTCGGTCTGCGCGGCGTCTCCGAGGTGCTGCGTTTCGATCTCAAGCGGCACGGTATCGGGGTTTCCCTGGTGGTGCCGGGTGGCGTGAAGACCCCACTCGTGGGCACGGTGCAGATCGCGGGCGTGGACCGTGACGACCCGCGGGTGCAGAAGCTGGTGCACCGCTTCGAGAAGCGCGCGGTCACCCCGGAGAAGGTGGCTGACTGCATCGTGCGCGGCATCAAGCGCGACCGCTACCTCGTCTACACCTCCAACGACATCCGCTTCGGCTACTGGTGGGCGCGCAAGTTCGCGCCGCCGTACGAGTTCGTGATGCAGAAGGCCAACGACCAGTTCAGCAAGTTTCTCTGAGCCGATCCACCGTGCGTGACCAATTGGTCTGTTTTCTGCCGATCGGAGCGGACAAGCGTCCATCTTGTTGGCCGAAAGTGCCCTCGCCGGGTCCGCCGACGTGGTCTACTGCCCTTCGATTCGGCCCATGCCGATGGCCCCCGGGACGGGGGAGTCGGTTGTAGCCGGCGACAACACTGGGTGCCCCCACGCTGGTGGGCGCCCTCGGCTCTGGAGGAAACGGCATGTCGGGGATGTCTGTGCGTCGCGCGGTCGCGGCGACGGGTGCGTTAGCGGTCGCCGCCGGATTCGCGGTGACGATGGGGGCGGGCGCTGCAAGCGCGGCGCCGGAGACGATCACGGTGCAGGACGGGGCGAACTCCATCACCCGCACGGTGAGCAACGTGAACCCCAACGAGGGTGAGACGGTCACGGTGACAACGCAATTCGCAGGCACCGCCACTCCCGACACGCTCAACTGGTTCGAGAGCTACACCCCGACCTGTTTCACCTACAAGACCGGCACGGCGAAGGTGGCCGGGTTGACGGTGCCGCTGCAGAGCACCGGTGCGGGCGTGGTGCGCGTGGCAGGTAGCTGGCCGATCGACGCGGCCGTGGCCAACGGCTCGCCGACCACCGAGTTCCAGTACGTCGTGGGTGCCAACTGCACCCGCGAGGTCGTCCAGACCACCGGATTCAAGTACGGCGGCGGCGCCACCTCCGGCACCTTCGACACCAAGGGCCCGCTGGTCACGGTGGCGAAGAACGTGACCACCACCCAGCTCAACCCCGTCACCGTCGGCAAGGCGGGCGTGCCGGTGAAGATGACGGCCAACGTGCTCGGTGGACGCAAGGGCGACCTGGTCAAGTTCTTCGCGGGCACCACCGAACTCGGGTCCGGGGCGCTGGACGCGGACAACGGTTTCGCGACCTACACCTGGAAGCCGGCGATCTCGGATGCCGGGCCGCAGGCCCTCACCGCGCAGTTCCTGGCGACGCCCTTCGCGGCCGCATCGACCTCGCCGGTGCAGAACGTGACCGTCGAGCCGGGTGACATGACCACCTCGACGACGCTGATCCTGCCGCCCACCGCGCTGACCGGTGTCGACGTCGCCCTCAAGGCGCAGGTGTCCCCGTTCCCGACCGGCGGCGACGTGACGTTCAAGTCGGGCGCCACGGTGCTCGGCACCGCGCCGGTCGGTGCAGACGGCACCGCCACCGTGACCGTTCCGTTCACCCTGCCCGGCGCCAAGTCGATCACGGCCGTGTACTCCGGCGTGCCCGGGTTCACCGGGTCCACCTCGCCCGCGGTGACCCTCACGATCTCCGATCCCAATGCGACCGACGTGGCGACCACGACGACGCTGATCCTGCCGACCGTCGTGCAGAAGGGGAACGCGGCCTTCCTCGTCGCGCAGGTGGCCCCGAACGCCACCGGCGGCACCGTCCGCTTCTACAGCGGCACCGAGCCGATCGGTAACCCGGTGGCGCTCGTCAACGGCAAGGCCAACATGACCAACATCTTCACCGTCGACGGCGTCGCGGACATCCGCGCCGTCTACACCGGCGCGCCCGGCTTCCTCCCCTCCGAGGGCACCGGAACGCTGACCGTCGCGGACACCCTGCCGCCCACCAGCGGCGGCGGCAGCGCCGACATGATCGGGGCACTGCTCGGGGGCAACGGCAGCTGATCGTCGCCAACCCGTGAACGCCACCGGCCCGGACGCAGCGCGCGTCCGGGCCGGTGGCGTTCGTGCGGTCAGGCCGGCACGGCGGCCCGCGTCAACCTGCCGCTGTGCATCTCGTACACGTCGTCGACCAGGTCGAGCTGGCCGAGGTCGTGGGTGACCATCACGATCGCCACGTCGCGCTCCCGGCTGAGGTCGGCCAGCAGACCGACGATCTCGCGGCTGCGGTTCTCGTCGAGCGCGGAGGTCGGCTCGTCCACCAGCAGCACCGACGGGTCGTTCATCAGGCTCCGGGCGATCGCCACCCGCTGCCGTTGACCGCCGGAGAGCTGGTGCGGACGCTTGTCGAGCTGCTGTTCGAGGCCAAGCGAGGACAGCAGTTCCCGGGCACGGTCCCGCTGGCCGCGGACCTTTCCGCCGCTGAGGTGGGTGATCATCAGCAACTGCTCGGTCGCGGTGAGCGAGGCGATCAGATTGGCCTGCTGGAAGACGAACCCGAGTTGCGTGCGTCGCACGGTGGTGCGCTCCGACCTGCTCAGCCCGGTCACGTCGACGCCGTCGACGGTGACGGTTCCGGAGTCGGGCGTGATCAGCAGCCCCGCCACGGCCAGCAGGCTGGACTTGCCGGAGCCCGACGGCCCGGTCACTGCGACCAGTTCGCTGCGGCCGACGGCGAAGTCGACGTCGTCGAGGGCACGCAGACGGGTGTCGCCGTCGGGGTAGGTCAGGACGGTGTTCTTCAGGACGATGCTCATGGCGTTCTCCTCGAGTAGTGGCGACGGGTCGCGGGTCAGCGCGCCGAACCCAGCGCGGTCAGTGGGTCGGCCGAGACGATCCGGGTCAGTGCGGCGGTCGCGCCGAGCATGCCGAGCGCGATCAGGGCGAAGAAGGGCAGGAAGGTGCCGGTCGCGGTGAGGGTGAAGGGGACCGCCGTCGCTGCCACCGTGCCCAGTCCGACCGCGGCCAGCGTGCCGAGGCCCGCGCCGAGTACCAGCACCACCAGTCCCTGTCCGAGCGCGTCGCGCAGCAGATAGCCGGTGGACGCCCCGACCGCCTTGAGCACGGCCAGGTCCTGTCCCCGCTGGATCGTCCAGATCGTGAAGAAGGCGCCCACGACCAGCGCGCTGACCACCAGGAGCATGCCCTGCATCAACAGCAGCGAGCCGCGCTCGGAGGTGTACGACCCGATCGCGTTGATCGCCCCGTTCTCGTCGGTCACGGCGGTTCCGGTCGCGGCGCCGGCCGCGGTCGCGTCGAAGCCGGCCGAGGTCCGCATCGCGATCA
The DNA here is from genome assembly GCF_042672245.1 of Rhodococcus sp. NPDC127527. Lineage (NCBI taxonomy): Bacteria > Bacillati > Actinomycetota > Actinomycetes > Mycobacteriales > Nocardiaceae > Rhodococcus > Rhodococcus sp. NPDC127527. The sequence goes on from NZ_JBHXVP010000003.1 coordinate 92,366, forward strand.
CGGTGCCCTCGCTGCCGCCCGCGGTCGGCAGCGCCAGCCAGTCTGCGCGATCGAGCCACACCACCGACTGGTGGCTGTAGAACGAGTCGTCGACCAGCGCCGAGACGGTGAACGGTCGGCCGCCGAGCTCGACGGCCGTGCCGACGGCCCAGTTGTTGTCCTGGGCGAGTTCCCGATTGACGGCGATCTCGCCGGGTGCGAGCGGGACGGGGGCGGCGAACGACGAGCCGTCGACGCCGAAGGCGCTCGCGCTGATGTCGTGTCCGTCGGCGGTCACGCGGGCGGGGGCGATGCCGATGATGGAGGCAGCGTCGACGCCGGGCGTCGCCGCGAGTTCGCGCTGCTGTTCCTGCGTGACCTGGGAATCGCTGAACGACACCTTCTGTCCCTCGGCGGGAGCGCCGAAGGCGAAGGAATTCGCGCCGAGATTCTTCACCGCCGCGATCGACTGGTTGCCCAGTCCGGCCGTCAGGCCGGAGAGCATCACCACCATGAGCGAGATCAGGAACAGCACCACGCTCATGAGCGCGAAGCGGCCCTTGGCGAATCGGAGGTCACGAATACTGAGGAACATGGCTACCAGCCTGGCCGCCGAGGCCCGGTCACGGCATCGCGCAACGGATGGGTGCCGCGGTCAATCGAAAGTTGGAGATCGCCAGTCGTGGCCGGTCAGAGCCTCGGGCGGGTGTTAGCGTGGATGCAATGCAGTACTCGGACCCCGGCCACGGCGACGGCGCGGCACTCGCGGGCGGCCACGACGACGGTCCGGCGCCGGTGTTGCGCATCATGCAACTCGGCGCGCACGCGCTGTTCGTTCTCCTGCTGGCGGTCGGCGCGGCGCGCAGCGCCGTGGACGACGACCACAGGGTCGCCGCACTGATTCTCGCGACCGTGGTCCTGGTCTGGTACCTGCTCGGCATGTGGTTCGCCCGCAAGTCCGCCGCAGGCGGCGGCGACTGGTACGGCCGGGTCTGGCTCGGTGTCCTCGTGCTCGGTTGGCTGGGCCTGGCGGCGCTGAGCGTCAACTTCGTGTGGTTGGCGTTCCCGTTGTTCTTCCTGTGCTTCCATCTGCTCTCGACGCGCAGCGCCCTGGCCGCCACGGTCGCGATCACGGCGGTCGCGGTCGGGGGCGTGCTCTGGCACGGCACCGACAACACGCTCGCCTCCATCCTGGGCCCGATCTTCGGTGCCGCGGCCGCGGCGGGCATGGCGGTGGTCTACCAGCAACTGCTGCGTGACGCCCAGCAGCGCCGTCGACTGTTCGACGAACTGACCAGCTCGCACAACGAATTACTCAGTGCGCAGGACGAACTCGCGTCGCTGCAGCGCGAGGCGGGCGCGGTCGACGAGCGGGCCAGGCTGGCCCGCGACATCCACGACACCCTGGCACAGGGGTTCTCCTCCATCGTCCTGCTGGCCCGGGCAGGGCAACGCAGCGACGAGCCGGCGGCGGTCCTCGGCCAGATCGCGGAGACCGCGCAGGACAATCTGGCCGAGGCGCGCCGGGTGGTCGGGGCCCTGACCCCGTCGGCGCTCGAGGACGCGTCCCTGGCATCCGCGCTGCGCCGACTGCTCGTGCAGTTGCGTGAGCACGCCGGCATCGTCGGCGAGCTGGTCGTCGACGGGGAGATCGGCGCGCTGCCGATGGACTACGACGTGGCGCTGCTACGGGTGGCGCAGAGCGCCCTGGCGAACGTACGGCTGCACTCCGGGGCCCGGCAGGTTCGGCTGACGCTGAGCTACGGCCCCGACGAGATCCGGCTCGACGTGGTCGACGACGGCGTCGGATTCGACCCGGACGGCGAGTTCGCGCCCACCTCGTTCGGTCTGCGTGCCATGCGGGACCGGCTCGACTCGTTCGGCGGGTCGCTGGTCGTGGAGTCGGCGCCGGGTGACGGAACGGCTCTGGCCGCAACGCTTCCCGTGGATGCGGAGCAGCGATGACCGGCGACCGGCTCCGCATCCTGCTCGTCGACGACCACCCGGTGGTGCGGGCGGGCATGCGGGCGCTGCTGTCCTCCCACGACGGCCTCGACGTGGTCGCGGAGGCCTCCTCCGGGGAAGCGGCGCTCGAGCTCGTCGACAGCGAGCGGCCCGACGTGGTGCTGATGGACCTGCGCCTCGGGGAAGGGATGGACGGAGCCCAGGCGACGGCCGCCATCACCGCGCGACCGGACCCGCCGCGGGTGGTGGTGCTCACCACCTACGACACCGATGCGGACATCCTGCGTGCGGTGGAGGCGGGAGCCGCGGGGTACCTACTCAAGGACAGTGACCCGACGGTGCTGATGGATGCGGTCCGCGCCGCGGCGCGCGGGGAGACTGTGCTCAATCCCGATGTCGCGCAACGGCTCTACCGAAGAATCCGGTCGCCGCGGGTGGAGTTGAGTGCGCGTGAGACCGAGATCGTTGCGCTGGTCGCACGGGGTCTGTCGAACCGGGCCATCGCCAAGGAGTTGTTCGTCACCGAGGCCACCGTGAAATCGCACCTGGTGCACGTGTTCTCGAAACTCGCTGTGGACAGTCGGACCGCCGCGGTGGCGGCGGCCCGGGAACGCGGTCTGATCGCCTGACCCGCCGCACGGATCGCTCGCGACGCGTGCACGGGCGCACTACCGTCGAGTCATGGCGAGCGAACGTTCTTCCGGTCCGGGGGTCGACTCCGAGGTGGGAACCCTGCGCACCGTGCTGTTGCACCGCCCCGGTGACGAGCTCAAGCGGCTGACCCCGCGCAACAACGACCAACTGCTCTTCGACGGCCTGCCCTGGGTGGATCGTGCCCAGGACGAGCACGATGCGTTCGCCGAGTTGCTGCGCTCGCGTGGGGTGGAAACCCTGCTCCTGTCCGACGTGCTCACCGAGGCGCTGACGGTCAGCGGGGCGGCGCGGATCCAGGGCATCGCCGCCGCGGTCGACCCTCGGCGCCTCGGCCACACCCTCGCCCAGGAGCTGTCGGCGTACCTGCGGACGGTGGACCCCGTCACCCTCGCCACGGTGCTCACGGCGGGAATGACCTTCGACGAGTTGCCGATCGGACCGAGCGGCGCCTCGTTGGTGCGGCGCATGCACCACGGCGGCGACTTCGTCATCGAACCGCTGCCGAACCTCCTCTTCACCCGCGATTCGTCGTTCTGGATCGGCGACCGGGTGGCGATCACCTCGCTGGCCCTGCCCGCGCGGGCGCGGGAGGCGTCGCTGACCGACCTCATCTACGCGCACCACCCGCGTTTCCTCGGTGTGCGACGGGCCTACGAGTCGCACACCGCACCGGTCGAGGGCGGCGACGTGCTGCTGCTCGCGCCGGGGGTGATCGCCGTCGGTGTGGGGGAGCGCACCACCCCCGCGGGGGCGGAGGCGTTGGCGCGCAGCGTCTTCGAGGACGACCTCGCCCACACCGTGCTGGTGGTGCCCATCGAGCAGCAGCGTGCCTCGATGCACCTGGACACCGTGTGCACGATGGTCGACGTCGACGCGGTGGTGATGTATCCGGCCGTCGCACACACGCTGACCGCGTTCACGCTGCATCGGGAGGACTCGGGAGTGAGCATCCGGGGCGCGGACCCGTTCGTCGAGGCGGCCGCCGACGCGATGGGCATCGGCAAGCTCCGGGTCATCGACACCGGGCTCGACCACGTCACCGCCGAACGCGAGCAGTGGGACGACGGAAACAACACCCTGGCGCTGGCGCCGGGCGTGGTGGTGGCCTACGAACGCAACGTCGAGACCAATGCGCGGCTGGAGTCCTCGGGTATCGAGGTGCTGCGGATCGCGGGCTCCGAGCTGGGCTCGGGACGAGGCGGCCCGCGCTGCATGTCCTGCCCGGTGCAGCGCGACCCGCTGTGAGTCCTTCCGGCCCCTGTGCGGACCGGAAGTGCTCACGGGCGGCGCAGCCGCCTAGAGGATGTTGCGGACCGAGTCGGCGGGTCGGGCCAGCACCGTGCCCTGGTCGGTGACCACGATGGGCCGCTCGATCAGGATCGGGTTCTCCACCATGGCGTCGAGCAGTTCGTCCTCGCTGGCCTGCGACAGGCCGAGCTCCTTGTAGACGGACTCCTTCGTGCGGATCGCCTGGCTCGGCTTGAGCCCCGCGTCGTCGAGCAGCTTGCGCAGACCATCACGCGACGGCGGCGTCTCGAGATACTTGACCACGGTCGGGGTGATGCCGGCCTCCTCGATCAGGGCGAGGACCGTGCGGGAGGTGCTGCAGCGTTGGTTGTGGTAGATCGTCGCTTTCGTTGCCATGGCGCCCATTCTGCCGTTCCGGGTGGGAACCGCGCGCAAGTGCGTTTGTATGTCCCCATGGACCTGCAGACGATCGGCGACCGCATCGAGATCACGGACCTGCTGACGCGGTACGCCCACGCCGTCGACACAAAGGACTGGGCGCTGTACCGAACGGTGTTCACACCCGACGCGCGGATCGACTACTCGGCCACGGGCGGTCCGCAGGGCACGGTCGAGGAGGTGGTGTCCGCGCTGACCCCGATGCTCGACCTGTTCACGCGGACACAGCATTTCGTGTCCAACCTGGACGTGACCCTGGCGGGGGACGAGGCCGCGGTGCGGGCGATGTTCTTCAACCCGATGGTGGTCAAGCCGGGCAAGCAGTTCTTCTGCGGCGGCTGGTACAACCACGAGCTGGTCCGCACAGCGGGCGGCTGGCGCAGTCGCCGACTCGTCGAGGAGTCGGCCTGGTTCGAGAACCTCGCGGAGGCTTTCGCCGACTGACATGCCGGTGCGGTCCCGCCGGGCTAGCCTCGCGGAATGCGCATCGTCATCGACCCCGATTCGCCGACTGCCCCCTTCGAGCAGCTCAAGCGCCAGGTGCTCGAGCAGGTGCGCAGTGGCACGCTGATCGCGGGCACCAAGCTGCCGACGGTCCGGGCGCTCGCGGAGGAGCTCGGCCTGGCCGCCAACACGGTTGCCAAGTCGTATCGCGAGCTCGAGACGCTCGGCGCGATCGAGACCCGCGGCAGGCTCGGGTCGTTCGTCGCGGCGATGGGTGACGCGTCGATGGCCGCGGCCGAGCGGGCGGCGACCGAGTACGTCGCGGTGGTGCGCGGGCTCGGGCTGGCCGACGAGGTTGCCCGACGGCTGGTGGACGCCGCCCTCCGCGGAGCCTGACCGGGGCGGCGTGCCGGACTACCCTGAGACTCGGGGCCGGCACTGGAGGTGGTGATGGTCTACCCCGCGTGGACCTTCGGGGCGGTCGAGATCCTCGCCGTCACCGTCCACTTCGCCTTCATCGGCTACGTGGTGGTCGGCGGTTTCCTCGCGTGGCGTTGGCGCCGGACGATCGCGGCGCACGTGTTCGCGGTGGTGTGGGGGTTCGGTTCGGTACTCGTCGGGTACGACTGCCCGCTGACGAATCTGGAGAACTGGGCACGCGGAATGGCGGGCCGGCCGCCGCTGCCGTCGAGCGGTTTCATCGCGCACTACATCACGGGTGTGCTGTACCCCGTCGATGCGGTGAACCTGGTCCGGCTGCTGGTCGCGGTGCTCGTGCTCGGGTCCTGGGTGGGGTTCGTGCTGCGCGGGAGGGCCACTGTTCCGACCCCACTTAGTTGACGCTTCAACTTACCTGTGTCAGGGTGGACACGTTCCCAGACACTGCGCCGCACATCGCAAAGGACCAGTACATGAAATCCAGCGCATTCCGCGACCTCGCCATCCTCGTCGCCCGCGTCGGCCTCGGCGTGATCTTCGTGGCCCACGGCTGGCAGAAGTTCTTCACCTACGGGATCGACGGCGTCCAGGCGTCCTTCGATCAGATGGGTGCGCCGGTACCCGACGTGTCGGCGATCCTCGCCGCCGCCATCGAGCTGGGTGGTGGCGTCCTCCTGATCGCCGGACTGCTCACCCCGATCGCGGGCATTCTGCTGTTCCTCGACATGCTCGGGGCCTTCTTCATCGTTCACTACGACCAGGGCCTGTTCATGCCCGCCGGCTACGAACTGGTGGTCGCGCTCGGTGTCGGCTCGCTGTTGCTGGCCGCGACCGGCGCGGGCCGGCTCAGTCTCGACGCCCTCGTCGGCGGTCGCTTCGGGGTCAAGGTCTCGGCGTAGCGGCGGGGCTCGGCCTGCAGGCGGGTGCGACGCGCGCACCCGCCTGCGGTTGCATTTGGGCACGAAGGCAAGCAACGTAGGCGTGCATGCTGGCCAATACTGATCGAACCGAGCAGGATTCAGGCCAACCCGACGACGTTCCACCTCCCGTCGGCGGTCCGCGCACCGACTACGTCGTGTTCGGCGTCACCACCGCCATCGTTGCGGCCATCCTGATCTGGGGTATCGCCGCACCCGACGGCTTCGACTCGGTGACCGGGTCGGTCCTGGACTGGCTGGTGACCAACATGGGGTGGCTGTTCATCCTGGCCGCCAGCGGATTCGTGCTCTTCGCACTGTGGCTGGCGGTGAGCAAGTTCGGTCGCATCCCGCTCGGAAAGGACGGCGAGAAGCCGGAATTCAGCACGGTCAGCTGGATCGCGATGATGTTCAGTGCGGGCATGGGCATCGGTCTGATGTTCTTCGGTGTCGCCGAACCGCTCGCACACTTCGTCACGCCGCCGCCCGGGACGGACGGTGGCGTCGGCACCGCGATGGCAACCACCATGTTCCACTGGAGCCTGCATCCGTGGTCGACGTACGCGGTGGTCGGGCTGGCGCTCGCCTACGGCACCTACCGGCGCGGCCGCAAACAGTTGTTCAGTTCCGCGTTCATCGCACTGCTCGGTCGCCGCGCCGAGGGCCCGATCGGCCGGGTCATCGACATTCTCGCGATCTTCGCGACCATGTTCGGCACCGCGGCCTCGCTCGGTCTCGGTGCCCTGCAGATCGGGTCGGGATTCGAGGTCACCGGCTGGCTCGAGGAGGCAGGCACCCTGCTGCTGGTCACCATCGTCGCCGTCCTCACGCTGGCCTTCGTCGCGTCCGCCGTCTCCGGGGTCTCGAAGGGCATCCAGTGGCTCTCGAACACGAACATGGTTCTCGCGCTCGTGCTGGCGGTGTTCGTGTTCGTCCTCGGCCCGACGGTGCTGATCCTCAACATGATCCCGACGACTCTGGGTGCGTACGCCGGCCAGATCGCCGAGATGTCGGCCCGCACCGCGGCGTCGAGCAATCCGGACACCGCGGAGTGGTTGTCGTCGTGGACGATCTTCTACTGGGCGTGGTGGATCTCGTGGACTCCGTTCGTCGGGATGTTCCTGGCCCGGATCAGTCGGGGCCGGACCATCCGTGAGTTCGTCGTCGGGGTGATCCTCGTGCCGAGCCTGGTGAGCCTGCTGTGGTTCTCCGTGTTCGGCGGCGCCGCCATCGGGCAGCAGCGCGACGGCGTCGACCTCGCGGGCCGCGGCAGTTCCGAGTCCCAACTGTTCGGGATGCTCGACCACCTGCCGCTCGCCGGGATCTCGACGGTCCTGGTGATGATCCTGGTGGCGATCTTCTTCGTGTCCGGGGCGGACGCGGCGTCACTGGTGATGGGCACACTGTCCCAGCGCGGCACCATGCGCCCGACCCGTGCGGTGGTGGTGTTCTGGGGCATGCTCACCGGTGGCGTCGCGGTTCTGCTGCTGTGGACCGGCGGCGAGGACGCCCTGAACGGCCTGCAGACGATGACGATCATCGCGGCGGCACCGTTCGTCCTGGTCATGATCGGACTGTGCGTCTCGCTGTACCGGGACCTGTGTCACGACCCGATGATCCTTCATCCGGACCGCCCACGCCGTTCGGCGCTGCAGCGCCTGCGCCCTGATCGAGGGTGATCAGTCGGTCGGCCTCGCGGCGACGGGTGTGGCTCGGTACCGGGCGGTCTCGCGGATGGGCGGGCCGACGGACAGGAGAAGCCGTACGAGTTCGGCTTGGCGATGTGTTCCGGTCTTGTCGAAGACGTGCTGCAGGTGCGTTCTGACGGTGGTGATCGAGACGGCGAACTCCTCGGCGACCGGCTTCAGCCCGTCCCCGCGCGCGACCCGGAGTGCGACCTCCGCTTCGGCTTCGGTGAGCGAGTACATGCGCCGCAAGGTGGCTGTTTCCGGTTTGAGCTCGCGGTCGGGGTCCGCGATCACGACGAGGGCGGTGGCTCTCGACGGGCTCAGGCCGGCAGCGTCTGCGCTGAGCGGAACGACGTGGAGGCTGTAGTCGCATCGCCCTGACGGACGGGGACAGGACAGGCGGCCGCCGCCGCGGACACTGCCTTCTCGTCCGGTCAGCGCGCGGTGCATCAGGCGGTGGAGCTCCCGATCCGCAGCGGCGAGCGATGCCGCGATGGATCCACCGGGGCGCAGGCGAAGCCCGTCGCCGGAGGTGAGGATCCGCTCCGCTTCCGAGTTCGTCCGCAGCACCCGACCATCCGGTCCGACGATCACGATCCCGTGCGGATTCCGCTCGATCGCCGAGGCGAGATCGCGTTCGCCCTGCGCGGAGCCCGCGAGCTTCTCCTGGGTGCGAATCGCCTGCCCCAGGTGGGGCACCAGTCGCCCGATCAGCGTGAGTCGATCGGGCGTTCCGAACGGCTCCGAGCCCAGAGGTGCGGCCAGCCCCAGCCACGCGCCGGTGGTGCTTCCGGTCAGCCGGACGAACAGGCCGTCACCGAACTCGTTCGGACGGCACCAGTCGTTGTAGAACTCCGTGTTCGTGTTGGGGAGGATCAGCTCGGTTCCGGTGTGTACTCGGCCGACCGGAGCCTGTTCCAGGGCTGCCGCCACATAGTCGAGCCTGCCGTAGTAGTCGTTGTAGGCCAGTTGCGAGGACGGTTCGCCGCCGACCTGTCGCACCATCACGTCGGAATCCCGGCTGGTCGGAACCGAGGTCATCAGCCCGGAGCCGCCCGCGTCGAAGGCTCGGACGAGTTCGATGAGCGTCGCGTCCCATCGCTCGGGGTCGACCGCCGACGCATAGATCGCGGACACAAGTCGGGAGAATTCGTCGACAGTGGTCATCGACCACCCCTGCGGCTTCTCGGGTATGTGCGTGCGGAGTTCCCATCCGATTGTCGCCGATCTCATCTGTTTGCACGAGGAAACGCGCGCCCGAAGGTGATGTGCTCGTGTGTGGCTGCCGATTCTCGGAGCCGAACTCAGCTACTCGACCGGGTCACCGGCGGAACGCCCTTCGACCCGACATTCCAAGGAGACTGCGATGAGAACCATCACGCGACGCACGATGTCCGTGTCGGCCGCCTGTGTGGCCGCGGCAACCCTGGTGCTCGTCCAGGTGGGACCTGCTGGGGCCGTCGAGGCACCCAAGCGGGTGTACTTCACGTCCAACGCAACCAGCATCACGGCCAACATCACGGCTGGCAACACCTCCCCCCAGACCTGTCAGATTCAGGAAGGTGGTGTCCCTCTCGGGCCATTCTCACCTGTCATCGCGGCGGGGATGTCCGGGACCGCGGTCACCGGGCCGCCGGCGCCGCCACTGAGCAGTGGCAAGCACAACGTGGAACTCCTGTGTACCGACGGCATGGCGCCGGCCGCTCCTGTCAAGAACGAGACGGTGTCCGTCCCGCCCGGCCCGATGGACCAGTTCCGCGACATGCTGGAGGGGCTCGGATCCTAGGCGGGGGTCGACCCAGCGCGGTGTCCGCTTCGAGGGGTGACGGTCACCGCCAGCTGGGCAGCCAGAGCTGCTGCTGCCAGGCGTCCGGGGTGATCGGCATCGCGGTGAGGATCGGCCAGAGCCAGACGAAGTTTGCGATCACCAGCCCGACGTACAGGCAGACCGCGAGCAGTCCCGTGCCGCGTCTCTCGGCAGCGTCCGTGGCCCGGCCGAGCACCTCCCCGCAGACCAGGGCCAGCCCCATCACCATGAACGGCGCCATCGCGACCGCGTAGAAGTAGTACATCTGACGGTCCATGGTCGCGAACCACGGGAGGAAGCCGGCGCCGTAGCCGACCAGCACGGCGGCGTACCGCCAGTCCCTGCCGACCAGCGTCCGCCAGAGCGCCCAGGCCAGCATCGGCAGCGCCAGCCACCACATGGCGGGCGTGCCGATCAGCATGACGGCCTTGACGCAGCTCGACGCGCCGCATCCGGTGACCTGGTCGCCCTCTGCGAAGTAGTAGAGCATCGGCCGCAGGCCCATCGGCCACGTCCACGGCTTCGACTCCCACGGGTGGTGGTTGCCCGCCGAGTTGGTCAGGCCGGCGTGGAAGTCGAGCACGTTGCCGCTGTAGTACCAGAGCGAGCGCAGTGCCTCGGGGACGAAGGAGAAGGACCCGCCGAACCCGACCTTCGTGCCGACCGCATGTCGGTCGACCCCGGTCTCCGAGGCGAACCAGGCCCAGTAGGTCGCCAGGTACACGCCGACCGGGACCAGCACCAGTGCGTACAACGCGGGTCCGACGTCGCGCAGCCCCGCCCCGACCCAGGGCCGGGTCACCCCGTATCGGCGCCGGGCCGCGACGTCGAAGGCCACGCTCATCAGGCCGAAGAAGGCGATGAAGTACAGCCCCGACCACTTGGTGCCGCACGCCAGTCCGAGCATCAGGCCCGCGCCGAACCGCCACCAGCGCACGCCGAGGCGCGGACCGTAGGCGGTGTCGAGGATCCGGCCCTCGGCGTACACCCGGGCCATCCGCGCCCGCACCTGATCGCGGTCGACGATAAGACAGCCGAACGCGGCGACCACGAACAGCGCCATGAAGATGTCGAGCATCCCGATCCGTGACGACACGAAGGTCATGCCGTCCGCGATGAGCAACACTCCCGCGATCGCGCCGACCAGGGTCGAGCGGGTCATTCGCCGCACGATCCGCAGCACCAGCAGCACCAGCAGGGTGCCCGCGACCGCCGCGGTGAACCGCCATCCCCAGCCGTTGTAGCCGAAGATCGCCTCGCCCACCGCGATCATCTGCTTGCCGACCGGCGGGTGCACGACGAGCCCGTAGCCCGGGTTGTCCTCGAGCCAGCCGTCGGTGAGCACCTGCCAGCCCTGCGGCGCGTAATGCTTCTCGTCGAACACCGGGGTACCGGCGTCGGTCGGGTAGCCGAGCATCGCGAAACGGGTGATCGCGGCGATCGCGGTGACGAACGCGGTCACCACCCAGCCGCGGAAGCGGTCGGTCGGTCCGTGGTCCGCGGGCGGGGCGATCGGGCCGGGGCTGAGGAGGGTTCGACGGTCGACGGGGGGCGTCGCACGCTCGTCCGTCAACTGGGTCACCCGTCGATCGTAGGCTGTCGAACATGAATGGTTGCCTGGTCCTTGCCGCGACACCGATGGGGGAGGTCCGCGACGCCTCGGACCGGCTGCGGGAGGCGCTCGCGACCGCGGACGTCGTCGCGGCAGAGGACACCCGGCGGACCAAGCACCTCGCCTCCGCGCTCGGCGTCACCATCACGGGAAAGGTCGTCAGCTTCTATGACCAGGTGGAGACCACCCGGTTGCCGGCACTGGTCGCCGACGTCGAGGAGGGACGGACGGTGCTGTTGGTCACCGACGCCGGAATGCCCTCGGTGAGCGATCCCGGTTACCGACTCGTCGCTGCCTGTGTCGCGAAGGACCTGCCGGTGACCTGCCTGCCCGGTCCGTCGGCGGTCACCACGGCGCTTGCGCTGTCGGGACTGCCGGTCGAGCGGTTCTGCTTCGACGGGTTTCCGCCCCGCAAGCAGGGTCAGCGACGGTCGTGGCTGGAGGCGCTGCGGGCCGAACCGAGGGCGTGCGTGTTCTTCGAGGCGCCGCATCGGCTGGCGGACTGCCTGGCGGACGCGGTCGCCGTGCTCGGCGGCGAGCGGCGGGCGGCGGTGTGCCGGGAGTTGACCAAGACGTACGAGGAGGTGCGCCGCGGGACCCTCGCGGAACTCGCGGAGTGGGCCGCGGACGGGGTCCGGGGCGAGATCACCGTCGTACTCGAGGGCGCCCGTCCAGTCGCCGCCGAGCCCGAAGACCTCGTCGGTGAGGTGGAGCGTCTGGTGGCAGAGGGCGCACGCCTGAAGGACGCGTGCGCGATGGTGGCCACCGCCGGGGTGTCCAAGCGTGAGGTCTACGAGGCAGTGCTCGAGGCCCGCAAGGACTAGTGGGTCGGGTCGGGGCGCGGCCCTCAGTTCGGCGGCGCCGCCATCACCAAGATGAGTGCGACTGAGGCGGCGACGACCAGTGCAGCGGCAAGGGTCGGCGGGACCATCGATGCGATCTTGACGGCGAGTCTGCTCACGGTTGCTCCACGGGTTCGGGATCGGTGCGGTCAGATGACGTCGCTGCCCGGCGGGAACTACCCCTCGAACTCCTAGTTCCCGCCGGCGCTGCGTCGTGGCGCCGGTCGCCGGGCGCCGAGGCCAACTCTGCTCGCCGGGTCCGAACCCGACCAATCGGTGTGCAGCGTTTGTCGGGTATCGTCCCAGTTCAACACCGGTGAGGAACTTTTCCGCAGCGGAATTCCGCCGGGGTGAACGAGGAGTGATCGACGTGACGGATGGCCGATCGGGGGATCGCGAGCCGGGTTCGGAACCGGACCCGCAGGGCCCGCCCGCGGACTCGACGGACGGTGACGGGGTGCTCCGAGGCGACGCCGTCGCCGAGGCCCGACTGCTGTTCGCGGATCAGTTGCGGCTGCTGTTCGCGACCGCCGGAGGGCCGGCGCTCAAGACCGTCGTGTCGGACGCCTCGGCGCTCGGGAGGGCCCTCGGCGGGGACAAGCAGGTCTCGGTGCAACGGCTCAGCGACTGGCGATCGGGCAAGCGGGTACCCGCGAGTTTCGACTCGGTGCGCCCGGTCCTCGTCGTCCTCATCCGCGCCGCCCAGGAACTGCACGGCGCCCAGCCGCCCGCCCCCGGCCTGTATTCCGTCAAGCGCTGGCACGTGTGGTGGCGGGAAGCCCGCGAGGGCGGCGCCGTCCGCGGGCGGGCCGAATCCGCCAAGCCGGTCGCCGCGGCGCCGCCGGTGTCCGGGATGCGACCGTACCGGGGTCTCGAGCCGTACCGGGTCGAGGACGCCCGCCTCTTCTTCGGGCGGGCCGCGAGCCTGCGGGGTCTTGCCGACGCCGTCATCGCGGCGCAGGGCCATGGGTTGGTCATCGTCACCGGAGCCTCCGGCGTCGGCAAGTCGTCCCTCGTTCAGGCGGGACTCGTGCCGGACCTGGCACGTAGGGACCCCGACTCGGAGGTGGCGGCCTGCGCGAGCGTGGTGTTCACGCCGGGCCCGAATCCGCTCGCCGCGATGAGCGAGGCGCTGCCGGAACTGGTGGAGGTGGTCGGTCGGCCCCGCCGTGAGGGCGTGCGGCGTGCGGTGCGCGCGGCGGCGCGGCGGTTGGGTGCGCCGTCGCTGGTCATCGTCGTCGACCAGATCGAAGAGTTGTTCACCCAGTGCGGTGACCAGGCCGAGCGTGAGCGATTCCTGACGGTCCTCGACTATGCCGCCGCCACGCTCGGCGCCGGTGAGACCCCGGACGCGGCCCCGTCGGTCATCGCGACCATGCGGTCCGACTTCTACGGACAGGCACTGTCGTATCCGGTTCTGGCCGAGGCGCTCGAACGCCGAAGCAAGGCGATCGCGCCGTTGACGCGGGCCGAGATGGTCGAGGTGATCACCCAGCCCGCACAGCTGATCGGCCTCAAGCTCGAGGCGGGGCTGGTCGACCTGATCCTCCACGACCTGGGTGTGCTGACCTCCTCCGAGGGCAGCGGTACCGTGCTGCCGTTGCTCTCGCACCTGCTGGACACGATGTGGGAGCGGCGCCGCGGCGGCGCACTGACGGTCGCGAGTTACCGCTCCACGGGCGGCGTGCGCGGATCCGTGGCGGCAACGGCGGAACGGACCTGGGAGGATCTCGACGAGCACGGCCGGGTGCTGGCACGCTCGATCATGGTGCACCTGGTGTACGTCACGCACACGGGCACCGACGTCAAGATTCGTCGAACCCTGCCGCAGTTGCTGGCGTTCGCCGGCGACGACACCGTCGGCGGGCAGCAGGTGGTCGACCAGTTCATCGCGGCTCGGGTACTCGTCGCGGACACCGAGAGCGTCGAGCTCATCCACGATGCCGTGATCGAGGCGTGGCCGCGGCTGAAGACCTGGATCCAGGAGGACCGGTCGTACTCGGCGCTGCGCCAGCAGATCGAGGAGGACGCCGGACGGTGGGAACACTCGGAGCGTGACAGCAGCCTGCTGTATCAGCGTGCCCGCCTCGACACGGTCGCCGAACACGACGCGTCCAGGGTCGCGGTCGAGGGCCTCGGCGCAGCCCCGGTCTCGTCGTCCCTGACCCCCGGCGCCACGGAGTTTCTTGCCGCCTCCACCCAGCACGTGCGCCGCAACACCTGGGTACAGCGGGCGGTGATGGCCGCGCTGGTGGTGTCGACCGTCATCGCGTTGGTGGCGGTGTCGATGGCGTGGACCGCGAAGAGTCGCGCCGAGTCCGAACGCAGCGCCGCGCAGTTCCGTCAGGTGGTGGCGCTCGCGGACTCGTTGCGGGAGTCCGACCCGACGACCGCCGCGCGGCTGTCGCTGGCCGCCTGGCAGATGCGACCGGGGAACGACGCCGCCTACGCCGGCTTGATCGCGACGGAGTCGACCCCGGTCGGTCGAGCGCTGAGTGGGCATCAGGGTCCGGTCTACGGGGTCGCGGTGACCGGTGACGGCAAGACGATGGCCTCGGCAAGCGACGACCGCACGGTACGGCTGTGGGACCTGACCGATCGCGCGGATCCGCGCCCGATCGGGGCCCCGCTCGGTGGATCCGCGAAGTACATGGCCTCGGTGTCGTTCACCCCGGACGGCAACATCCTGGCCGCAGGCAGCGGCGACGGCACCGTGTTCATCTGGGACGTCACGGATCGTTCGGCGCCGAAGCCGCTGCTCGTGGCAGCGCGCGCGGGATCCCGTACGGTGCACAACATCCGGTTCAGTCCGGACGGACGGACCCTGGCCGCGCCGAACGACGACGGCACGGTGATGTTGTTCGACACCTCGAACCCGGCCTCGGGTGAATTTCCCCAGACCGTGCTCAGCGCGCACGCCGGCGGCGTGCGGACGGTCTCGTTCCGTCCCGACTCCGCAGTGCTGGCGACGGCGAGCGACGACCGCAGCGTGCGCTTGTGGAGCATGTCGCAGCACGGTCCACCGACCCCGCTTCCCTCGGTGCTCGGCGGATTCGGGGACGTGGTGCACTCGGTCGCGTTCTCGCCGGACGGCCGAACGCTCGCCGCCAGCAGCGACGACGGTGTGCTGCGACTGTTCGACGCGAACGACGTGGCCGCGGTGCGGCCGATCGGGCTGCCGGTCCAGGCACACACCGTCGCGATCTGGACCATCGCGTTCGCGCCCGACGGCGCGACGCTCGTCAGCGCGTCCTGGGACGGAACCGTGAAGCGGTGGTCGGTGGACCCCGCCCGTGGCAGCCTTCGCGAGCTTCGGCCCGCGTTGACCGGGAACGGCGGCGGCGTCCCCGCCCTCGCCCTGGTGTCGGACGGCGAGACGATCGTGACCGGCGGCCAGGACTCGATGGTCCGGATCTGGACTCTGCCCCGCACCGCGCTGGCAGTCTCCGAGTCGGCGCTGACGCTGCCCGCCATGTCGCGGGACGGCTCGCTCATGGCCACCGGTGGCTACGACTCGGTGATCCGGTTGTGGCGGCTGGTCGGCGGCGGCCGGGCCACGCTCGCGAGCGCGACCGCCATGCCGCGGCCCTTCGGCGGTGCACACGTGGTGGCGCTGTCGCCGAACGGTGAGCTGATGGCGACCGCACCCACCAACGGCGGGCAGGTGCAGCTGTGGGACGTGCGCGACCGTGAGCATCCGCTCGCGTTGGGGGAACCGATTCTGACCCGCACCCGGTTCACCTGGGAACTGGCGTTCAGTCCCGACGGTTCGACCCTTGCCGTTGGCGACGACGACACGAGTGTGCGGCTGTGGAACCTGGCGGATCCGCAACGGCCGGTGCCGTGGGGCGAGGCGCTGGGCGGGCCGAGCAATCTGGTCCGGACGGTCGCGTTCAGCCCGGACGGGCTGAACCTGGTGGCCGCCGATGCGGACGGCGGGGTGCATGCCTGGGACGTGCGCGATCGCGCGCATCCGAGTTCGGTGACGGTCACCACCGACGGACGTCGCAGCGGGATCAACGCGATCGCCTTCAGCCCGGACGGGAAGACCATGGCGACGGGGGACGACGACCAGTCGGTTCTGGTCTGGGACAGGCGATCCGACGGCTCGCTCGAGGTCAGGGACGCGGCGTTGCGCGGGCACACCGGCACGGTGTACTCGGTGTCGTTCGACCCGGACGGGCAGCACGTGGTCAGCGGCAGCGACGACGGCACGGTGCGCCTGTGGGACGTCTCCGATGCCGGCGACATGCGTGAGGTCGGCGGTCCCATCACCACGGCGGGCAAGGGGCGGTGGCAGGTGGCGTTCCGGCCGGGGTCGGAGACCGTCTTCGCCGGCGACGGCGACGGCGTCCTGCGGGCGTGGCGACTGGACGCGGGGTCCATCGTCGACCGGATCTGCTCGTCCAGTGCGGAGTTGTCGGCGGGGCGGTGGACCGATTTCGAGCTGTCGGGATCCACGCGAGGGGAGTGCAGGTCCGAATGATGCCGTGCGGCAGCCGGTTCGGCTCAGGGTGGGGAGACCGGTAGTCAGAGCGAGAGAATGCTCGCCGCCTTGTCCAGGCATTCCTGCCACTCGGCGTCCGGGTCGGAGTCGATGGTGATGCCGCCGCCGACGCCGAGCCTCGCGCCGCCGCGCGAATCGAACTCGACGGTCCGGATCGCCACGTTCAGCTCCGTGCCTGCTCGCGGCGCCGTGAAACCGACAGTCCCGCAGTAGACCCCGCGGGAGGTCGGTTCCCACTGGGAGAGCAGCTGCCGGGCCCGGTGCTTCGGGCAGCCGGTGACCGACGCAGGCGGGAAGCTCGCGTCGAGCAGGTCGGTGGTCGTGGTCGGCGTGGGCACGGTGGCCTCGACGGTCGAGACCAGGTGCCAGACACCGGGTGCGGGGTAGACGCCGAGCAGGTCGGTCACCCTGACCGATCCCGGGCGGGCGAGCCGGCCGAGGTCGTTGCGCACCAGGTCGACGATCATCACGTTCTCGGCGACATCCTTGGTGGAGGCGCGGAGCAGGTCCGGATCGCCCGAGATGGGGAGCGTGCCCTTGATCGGGCTCGAGGTGACTCGGTCGCCGTGCCGGGCGAGATAGAGCTCCGGTGACAGCGAGGCGACCGCGCCCCACTCGCCCGCCACGAACGCGGCGCGCGCGGGCCGGGTCGCCTCGACCGCGTCGGCGAAGAAGTCCAGCGGATCGCCGTGCGCGCGGCCGAGGAAGTGGGTGCACACGCACGCCTGGTACACCTCGCCCTGGCGGATGGCCTCCAGGCACTGTTCGACACCGTCGCGGTGCACGGCACGGTCGGGCCGAGTCCAGTCGATGCGCCAGGGCCGGGGGGCGGTCCGGGGCCGGGTCACGGCGGCGGACCAGTGCGCAGGGCACGGCTCCTCGGTGAACGACTCGTACCACCAGCAGCCGTCCGCGTCCTGCCTCAGGACGCTGTCCGTCCACCCGCCCGCGGCCTCGGGCAGGGCGAGGTCGGGCGCGCCGGCGGGCCGATCGGGGTACGAGCGGTAACCGATCCATCCGCCGCCGATCCATCCGCCGGTCGGCGAGTCGGGGGATTCCGTTCGGCGGGCGGTCAGGTCGAATGCCCTGGCGGGCTCGACCGCGGTGGCGCGCAGTGTCGGCGCGAGCACCGCGCGGGATCCGAACCAGTCGCCGATCAGGGCGGCGGGCGGCGCCTCGCCGCGCCCGGCGGCGCAACGCGACAGCTCGCGCAGCACCTCCGCCGGGGTGCCGCCTTCTCCGATCCGCTCGATCTGCATCGGACAAGACTGACACGACCGCGCCCACCGCCCGAATCGTGTGCACGACTCACCCGGCGATCGCGGGCCCGGGGGAGGTGAGCGTCGCCTCGTCGGCGGCAGAGCGCCCAGCGTGCCACCCCTGGGCGTCGGCCGCAGAGCAGGTCATCTCGCGCATCGGGCCGAAGAGTCGGGTGACCTCCGCCCGTACCGCCTCGGCGCGGTTGGCGAGGATCGGCAGCAGATCTCGGTACTCGACCTCCGACTCGACCACCGCCTGTGCCGTGGCCGCCTTGCCCGCTTCGGTCAGTCGCTGGCCGATGCGGACCGCGAACCCGAACAGGAAGGCCTTGCGGAAAGGTGTGGAGCGAGAACCGGTCTCGCCTGCGGTACGCATCGCGCGGGTGGCCTGGACCAACAGCGAGGTGAACAGCATCTCGACCTGTTCGAGGTCCACCGGGGACCCGACCACCGTCGCGATGCCCAGCGGTGCGGTGAAGGCGGTCTGTACCTGATTGGCGTCGCCGATCGAGGTGAGTAGCAGGGCCTTCTGCTTCACGTACGGGTTGTCGAGGTGAATTCGCTTGCTGTGCACGACCACCCGGGAACCGGGCGTCGCGGCCTCGAGCAACGCCGCGCCGATCGCGTAGCGGGTCATCAGTTCCTGCGCCTTGGCGGTCAGCGTTTCCGCTTCCTCGGTGTACTCGGTGCTCTCGGCTTTCGCGAGCAGGCCTCGAATCTTGTTCAGTACCTTCGGGTCGGCGTTGGTGGCGGCGTCTCCCGGATCGTCGGCGCGATCGGCCGGCCAGGCGGACGGCGGTGGGCACAGGACGTGCCAGCGCGGAAGCCGCCGCCACAGGAACGTCAGCGACCCACACTGCGCGGCGTCGATCCCCGCTCGGCCGCTTCCGGCCGGGTGGGCGTCGGCGATCGTGCGCAGCTGGTCGAGCCACCCCTGCGGGGCCCGCGACCACGCCCCGCTCACGTGTGCCTCGTGCAGCACCGCCCCGGCGGCGTTCCGGACCGTTGCGGCATCGAGGGACCGGGCCGCGACGTGGACCAGGTCGGCGGGCTGCCACCCGCGTTCGTAGGCGGCGGCCAGCGCGCCGATCAGCGCGTGCCACTGCTCGTCGGATGTTTCCGGCTGTCGAATGTGCGTTCGAATGCTCCCCATGGCGACAGTGTGCACCCGGGGTCCGACAAGAAATGTCCGGGCAGGTGGGGGTGCCTTTTCGGCTACCTGCCGCGCCGAATCGGACGGGCGCCCGGCGAGAGCGAGGCGTCGTCGGCCGCCGAGCGACCCGCATGCCAGCCGTGGGCGTCCACCGACCGGGCCCGAGCCCGGCGGGTGGCGGGGAACAGCCGGGTGAACTCGGCGTCGACCTCCGCCGACGTGGTGGCGAGGATGGGCAGCAGGGTGCTCAGCGGCACCGCCTCCTCGGCGGCGGCGTCCTCGGTGGCCCGCGCGTCGGCCTCGCGCAGCCGTTGCCCGATCCGGGCGGCGAACCCGGCGAGGAAAGCCTTGCGGAACGGCGTGGATCGTGCGCCGCTCCGGCCCTCGGCGGCACTGGACTGCATCGACCGGGTGGCCTGGACGAGCAGCGAGGTGAACAGGAGGTCGACCTGCTGCAGGTCCACGCGGGTCCCGACCGCGGTGGCGATCGCGAGGTCGGCGGCCCAGACGGTGCGTACCCGATTCGCCTCGCCGATCGAGGTCAGCAGGTGCACCTTCTCCGTGAGGTACGGGTTGTCGAGGTGAAAGCGGCGGCTGTGCACCGACGTTCGGCCCGTCGCCACCCGCGAGCGCACCAGGCTCGAGGTGATCGCGTAGCGCGTCATCAGTTCCTGCGCCTTCGCGGTGAAGGTTTCGGCCTCCTCCGTGAACTCGGTGCGCTCGGCCTTGGCGAGAAGGCCGCGAATCCGTCCGAGCACCTTGGGATCGGCGTCGTCGCCGGGGTCGGGGGCCTCGGCGCGGTCGGCGGGCCATTCCTCGGGTGGCGGCAGCAGGATCGTCGTGCCCGGCAGCCGGTCCCACTCCGCCGTGAGCTCCGACAGCTGGTATCCCAGGAAGCCGGACCGTCCCGCGACGAGCGCGCCCGCGAGATGGTCACCGTTCGGATCGGCGACCGGCACACCGTCCGCGAGCCGGGCCTGATCCGGGAACTGCTCGGCGAGTGAGCGCAGTTGGTCGGACCACTCGGCCGGGGCGCGTTCGGCCGCGCGGGTCTGCCGCGCGTCGTAGAGGACCGCGACCGCGGCCAGCGGCGGCGGGCACTCGCCGCCGCGCCGGGTCAGGTGCACCAGGTCCGCGGGCTGCCAGCCGCGCCGGTACGCGGCCGTCACCGCCGCGACGAGCGCCCCGGCCTCGGCGGACGGGCGTCCGTCGTCGAAGTTGCCGCGCCCCGACATGTCAGGCGGTTTCGGGCTCCACGTACCGGGGGAACACCGGTGACGGCGCCGGCAGCGGGCTGCCCGCGACGATCCGCTCGCCCAGGTGTGCGAAGTCGCGGGCGGTCTCGGACTGTCCGAGCAGGTCGAGGATCTTCGACGCGGCGTCGGGCATCACGGGCTGGACCAGGATCCCGACGATCCGCACGACCTCGAGGGTCACGTAGAGGACCGTCGCCATCCGGGCGGGGTCGGTCTTGCGCAGCACCCACGGTTCCTGCTGCGAGAAGTACCGGTTGGTCTCGCCGAGCACATGCCAGATGGCCTCGAGGGCGTGGTGCAGGGCCTGCACGTCGAACTCGGCGCGGCACTTCTCGAGCAGCGCGTCGGCCTGGGCGAGCAGGGCCCGGTCGTCGTCGGTGAGCTCGCCCGGCGTCGGCACCACGGCGTCGCAGTTCTTCGCGACCATGGTGAGCGACCGCTGCGCGAGGTTGCCCAGCTCGTTGGACAGGTCGGCGTTCATCCGGGTGACGATCGCCTCGTGGCTGTAGTTGCCGTCCTGGCCGTAGGAGATCTCGCGAAGCAGGAAGAACCGCAGGGCGTCGAGGCCGTACTGCTCGACCATCTCGAGCGGGTCGACCACGTTGCCGACCGACTTCGACATCTTCTCGCCCTTGTTGTAGAGGAAGCCGTGCACGAAGACGCGCTTGGGAACCTCGAGGCCGGCCGACATCAGGAACGCGGGCCAGTACACGGTGTGGAAGCGGCTGATGTCCTTGCCGATGATGTGCAGGTCGGCGGGCCAGTTCCGGGTGAAGGCCTCGGACTCGGTGTTCGGGTAGCCGACACCGGTGAGGTAGTTGGCCAGCGCGTCGACCCACACGTACATCACGTGCGAGGGGTCGCCGGGGACGGGCACACCCCAGTCGAAGGTGGTCCGCGAGACCGACAGGTCCTTGAGTCCGCCGGAGACGAAGCTGACGATCTCGTTGCGCCGGGTGGCGGGGGCGATGAACTCGGGGTGCTCTTCGTAGAGCGCGAGCAGCCTGTCCTGGTAGGCGGACAGTCGGAAGAAGTAGGTGGACTCCTCGGTCCACTCGACCTCTGTCCTCGTGTCCGTCGAGATCCGGCTGCCGTCCTCGCACAGGGTGGTCTCGGCCTCGGTGTAGTACGCCTCGTCGCGCACCGAGTACCAGCCGGCGTAGGTGTCCAGGTAGATGTCGCCGGCCGCGACCATCCGCTCCCAGATCGCCTGGCACGCGAGTTCGTGATCGGTGTCCGTGGTGCGGATGAACCGGTCGTACGAGATGCCCAGGACCTTGTCCATCGCCTGGAACACGTCGGAGTTGCGCGCCGCGAGGTCGCGGACGTCGATGCCTTCCTTGGCGGCGGTCTGCTGCATCTTCAGGCCGTGCTCGTCCGTGCCCGTCATGAAGAACACGTCGAAGCCGTCGAGCCGCTTGAAGCGGGCGAGCGCGTCCGAGGAGATGTACTCGTACGCGTGTCCGATGTGCGGTGCGCCGTTCGGGTACGCGATCGCCGTGGTGATGTAGAACGGGGGCCGGGTGGATGCAGTCATGGTGCGTTTACTGTATCTGCGTGCCCAGAGATCGTCCGGCCCCGGACCTGCCCGAGCCGCTCGCGCCGCTGATCGACGCCCACACGCACCTCGACGCCTGCGGTGCGACCGATGCGGCCTCGGTGGCCGAAATCGTCGACCGCGCCGAGAAGGTCGGCGTCGGCAGGGTGGTGACGGTCGCCGACGACCTCGCCGCCGCACGCTTCGCGGTGGACGCCGCGCACTGGGACCGTCGGGTGTACGCGGCGGTTGCCATCCACCCGACGCGGGCCGACGTGCTCGACGACGCGACCAAGGCGGAGATCGAACGCCTCGCCGCCGATCCTCGGACCGTCGCCGTCGGCGAGACCGGCCTCGACTACTACTGGCCGGGCAAACTCGACGGCTGCGCCTCGATCGAGGATCAGGTCGAGGGTTTCCGCTGGCACATCGACCTGGCCAAGCGGCTGCGCAAGCCTCTGATGATCCACAACCGCGAGGCCGACCACGACCTGCTCACCGTCCTGCTCGACGAGGGTGCGCCGGAGACGGTGATCTTCCACTGCTTCTCCTCGGACGCGACGATGGCACTGGCCTGCGTCGAGGCGGGCTACGTGCTGAGCTTCTCCGGGACCGTCAGCTTCCGCAACGCCCGCGAGCTGCACGAGGCGGCGAAGCTCGTCCCCGACGACCAGTTGCTCGTCGAGACGGATGCGCCGTTCCTGACCCCGCACCCCTTCCGGGGTGCGCCGAACGAGCCGTACTGCCTGCCGTACACGGTGCGGTCGCTCGCACAGACGCGAAGTCAGGACCCCTTCGAACTGGCCGTCGCCGCCACCGCGACCGCGAGGCGGGTCTACGGAATCTGACGGCGACGGCAGTTCGAGGGCCTGCTAGGACCAGCAGGTCACAGGCGAACCACGTCCAGTCCACCGTCCTGGAACGTCGCCCGCAGCCGCTTCTTGTCGAACTTGCCGACGCTGGTCTTGGGCACCTCCTCGATCAGCGCCCAGTTCTCGGGCAGCTGCCACTTGGCGACCTTGTCGGCCAGGAAGTCGCGCAGGTCCGCGATGGTGGTCCCGCTGCCCTCGCGCAGCACGACTGCCACCAGCGGCCGCTCGTCCCACTTCTCGTCCGGCACGCCGATCACGGCGGCCT
The DNA here is from genome assembly GCF_042672245.1 of Rhodococcus sp. NPDC127527. NCBI lineage: Bacteria > Bacillati > Actinomycetota > Actinomycetes > Mycobacteriales > Nocardiaceae > Rhodococcus > Rhodococcus sp. NPDC127527. Next base: position 115,247 of record NZ_JBHXVP010000003.1, read on the forward strand.
CGGCGACCGACGGATGGCCCATCACGGCGTTCTCCAGGTCGACCGAGGAGATCCACTCGCCGCCGGACTTGATGATGTCCTTGGAGCGGTCGGTCAGCGTGAGGAAACCGTCGGGGGTGATGGTGCCGACGTCGCCGGTGCGCAGCCAGCCGTCGTCGAACTTGTCCGCCGCGTCCACGCCGTAGTACGAGCCGGTGATCCACGGTCCGCGGACCTCGAGTTCGCCGATGCTGGTGCCGTCGTGCGGGACGACGGCACCCTCGTCGTCGACGAGCCGGGCCTGCACCGAGGCCGGGAAGCGGCCCTGGGTGGACCGGTAGGCCCACCGCTCGTCGCCGGTGACGCCGGCGGGCGGTCGGGCGACGGATCCGAGCGGTGAGGTCTCGGTCATCCCCCAGGCGTGCAGCACCGTGACCTGGTGCTGTTCCTCGAATGCCCGCATCAGCGCCGGCGGCACCGCGGACCCGCCGATCAACACCTCCTTCATCCCGGAGATGTCCTGCGGGTGCTGTTCGAGGTGGAGGTGCAGGCCCTGCCAAATGGTGGGGACGGCCGCGGCCATCGTCGGCTTCTCGGCGGCGATGATCTCGGCGAGGGCGGCGGGCTGCAGGAACCTGTCGGGCATGATCAGGCTGGCACCGATCATGAACGCGGCGTAGGGCAGTCCCCACGACATCGCGTGGAACTGCGGCACGACGGCCAGGGCGCGATCGCCCTGCCGGAGGTTCGGGCCGTCGCTCATGCACACCTGCATTGAGTGCAGGTAGATCGAACGGTGTGAGTAGACAACACCTTTCGGGTCGCCGGTGGTGCCGGAGGTGTAGCACATCGCGGCCGCGCTGCGCTCGTCCACCTCGGGCCAGTCGAACTCCTGCGGCTGCCCGGCGAGCAGTTCCTCGTAGCTGTGCACCTGGACGCCGGCGGGCGCCTGCAGGCCCGCGGTGTCCTTGCCCGTGACGATGACGTGCTTGACCGTCGTCAGCTGCGGCAGCTGGGCCGCCAGCAGTGGGATCAGGGTGGGGTCGACGATGACGACGTGGTCCTCGGCGTGGTTGGCGACGTGCACCAGCTGCTCGGGGAAGAGCCGGATGTTGAGGGTGTGCAGGACCGCGCCCATCGCGGGCACCGCCAGGTACACCTCGAGGTGTTCGGCGTTGTTCCACATGAATGTCGCCACCCGCTGGTCGCCGGTGACCCCGAGCCCGCGCAGCGCGTGTGCCAGGGCGGCGGTGCGGCGGCCGACCTCGGCGTAGCTCTCGCGCCGTGGCCCCTGGTCGGTCCAGGTGACCACCTCCGCGTCGCCGTGCACGGTGGCGCCGTGGCGCAGGATCTGCGCGATGGACAGTGGGGCGTCTTGCATCGTGCTCAGCATGGCAACTCCTGGTTCGTGCGTGGCCGGCCCGTGATCGGCGTCCGGCTCACCGTGTGGTCCGGATCACATGCTAGTCACGAACCGCGCGCTGCGGTGTCGGCGGTCACAGCACCTTGCGCAGGAAGTCCTGGGTGCGCTCGTGCTGCGGGCTGCCGAACAGTTCGGCGGGCGCGCCCTCCTCGACGATGTAGCCGTCGGCCATGAAGATCACGCGGTCCGAGACCTCGCGTGCGAACCCCATCTCGTGCGTCACCACCACCATCGTCATGCCCTCCGCGGCGAGGTCGCGGAGCACCTGCAGCACCTCGCCGACCATCTCCGGGTCCAGCGCGCTGGTCGCCTCGTCGAAGAGCATGATGTCCGGGCTCATCGCCAGCGCCCGCGCGATGGCCACCCGCTGCTTCTGTCCGCCGGACAGGTTGGCAGGCTTGGCGTCCGCCTTGTCGGCCAGGCCCACCCGATCGAGCAGTTTCCGGGCGGTCGCCTTGGCCTCGTCCTTGGTGGCGCGCTTGGTCTGGACCGGTGCCAGCATCACGTTTTCCAGCGCGGTCATGTGTGGGAACAGGTTGAAGTGCTGGAACACCATGCCGATGTGCTGACGGACCCTGTCGATGTCAACCTTCTTGTCGGTGAGGTCGAAGCCGTCGACCACGACGGTGCCGCCGGTGATGTCCTCGAGCTTGTTCAGGCAGCGTAGGAAGGTGCTCTTGCCGGAGCCGGACGGCCCGATGACACACACCACCTCGCCGGCCGCGATGTCCACGTCGATGCCCTTGAGCACCTCGTTCTCGCCGAAGGACTTGGTCAGCCCAGCGACCCTGATCTTGGGTTCGGTTGTCACGCTTGTCGACTCGGTCACGCGTTTATCCTCTTCTCGAGCCGGTTGGAGAGCTTGGTCAGCGCCATGATGATGACGAAGTAGAAGATGCCGACGATCAGCCACATGTTGAACGACTCGAAGTTCCTCGCGATGATGATCTTGCCGGTCTGGGTGAGTTCGGCGATGCCGATCACAGACAGGATCGAGGTGTCCTTGAGGGTGATGACGGCCTGGTTGACGAACGAGGGCATCATCGTCCGGAACGCCTGCGGCAGCACCACCTTCCGCATCGCGGGCAGGTAACCCATGCCGAGGCTGCGGGCGGCCTCCATCTGTCCCCGGTCCACGGACTGGATGCCGCCGCGGATGATCTCGGTGACGTACGCGCCGGCGTTCAGGCTCAGCGTGATGATGCCCGCGGTCATCGCCGGCATCTGGAAGTCCAGCGCGGCGGGGATGCCGAAGTAGATGAAGAAGGCCTGCACCAGCAGCGGCGTGCCGCGGAAGATGTCGACGTAGGTGACGCCGATGCCGCGCAGGATCCGGCTGGTCGAGACCCGGCAGAAGCCGAAGACGAGACCGAGCACCAGCGCGATCGCAAGCGAGGCGACCGTGAGGACGATCGTCAGCCACAGGCCCTTCATCAGCAGTGGGAAGCTGTCCTTGAACAGGGAGAAGAAGGTGTTGCCGCCCTGGGCCTGCTGCGCCCCCTCCCCGAGGTAGGTGTCGAGGATCTTGTCGTACTGCCCACTGGCCCGCAGGTTCGCCAGCCCGGTGTTGAACTTGGCGAGCAGTTCGGCGTTCTGGCCCTTCGACACCGCGAAGCCGTAGGAGTTGCCCGCCTCCTTCTCGCCGACCGCCTTGAGGCCGTTGCCCTGCGCGATGCCGTACAGCAGCACCGGGTAGTCGTCGAAGACCGCGACCGAGTTACCGGTCTTGACGTCGTCGTACATGCTGGCGGAGTCGTCGAAGGTGACGGTGGTGAAGCCGTACTTGTCCTTGACCGACTCGGCGAACATCGCGCCCTCGGTGCCCGTCTTGATCGCCACCCGTTTGCCGCGCAGGTCCTCGTAGGACTTGATGCTGTCGTTCGACTTCGCGACGGCCATCTGCACGCCGGAGTCGAAGTAGGGGTCGGAGAAGTCGAAGACCATCTTGCGCTCGTCGGTGATCGACATGCCGGCGATGACGCCGTCCACCTGCCGTGACTGCAGTGCCTGGACCGCGGCGTTGAAGCCGAGCGGTTTGACCTGGTACTTGAATCCCTGGTCCTCGGCGATGGCCTTCAGCAGGTCCATGTCGATCCCGACGAAGTCGCCCTGCTCGTTCTGGAATTCGAACGGTGCGAACGTGACGTCGGTGGCGATCAGGTACGTCTTACCGGAATCGCCCTGTGCCGCCGCGGTACCGGGGCCGAAGACCAGGCCGAGCAGGGCGAGGACGCCGAGCAGGACGGGTAGTCGGGCGAGTGTTCGGCGTCTGTGTGTGCGCATCCACGTCACTTCCTGTGGCCGTATCGCGGGCGGTCACCCGGCGTCCGACACTAGTCCGCGACACGCTTCCCCTGCAGGTCACAGCACTGTGGTTGCCGGAACTCCCCCCTTTCGTTACCGTACTGTGATCGATCTAAGCCCGGGGTCACTCTCCGGTAACCGACCGAACCAGGACTACTCGTGTCACCACTCACTCGGATCAACCAGGCCAACTCGCCGCTGTTGCGGCTCGTCGTCGGGGCGCTCCTGCTCACGCTGATCGCGGGTGGTGTGCTCGCCGTCAACCGGCACAAGACGGTGACCGTCGACGTGGACGGCGAGGCGATCGCCCTGAGCACCATGTCCACCGACGTCGGCGGCGTCCTCGCGGACGCTGGGTACTCGATCGGCGACAAGGACCTGGTGGCGCCGGCCAAGGACTCCTCGGTGTCGGACGGTGAGACGGTGGTGCTGCGGCGGGCCCGCGAGCTGACCCTCACCGTCGACGGCGCGCCCCGCACGCTGTGGACCACGGCGCTGACGGTGGACGAGGCGCTCACGCAGGAGAGCCTCGCGGGCGACGTGCACGTCTCGGCGTCCCGCTCGCAGCGCCTGCCGCTCGACGGCGCCAACCTGGACGTGATCAGCCCGAAGGTCGTGAACCTGATCGACGGTGCCGCGGCCTCCGCCCCCGTGCGCCTGGCCGCAGCCACCGTCGGGGACCTGCTCACCGCACACGGCATCCCGCTCGAGCAGGCCGACACCGTCGTGCCGGGCCCGGAGACCCCGGTGACCGAGGGCCTCGACGTGAAGGTCACCCGAACCCGCACCGCGAACAAGGTCGAGACCCAGCCGCTGGCACCGCCGGAGCAGCGCATCGAGGATCCGACCATGAACATGAGCCGCACGGTTCAGGAGCATGCGGGCACGCCCGGTGTCCAGGACGTGACGTACGCGGTCACCACCGTCAACGGCGTCGAGACCGCGCGGCAGGAGGTCGCCGCCAACGTCACCACGCCCGCGCAGCCGAAGGTCGTGCGGGTGGGGGCCAAGCCCGGCACCGAGGTGCCGCCGGTGACGAACGGATCCACCTGGGACGCGCTCGCGCAGTGCGAGGCGACCGGAAACTGGGCGATCAACACGGGCAACGGCTTCTACGGCGGCGTGCAGTTCGACCAGAACACCTGGGAGCGGCAGGGTGGTCTGAAGTACGCGCCCCGCGCAGACCTGGCCACCCGCGAGGAGCAAATCGCGATCGCGTCGAAGACCCAGCAGTCACAGGGCTGGGGTGCGTGGCCGTCGTGCACCAGCCGACTCGGCATGCGCTAGTCCCGCTGCGCTAGATTCACCAGGTGTCCGACGAACCCGCCGCCCCTTCCGACCTGCCCGAATTCGCTCCGCGGGGGCAGGCGGCCCTGCTCGGACCGGCCGAGGTTCGGGCCCTGGCAGCCGAGTTCGACATCCGGCCCACCAAGCAACTCGGCCAGAACTTCGTTCACGACGGCAACACGGTCCGCAAGATCGTCGCGGTGTCCGGTGTCACCCGCGACGACGTGGTCCTCGAGGTGGGCCCGGGTCTCGGCTCGTTGACGTTGGCTCTGCTCGACGTGGTCGACCGGGTCGTCGCCGTCGAGATCGACCCGAAGCTGGCGGCCCGGCTGCCCACGACGGTCGCCGAGCGGGCACCGGAACTGTCCGCCCGCCTGGACGTTGTCCTCGAGGACGCCATGCGGGTGCTGCCGTCTCAGGTGCCCGTCTCACCGACCGCGCTGGTCGCGAACCTGCCGTACAACGTGGCGGTCCCGGTGCTGCTGCACCTGTTCGCCGAGTTCCCATCGCTCCGTACCGCGCTGGTGATGGTCCAGGCGGAGGTCGCGGATCGGCTTGCTGCGCAGCCGGGCGGCAAGATCTACGGCGTGCCGAGCGTGAAGGCGTGCTTCTTCGGGCGCGTGAAGCGTGCGGGTTCCGTTGGGCGTCAGGTGTTCTGGCCGGAACCGAAGATCGAGTCCGGTCTGGTCCGGATCGACCGCTACGAGGACGCGCCGTGGCCGATGGACGAGGCGCATCGCAAGCGGGTGTTCGCGGTCGTCGATGCCGCGTTCGCGCAGCGCCGCAAGACCCTTCGGGCCGCGCTGGCGACGTGGGCGGGCTCGCCCGCGGAGGCGGAACGTCGACTGGTCGCGGCGGGCATCGATCCGACCGCCCGCGGCGAGGTTCTCGACGTGGCGGCCTATGTGCGCCTGTCCGGGGTCGAGCCGCTCGACCCGATCGGATGACGCGGCGCTGACGTCGGAAGCGGGCTTCTGTGGAGCCTGTTGCGTTTAACGAATTGCCAAGTGTGGCAACAGTTTGCGGAACTTCGTACGGTGTTGGCCCTTCGTCTGTACGGTGACGCGAAGCGTGCTCGGTGCCGGTGCTGTCGAGGCTACCGACGCGCGACCCAATCCTCGTCACCGAATGGAGTTCGTACATGCCTCGTCCCACGATGCGTCGTCTCGCGGCCACTGTTCTCGTCTCGGCAGTGTTGACCGGTGGCCTCGCCGCCGGGTCTGGTACTGCGTCCGCCGCGCCCGCCGGATCCCTCCAGTCGGCCGGATCCGTCGCCGCCATGCCCACCGGATCCACGGGTGGCGTGGAGAACGTTTCCCCTATCGATTTTTTCGGTATCGTGTTCGCGATTTCGGCCATCTTTCTTTGGAATGCAAGCGGAAGCGCCCCGGCCCCCTGCCCCGACGGCCCGTTTGGTTGCAACATGTAGGGGATCTGTCGCCGGCTGACGCAGTCGCCTACCGGAATCGACTCAGCCGCAGGCTGTTGCTCACCACGAACACGCTCGAGAACGTCATCGCCGCACCGGCGAGCATCGGGTTGAGCGGGCCGGCCGCGGCCGGCGGGGCGGCCGCCGCGTTGTAGGCGAATGTCCAGAAACGGTTGTCGCGAATCGTCCCTAGGGTCCTGTGTACGAGCCGGAGTGCGTCTGTATCTGGCTGCGGCCCCGCCGCTCGACCCGATCGGACGACGCGGCGCTGACGTCGGAATCGGGCTTCTGTGGAGCCCGTTGCGTTTAACGAATTGCCAAGTGTGGCAACAGTTTGCGGAACTTCGTACGGTGTTGGCCCTTCGTCTGTACGGTGACGCGAAGCGTGCTCGGTGCCGGTGCTGTCGAGGCCACCGACGCGCGACCCAATCCTCGTCACCGAATGGAGTTCGTACATGCCTCGTCCCACGATGCGTCGTCTCGCGGCCACTGTTCTCGTCTCGGCAGTGTTGACCGGTGGCCTCGCAGCCGGCGCAGGCACCGCCGCCGCAGTTCCGGCAGGTCCGTTTCCCGACGGATCTCTCGCCTACGTCTTCGGCGGCCCGCCGATCGAATACCCCTTGGAATTTCTCCTTAGGGTGCTAACCGTTCCGCTCCTCGTGCTTGGAGATGCAACCGGAAGTTACCGTCCCTGCTTCACCTACCTTGGTTGCAGCCAAATGTAGGGCGCGAGCGTGTAGGTAGGACCGAAGATTTGACGGCCATCCGAGAATCTCTCGGACGGCCCGTCGTGGGGTACGACCAAGTCGGTGCCGCAACAGCACCCGGATTTCTGAGCTGACCGGCCTCCTCGAAGCCGCCTAGTTGAGGCCCCGCAGCCGAAGGCTTCGCTCACCACGAAGACGCTCGAGAATGTCATCGCCGTGCCAACGGGCATCGGGTTTGCGTCAGCCACCCGCGGCCATCGCCGTGACGAGCTTCGCTCGAAATCGGTAGTATTTATCGAATTGTCGAGTGCTGCAACAGTATGCCGATCTTCGTATGGTGACTGCCCTTCGTGTGTACTGTGACGTGGAGCGTCCGCGGTGCCGGTGCGGTTTGACGCCGCCGACGCGCGACCCGATCGTCGTCACCGAATGGAGTTCGTTTCTGCCTCGTCCCACGATGCGTCGTCTCGCAGCCACGATTCTCGCCTCGGCAGTGCTGGCCGGTGGCGTTGCCGCCGGGTCGGGCGTGGCGACCGCCGCCCCCTCGGGAGGGTCCTCCGCCCTCGCTGCAGGATCCTCGGACTTCGTCATTCCGGATCCGATCGCCGACGTGCTTTCCGGGGTCGCGATTTGTGCCGGTGGAATTCTGACTGGTCACAACTGTCTTGACAACGGCACCGGGATCGGGTGACGAACCGTCCGGGGGCGTCCCGGACGGCCCGCTCTATCTGTGTCCGGCGGCGTCGAGCGCCGCGAGATAGCCGAAGACGATCGCCGGCCCGATGGTCGCCCCGGGGCCGGCGTAGGTGTGGCCCATGACGGGTGCGCTGGTGTTGCCTACCGCGTACAGGCCGTCGATGACGGTGCCGTCCGTGCGAAACGCCCGGCCGGTGCTGTCGGCGTCGATGCCGCCCTTGGTGCCGAGGTCCCCGGCCACCATCTTCGCCGCGTAGAACGGCGCCTTGGTGAGCTCGCCGAGGCTGGGGTTGGGCCGGTTCGTGCCGTCACCGTAGTAGTGGTCGTACTTGCTCTCGCCGCGATGGAAGTCGGGATCGCTGCCGGTGCGGGCGTGCCCGTTGAACCGTTCGATCGTGGCCACGAGGGCGTCTGCGGGCACCCCGATCTTGTCACCCAACTCGGCAATGGTCCCGGCCGTGACGATGGCGCCGGACTTCGTCCAGGATCGCGGCAGCGGCCGACGGGCCGGCACGCCCGCGAACAGGTAGCGATCGCGGTAGGTCTGGTCGAAGACCAGCCATGCCGGGAGGTTCTCCGCCGGACCGGTGCCCCGACCGTACCGCCCGCCGAACATGGCGTGCGTGGCCTCGACATACGGCAGGGACTCGTTCATGAACCGCTGTCCGCGCTCGTTGACCATCAGGCTGCGGGGGAGTGACCGTTCGGCCAGGGCGAACCACGGACCCTTCGGCAGCGGGATCGACGGCGCCCACCACGCGTCGTCCATGTGGGAGACCGCCGCGCCGAGTCGCAGGGCGGCCGTGATCCCGTCGCCGGTGTTGGTGGGGGCGCCCAGGGTCCACTCGGCGCTGCTCGGTTCGCGTTGGTACTGCTTGCGCATCTCGTCGTTGTTGTCGAACCCGCCACAGGCCAGCACCACGCCGCGGCGGGCATGCAGGCGGGTGCGCACACCGTCGCTGTCGAGCACCACCCCGACCACGCGATCACCCTCGGTGATCAGGTCGGTCATGGCGGTGTCCAGCCGGACGGGGACGCCCGCGGCGCGCACGCCGAGCATCAACTCGGCCATGAGCGCGGACCCGAGGCCGATCAGCTTCTGCCGCCGCAGCTTTGCGAGCGCGCTTCGTGCGCCCACCTGGAGCATCCGTTGCGGCCCGCGCCAGCTGCGGAGCCCGGTGCTGAGCCAGCGGTAGTCGGACTGCTTGACCACGACGTTCAGCGGCACCTTCGTGTACGGCGGGTGCAGCGTGTCCAGGTCGTCGCCCAGCTGGCGTGCATCGAACGGGACCGGCTCGCACGACCGCCCGGTTGCCCGGCCCCCGGGCGCCTCGGGGAAGTAGTCGGAGTAGCCCTTCACCCACTCGAGCTTCAGCGGCGAGTTGTCGATCAGGAAGTCGAGGGCCTCCGGGCCGCGGTCGATGTATGCGGAGAGACGGCGGGGATCTACGTCGTCGCCCACGATACTGTCCAGATACGTTCGCGCAGAATCGAGTTCGTCTGGTGGTGCCTGGCGGCGCAGCACCGAGTTCCCCGGGATCCACACCCCGCCACCGGACCGGGCGGACGAGCCGCCCCAGTACCGTGACTTCTCCACGAGTACGGTGTCGAGGCCGTGCCTGGCCGCAGTGATGGCGGCGGCCATCCCGGCCGCTCCCGAACCGACGACGACCAGGTCGACGACGTCGTTCGGTGCGGTGTCGTTCGGCCGCGTCATCGAGGGACCCCCGTGCGGCGGTTCGTCCCGACTATATTGCAGTTCATAGACTTTCGACTCCCTTCGTGTCGTTTCCGGTCGCCGTGCGCCACCGGGTGTCGAGGACCGCGTCGAGGGCCCCTTCGACGCACACCTGCAGCGATGCGCCGCGCCGCTGCGGTCCGCGTATCCATTGCCGGTAGCCGAATTCCGCGGCGGCCAGCATCAGATGCACCAGCAGGCCCGGGCGGCTGTCGAGCTCGGTGCCGCATCCCATCCGCGCCGCGACGAGAGCGACCAACCGGTCCCGGTGCTCCGGGGCGATCAACGCCACCCGGTCCATCAGGTGCGGGGCGGTACGAAAGGCTGAACGCCACTCGTCGATCTCCGCAGTCTCGAAGGTGTTCGATCGAGCCAGGATCGCCCGTGCCAGGGCCACGTCGGCGGGCTCGGGATCCGGACGTTCCTCGAGCAGGGTCACGATGCCGGCGCCACCCTGGCGCACCGGGTCCAGCAGCAGGTCCTCTTTGTTGCGCACGTGCCGGAAGTACGTGCTCGGCGAGACCCCGGCCCGGGCAGCGATCTGCTCGGTGGTCACCTCGTCGAAGCCGTCACGGGCGAACAGCGCGAACGCCGCGCGCTGTATGTCCGCCCGAACCTGAAGTCGTTGCCGCTCACGCAAGGACATCGAGTAGCGCCTTTCCCGAACCCGGGGACCGTCCCCGGATCCGCCTCTCGTCGCGGGCGGCGCCGTCTCGTGGTTCCGCCCTTTTGAGATGCTCTCCAAACATGACAGCTTCTGTCAAGTAGTGAGTTTGTGTCGAATCTGCTCGGGTGGTTCGGTCACGGCAGGTGCGAGGTGGATCGCCGCGCCGCCAGGGCGGCCGCAGCCCGCAGGAGGCTCGCAGGCGTGGACAGGTCCAGCCCCGTCAGCGCGGCGGCTTTGCGCAGGCGATAGGCGACGGTGTTCGGATGCACGTGCAGCACTGCCGCCGTCGCAGTCCGGTCGCACCCGACGTCCAGGTACGCCTCGAAGGTGAGGCGTACGTCCTCGTGGGAATCGAGCGGGGACAGGGCATTCGCGAGGATCGTGGTCGCCGCGCTCGGGCGGGTCAACTGGTATTCGACGGCGACGTCGCGCATCGCCACCGCGCCACTGCGGCGGCCGTAGCGACGGGCCACGTCGAGCACATCGCGCGCCCGGGCGAGCGCGTCGGGGACTTGCGCCGGTGCCGCGACATCCACGGCGCACACCATCGAGGTGTCGAGGATCCGCTCGATTCCCGCGAGGCTGCGGCGCAGCTGCAGGTACTCGGGGCTGTCGGCCCAATCCGATTCGGACGGTTCGGATTCCACGATGGGAACGAGCGCAGTGCCGCCCGCGGCGCCGATCGCGGTCAGTGCCCGGTCCCGGCCGAGGGCGTCGAGCTCGCCCAGCAGCCGCCTGGCCTTGCGCCGCTGCGCGACTGCGGTGTCCACGTCGACGGCGGCCTCGTCCGGGTGCGGCGCGACATGCATGACCACCACCCAGTAGAGGCGGGGGAGGGTCAGCCCGTACTCGTCGGCCGCGGACTCCGCCCCTGACCCCGAAGTGAGCGCAGCGAACAACGACCGGAGCGCGGCGTCGTCCTCTCGCGGCGGCGACCGGTCTGCGCCGTAGCCGGAGAGGACGGCGGTGGTCGCAGCCAACAGGTAGCTGTGCAGCAGTCGGCCCGCCCGGGCCAGGGCCGGCCCGTCGCCCTCGGCAGCGAGCGCCGTGATCGCCTCCCACCAGTGTTCGACCCCGATGTGGTAGGCCCGCAGCACGTCCGCCATCGGGACGAGCTCCTCCGCGCGGCGACCCGCCGACCTGCTCAGCGCGGCGAGCTCGGCCGCCTCGGGCGTCCGGTTCGCGCGCAGTGCCGCAATGAACAACTCGAGGTTGCGCCGGATGATGGTGGTGACGTCGGTGCGCACCGCCTCGTCCGGCAACGACCGGTAGAACGGCACCTCGGTGCGTACCGCGCGCACCGTCGCGGCCACCAGGTGGTGGGTTCGCTGGGCCAGCTGGTCGGCCAGTGGACGGCCGCTCAGCACTACCGGACCGGCACCCCCCGATTTGTCTCCGGACACAAATTCCTCCCGAATCTCGAGCGCGGCCGACAATGCCGACCTGCCATCTTCCGGAGACTATGTAATCCACGTCACTCCCGAGCGGACAACCGGCCGAGGGGCGCGGACCGCATCGCAGACAAGGAGTTCGAAGTGTTCCGACCGTTCAGACGAGCGTCACGCTGGGGCGCGGTGTGTGCCGCGCTCGCCCTACCGGTCGTCGCGTCCGGTGTGGCCGTCGCGGCACCGCAACCGATCGAGTACGTCGCGCTCGGTGATTCGGCGGCGGCCGGACCGCTGATCCCGGACCAGGACACCGCACACCTCGGCTGCCTGCGTTCGAACCACAACTATCCGTCGGTGGTGGCCGCCGATCTCGGCGCCCGGCTGACCGACGTGTCCTGTTCCTCGGCGCGCACCGTGAACCTCACCGACGTCCCGCAGTCCACGGTCGGCGGACCTGCCGCCCGCCAGATCGACGCGCTCGGTCCGACCACCGACCTGGTCACGATCACCTCCGGTGCCAACGACTTCGGGTTGGTTGTCACCGCACTGAGCTGTGTCAACCCGTTGCCCCAGCCGACCGGATTCTCCTGCCGGGACCGGTTCGCGAAGGGCGGGCAGGACCAGCAGTTCGCTCAGATCGACGCGTGGGCGCCGGCCTGGGGAGCGATGCTCGACCGTGTGCGCGAGCGCGCCCCGCGCGCCCGGGTCGCGGTGGTCGGGTACGGGACCTACATCCGCGCCGGTGGATGCCCCGGGACCCAGCCGATCTGGCCCCAGGACGCCGACTACCTGCAAGGCGTGATCGACCACATGAATGCCGCGATGGCCGCGCAAGCCCGGTCGCGAGGAGTCGAATTCGTCGACATCACCGCGGCGACCGCCGGCCACGACATCTGTGCCGATCCCGCGAATGCCTACTACACAGGTGTGGTGCCGGGCGAGGTGGCCGTCCCGCTGCACCCGACCGCTCTCGGCATGCGGGCCATCGGCACGCACGTCGCGCAGCAGCTGCGGTAGCGGTGCGGAACAGGATCTGCGCGGTCGTGGCCGCGCTGATCGTGGTTGCGGGCCTCGGCACTGGTGTGGCGGTTGCCGCTCCCGCGGGGGTGAGCGCCCCGGCGGTGTCGACACGCAGCAACGACCTGTGGGCGGGTCCGGGACCGTATGCGGTGACGTCGAACGCGCGCAGCGACAGCATCGGGGTCCTCGCCGGACCGCTTCGTGCCCTGCTCGGCACCGACAACGTGGAGTGGCCTCGAGACTTGGCCTTCGTGCCCACGCAGTTCTTCTACCCCGACAACCCGGCATCGGTCGGGCGCCCGCTTCCGCTCGTGGTGTGGGGCAACGGCAGCGGTGCGGTGCCGTCGTTCTACGCTCCGCTGCTCCGGCACCTCGCGAGTTACGGGTTCGTAGTGGCTGCCTCGGCGAGTCCGATGCCCGCGTTCGGAGTCTCCATGAACCTGAGCCTGATTCAGGCCGACCTGGCGAACACGGATCCGGCGAGCCCCCTGTTCGGCCGCATCGACACCACCCGGATCGCCGCGGTCGGTCACTCGGCCGGGGGACAGGGCGCACTGAACATGGCGGCCAATCCCCGGGTGACATCGACGCTGGCGATCCAGCCGGGGCCGCTGACGTTGCCGCCGTTGGTGCGTTCGCAGACCTTGGTGGTGGGCGGTGACCGTGACTGGATCGTGCCGTGGTTCCTGTGGCCGCAGCTCGACTTCTACGGCAACCCCAACCCGACCTATCTGGCGGTCGGTCGGGGCGTCGGGCACTTCGACACCCTCGACCACGACCCGTCGGGGCCGCTGTGGGGTATCAGCACCGCCTGGTTGCTGTACACCCTGCGGGGCGACCCGGATGCCGGCCGGTTCTTCGTAGGCGAGAACTGGCTGCTGCCACAGGATCCCGACTTCAGTTTGGTCAAGCGCAACGCGCGGGCCGAGGGTGTTCACTGAGCACGCCTGTGCGTAGGTCGTTGTGTTCAACGAATTGGACTGTGCAGCAACAGTATGCGTGTTTGTGCACTGGATCTGGCCGCCGTCGGCATGGTGGCTCGCGGCATGGTGGGATCGGTGGGCTCCGATGCTGCCGAAGCGTTCGTGTTCATCATCTACTGATCGGGGTATCGAGATATGCGTAGTTCCAGGGCGGGTCGTATCGCTTCCGTGGTTGTTGCTTCGGCCGTGCTGGCTGGTGGCCTCGCCGCTGGTTCCGGTGCTGCGTCCGCGGCACCCGCCGGATCCCTCCTGCCGGCCGAATCCGTCGCCGCCGGCGTCTCCGGATCGATGGAGGGAACCATGTTCGACGGATTGCCGGAAGCCCTGCGGGATAACCCCGTTCAAACGCTCGCTATTCTGATGGCCTTTCCGTTCATCGTGCTGGGAAGCGCAAGTCAAGAACCTTCGTATGGACCCGGTTTGTAGGTGGGGCATCAGAATTCGGATGTGTGGGGGGCTGGACGTTGCCCTTGATCAGATGTGCTCCCCGCCTCCCTGGCCGCGGCCCCCGGTCATCGCTCTGACCGGGGCGGTGCTCGCCGCCGTCACGCTCCGCACAGCCGGGGCGAGCGATCCCGAAGTCGAGTCGGTGTGGGTCTGATGCGGGTGGTCCGGTGGAACGCCCCCGCGCCCCAGGCGCCGGCCCGCAGTGCGGTGGGCTGTCTGCCGGTGGCCGTGCGGGAGCGGCTGCGCGACCCTACGGGTTCCCGAGCGGTCACGGGCAGGCGTGCATCCGCTCAGTAGCCGAGAAGCTGGCGAACGGATCCGGTGACGATCCCGGAGCCGAGGCTGTCCAGCGCGTCGGGGGCGGCGATGGTGGCGGGTACGGCCTGGATGTCGCAGCCCTGTGGGGTGGCGGTGTCGTCGGCGCGGTGTCCGAGCCAGGCGAGTGCGCCGGGCGCGCCCAGTCCCCATTCGACGGTGTGGGCCGACACCGGCATGGGCAGCTGTTCCTTGCGGAACGTGACCGGAGCGCCCGCCTGGCAGTACGAGGTCACCAGTGCGCTCACACCGTCGATCGTGCTGATGTCGTCGCCGATCGCGTTGTAGACGTACATCGGTGCGGTCGGGGCCGCGTGACCCAGCTCGGCGGCCTCGATGGTGGCGCTGATGACGGGATCCGCGAAGACCGTGTCGAGCGGCGCCGTCAGGTGACGGTTGGCGTCGAAGCCGAAGTTGGACAGCAGATTCTGCGGCGTGCACCTGGCCATCGCATCGCGGACGCTCGCCTGCCCGGCCGGGGTGAGGTACCGGTCCAGCGCGGCGGCGAAGTCGGGGGAGTTCTGCACGACACCCATCAGCGCGACCGGCAACAGTGCGCCGTCGATGGGCTTCCCGTTCGCCGCGCGCAGGCCCGCCTTGAAGTCGCCGACCGGTGCGCCGAGCGCGGCACCGACGATGTTCAGTTCCGGTGCGTAGCGCGGGTGTTCCTGCGCAGCCCATCCGGTTGCGATGCCGCCGCCCGAGTAACCCCACAACATCGCGCGCGTCGCCGGACCCGACAGGCCGGCCGGGTCGAATCCCTCGGCGGCGCGGATGCCGTCGAGCGCCACGAAGCCGGGTTCACGTGGGGTGAGGAAGTGGTTGTCGACGCCGCCGTAGTCGGGCACCGAGACGGCCCACCCGCGGGCCAGCGCCGCGGCGATCATCGGCGTTTCGGCCGCCATCGTGGAGAGCGTGATCGGGGCCGGCCGGGCGGGGTCGATCCAGGGCACGGCGCCCTGCTGCAGAGCCTGTGACGGCATGCAGTGCGGCGCGACGGCGTCGGTCATGTTCTGAAACGACAGGATCGCGCCCGGACGCGGGGTGTGGCGAGATCTCAGCACGGTGGTGACCGCGCTGTACGGGCTGCCGTCCGCGCGGGTCGTCCGGTACAGCAACTGCCACCCGTCGACCTGCATCGGGATCGCCTGGAAGAAGCTGGCATCGATCGGTCGCGTCTTCAGGATCGTGCCCGGTGCGGTCGATTGGTACCCGGCCGGCGGTGCGTAGAACGGGTCGGAGACGTTGGGATCTGCGCCCGCCACCGGCGCGGCCAGCGCGGTGACGACCAGCGACAGCAGTGCCGCGCGCAGCCCGCGAGAAAGGTGCGCAGAGGCGCGGCTCCTGAAGTTCACGATCATGCGATGGCATCCCTTCGAGCATCGGTGACGGCGCGAACTATAACAAGTTCCAGTTCGGAGACGGTGTCAATCCTCGCCGCGGTGGGTCGCCCGGCGGTACCGTTCGCTGAGCATCGTGTGGTGCTCCGACTGTCGGAGGCATTCGTCGCGGAGTTCGGGCGGACTCTGCACCGTGAAGTCCACCCCGAAGGCAGTGAGCCAACCCGCGATACCGGCCAACGAGTCGCCGCGAAGTTCCACCACACACCGGTTCGCGTCTGCGGCTTCGATTGCGCCCCAGTGCTCGTCGACCATCGGCGCGATCCGTGTGATCGGCGCGTCCAGCAGGATCCGGGCCGTGACGGGGCCGGCGGCGCGGCTGATGCCACGGGAGACGAACTCGGCAGCATCGCCCACTGGGAGCTGGCGAGGTGTGAATCGCGGTCCGGCAGGTGTTTTCGGCGTCATCCGATCCACCCGGAACGAGCGCCAGTCCGACCGTGTGAGGTCCCAGGCGACGAGGTACCAACGGGCGCCCGCGCGGACCAGGCGGTGCGGCTCGACCTCGCGCCGGGTCTGCGTCCCGTCGTGGCTGCGGTAGTCGAAGCGCAGCCGCTCGTGCGCGTGGCACGTGGACGCGATCGAGGTGAGTACCGCCGCGTCCACGGCGGAGCGCGGTGGACTCTGCGGGACCACGTCGATGCGCAGGGCGTCGAGTCGGTGCCGCAGCCGCGAGGGCATCACCTGGCGCAGCTTCGTCAGGGCGCGGAGCGCGGCGTCGCCGATGCCCTCGACGGAGCCGGTCGCGCCCGACTGCAGCCCGAATGCGACGGCGACTGCCTCCTCGTCGTCGAGCAGCAGCGGAGGCATCTCGGCACCCGCGCCCAGCTGGTAGCCGCCGCCGACCCCGACATTCGCGTTGACGGGATAGCCGAGGTCGCGGAGCTTGTCGACGTCGCGCCGGACCGTCCGGGTGGTGACGGAGAGTCGCTGCGCCAGGTCCGCACCCGACCACTCGCGCCGCGTCTGCAGCAAGGTGAGCAGCCGGAGGAGTCGTGCCGAGGTCTCGAGCATGGGTTCACTCTGCCAGCTATTGCGGACGACAGCGGTCCTCGATTGCGGGTCGGGCTACCGGGTGCGGGCCGCGGACTGCAGAACGGCGCCGCCGGGGTAACCCCGACGGCGCCGTCCTGGACGAGCTACACCCGCTACTGCGAGTTCAGGGCCTTGCCCATGCCCCGCTCCACCGCGTCGACCAGACGCGGGCGCAGCTCAGCGGCCGGGACGATCGCGTGCACCGATCCGACCTCGCGGGCCCGCTCGATGTTGTGGATCGCCTCGAACTCGGCGGCCACCTCGCCGAGCTTGGCCGAGCGAACCGCGGCCCGCTCGGCGGCGAGCTCGACGCGCAGCCGGGTGCGTTCGGCGTCCTCCTCGGCGGCGGCCAGCTTGGCCTCGAGCTCACGGACGCCCGGGTCCGCAGACGTGCGGGTGTTGACGTCGCGGGTGAACACCACGGCCGCGGCGGGCGCGCCGCCGAGCACCGAGGCGAACGAACCCTCGACCGCGAGCACCTCCATGTTCTCGTTCAGTGCGCCGGAGAACACCACGAACGCGCCGCCGTGGTAGCGCGAGACCACCACGAACACGATCGGCCCGTCGAAATTGACGATGGCGCGGCCGATTTCGGCGCCGTACTCGAGCTGAAGGTTCCGCAGCGACTCCGGGGAGCCGTCGAAGCCGGACAGGTTCGCCAGCACCACGACCGGACGGTTTCCGCTGGCGGCGTTGATCGCGCGGGCGGTCTTCTTCGACGAGCGCGGGAACAGCGTGCCGGAGGTCCACTGGTCCGGGCCGTCGGTGGGGAACCAGCCCTTGCGGGCGATGGCCCGGGACTCGATGCCGATCACCGTCACCGCGTTCCCGCCCAGGTGCGCGTCGAAGACGACCGACGTGTCGGCGTCGGCCATGTCGGCCCAGCGCTCGAGCACGGCGTGGTCCTGGTCGACCACCGAGCGCATCACGGTGCGGATGTCGAAGGGCTTCTTGCGGTCCGGGTTCGTCTCGGCCGAGAAGATCTCGCCGACCGTGGTGAACTCGCTCGACGGGTGCACGTGCGGGAAGCAGCGGACGTCGCGCTCGACCGGGTCGGTGGACTCGGCCTTGCGCGGGAAGCGTTCGCCCGCAGCGAGGTACGCGTGCTCGTAGTGGCCGAAGAGCACGTCGATGGCGGCGGTCAGGTTCGGCGCCCAGTACTGCGCCTGGCCGTTCGGGCCCATCACCCGGTCGTAGCCGCCGATGCCGAAGTTGTCCTCGGCCGAGACGCCGCCGGAGTAGTCGAGCGACTGCTTGCCGGTGAGCACCATCGCGCTGTCCGGGGTCATCACCAGGATGCCCTTGGTGTGCATGAGCATGGTGGCCTCGGCGTTCCAGTACGGCTGGGCGCCGACGTTGATGCCCGCGACGATCACGTTGATCTCGCCGCCGTTCTGGGTGAACGTGATGATCCGGCGCAGTCCGCGCGAGACCCAGTCCATGTTCTCGGTGCCGGACTCCATCGAGATGGTCGCGCCCGACGAGAGTGCGAACCACTCCACCGGTGCCCCGAGAGACTCGGCGAGGTCGATCGCCGCCACCAGACGGGCGCACTCGGCCTCGGCCACGGTGCCCAGGGCCTTGGTCGGGTCGCCGAACAGCGCGACCCGGGTCATGCCCTCGGGGTAGCGCGCGGTGGGCGAGGACACCACACCGACGATGAGACCGGCGGTGTTGCGGCCGTACGGACGATCCACGGGCACAAGGCTTCCCGATTCGTCCAGGTCGTACTCGACGAAGCTGCCGCCTGCGGACAGTGCGGGGATCAGCTCGTACGGGTACACGGTGCCGCGGGACTTCGAACGCTGCACCTTCTGGGTGTACTCGTCGAGCGGCTTGAGCGGTTCGGTCGGCGGCTCCGTGATCGCGACCTGCATGCCGGCGCCCGAGCGGTACGAGAAGCGCACCGCCACCTGACGCGGCTTCGCGTTCGGCGACTCCTGCAGTCGGCAGATCATCGTGATCTGCTCGATGCCGGCCCCGACCGTGAGCGGCGCGACGTGCCGGGCGATCGAGGCGATCCGGTCCGCGGCCACGTCCAGTCGCGGCCACACGTAGAGCACCACGCGGTTGTTGTCGAGGCGCTTGCTGCCCCGCTCGGCCTGCGCCCGCCGGATGCCGTCGAGGCAGGAGGCGACGGCTCGCTCGATGGCGGGGGCGGCCGCGATCTCGCCGTCCGCGTCGAACGCGATGGTCAGATCGCGCACCTGGGCCATCGCGATCAGGCGCTCGTCCGACGGATTGTCCTTGGCCGCAAGGTGGTACAGGTAGGTGTCGGCGGTGGCGGGAAGACGGGTGCCGTCGAAGTTCTTCAGCCGCCACATGTCCAGACGCTGCGCGGTCAGGGGGTGCATGCCGCGGATGATCCGGTCCTCGACCAGGCCCTCCCCGGCCGACGGCCGGAAGGTCACCTGACGCTGGGTGGTCATCGCGCCGGGCACCGTCACGGTGACGGTGATGCGGCGCCACGACGCGGTGCTCGCGTGCGCGGACAGACTCGTGTGCAGCGACTGCGCGAGCGTGTCGTCGTCTGCGGGGGCGTCGGGCCAGGACAGGTACAGGTCGGCGACCAGGTTCACCGGCGCCGGACCGGTCACGTCGTCGAGGGCCGCGAGGGCGTCGGACAGTCGGCTGTGTTCCGCGACCACCGACACCAGGTTCAGGTGCTCGCCGGACAGCTCGAACGACCCTGTGACGCAGGGGAACTCGCGTTCGGTGATTGACTTGACCTCGGACAGTCCGCGGATCTTGTAGTACTGGCGCGTGACGACCTCGAGCAGGTCGGCGGGCGCGGACCACGCCTCGGCGAGGAGGCCGACGAGGGGTTCGGGGGTGTCGACCATCGCGTCGATCCGGCCGGGCCGGTCGGTGGAGCCGGGGTTCTCGGCCAGGTACTGCAGGCTGCCGCGCACCCCGTCGTAGATCTGTTCGCGGGCACGCAGGACGACCGGTTCGTCGAAGATGCGGAACTGGATGTTGCGGGCCACGTCGCCGATCAGCGGGTAGCGCGCCTGGGTGGCGACGATCAGTCGGTCCAGCACCTCGGCCAGGGCCGGGACGGTCTCGCTGCCGACGCGGCCGTCGCGCAGCCAGTGCGAGAGCAGGCCTGCCACGATCGGGACCTGCGCCTCCATCCGCTGCTGCGCGACGAAGATCCGGTGCACGGCTTCCTCGAGGTCCGGGGTGCGCTCGAGCTCCGCGACGTCGTAGTGCCGCAGCGACTGGGCCAGCTTGGCGCGGAACGACTCCGGGAGACCCTCGACGTCCACGTCGAGGGACTGCAGGAAGGAGTGGAAGTGTTCGCGCGGGCTGTGCACCCGTTCGTCGGTGTCCTCCTCGCCGACCGTCGGTCGGTTGCGGGAGAGCTCGCACAGGTCGGCGAACGTGGTCAGCAGCGCGAACTCGGCCTCGACCAGCGTGTGGTCGGACTCGGGCAGGCTCTCGCGCAGCTCGAGGTACTCGGCGAGCAGCGCGCGCGAGCGGGCCGCCTCGACGTCGTAGCCGGTGATCATCGCGCTCAGCGCATCGAGGCGGGCGAGCGCGTCGCCGAGGACGTCGCCGTCGCGGGCCTCCGGCGCGGCGAACTCCACCCGCGGTGCGGACTCGGTGACCGCCTCCTCCGCGACCTGGTCCACGCGCAGCAGCGGGGCACCCGCGTCGACCTGGGAATTGACGATCGCCAGGACCTCGCGGACGATGCCGGCGTGCGGCGCGCGGATCGCGGTCTCCATCTTCATGGCCTCGAGCACCACCAGCGTGGCGCCTGCCTCGACCTCGTCGCCGACCGCGACCGGCATGGCGACGACGACCGCAGGCGACGGGGCTCGCACCACACCGGCCTCGTCCTGGCTGACCTGGTGGCTGATGCCGTCCACCTCGACGAGGTGATGGGCCGGACCGGCCACCGACACCACGTGGTGGCGCCGGCCGCCCACGACCAGCCGGCTCTCGAACTCGCCGAGCCGGTCGACGTCGACCTCGATCTCGCCGCTGTCGCCGTCGATCCGGTAGCGGTGCGGTCCGGTCTGACCGACCACCAGCTGGTAGGCCTGGCCCTGGTAGCTCAGCTCGACCGGGCGCCCGACGGTGTTCTTGGTGCGCGGGCGACCGCCCCGAGCGGATGCGAGGAAGGCACTGCGCTCGAGCGCCTCCTCGGCGTCGTAGACGTCGATCGCGGTGGCCAGCAGCGCGATCGACGCGGTGCGGGTCGGGCCGTTCGCGGTGCCGGCACCGGTGCGGTCCAGCCAGCCGGTGTCGGCGGACGCGGTGACGACCTCCTCGCGGTCGAGCAGGTCGAGCAGGAACGACTTGGTGGTGGTGCCGCCCTCGAGCACGACGGTGGTCTCGCGCAGTGCGGTGCGCAGCCGGGCGAAGGCCTCGGAGCGGTCGCGGCCCCAGGCGATGACCTTCGCGACCATGGAGTCGTAGTCCGGCGGGATGACATCGCCCTGGGCGATGCCGGTGTCCACGCGTAGGCCGGAGCCGAGCGGGAACTTGAGCAGTTGCACGGTGCCGGGCGCGGGCGCGAAGCCGTTGTCCGCGTCCTCGGCGTTCAGGCGTGCCTCGACGGCGTGTCCGAACTCCGTCGGGCACTCGCCGACGAGCGGTTCGCCGCTCGCGACGTGGATCTGCAGCTTGACCAGGTCCAGGCCGGTGGTGAACTCGGTGATCGGGTGCTCGACCTGCAGGCGGGTGTTGACCTCGAGGAAGGTGAACACCTGCTGCGAGGGCTGATAGAGGTACTCCACGGTGGCGGCGCCGCAGTAGCCGGCGGCCTTGACCAGCTCGGCGGAGACCTTGCGCAGCTCCGCGGACTGCTCGGCCGTCAGCAGCGGGGACGCGGATTCCTCGATGACCTTCTGGTTCTTGCGCTGGATCGAGCAGTCGCGCACGCCGGGGGCCCACACGTTGCCGTGCGCGTCGGCGATGACCTGCACCTCGACGTGGCGGGCCTCGGTGACGAGCCGTTCGATGAAGACGACCGGGTCGCCGAAGGAGCGCTCCGCCTCGCCCTGGGTGCGTTCGAGCGCGAGTTCGAGCTCGTCCTCCGAGTACACCTTGCGGATGCCGCGGCCACCGCCGCCGGAGCGGGCCTTGATGATCAGCGGGTAGCCGATGGCCTGCGCGTGCCGGCGGGCGTCGGCGCGCGTCTCCACGGGGCCGCCCGACCACGGGGCGACGGGGACGCCGACCTTCTCCGCGAGCAGCTTCGCCTCGACCTTGTCGCCGAGCAGCCGCATGGCGTCGGCGGACGGGCCGATGAACGTGATGCCCAGTCGGGCGCACACGTCGGCGAAGGCGGGGTCCTCGGCGACGAAGCCCCAGCCGACCCAGACGGCGTCGGCGCGGGCCTCGATCAGGGCGCGCTCGAGCTCGGCGTGGTCGAGGTACGGCGTCGCGGCCGTGGTCGAGGGCCGCAGGGTGACACCCTCGTCGGCCTGCCGGACGAACATCGCGCGCCGTTCGGCGTCCGTGTGCAGCGCGATCGTCGTGATGGCGTGATCGTGCTCCGCGTTGAGCTCGCGTACGGCCCGGATGAGGCGGACCGCCGCCTCACCCCGGTTGACTACCGCAATCCGTGTGAACATCCCTTTAGCCACCGTTCTCGTGCCACCGTTTCTTGAAAGACAGTTGTCGACCGCGCGACAGTGAGCGCTCGACGGCCACGCAGTACGGGCACGCCCTGGGCCATCGAGTGGAAACCTTCCGGTGTCCTCGATGCGCCCGACCGCCCGCAGCCAAGCCATGGCCGCTGGACTACCGGACACCGGGTGCCCGGAGGTTCGGCCGCGTCGTGTTGAGCATGGACGCGGCAGCCGCAAACTCCGGCATTTCCTCCGGAACCCGATCGGCCCCAGTCGGCCCTTCCGGTATGCCAGCATGCATTATTTCGGCGGCGATGTCATGTCGTTACATTGATTGTTCAATTAGGTTGCACGGCAATGGAATTCGAGAGTCGATCGAGGGTCCGGATCGGCCGAAAAAGGCTACTTCCGAGTAATGTTTTGCGTACTCGCGAGTAGCATTTGCCGATCGATTTCGAGGTGATTCCTGTGACGGCGAGTAGCGCTCGACGCGGGGTTCGGCCGTGGATTGCGGAGTCGCCACGGGTCGACGCGACCGCTCTCGATGTCGCGGATGCCGGATTGGTCCCGTGGGTGCCTTTTCGGCCGCCGACCTGGACGTTCGACCGAGTGGCTGGGTGGATTCGGATGCTGTAGAAAGTCACATAGCGGCCAAGTCGTGATCCTTCTCACATCTCATTGTTACCTCGGGTAAGCGCACAACGTGCGCCACACCCGATCCCGCCGGAAGAAGGTTGACCATGCTCCTGCCGATGTCGCCGACCGACTCCATGTTCCTGCTGGGCGAGTCGCGCGAGCATCCCATGCACGTCGGTGGCCTCGTGTTGTTGCAGCCTGCCGAGGGCATGGACACGAAGGAGATCCGGTCGATGCTCGATGCGGCGTTGCGGCGCGGGGACGTGGCGCCCCGACTGCGCAAGCGCGCCCGGCGTTCGGTGACCTCGCTGGGCCAGTGGGGTTGGGACACCGACACCGAGGTCGACCTCGACTACCACATCCGACACGACGCACTGCCGCAACCGGGTGGCACCACCGAACTCATGGACCTGGTCTCGCGACTGCACGCGGGCCTGCTGGACCGCAACCGTCCGCTCTGGGAGATGCACCTGATCGAGGGCCTCGCCGACGGTCGCTTCGCCGTCTACATGAAGATCCACCATGCCCTGGCCGACGGGGTCTCGGCGATGCGGATGCTGCGGCGCGCGCTGAGCGAGGACCCGGACGCCCGCGACATGCCGGCACCCTGGGAGCCGACGCCGGCCGAGCGCAGGGCGGGACTGACGCTGGTCGTGGACGAGCCCACGACCGACGGCGGCGGTGCACTCGATCTGGTCGCGAGTGCGGTGCGCGTCGCGCGCGACGTGGTCGGAGAGGCGGCGAGCCTGGTGCCCGCCCTGGCGGGGACCGTCGACCGCGCACTGCACGACCGCGGCGGTGCCCTCTCGCTCGCCGCCCCCAAGTCCGTCTTCAACGTGCCGATCGGCGGGGCGCGACGCTTCGCCGCCCGGTCCTGGCCGATCGAACGGCTTCGGCTGGTGGCCAAGTTCGCCGACGCCACCATCAACGACGTGGTGCTCGCGATGTGCTCCGGGGCCCTGCGGACGCACCTGGCCGCGAGCGACGAGTTGCCCGAGAGCCCGCTGGTCGCGATGGTCCCCGTCTCGCTGCGCAGCGAGCGACGCGAGGGCACGGCAGGCAACGAGATCGGGATGCTGACCTGCACCCTCGGCACCCACCTCGACGCCGCAGGGGACCGGCTCGCGGCCGTGCGGGAGTCGATGAGCGAAGGCAAGGAGTCGATGCGAACCCGCAGCGCGACCCAGATTCGCGCGATGAGCGCGCTGGGAGTCGCCCCGCTCGCGCTCGGGATGTTCCTCGGTTCGGGCGCCCCGATCCGGCCGGCGAACGTGATGATCTCCAACGTGCCCGGGCCGGGGATGCCGCTGTACTGGAACGGTGCCCGGCTCACCGCGCTCTACCCGCTGTCGATCCCGGTCGACGGGCAGGCGCTGAACATCACCTGCACCAGCACCGACGACGAGATCGCCTTCGGGCTCACCGGGTGCAGGCGCACCGTGCCCGATCTCGAGCCGATGCTCGGCTTCCTCGGCGACGAACTCGATGCGTTGGAGGACGCGGTCGGTCTCTAGAGCAGAGCGAAGGCGGCGCTCCGCCGGTCGGGGCGGGGCGATTCGTCCACTACGCTGGTGCCTTGTGCTGTCCGTAGTTCCGCATCCGGTGATCGTCCGGGCGCCGTCGAAGGTGAACCTCCATCTCGGTGTCGGTGACCTGCGAGAAGACGGCTACCACGAGCTGACCTCGGTCTTCCAGGCGCTCTCGCTCAGCGACGACGTCCGGTTCGCCGACGCCGACGAGCTCTCCGTCACCGTGTACGGCGACGACGCCGGCGCAGTCCCCACCGACAGCCGGAACCTGGTCTGGCAGGCCGCGGAGCTGCTCGCCGAGCGCGCGGGCCGCGCCCCGAACGTCGCCGTCTCCATCACCAAGGGCATCCCGGTCGCGGGAGGTATGGCCGGCGGCAGTGCCGACGCCGCGGCCGCACTGGTGGGGCTCAACGAACTGTGGCAGCTCGGACTCGACCGCGCCGAGCTGAGCGGAATCGGCGCGCAGCTCGGCAGCGACGTGCCGTTCGCACTGCACGGGGCCACCGCCCTCGGCACCGGCCGTGGGGAACGGCTGCTGCCGGTGCTCGCGCGCGACACCTATCACTGGGTGCTCGCGCTGGCCAAGGGTGGCCTGAGCACGCCGACGGTGTTCCGGGAGCTGGACCGGCTGCGTGCCGAGGGCAGTCCGCCGCGCCTCGGTGGCGCCGAGGCGTTGATGCACGCGCTGGCCGCCGGTGACCCCCACGCTCTGGCGCCCCTGCTCGGCAACGATCTGCAGCCCGCCGCGCTGTCCCTGGCGCCCGTGCTGCGGCGTACCCTGCGCGCCGGCACCGATGCGGGCGCGCTCGCCGGCATCGTCTCCGGCTCCGGACCCACCTGCGCATTCCTGTGCGCCGACGCCGAGGCCGCGGTCGCTGTCGGAGCGGAACTGGCAGGCGCAGGCGTGTGCCGGACCGTGCGGATCGCGCACGGACCGGTGCCCGGCGCCCGCATCATCGATCACGAGACGGAGCACTGATGGCCAACCTGATCAACCTGGAGCAGGTCTCGAAATCCTTCGGGATCAAACCGCTCCTGGACTCCGTCTCGCTCGGGGTGCAGGAGGGCGAGCGGATCGGTGTCGTCGGTCTCAACGGCGGCGGCAAGACCACCATGCTCGAGGTGCTCGCCGGACTCGAGCCGCCCGACAGCGGCCGGGTGAGCGCGGTCGGCGGACTCCGAATGGCCGTGGTCACCCAGCGTGGCGTGCTGCCCGCCGGGTCCACGGTGGCCGACGTGGTGCTCGCGCCGCTCGGGATGGCCGAGCACGAGTGGGCGGGCGACGCGCGAATCCGGTCCATCCTGGCCGGGATCGGTATCGACTCGGTCGGACTCGACCGCGGTGTCGAGGGGCTCTCCGGCGGTGAGCGTCGCCGCGTCGCGCTCGCCGCAGCCCTGGTGCAGGACCTGGACCTGCTGGTGCTCGACGAGCCCACCAACCATCTCGACGTCGAGGGTGTGCAGTGGCTGGCCGAGCATCTCGTCGGTAGGCGCAGCGCGCTGGTGGTCGTCACCCACGACCGCTGGTTCCTCGACACCGTCGCCAACCGGACCTGGGAAGTGGTGGGCGGCAAGGTCGAAAGCTACGAGGGCGGCTACAACGACTGGATCTTCGCCCGCGCGGAGCGGTCTCGGCAGGCCGATGCCTCCGAGGAGCGCCGCCGCAACCTCGCCCGCAAGGAACTGGCGTGGCTGCGCCGCGGCGCCCCGGCGCGAACGTCGAAGCCCAAGTACCGGATCGAGGCCGCGGAGGCGCTCATCGCGGACGTCCCGCCGCCGCGCGACAACGTGGCGCTGGCCTCCTTCGCGCAGCGCAGGCTCGGCAAGGTCGTGATCGAACTCGAGGACGCGCGGCTGACCACGCCCGACGGACGCGAACTCGTGCACGACCTGACCTGGCGGCTCGCGCCGGGCGAGCGGATCGGTCTGGTCGGCGTCAACGGCTCGGGCAAGACCACCCTGCTGCGCACCCTCGCTGGTGAGCTCGAACCGGCGACGGGTCGTCGCATCCAGGGGCAGACCGTCAAGATCGGCTGGCTGCGCCAGGAGCTCGACGACCTGCCCGTCAAGATGCGGGTACTCGAGGCGGTCAAGGACGTCGCCGAGCGGATCACCTTGGGAGACAAGGAAATTTCGGCAGGACAGCTGGCCGAGCGGTTGGGTTTCACGCCGGCCCGGCAGCGGACCCCGGTCGGTGACCTGTCCGGTGGCGAGCGGCGTCGGCTGCAGCTCACCCGCGTGCTGATGAGCGAGCCGAACGTGCTGCTGCTCGACGAGCCGACCAACGACCTGGACATCGACACCCTCCAGCAGCTCGAGGACATCCTCGACGGCTGGGCGGGCACGATGGTCGTGATCAGTCACGACCGCTACCTGATCGAGCGGCTCTGCGATTCCACCTGGGCGCTTTTCGGCGACGGCAAACTGACCAATCTGCCCGGCGGCATCGAGGAGTACCTGCGGCGACGGGAGGCGGTGGCAGCCATGGCCGCGCCGGGTCCGGCGCCTGTCACGTCCGCGCGTACCGGCGGCGCGGGCGACCCGGTGGTGGTTCGGGACGGTGCCGCCGATCGTGCTGCGCGCAAGGAACTCAGTCGCCTCGAGCGGCAGGTGGCCAAGCTCGACGAGCGCGAGTCGACGCTGCACACGGCGCTCGCGGAGGCTGCCACCGATCCGGAGAAGCTGCAGCGGCTCGACGCCGAGTTGCGAGCGGTCGTCGCGGAGAAGGAGACCGCGGAGGAGCGGTGGATGGAGTTGGCGGCCGAGCTCGAGTAGCCCGGCCGGTTCTATTCACCTCCCGCGTACGTGTGAAGGCGACTACTCTGCGAAACAGGTCAGTGTCTGTTTCATGGGTCACCGTCATGGAGGGCGTGCGTCATGGATCTGGAGGCCTTCGCCGAGATCAGCAAGCTCAAGTACCGCTACACGCGGGCCTTGGACACCAAGAACTGGCCGGTGTTCCGGGAGACGCTGCTCCCCGATGCGACTGCAACCTACGGTGAGCACCTGGGTTTCGAGGACCGGGACGCCTTGTGCTCGTTCATGGAGATCACCCTCGGACCGCACGTCCTCACCGAGCATCTGTGCGGTCAGCCCGAGATCGACGTCAGCGGTGACACCGCCACCGGTGTCTGGGTCCTCGCGGACACGGTGATCATTCCCGAGGACGGAATGTTGTTGCGCGGCTCGGCTTTCTATCACGATCGGTACGCCCGGAACGAGAACGGCGAGTGGCGCATCTCGCACACCGGGTACGAGCGGACCTACGAGATGGTGATCGCGCTCTCCGACGTGCCGAGCTTCCAGCTGACGTCGAATCGCTGGGCGGCGATGGAGATTCCGCCCGCGACGGCCTGACGCGCGAGCGCCCCGGCCTGGGCACAGGGTGTCGAGAATGCCCGACCTACCGCCTCGGTCTGCGTACCCCGACACCCGGGCCTGGCTGCGTGCGCTGCCGGCGCTCCCCGGTAGCCCCGCGGTGGATCCCGGCCCGATCCCGGCGCAGCCGTCCACGCTGTTCCTGCGCTGGCTGGAGGAGGCGGTCATGGCGGGGGAGCCGGAACCGCAGACAACGGTGCTGTCGACGGCGACCGCGACGGGGGACGTCGACGCCCGGGTGCTGATCCTCAAGGACGTCGACAAGCGGGGGTGGTGGTTCTCGGGCACCACCGACTCGCCGAAGGGGCGCCAGCTCGCCGCGAACGCCGCCGCGGCCCTGACGTTCTACTGGCCGGGTCTCGGCAGGCAGGTCCGGGTGCGTGGCCGGGTCGAGGCTGGACCGGCCGAGGTCAGCGCCCGCGACTACCTGGAGCGGTCGGTGACGGCGCGGGCGGTGGCCGCGGCGAGCAGTCAGAGCGAGCCGCTCGTCGACGAGGCCGAGTACGACCGTGCGATCGCCGCGACCGTGGCCCGAATCGAGGCAGATCCCGGCTACGTCGCGCCGGGCTGGCAGGCTTGGTGCCTGGTCCCGGACAGCGTCGAATTCTGGCTCGCCGATCCGGGCCGCAGGCATAGGCGGTGGCGGTACCGGCGGGCCGTCCCGACGGGATGGTCCACCGAGACGCTCTGGCCGTGAACGACGTGCGACGGGAGCGGGTGTGACCATTATTCAATCGCGACCCGTCCCGGTCGCCCGCACGGCTGGACGACGTGGACCCCGGCGCGATCGCCGCCCTGTTCGGTCCGCGGGCAGGCACACTCGACACATGATCTCCGAGATGCTCGCCCGGGCCGCGCTCAACCCGGTGCCGTCGGTCCGCTCGCTCGCCGAGCGACTGACCGGCTCCGGGGACGGCCGGCTCGACGGGAAGACAGTCCTGCTGACGGGGGCCTCGTCCGGGGTGGGGGAGGCGGCCGCGCACCGGTTCGCCGACCTCGGTGCGGAGGTCGTTCTCGTGGCCCGCGGCGTCGATGCGCTGGAGGCGGTGCGCGACGAGATCCGTGCCGCGGGCGGGGCGGCGCATGCGCTCGCCTGCGACCTGACCGACGCCGACTCGGTGGGGCGGCTGGCCGAGGTCGTACTGGCGGAGCACGGGCCGGTGGACGTGCTGATCAACAACGCCGGACGGTCGATCCGCCGCACCGTCGAGGAGTCGCTCGACCGATTCCACGACTACGAACGGACCATGGCGCTCAACTACTTCGGGCCGGTACGCCTGACCCTGGCGATGCTTCCCGCGATGCTCGAGCGCGGCGCGGGACACGTGGTGAACGTCGCGACGTGGGGCGTGCCGGGGCGGGTGATGCCGAAGTTCGCGGCCTATCACGCGTCGAAGTCGGCGATCACCGCGTTCGGCCGCGATCTGGGTGCTGAGGTGGCGGGCCGCGGCGTGGCCGTCACGACGGTGCACTTCCCGCTGATCCGTACCCCGATGATCGCGCCGACCGCGGACTACGACTCGATGGCCGCGCTCACCCCACGCGAGGCGGCCGACTGGTTGGTCCGGGCGGTGCGGACCCGGCCGGTCGAGATGATGCCGAGCTACACGGAGGTGCTGCGGTTCGTCGACTCGCTGTCCCCGGCACTGGCCGACGCCCTGGTCCGGCGAACCGGCATCTGAGTCAGCCGCGCGGGGCGCTCGGCCGTGGGCCGGGGAGTCGCAGCGTCAGTCGGGCGCCGCCGAGGGGGCTGTCGGTCAGGGTCGCGGTGCCGCCGTGCAATTCGGCCTGCTGCGCGACCACCGCCAGCCCGAGTCCGGATCCCTCCGCCCGGGACCCGGCCCCGCGAACGAAACGTTCGAAGACGGACTCCCGCTCGGACTCGGGAATCCCTGTGCCGTCGTCGTCGACCGCGATCGTGACACTGCCGTCGCTCGGATCGGTGGCGACGCTGACGAGCACCCGGCCGGCTCTCCCGTGCCGGACCGCGTTGGTCACGGCGTTGTCCAGGACCAGTCGCAAACCGGTCGGGATGCCCCGAACGACAAGGCTTTCGGGGGCGGCGACGGCGATGTCGAGGCCCGGGTGGATCCGCGCGGACTCCTGGACACAGCGGTCGACCAGCTCGGCGAGGTCGACCTGCTCGTGGTCTGCGGGATCGGACAGCTCGCCCGCAGCGAGCCGCTCGAGGTCGGTCAGCGTGGTCTCCACCTGGCGTTGCGTCGCGAGCAGGTCGCGCAGGATCTCCTCGCGCTCCGATCGGCTCAGCCGCATCGTGGACAGCACCTCGAGATCGGTCCGCATCGACGTCAGCGGGGTACGCAGTTCATGCGCGGACACCGCGGCGAAGTCTCGGGCCGAGCCGAGTGCCTTCTCGGTCCGCTTCTGCGCCGCGGCGATCCGGTCGAGCATGTGACCGATCGCCTCCGACAGTTCCTCGGCCTCGCGTGCGCCGCGCACGTTCGGTCGCCCGGCGCCCGGATCGTCGCCGATGGTGTGCGTGGCGTCGGCCAGCAGTCGCAACGGCCGGACCGCGCGCCCGGCGAGCAGCCAGCCCAGGGCGCCGGCCGCGGCGATGGCACCGATCGCGGCAACGGCTACCGCCACCTGCTGCTGTCGGATCGCCCGAATCAGCGGGTCTTCCGGGACGCTGAGGGCGATGACCGTGCCGGGTTCGCCGGCGACGGGGACGTCGCGCCTGCGGACGGCGACACCGGATGTCGATTCCGATCGGATCACCTCCGGCGCGGCACTCTCCGGAAGGGGGAGCAGCGGTGTGGCGGGGAGGGCCGGCGCCGCGTCGAACGCCATGCTCGTCGGCACCGACAGGGTCGCCGAGTCGAGGGTGCGGTCGAGCTGCTCGGACCCGTTCACGCGCAGGAACACCGCGACGGCGATCCCGATCGCCGCGATCACGATCGTCGCTGCGAGCGCGGAGACGACTGCGACCCGCGCTCGCAGCGAGATCGAGCGCCTCACGGCTGGTCCCGCAGGACGAAGCCGACGCCTCGGACGGTGTGCAGCACTCGCGGTACCGAGTTCGCCTCCAGCTTCTTGCGTAGGTAGGTGACGAAGACGTCGACCACATTGGTGTCGGCGTCGAAGTCGTACCCCCACACCAGCCGCAGCAGTTGTGGCCGGCTGAGCACGATTCCCGCGTTCTCGGCGAGCACACCGAGAACGTCGAACTCGCGCTTGGTCAGCTCGAGCCGTCGGCCGCCGACGTGGGCGCGCCGGCCGGGCAGGTCCACCTCGAGCGGACCGACGGTAACCAGGCCCGCGACCGCGGCCCGTGGTGCCCGACGCAGCAGGGCGCGGAGCCGGGCGACGAGTTCGCCGAGCTCGAAGGGCTTGGTGAGGTAGTCGTCCGCCCCGGCCTCGAGGCCCGCGATCCGGTCGCCGACCGAGCTGCGCGCGCTGAGTACGCAGATCGGTACCTCGTTGCCCATGGCCCGCAGCGCCGTCACCACGCCGACCCCGTCCAGACCCGGCATGTTGACGTCGAGCACGATCGCGGCGGGGCAGTCGGCCGCCACCGCGCGCAGGGCGGAGGCCCCGTCCGCCGCGGTCTCCGTGTGGAATCCGGACAGTCGGAGCCCCCGCTCGAGCGAGGTGAGGACCTTCGGGTCGTCGTCGACGACGAGGATGCGGGCGGTTGCGGTCACCCGATCCATGGTGCCAGCGGTGACGGACTGGCCTAGCAGGTGCGCGTCGCCGCGACGGTGCCCGCGGGTGCGGTGTCACCGAGGGCCAGCCGCAGCATCTCGATCACCTGCGCGGGAAGATCCGCAGCCACGAGATCGGCCGGGGTGGCGGGCACGGTCGGTGCCGATGGGACGGCGGACGCGGCAGGGTCGACCGGGTTGGCGGGGTCGCCCGGGGTGGCGGGGACGACCGGGGCGGCGGCGATGATCGTGCCCTCGCCGATCATCTTCTGCACCTCCGCGTCACTCAGCGGGATCGCCGCGACCCCGCACCGGGGTTCGGTGATCGACGGATCCGTCGCGGTGGGCGCCGCGTCCCGGAGAACGACCGGACCGCCCTGCGGGATCGCGTTGTCCGCCCAGGCGACGCCGGGGGCGACGAGGGCCCCGACTGCCGCGAGGCCCGCCGCGGTCACGCCGATCCGGCGGCGGACGTTGCTGGTGGTGAGGGAAGTGGGCATGAGCGAACTCCTTCGGTCGTGTCGAGGCTCCAGCGGCTTCGACACGACTCAAGGTATGGACGAAAAACTCGGCGTCCGTTAGCGAGTCATTAGGGGTTCATTAGACCGGCGCGGTGACCCTGCGCTGGATCCGCAGCCACACCGCGAATCCCCAGATCACGAAGGCCCCGTACACCAGATACAGCACCGCCGAGGGGTAGTACCCGGCATGCAGCAACTGCGGTACACCGACGAGATCCACGCCGATCCAGATCAGCCAGAACTCGGTCCAGCCGCGGGCCATGCCGTAGGTCGCGAGCATCGAACCGGTGAAGATCCAGGCCTCCGGCCACGGACCGTAGGACCCGATTCGTTCGAAGATCTGCGCGAAAAGCACTGTCCCGACTGTCATCACGGAGATCAGCAGCAGTCGGTCACGGGGTGTGGCCCAGCGAGGCAGCACCGCCTCGCCGGTGGAGTGCCGCGAGCGCAGCCACCGCGACCAGCCGTAGACGCTCACGGAAATGAACATCAGCTGGCGACCGGCCTGGCCGTACAGGTTCAGCTCCTGTGGGGTGTGGAACAGCGCGCCCATGAACACGGTGAACAGCAACGCATTTCCGGCGATGCCGACGGGCCACGCCCAGACCACGCGCTTCATCCCACCGATCGCGGAGGCAATGCCGAAGCCGTTGCCGACGATCTCGCGCCACAGGATCGTGGCCCCGCCGATGTGCAGTTCCGCGTCGAACAGGGTGAGCAGCGGATTCACGGAGCTAGTCGGCGGTCGCGACGAGCGGCTCGAGTGTGAGCTCCGGGTGCTCCTTCTGGATGTACTGCAGCCGCCACTTGTCGCTGACGAGGGCGAGCATCACCCCGTCGGACCGGGTGAACACCTCGACCCCGCGCTGGCGCCCGAGCTCGGTGGCGGACTCGGCGTCGGTGCGACGGGCGAGCTGGTACGGCAGGCCCTCCATCCGGGCCTCGACCGAGAACTCCGCCTTCATCCGGGCGGCGACGACCTCGAACTGCATCGGTCCGACCGCGGCCATCACCGGCGCCGCGTCGCCGCGAATGTCGTTGCGCAGGATCTGCACGACACCCTCGGAGTCGAGCTGTTCGACCGCGCGACGGAACTGCTTGTACTTGCTTGCGCTCTCCGCGCGCAGCACCGAGAAATGTTCGGGGGCGAACGACGGGATCGGCGGGAACTCCACCTTCTTGTCGGTGAACAGGGTGTGTCCGGGCGCCAGCGCGGTCGCGTTCACCAGGCCGACGACGTCGCCCGGGTAGGCAGACTCGACGGTGGAGCGCTCGCGGCCGAACACCGTCTGCGCGTATTTGGTGGTGAACGGCTTTCCGGTCTGCGCATGCGTGACGACCATGCCACGCTCGAAGACCCCGGAGACGATCCGCATGAACGCGAGCCGGTCGCGGTGTGCGGTGTCCATGCCGGCCTGGACCTTGAACACGACGGCGCTGAACGGGTCGGTGACCTCGCGGGGCGTGCCCTTGACGTCCTCGCGCGCACCGGGTGCGGGCGCGAGCGCGACCAGGGTGTCGAGGATCTGCCGGACTCCGAAGTTCAGCATCGCGGACGCGAAGATCACCGGTGAGGTCTGCCCCGCCAGGAACATCTCCTGGTCGTGGTCCTGGCCGCTGGCCGAGAGCAGCTCGCTCTCCTCGGCCGCGGTCTCCCACTCGCCGCCCTCGCGGGCGGCGGCGGCCCCGGCGTCGAGGATCTCCTCGGGCGCGATCTTCGCGCCACCGGCGGTGCGGGTGAATCGGATGTACTCGGTGGCGGCGCCGTCCTCGCCGCGGCGCAGCAGGCCGCGGAAGTCGCCGGCGATGCCGACGGGCCAGTACAGCGGCGTCGGCGTCAGGCCGATCCGCTCGGAGATCTCGTCGAGCAGTTCGAGCGGCGCCTGGCCGGGCCGGTCCCACTTGTTGATCACCGTGATGACCGGGATGCCCCGGTGGCGGCAGACCTGGAACAGCTTGAGGGTCTGCGGTTCGAGGCCCTTGGCGGCGTCGATGAGCATGACCGCGGCGTCGACGGCGGTGAGGACACGGTAGGTGTCCTCGGAGAAGTCCGAGTGACCGGGTGTGTCGACCAGGTTGATGACGTTGACCTGGTCGTCCGGGGTCTCGGTGGAGTGGTAGCTGAACTGCAGGGCGGTGGAGCTGACGGAGATGCCGCGGGCCTTCTCCATCTCCATCCAGTCCGAGACTGTCGAGCGCCGGCCCGCCTTGCCGTGCACGGCGCCTGCCTCGGCGATCATCTTCGCGTGCAGCGCCAACGCCTCGGTGAGCGTCGACTTTCCGGCGTCCGGGTGCGAGATGACGGCGAAGGTGCGGCGTCGCGTCGCCTCGGCGGCCAGCGCCCTGGCGGACTTGTCGACCACCGCGGGCTCGGCGGCGGTGCCGGTGGACGATGCGGCTGGCGCGGACGCGGGCTCGGTGGTCACCGGGGATTCCTAACTGACAGACAAGGCGGGGGAGCAGTGGCGATGCGCCAGTAGTCCAGGTTACCCGTGCCTCCGGCGCCGGGGTGAGGCGCTCCCCGAACCGCGGCGCCGCGGTTTTCGTGTAACAACCGAGCGCCGGTTCGCGCTGAAACAAATGTGGGGCCGTTGTGTCCCGGCGCATAATCAGCGTGACTCCACCATCCTGCGCGACCCGCATAGGTGAGGAGAGCATCGTGAGCAGGTTCACCGACGAGATGTACGCGACGGCCGCGAGCAGTTCCCGCGGGCTGGTGACCGGCGAACCGGGCACCTCGCTGCGGCAGTCCTGGGGCGAGGTGCACCGGATTGCCCGGCGTATGGCGGGTGCCCTCGAAGGCGCCGGCATCGGTCCGGGCGACGCCCTCGGTGTGCTCGCCGGGCAGCCGGTGGACATCGCGCCCGCCTGCCAGGCCGCCTGGATGCGGGGCGCCTCGGTGACGATGCTGCACCAGCCGACGCCCCGCACGGACCTGGGGATGTGGGCGCAGGACACCGAGACGATCATCAGGATGATCTCGGCCCGGGCGGTGATCCTGGGGCCGCCGTTCGAGGCGGCCGCACCGCTGCTCGCCGAGCGCGGCATCACGGTGCTGCCGATCGAGAGCCTGCGCGACGGGCCCGACTCCGCACCGGTCGCGACCGGCGAAGCGGACGTCGCGCTGCAGCAGCTCACGTCGGGTTCGACGGGGTCGCCGAAGGCCGTGCAGATCACGCACGAGAACTTCTTCGCGAACTCCTGCGCGATCACCGATCGGCTCAAGTTCCGACCCGAGACCGACGTGATGATCAGCTGGCTGCCGCTGTTCCACGACATGGGCATGATCGGGTTTCTCACCGTCCCGATGCACATCGGCGGGGAGGTCGTGAGCGTCACCCCGCTCGACTTCCTGCGGACGCCGACCCTGTGGGCCGAACTGATCAGCAAGTACCGCGGAACCGTCACCGCCGCACCGAATTTCGCGTACTCGCTGCTGGCTCGGCGGCTCGCGCAGGTCGAGGACGGCGCGTTCGACCTGTCGACGATGCGCTGCATGCTCAACGGTGCCGAGCCGGTCGATGCGGCCACCATGACCGCGCTCGCGGAGGCCGGGGCGCGTTTCGGTCTGGATCCGGCGGCGCTGGCACCGACGTACGGGATGGCAGAGGTGACCCTCGCGGTGTCGTTGCCCGAGCCCGGGCAGGGGATGGTGCTCGATCAGGTGGATCCGGACCTGCTCGAGGCGGGCGGCCTGGCGGTGCCGTCGCCGCGGGCGAACGCCCGCAGCATGCCGACACTCGGTCGCCTGGTGCTGGGACTGGAGGGGCGCGTGGTGGGCGCGGGCGGGCTGGTGCTGCCGCGCCGGGCAGTGGGAGTCATCGAGCTGCGGGGCAAATCCGTCACGCCGGGCTACCTGACGGTGGACGGTCCCAGACCTGCCCAGGACGCCGACGGCTGGATCGACACCGGCGACATCGGGTACATCACCGAGGACAATCTGGTCGTGGTCTGCGGCCGAGTCAAGGACGTCATCATCATGGCCGGCCGCAACGTCTATCCCACCGACATCGAGCGGGCCGCGGGCACGGTGGCCGGGGTGCGTCCGGGGAATGCGGTGGCAATCCGGCTGGACGCGGGCCAGAAGCGGGAGTCCTTCGCGGTCGCGGTGGAGACCAATGCCGTCGACGACCCCGACGAGGTCAAGCGGATCGAGCGCGAGGTCGTGCACGCGGTGTTCTCGGAGGTCGGGGTTCGGCCGCGGACCGTGGCGGTGCTCGGACCGGGCAGCATTCCGAAGACGTCCTCGGGCAAGCTGCGGCGCACCCACTCGGCGACCCTCGTCAGCGGTAGCTGAGTTACGTCGCGGCCGTCACGAGGTGCTGCAGGCGTCGGTGACGGGAACCTCCGGGGACCACCGGTCGGACGCGACGTCGCGGGCCCGGACGTAGCCGTCGGCGGTCCCGTCGCAGTGGTCGAGCAGGGGAGACTCGTAGCTGAACGCGCCGCCGACGAAGCCCGGCAGGGACTGGGTCGTGGTCGTGAAGGAGGAGGTCGAACCGTCCGGTCGCCGGACGACGAGGTCGACCGGGCTCTTGACGGTGAAGTGGTCGCCGTTGATCCTGACCCGGGCGACGTCGTCGCCCACCGGGGCGCAGACGCCGCTGTCGCAGACGATCGAGTGCCGGTAGGTGGTCAGCCAGAGCGCGGGGTCACCGAGGGGGTCGGCGGCCGTTGCGGCCGGTGCGGCCGCAACCTGGGGCAGCGCGAGCACCACCCCGATCATCAGGGGAGCGCAGAGTTTCATGACGTGTCCGTTCCTCGTCGGATGTCCCGGCCGCGGTGTGGTCCGGGGCGTGGGAACCTCATCGTCAGGCCCGTCGAGGCGCGGCACACGCGTAGTCGACTACGCGATCAGAGCCCGTCGAACTCGTCTCGCTGCACAGTCAGTGCAGCTGGTTCTGCGCCGCCTCGAGACCGACCCGCAGCAGCAGCTCGACGGCGTCGGCGGCCTCCTCCCGGACGAGGTCGAGTTCCTTGCGTTCGACCGAGGAGAACGGCTTGAGCACGTAGTCGGCGGGATCCATTCGGCCGGGCGGGCGCCCGATGCCGACGCGGGTGCGCAGGTAGTCCTTGGTGCCGATTGCCTGGGAGATCGACCGCAGGCCGTTGTGACCGCCCTCGCCGCCACCCAACTTGAGTCGCAGCGTCCCGTAGTCGAGGTCCAGTTCGTCGTGCACGACAACCAGATTCGCGGGCTCGACGGAGAAGAACCGGGCCAGTGCGGCGACCGGTTTGCCCGACAGGTTCATGTAGGAGCGGGGCTTCGCGAGGATGACCTGGCGGCCCGCGATGCGCACGGTCACCGCGTCGGCGCCGCTCTTCTTGTGCACGCTGAACCTGGCGCGTTCACGGTCGGCCAGAGTCTCGACGACCATGAAACCGACGTTGTGCCGGGTGCGCTCGTACTGCGGTCCGGGATTGCCCAGCCCGACGACCAGTGCGGGGGCTTCGGTTGGTTCGCTCAACGCGGTCGACCCTCTCGGTTGTGGGGAGGTGCCGCACAGACGTCAGCGGCGCGCCGTCCCGGTGGGATGGCGCGCCGCTGACGTTAGCGCTGCACTGATGTGTGCGGTGGCGAAGCCTAGGCCTCGGACTCGGTGGCGGCCTCGGTGGCCTCCTCCGCGGGAGCCTCGGCACCCTCGGCGCCGGAGCCCTCGGACTCGAGGGCCTCGGCGGTCGGGGCCGCGACGATGTTGACGATCAGCACCTCCGGGTCACCCTGCAGGGTGGAGCCGGCGGGCAGGACCAGGCCGCTGCCGTGGATCTGGCTGCCGACCTCGAGGCCCTCGACCGAGACCTCGATCTGCTCGGGGATGTTGAGGGCGTCGGCCTCGATGGAGACGACGGTGGCGTCCTGGGCGACCATGGTGCCGGAGGCGGCCTCACCGGTGACGACGACGGGCACCTCGACGGTGACCTTCTCGCCCTTCTTGATGACGAGCAGGTCGGCGTGCTCGATGTAGTTGCGGATCGGGTGGACGACGACCGACTTGGTCAGCGCGAGCTGCTCGGTGCCGGCGATGTCCAGGGTCAGCACGGCGTTGGTGCCGTGGGCGCGCAGGATCGCGGCGAACTCGCGGGCAGGCACGTTGAGGTGCTGCGGGTCGGTGCCGTGGCCGTAGAGCACGGCGGGAACCTGGCCGTCGCGGCGGGCGCGGCGGGCGGCGCCCTTGCCGAACTCGGTGCGGACGGCGGCGACGAGGTTGTTGACGTCGGTCGACATGGGAATACAGCTCCTACGGCTCACATCAGATTTACTTCGCTTGGATGCTGTTCTCGACGGGGCGGACAACGCGCAACGGCCCGGAGCAACAGCTCTGATGGAATCCGTGGCCGCGTCGATCACGGTGACCCTGCTTCGCAAATCAGGAGCGGGTCACCCTCGCCGAGACAACTTGTACAGCCTACCCGACGAGCGCACTTGCGGCTAATCGCCCTGCGGCCCCGCGAGCGCGCGTACCGCCGGGCTGGCGGCGCGGCGCACGAACGCGCAGTCGGCGAGGCGTTCCGCGTCGCCGAACGTCAGCGACAGCTCGATCGAGTCCGCGAGGCGATAGGGGCGGCCCTCGACGACCGAGCCGAGCGCCCGCCGGAGCCTGGAAATCTCCGCGCGGACCGCGACAGCGTGATCCGGGTCGCCGTAGACACCCGAACTCAGGTCGGCGACGGACATGCCGCGGCGTCCGCGCTGGTGCAGCAACAGCAGGATCTCCGCGTGCCGGGCCGTGACGGGCGCGCGCCACGTCGAGTCCGTGCCGGTGACCTGCACGGTCGGCGGGTCGGACAGGTCCAACTCCATGAGGATTCGCGTGGCCGCGCCAGTCGGCCGGATCAGCCAGCCGCCGGCGACCGGCTCGGGCAGGCACATGCCGAGGCCCGGCACCGTCACGGCTCGCTCGTTGCGCGGGGCCGCTATTCGTCTGGTGGCGGCGACCCCGGAGGTGTGTGCCACCCACCCGTGTTCGTCGACGAGTAGCAGCGGTCCGGAAACGGACGCGAGCAACGGCGCGGCGGTGGTGCGCAAGCGCTCGAGGCGATGCTCGTGGTGGCGCCACAGTTGCGCCTCGGCCATGCGGACGGCGGTCGCGACGAGCGCGCTGATGGTGGGATGCAGCGTCAGGGCGGGTCCGCTGACGTCGACGACACCGAGCAGCTCGCCGGTGCGCGGATCGTGGATCGGCGCGGCGGTGCAGTACCAGGGATGCTGCGCCTGCTCGAAGTGCTCGGCGGAAAACAACTGCACCGGAGCAGCTTCCGCGATCGCGGTGCCGATGGCGTTGGTGCCGACCGCGGTCTCGGTCCACTGGGCGCCGTCTCGGAATCCGAGGACGTTCGCGCGCTCACGCACCCTGGCCGAGCCGGCGCGCCACAGGATGATTCCATCGGCGTCGGTGACGACCATGAGCAGTTGCGAGGCCTCGGCGACGGCCGCGACGACCTGCGCGAGATCGTCGATCACGCCGGACAGCGGCGAGCGGGAGCGACGCCGTTCGACCTCGGCGAACGGCAGCAGTGCTCGGGTGTTGGTGCGGTCCGGTGCGAGGCCCGCGCCCAGGACGCGCGCCCACGACCGCTGCACGACCGTCCGAGGGCGCATCGCGGACCGTCCGCCGCCGATCAGTGCGTCGTGCATGCGGGACAGCTCGCGGGCGTATCGGGGCAGGTCGGTGCCGGGAGTGATCGCGCTGAAGGTGCCCACGATCCCCATTTCTCCTCGTCGTTCCGGTCCGGCGAGCATATGTCCGGAGTGTGTCGCGCGCCACAGTCGGTGCAACGTGACGCAACGCTTGTCGCGAGCGCGGCCGTGGAGTGTGCTCTGGATCACAGCGGCATCCACCGAAAGGCACAGCGATGACACAGACACTCGACCCGGTACTCCGATCGGACCCGGCGACACCGCAGCAGCGCGTCGACGCCTGGCTGGCCGCCTTCGAGACGGCGCTCGCCGGGCGTGACGTCGAGGCCGCCGCGGGCATGTTCGCCGCCGACAGCTTCTGGCGCGACCTCGTCGCGTTCACCTGGAACATCAAGACTGTCGAGGGCCGCGACGGCATCGCCGACATGCTGACCGCGCGGCTCGCCGACGCGGACCCGTCCGGATTCCGCACCATCGAGACCCCGGAGGAGGCCGGCGGCGTCATCAGCGCGTGGATCGCGTTCGAGACGGCGACCGGGCGTGGCGAGGGCCACCTGCGGCTGACGGAGGACGCCGAGAGCGATCGGGCCTGGACCCTGCTGACCACCCTGCAGGAGCTGAAGGGCTTCGAGGAGGGAACCGGCACGCGGCGGCCGCGCGGGGCCAAGCACGGCGCCGACCGGAACCGGGTCACCTGGGCCGAGCAGCGAGAGATCGAGGACCGCGAACTCGGCCGCACCGTCCAGCCGTACGTCGTCATCGTCGGTGGCGGGCAGGGTGGCATCGCGCTCGGCGCCCGGATGCGTCAGCTCGGAGTTCCGGCGGTGGTCGTCGACAGCCACGCGCGGCCCGGCGACCAGTGGCGCGGCCGGTACAAGTCGCTGTGCCTGCACGACCCGGTCTGGTACGACCACCTGCCCTACCTGCCGTTCCCGTCCAACTGGCCGGTGTTCGCGCCGAAGGACAAGATCGGCGACTGGCTCGAGATGTACACCAAGGTCATGGAGGTCCCGTACTGGAGTTCGACCACGTGCACCTCCGCCGCCTACGACGAGACGCGGGGCGAGTGGACGGTGCACGTCGACCGAGACGGCGAGCAGCTCACGCTGCGGCCCAAGCAGCTGGTGATGGCCACCGGCATGTCCGGCAAGGCGAACGTGCCGTCGTTCCCCGGACAGGAGATCTTCACCGGGGACCAGCACCATTCGAGCAAGCATCCGGGGCCCGACCAGTACGCAGGGAAGAAGGTCGTGGTGATCGGCGCCAACAACTCCGCGCACGACATCTGCGGGGCGCTGTGGGAGCACGGCATCGACGTGACGATGGTGCAGCGCTCGTCGACGCACATCGTCAAGTCCGATTCACTGATGGACCTGGGGCTGGGCGACCTCTACTCGGAACGCGCGCTGGCCGCGGGCATGACCACGCACAAGGCGGATCTGACGTTCGGGTCGCTGCCCTATCGGATCATGCACGAGTTCCAGATCCCGGTGTACGACGCGATTCGTGAGCGGGACAAGGACTTCTACGAGCGCCTCGAGAAGGCCGGCTTCGAGCACGACTGGGGCGACGACGGCTCCGGACTGTTCATGAAGTACCTGCGCCGCGGGTCGGGCTACTACATCGACGTCGGCGCGGCGGAACTCGTTGCCAACGGCGACATCAAGCTCGCTCACGGCAACGTCCGCGAGCTGACCGAATCCAGTGTGATCCTCGAGGACGGCACCGAACTGCCGGCCGACGTGGTCGTGTACGCCACCGGCTACGGGTCGATGAACGGCTGGGTCGCGGATCTGATCGGGCAGGACGTGGCGGACACGGTCGGCAAGGTCTGGGGGCTGGGTTCGGACACCACCAAGGACCCGGGCCCGTGGGAGGGCGAACAGCGCAACATGTGGAAGCCCACCCAGCAGGAGGCGCTGTGGTTCCACGGAGGCAACCTGCACCAGTCACGGCACTACTCGTTGTACCTCGCGTTGCAGCTCAAGGCTCGGTACGAGGGGATCGCGACCCCGGTGTACGGGTTGCAGGAAGTGCACCACCTGAGCTGACCCGAGCCCGTCGTTCGTCCGTGACGTCCATGCCCGCGCCCTCCGTCCTCGTTCTCACGAATGCGGGGGGCGCGGCGTCACGACGATATCCACGCCACGTCCTTCGCCGAGTCGCCCACGCCGAGCGTCACTCGCAGCCACCGAGCCTCCTCCAGGGTGGCGTGCTCGAGCCGCATGCGCCGGGCCCGGACCGGCACCATCCGCAGCTCGCGCAGCTCCCGCGTGTCCGCCGCGAACACCGGCAGGTACAGCAGCCGCAGCTCGTCGCGGAACTCCTCGTAACCACCGATGCCCTCGTAGTCGTTGATCAGGTCGCCGCAGCCGTACAGCACCGGGCGACCGTGGTGGATCTCGACCGGGCGCGGGTGGTGCGAGGAGTGGCCGTGCACGACGTCGACGCCGCCGTCGACGAGCCGGTGCGCGAACCGCTCCTGGTCGCGGGGAACGTCGTACCCCCAGTTCGACCCCCAGTGCACCGAGACCACCACGAGGTCGTCGGGGCCGCGTACCGCGGCGATCCGGTCGAGTACCCGGGCCGCGGTCGCGTCCGACAGATTCGGCAGCAACGCCACCCCTGGTCGTCGCGGCCCGGCCCCGGATCGGCGGGAGAGTCCGCTCGACGCCGATCCCATCGAATAGACCAGCACCCGCCCGGAACCGACGGGGACCGTTGCCGGCGCCCACGCCCGGGCATCGTCGTGCCCGGCGCCGGTCGGCCGCAGGCCCGCGGACTCCAGCACGTCGACGGTCTCGATCAGCCCGCGCCTGCCGAAGTCGAGCACGTGATTGTTCGCCAACGCGCACACGTCGATCTGTGCGACGCCGAGCACCCCGACGTTCGCCGGATGCATCCGATAGTGAATGCCCTTGCCCGGCGCGTAGTTCCGTGACGTCGTCACCGACGTCTCGAGATTCACGATCCGGGCGTCCGGTCCGGCGTCGTCGAGCACCGACAGCGCGACGCCCCACGGGCGCTCGAAGCCGACCGGCCGCGGGATCGGTCCGTTCCGCCGCTCCGCCAGGGCGACGTAGTCCCGGGCGTCTCGAACCAGCCGTTCCCGCAGGAGCGGGCTACCCGGATGCGGCAGGATCTGGTCGACTCCCCGCCCGGTCATCACGTCCCCGGCGAGGAACAGGGCCACCGTGCTGGGCACACGTCCACGTTAGTGCCCGACCGCGGACGGCGTGGCGCCTCACCGCTCCGCGACGGCCGCGACCAGGCGGTCGACGTCCTCGAAGGAGTTGAAGTAGTGCGGGGACGCGCGCACCACGCCGTCGAGATTCCGCCTGCTCATGTCCACGAACGTCGAACCGTGACCGCTCACGGTGACGGTGACGTCCTTGTCCGCCAACGATTCCCGGACGACGTTCGGGTCGACACCGTCCACGGTGAACGAGACGATGCCGCTGCGCTGGCCACCGAGGTCGCGGACGGTGACGCCGGGAACGGCGGCGAGTTCGGTGCGCGCGTACTCGGCCCGGGCCGAGACCGCCTGCTCGATCTCGTCGATGCCGAGGTCGAGCAGGTACCGGACCGCGGCGCCGAGCCCCAGCCGGCCCGCGACGCTGCACTCCCAGAACTCGAACCGCGAGGCGTCGGGCGCGAGACGGTAGCCGCACTCCTCGGCCCACTGGGCGCCGTGCAGGTCCAGCGCCGCCGGTTCCATGGTCCGGGCCAGCTCGGGGCGCAGGTACAGCAGTCCGGTGCCGCGCGGGCCGCGCAGCCACTTGCGGCCGGTCGCCGACAGCGCGTCCACCCCGAGTTCGGCGACGTCGACGCCG
The DNA here is from genome assembly GCF_042672245.1 of Rhodococcus sp. NPDC127527. Taxonomy (NCBI): domain Bacteria; kingdom Bacillati; phylum Actinomycetota; class Actinomycetes; order Mycobacteriales; family Nocardiaceae; genus Rhodococcus; species Rhodococcus sp. NPDC127527. Next base: position 158,851 of record NZ_JBHXVP010000003.1, read on the forward strand.
ACCTGTCCGATCGACTGACAGGCGTCGAGCAGCACCAGCGCGCCGACCGCGTGGGCCAGGTCGACCACCTCGCGGACCGGGTTGAGCAGTCCGCCGTTGGTCGGCGCGTGCACCAGCGAGACCACGCGGACCCGTTCGTCGAGCATCCGGTGCAGAGCCTCGAGATCGAGTTCGCCGGTCGGGGTCGAGGGCACCACCTCGACGGTGGCGCCGGTGGTGCGGGCGCGTTGGAGTGCGGCGATCGCGTTGCTGGCGTACTCGACTTCGGTGATGAGGATGCGGTCGCCTGCCGACAGCGGCACCGCGTAGAAGAAGTCCGCCCAGGCGCGGGTTGCGCTCTCGACGAGCGCGACGTCCTCGGGCTGGGCACCGAGCAGTTCGGCGATCGAGGCCTTCACCGCGATCAGATCATCGGCGCGCTCCGCGGCTGCGCGATAGCCCCCGATCTCGGCCTCGCGCCGCAGGTGGGACACCACGGCGTCGACAACCGGTCGTGGTGGCAGCGATGACCCCGCGCTGTCGAGGAACACCTTGTCGAGGCAGCCCGGGGTGTCCTCCCGGAGCCGTTGCTGGTCGAGCATCGAACCTCCTGGTGGTGGTCGGTGTTTGCCTCCGACGCTACCGCCGGCGGGGTGACACGATCACCGATCACGGTTTAGTGTCGGTGGCGGTGTATACCCTCTCGCTCGTACGTGCTGTAGCAGTTCCCGCCCGGTGATCGGAGCGCGTGATGGCAGTGACATTGGCAAGGGAAGTGAAGTCGGCGCGGCTCACCACGAGGGCCGCGGCGGAGGCCTACGTCGGCGGCGTGTGCTTCAAACTCGGCCCGCCCCGGCTCATCGGTGCCGAGCTCGAGTGGTTGACCCTGCCGTGTCGTACCGGCGATCCGTCCCACCCCGCCCGCGCGGACCTGCACGACCTCGCGACGGCCCTCGGGCCGCACGCCCCGACCAGCATCGCCCCCGATTCGCCCGCCCGCCCCCTCCCGGCCGGAAGTGCCGTGACGCTCGAGCCCGGCGGCCAGGTCGAACTCTCCAGCACGCCCCTCCCGTCGGTGGAGGAGTTGTGCGCCGCACTCACCGCAGACGCCGAGCTGCTCCGGAGTCGACTCGCCCGTGCGCAGGTCACCATGGTCGACGCGGCCGCGGACACCTCCCGCCAGGCCGAGCGCGTCCTGCAGTTGCCCAGGTACCGCGCGATGGAGGAGCGGTTCGACCGCATCGGCCCCTACGGCCGGCTGATGATGTGCAACACGGCCGCCACGCAGGTCAGCGTGGATGCAGGCGCCGACGCGGCCGAGGTGTCGGAGCGCTGGTCGGCGCTCTACGCGATGGGGCCCGCGCTGCTGGCCGCGTTCGCCTGCTCGCCTCGGCTGCACGGAATACCGGATGGCGAGTGGGCGTCGCAGCGGATGCGGGCATGGTTCGAACTCGACGTGGGACGGACCGATCCGCCCCCACTTCCCGACCCGATCGCCGAATACGGACGCTGGGCCCTGGACGCGCCGATGCTGTGCGTCATCGGCGGTTGCGGGGACTGTCCGGACGACTGGTCTCTGGCCGGTGAGGTCAGCTTCGCCGACTGGATCTCGGGCGCGCTCGACGACGTGATCGGTCGCCGCCCCGACTACCACGACCTCGACTACCACCTGAGCACGTTGTTCCCGCCGGTGCGCCCGGCGGGGCATCTGGAGGTGCGCTACCTCGATGCGCAGCCGGGGGAGCTGTGGCGGGTACCGATCGCCGCGTTGGCTGCGCTGCTCGGCGACCGGGGGACGATCGACGAGGCCGCCGCGCTGTGCGCGGGGACCGCGGGTCGGTGGCGTGCGGCGGCGGAGTTCGGACTTCGCGAAGGTGAACTGCGCTGCACGGCAACTGATCTGCTGGAGCTGGCCGCGTCGAGGTCGCGGTCGTTCTCAGCGGAGCTGTCGGCCGCGGCGCAGCGATGTCGGCGTGGCCGAACGCCGACGCAGGAGGCCGGGGCATGACGACCGACGCGTTGCGCGCCGAGCTCGAGACCGTCCTGGCCCGTGCCCGCGACCGCACCCTCGCACTCACCGAATGCCTCGACGAGCGCGAGCTGATCGCCCAGCACTCTCCACTGATGAGCCCGCTGGTCTGGGACCTCGCGCACATCGGCAACCAGGAAGAGCTGTGGCTGGTCCGCGACGTCGGTGGCCGTGAGCCGGTGCGTCGCGACATCGACGAGCTGTACGACGCGTTCAAACACGCGAGAGGCGACCGGCCGGCGCTGCCGTTGTTGAATCCCGAGCAGGCCCGCGGCTACGTGGCGCAGGTCCGCGACAAGGCCTGGGACGTGCTGGACCGCTCGCCGCTGCGGGGCAGGCCGCTCGAGCACGATGGATTCGCATTCGCGATGATCGCCCAGCACGAGCAGCAGCACGACGAGACGATGCTCGCGACCCACCAACTGCGCAGCGGCGCACCGGTGCTCACCGTGTCCCCGGTGCCGGCCGCGAGCGAAGCGGTGCTCCCCGACGAGATCGTGGTGCCGGGCGGCGCCTTCACGATGGGGACCTCGACCGACCCGTGGGCGTTGGACAACGAACGGCCCGCGCATCGCGTCGAGGTGCGGCCGTTCGCCCTCGACGCGGCGCCGGTGACCAACGGGCAGTACGTCGAGTTCCTGGACGACGGCGGGTACGAGCGACCGGACCTGTGGAGCGAGCGCGGCTGGCATCATCGCCAGTCGGCCGAGTTGGTGGCGCCGCAGTTCTGGGAACGCGACGGTGCCGGCGAGTGGTGGCACCGCGTGTTCGGCGTGCTGAGCCCGCTGCCGCTCGACCGTCCGGTGGTGCACGTCAGCTACTTCGAGGCGGAGGCGTACGCGCGGTGGGCCGGCAAACGGCTGCCCACCGAGGCGGAGTGGGAGAAGGCGGCGCGGTGGGATCCGCAGACCGGTGATTCGCGCCGATTCCCGTGGGGTGACGAGGAACCCACGGCCAGGCATGCGAACCTCGGCCAGCGGCACCTCGAGCCGGCGCCGGTCGGCGCGTACCCGTCGGGGCGCTCGCCGCTCGGTGTGCACCAGCTGATCGGTGACGTGTGGGAGTGGACGTCCTCGGATTTCCTGCCGTACCCGGGCTTCTCGGCCTTCCCGTACCGGGAGTACTCCGAGGTGTTCCTGGGCGGCGACTACAAGGTGCTGCGTGGCGGTTCGTTCGGCACCGATCCGGTGGCCTGCCGCGGCACGTTCCGCAATTGGGATCACCCGGTTCGCCGCCAGATCTTCGCCGGGTTCCGCTGCGCACGAGACGTAGATGTGTAGGCACGTAGGCTATCTCGGTACCCCGCGGACAGTGGCAGACGTGCTGACGTCGGGCGGGGAGCGGAGCCTGCTGACCCAGTCGTGGGCGCCGCGGGACATGCGCGGCGGCGGCACCGTCAACGCTGACGGCTTCGGCGCCGCGTGGTGGCCGGTAGGCCGTGACCCCGTCGTCTACCGGAATCCCGCACCGATCTGGTCGGACCCGGCCGTCGAGGGTGTGCTCGGCGAGGTGAGTTCGTCGGCGGTGGTGGCCGCGGTGCGTTCGGCGACGGTCGGAATGCCGCTCACCCGCGAAGCCTGCGCGCCGTTCACGGACGGGATGTGGGCGCTGAGCCACAACGGCCGAATAGACGGGTGGCCGGGTTCGATGGCGGCGTTGGCGGAGTGGCTGCCGGCGGTGGAATTGCTTCGAATGCCGGCACTCACGGATTCGGCCTTGCTGTGGACGATGTTGCGGCGCCGACTCGACACGGAGGAACCGGGTGAGGCGATGCGCAGCGTGCTCGTGGACGTCCTCGAGGCGGCGCCGCAGTCGCGGTTGAACCTGCTGCTGTGCGACGGGACGACGTTGTGGGCGTCGGCGGTCTACCACTCGCTGGCGGTCCGGGTGGACGAGTCGGTCGCGATGGTGGCCTCGGAACCGGTCGACGAGGAGGAGGGGTGGCTGGTGGTGCCCGACCGCCACCTGCTCGAGGCAAGGCCGGGGCATCTGGTGTTCACCGAACTGGAGGCAAGCGCATGAACGATCCGACCGTCGAGGTTCACCTGGCGCCGGAGCAACTGGACGAGAATCTGCGGGCGGATGCGCAGCTCGGCCTGACGGCGAACCCGAAGTGGCTGCCGCCCAAGTGGTTCTACGACGCGAAGGGCAGCGAGTTGTTCGAGGAGATCACCCGGCTGCCGGAGTACTACCCGACCCGCACGGAGCGGGAGCTGCTGCGGGCCAGTGCCGCGCACATCGCCGAGGCGACGTCGGCGCAGATCCTCGTCGAGTTGGGCTCGGGGTCGTCGGAGAAGACGCGGCTGCTGCTCGGCGCGCTGACCGATCACGGCACGTTGGAACGGTATGTGCCGCAGGATGTGTCGGAAGCGGCACTCACGTCGGCGGTGCGGCAGTTGGCGACGGAGTTCCCGACGCTGACGGTGCACGGCATCGTCAGCGACTTCACCGACACGCTGCACAACCTTCCGCGCGGGGGTCGACGGATGATCGCCTTCCTCGGCGGCACACTCGGAAACCTGGTGCCGGAGGAGCGGGCCGAGTTCCTCGCCTCGGTCGCCGAGGTGCTCGAGGAGGGTGAGCAGTTGCTGCTCGGTGTCGGTCTGGTCACCGATCCCGCGGTGCTCGTGCCCGCCTACGACGACGCTGCGGGCGTCACCGCACGGTTCAATATGAACGTGCTGTCGGTGCTCAACGATCGGCTGGGAGCGGACTTCGATCTCGACCTGTTCCGTCACGTCGCGGTGTGGGACGAACAGAAGGAATGGATCGAGATGCGGGTGGAGGCGGTCGAACCGATGACGGTCCACGTTCCCGCGCTGGGCCTGGACGTGACCTTCGGGGCCGGCGAACAGATGCGGACCGAGATTTCGGCGAAGTTCCGCGTCGAGGGCATCTGCAAGGAACTCGCCGCGGCGGGCTTCGGAAGCGATCGGGTGTGGACGGATTCGCTCGACCGATTCGCGCTGATTCTGGCCGATCGCGGGTAGCAGGCGGTTGGCGCCGGGCCCGCCCGAGGGGTGCGGGCCCGGCGCCAGGGCGTCAGGACATCGAGGCCAGGAAGAGTCCGGTTCCGAGGACGGCGCCGGCGCCGCTGAGCAGGCCGGTGGCAAGTCCGAGGACCTTGGCGACGGTACCGAGGTTGGCCATGTCAGTTGCGGAAGATCCCATGAGTGCTCCTAGTGAGTGATGTTGTGACGCACATCTCAGTGCTGGAGATATTGGTACTGGACCACACGAACGATCGGCACTGTAGGTCTCACTCAGCGGGAAAACTCTGCTCACAGTTTATTCCGCGCAAAACGGACAAGGGTGACGATTTCCGCGGGCCGGCTCAGGCCGCAGTGCGCGCGAGCAATGGCGCCACGATGTTGTCGGCGATCGCGGCGCGGGTGGCGGGGTCGACGCCGAACTCGTGGTTGCGGCGCGCGGCGACCGCGAGGCGGTCGGCGGCCTCGTTGAGCGGGTGCCCGCTGTGCGCGCGCACCCACGTGTAGCGGACTCGTCGCCGGGCCGACAGCTCCCGGATTCTGGCGACGGTCGTCACCACCTCGCCGTCGTACCGGTCGAGTAGGGCGGCGCGGGGCAGTGTGAGGCATCCGAGCGCACCGCGACTGTCGGTGAGGATGTGGAGGTCGCGGTGCGGAAAACGCTTGAGCGCGTGTTTGATTGCGAGAAGCTCGCCCGCGAGTACCGTCTTGACCTCCGGATACATCTTCTGGCGCAGGTCGCCCTCCTCGCTGATGCATGCCACCCCCACCCCTCGGCGCGAGGACGACTTCGACGCATCGGTCGCCACGGTCAGCTCGGGCTGGTCCCAGACTCGCTGCAGGCTGACAGGTTCGGCGGGCGGTCGGAGCCCGGACACGTACGCGGACAACGTGTCCGAGGCATCGCACAGCAGTTCCGGCAGCCTGCCGCGCGGGGTCCGCACCAGGGTGACCGCGGGGAACGACGCGGCAACGCCCTCGAGCTCACCGCGAGTTCCGGCCTCGGTGACGTACAGCGGCATCGGGCCGCCCGGCGCGGCGGCGGCCCGCGTGTAGACGGCCTCGAATGCGTCGAGGACCGCGGCGCGCAGCGCGATCGGGTCGAAGCCGGGCCGTTGGAAGATCAGCCGCTCACCGGGCCCGTCCGTCCCGATCGCCGCGACTGTCAGGGACAGCTGTCGGCCGTCGACGTCGGCCTGACGAAAGTGAACTGCTGCAAGGGTCATCGACTACTCCTGACGATCGAGAGGGCCGCAGTGCCGTGGCGTTGGCCTCACGTTAGGTGAGGGGTACGACACGAACGGCCGGGCGAGGGCGCCCGGACGGAGTGTGGTTCGAACCCGGGGCCGCCTCGCAACCCCTCGAGATGTGAGGCCGCCCCGGAGTGCTTGGGATGCAGGGACTGAGCGGACGAGCCGGCCAGCAGCGGCGGGGCCGCCATGGGCAGTACCGCGCTGCCGACGACCGCACTGCCGAGCGATGACGTCCTCGGACTCCCCGGTGAACTCTGCCTTTGGCTCCGATGACGAGCCCCGCCGCCGCGAGCGACATTCCGACGACACTGGCGATCTTGCGCAGTGTGCATTCCTCACGATTGATGTGCATTGCTTGTGTGCCAACGCGATTTGTCGTCGCGGTGACGTCCAACAGAGTGCGGGACGGCGGCACCCGCCGCACGGCCGACGCCATCGGTCTCGCCGACCACCCATTCGGTCGCGGCTGCCGCGGCCCCGCGCCGTCCGCGGTCATGCCCCACGTGACGCAAGGGTCGTGCGCGGGTGCTCGACCGGGACTGGGTGGTCGTCAGTCAGACCCCGTCCGCCGGCTCGATCATCGGCGAGGGCGACGCGGTGCTCGCCGTGGTCAAACAGGGCGAGCACGGCGACTGCTCCTGACTTCGGCGAGACCGCGTCGCCGACCTCCGCGACTGGGCGATTTTCGAATCGCGAGAATGATGCGGCGAGAGGCAATTCGGAGTACAGTCGAAAATGTGTTCGAACGCGATGATCCACCGCAATCAGGGATGCTCGAGGGCATCTCTGATTGCGAGTGGCCATCGGCGTTGGCGGACCAGCACGCGGCGATCGCGCGGGCGCAGTACCTCGAAGTGGACGCCGCGGCCACCCTGTACATCGCGAGGTGCGCGGAGGATGCGCGCAGTGGCCGGAACGAGGCCGTGCAGGGCGAGTTCGCGAACGTCGAGGTCGCCGGGATCCTGCACATCACCGAGACGGCAGCGCAGAACCTCATCGGGCTCGGCTGCGATCTGCGGTGGCGGCTGCACCGCGTCTCGGCTCTGTTTGCCGCCGGAAAGCTCGATCATGTGCAGGCAAGCGTCATTTCGGACGCACTCGCGAACGTCTCCGAGGACGCGCTCGACGAACTCGAACGCCGGATGGTCGAGGGCTCCGGGCTACTCACCTCGACGGCACTACGGCGTCGAGCAAAGCGGTTGATCGCCCGACACGATCCGGAGGGTGCGCGGCGTCGACGGGAACGGGCGGTCGAGGATCGCGACGTCCGAGTGCGCGTCGCCGATGACGGAGTGTGCACGCTCGAGGGCCTGATGCCGGCCGCTGCGGGCCAGGTTGTCGCGATGCGCCTGCGGTCCATGGCGTTCGACGTCTGCGCCCACGATCCGCGCACCTTCGCGCAGCGCCGCGCCGATGCACTTCAAGCCCTCGCCGAGGGTCTCGGCCGACTGGAATGCCTGCGCGGACGCCGAGACTGCACCGCGAACGATGAGCCCGAGTCGTCGGACGTGAGCGCTCCGAACGCGACGGAACCCGACGACCGTGGAACTGTGAATCCCACCGCGAGCGAAGCCGACTCGATCGCATCCCTCGCAGACGAGACTGCAGTACCTGCACCGACGGATCGGGCTGAACCGAGCGAAACGACGTCGCAGACGGAACCGACCGAAACGACGGAACCGAATGCGCCGTCTGCGAAGTCTGCGACGACGTCGAATCCGCCTGCCCTGCCGCCGCTGCCGAAGGCAACGATCATGGTCGGGGTCAACGTGACCACCCTCCTCGGCCTGGACGACCTGCCCGGCCACCTCGCCGGGTACGGGCCCATCGATGCGGACCTGGCGCGGGAACTCGCGGGGGACGGAACGTGGCGGAAGGTGTTGACGCTCAGCGAAGCCGACCGTGAAGCCCTTCTCGACGCGCTGTGCGGAGCGGAGTGGAGGGGTCCCGAGACCTGGGGACGGGTACGAGGTGGCGAATCAGGGTATGACGCCCCGAGCGGGCGCGACCGGTCATCCGCCGGTGCAGATTCCGGCGTGCCGGATCCAGACCCGGATGCGGTGTGGCTGACCGGTCGACGTGTCAACACCGCCGCACACGGCCCGATCCTCGGCATCGGCCGCAGTCTGTCCGCGGCCGGCATCACCCCCACCGCGGTCCGCGAACGTTCCCGACGCCGGCGCGAGGCGCTGACCTATCGGCCCTCGGAGAGGCTGGTCGAGATGGTCCGCACCAGGGACGGGACGTGTCGGTTCCCGGGATGCACCGCGCGAGCCTCCACCTGCGACATCGACCACACGGTGCCGTTCGACCACGCCGATCCGGCGTCGGGCGGGTGGACGGTCGAACAGAACCTGGCCTGCCTGTGCCGCCGACACCACCGCCTCAAGACGAGTGGCCGATGGAAGGTGCGGCAGATAGGGGGCGGCCGCCTCGAATGGACCGATCCCAACGGGATCGTCACCATCACCGAACCAGCCGGCGCCTTCGCCGACGCCGACGTGGGTCTCCCGTTCGGTCCACTCACCGACCACGCGACGATGGAACGACTCTTCGGCTCGCACCGCGGCCGCGGCGCGGAGGACGATCTCGTCTACATTCTCGACGTGCTCGCGCCCGACTGGCGCAACCGCGACCGAGATACCGACCCATCGCCGCCGCCGGTCCTCGTTGTCGACCTCGGCGAACCCGCGCCCTTCTGACGGGCTCGCCCGAACGAGGCATGGACCGTCGGTCTACCCAGCCTGAGTCCTGCATCCGCCGGGCGATGGGACGCCGACTGACCTACCTGGTCGGGCTCGGAACCGGCGGGTTCGTGGTTGGGGTGGTCGTCACCGGTATCGACGTTGTGGGGGCAGCCGTGGTGGTCTGCGTCTCCACCGTTGGGGTCGCGCTCTCCGTCTCCGGGGCCACTCCCTCCAGAGCGTCGACCTCGTCTGCTACCGGTGTGGGTGCAGTCGCGGTCGTGGACATGGCCGCCGCGGAGGTGGCGGTCCCGGACGTGGTGGACGTGGTGGACGTGGCAGTGGTGGACGGGGCTGTGGATGTCGGCGTCGGCGAGGTGGTCGCGGCGACTGACGGTGTCGCCGACGGTGTGGCCGGTGCGGTCGTCAACTCCTCGAGGGCCGCTGCCGCACTGGCGGAGTCCGGCTTCGTCGTCGGATCGATCGGCTGCCCGCTCTGCGCCTGCTTCGCCAGCTGCGTCAGCCACGCCGCGGCGTACTCGGCGGAGGTCAGGGGCTTGCCGTTGCCCGGGTTCGCGTCACGCCAGTAGTCGAAATGGTGGCCCTTGGCATCCGGTCCGAGAGTGAGGTTGTAGGGGTCGCTCATGACCACCGGGATGGTGTTCTGGTTCGTCACGATCAAGCCGACGATCTCCTTGAACACCTTCTGGGGCAGGTAGGCGAGTGGTGACATCGCATTGGCCGAGATCGACTCGGCCTTGGTGGGCGCGGCCACCGCGGTCCCCGGCTTGTATGCCGGGTCCGACACCTTCAGCAGCACGTCGAGGAAGGTCTGGTCGCCCTGCATCCAATTGGGCTGGGACTGAATCTCCTCGAACGCCGCGAATCCGATTCGGCCGAGCACGACGGCGATGTCCTGCCCCGTCGCCGGTGTCAGACCGGTGCGTTCGAGTGCGTCGACGTTCAGCTGCCTGCCGACGTTGACGACGAGGTCCAGCAGCGAAATATTCTGTGGTGCAGAGCAAGTGAGGTCGCCGTCCGAGCAGAACGACGCGACCTTTCCGGCCAGGGCTCCGAAGTCGGCACCGCCGGTCCCCGTCACAGCGCCTCCGCCGGGCACGGCAGCGGTGCCGTTCTGATACTTCACATCGAATCCGTTCGGGTTCGTGAACGGATTCAGCGCGCCGGGGAACGGTCCCTGACCGGCTGCGCGCCCGGCATCGGCGAGAATCACGACACCGACGACGTTCGCCGGGTTGGCGATCGCGTAGCCGCCCTTGGTGTCGGGTATCTGATGCCCGACGTCCATCGCGACCCGCCGAGCGACGTCGGCGCCCTCGCTGTAGCCGACCACCGCGAACCTCGTGTTCGGGCACGACTGTTGAATCTTCGTCATCACGGACTCGGCATTGGCGACACCGGCGTTGACCGCATCCTCGTAGCTGTCCATGTTCGCCGGGTAGGCGATGTACACCGCGGCGTACGACTTCGGATCGACGACACCGCCAGGCGCGTTTGCCACCGGATCGACCCATTTGCTCCTGTAGTCACTCGACAACGCGGCCGGGAGTTCCTCGCCGTTCGCGCCGACCAGCATCTTCGTCGTGCCCGCCACCGGGGTGTCACCTCGGCCTGCCACCGAGACGGTCACCATGTCGTGGCACTCGGTCACCGACGCGGTGAGCTCGGTGTCCGCGGTGCGCGGCCCGGAACTCAGAGCCCACGGGAGCGTGACCACGGCGGCAATCCCGAGAATGCCGGGCGCGATCAGGCCCGATGCGATGCGATGTCGCGCGAAGAACCCACGAGGTGACATGTCCACTCCCAACTCCCGGCCCCTGACACGCGCGTCGCCCCCGGCGGCGTGTCTCGTCATCGGTTACATCGTCACGAGGGCCTGAACCGCTACACAGACCGTGGCTGTACAGCGTATGGCAATCGCCTGCGGTCGGCGCGACCAGCGGGAAGACGCCAGGTAGGCGCCACCGGGACGAGGCCCGGGACGGGCACGGATATTCAGATGCGCCGCAACAGCGCATGCGACGATGACCGTCCCGCACACCCCCAAGACGCTCACGGAGCGGAAGACCGCATGCGCGCCACCCGCAACCTGATCGTGTGGAAACGCCGATCGCACAAGGGGTCGCGTCGCCGTGAACCGTCTCGGAGTTACGAGTGCGGGTTCACCGACGCGTCGGGAGGTTGACGCGCACACCACCGGAGAACATCGAGTCGGGCAGATCGAGCGACTGCTCACCAAGCACGGCTATCCGCCGGACCGGCAGCCCGAAGCGATCAAACTGGTGCTCGAGCAGATGGAGATCATCGCACCGGAGATGGCGGCGTGAGGCTGCCGTGGCGCCCCGCGTCGGCCCCGCTGACCGTCGCCGGGCCGACCGGGTAGTCCACGGACTACAGCGTCAACTGCATGAACGTCATGTCCAGCCACCGCCCGAACTTGATGCCGACCTCCGGCATCACCCCGACCGTCCGGAACCCGAACCGCTCGTGCAGGGCGATCGAGGTGGTGTTGGACGACTCGATGCTCGCGACCATCACGTGGATCCCGCCGGCGCGGGCCCGGTCGATCAGCTCGGCCATCAGCCGCGACGCGATGCCCTTGCGGTGATGGTCGACGTGCACGTACACCGAGTTCTCCACGGTGTGCCGGTAGCCGCTCTTGGCGCGCCACACGCCGTAGGACGCGTACCCGGCCACCCGTTCCCCGTCGACCGCCACCAGTACCGGGAATCCGGCCTGCTCTCGACCGTCCAGCCACGCGCGACGGTCGTCGATGTCGACCGGTTCCTCGTCCCAGATCGCGGTCGTGTTGCGGACCGCCTCGTTGTGGATCTCGAGGATGCCGGGCAGATCGTCGGGGCGGGCGTCACGGATCTCGATGGTCACCAGACCATCGTGACGCACCGCTTACCGCTGCGCGCTCTGGCGAGCCTTCTCCAGGGCGCCGAGGGTGCGCATGATCGTCGCCTTCTGCTTCTCGAGATCGCTGCGGCGGGCACGGGCCGCCAGGCCCGACTGATCCGCCACCTGCGCGAGCTGAGCGTCGATGGAGCTCATCTGGTCCAGCAGGGCCAGTCCGCGGGCCTGGATCTCGTCGAGGTCGACGGCGTCCGAGTTCACGGGCGCCGGTGCGGACGCGGACGCGGACGCCGGACGGGTCGTGCGGGTACTCGAGCCCGTCACGGTCGATGCGCGGGGCGCGGTGACGGTCTCGGCGACCACCGCGGCGGCGCGGGGGCGCAACGCTTTACGGACCAGTGCCGGGTCGGGCGGCGAGGCCAGCTTGGTCTGGTTCAGCGCGGCGCGAGCGTCGCGAGCGGTGACGCGCCACTCACGCTCTTCTTCGTCGTCGGACTGCAGGGTGCCGCCGAGCGGACGAAGTCCGTACATGCCGAGGAATCGGCGCGCGCCCTCGATGATCTCTTCGTTCTCGCGGCACGTGCCGCATCGCGGCTCGTTGCGGTACATCTCCACCGCGACGTCGTCGCCGCACCAGACGCACGCTCCGGGAACCCAACGCCGGGCCGTCTTCATTGTCGTCGATTCGGCCGGGGCATCGAGAGTCTGCGCGTCAATCACGACGCATGACAATAGGGCAGAGCTCGCCGGTCCACGACACCGGATCGTTACGAACCTGGGATTCTGTGTTCCACCGTGATCAATCTCATGTTCAGTTGACGGGGGTTCGACGGCGTGCAGGGGCAAACTCTTGCCGCGCAAGGGGTTCCGGGCTCGGGTCGACGGCTACGTCGGCGCGCCCACGACGTCCTCGAACCACTCCACGAGAGGTCGCAGCGACTCCCAGCCGGCCCGGACCTCGGTCAGCGTTCGCTCGCTGCCGAGCCACGGCGGGCAGCCGTAACTGCGCCCCGCCGTCAACGTGCGGTGACGCAACAATTCGATCCGGGGATGGTCCTCGGCGAACCCGCGCGGTCGTGTCTTGAGTCGGTCGCCACCGATCTCGAATCCGGACTTCTCCAGTGCGCGCGTCAACCGGACGAGCGTCTCGCCGCGCAGGTCGCCGTCCACCGCGGCCCGCAGGCGCGCGAGCTGGTCAGGGGTGTTCTGGTAGAAGCCGCCGCCGACGAACAGGCCCGACGCGTCGACCTGGACGTAGTAGCCGATACCGGGCCGAACCATGACGACGCCGCCCTGATGGGTCTTGTACGGAGCCTTGTCCTTGGAGAATCGGACGTCGCGGTAGGGGCGAAACACCTTGCCCTCGCCGAAGTCCGGCTCGAGCTCGGCCAGCAGCGCGACCATCGGCGCGCGCACCGACGACTCGTAGACCGCCTTGTGGGCGGTCCAGAAGATCTTGCTGTTGTCCGCCTCGAGGTCCTCGTAGAAGTCCAGTGCGGCGTCGGGGAATCCGGAGAACACAAAAGAAGGCTAGCGCCTGTGCGCGTTTGACGGGTGCAAGGACTCGTCAAACGCGCACAGGCGCGAAGCGCCTATGCGCTGCCGTTGAACAGCGAGGTCACCGAGCCGTTCTCGAAGACCTCCTTGATGGTGCGCGCGAGCAGCGGAGCGATCGAGAGGACGGTCAGCGTCGGGAAACGCTTCTCCTCCGGGATCGGCAGCGTGTTGGTCGCGATGACCTCCTTCGCGCCGCAGCTCGCCAGCCGCTCGGCGGCCGGGTGGGAGAAGATCCCGTGCGTGGTGGCGATGATGACGTCGCCCGCACCGGCGTCCTTGAGCACCTTCACCGCGCCGGCGATCGTGCCGCCGGTGTCGATCATGTCGTCGATCAGCACGCAGGTGCGCCCACTGACGTCACCGACGACCCGGTTCGACTTGACCTGGTTCGGGACGAGCGGGTCGCGGGTCTTGTGCACGAACGCCAGCGGCGCGCCGTCGAGTGCATCGGCCCACTTCTCGGCGACCTTGACGCGACCGGCATCGGGGGAGACCACGCAGATGTTCTCGGTGCCGTAGTTCTCGCGGACGTACTCGGCGAGCTGGCCCTGTGCGTGCATGTGGTCGACCGGGCCGTCGAAGAAGCCCTGGATCTGGTCGGTGTGCAGGTCGACGGTGATGATCCGGTCCGCGCCGGCGGTCTTGAGCAGGTCGGCGATCAGGCGGGCGGAGATGGGCTCGCGGCCGCGGTGCTTCTTGTCCTGGCGGGCGTAAGGGTAGAACGGCAGCACCGCGGTGATGCGCTTGGCGGACCCCCGCTTGAGGGCGTCGATCATGATGAGCTGCTCCATCACCCACTGGTTCAGCGGCGCGGGGTGGCTCTGCAGGACGAAGGCGTCACTGCCGCGCACCGACTCCTCGAACCGGACGAAGATCTCGCCGTTCGCAAAGTCGGTCGCCGTCTGCGGCGTCACCTGGATGTCGAGTTCCTTGGCCACCTGCTCGGCCAACTCGGGATGGGCGCGACCGGAGAAGAGCATGAGGTTCTTCTGGTTGTCGATCCAATTCGCGGTCACTGCTCTTCGCCGTCCTCGTTCGTGTTCTCGTTGTCCTGCTGTGCCTGAGCGGCCGCCTCGGCGGCCGCAGTACCGGGTCGATTGCGCTCGACCCAGCCGTCAATATTGCGCTGCTTGCCCCCGGAGACGGCGAGCGCCCCCGGCGGGACGTCGAACCGCAGCACCGTCCCCGCGCCCGTGTACGCGCCGTCGCCGACCTGCACCGGCGCCACGAACATGGTGTCCGACCCGGTCCGCACGTGCGACCCCACCACGGTACGGCTCTTGTTGACGCCGTCGTAGTTGACGAACACGCTCGACGCGCCGATGTTGCTGTGGCAGCCGATGCTTGCGTCGCCGACGTACGTCAGGTGCGGGACCTTGGAGTGCTCGCCGATGTCGGAGTTCTTCACCTCGACGAACGCACCGAGCTTGCCGCAGTCGCCGAGCACGGTGCCCGGTCGCAGGTAGGTGTACGGCCCGACGGTCGCGCCCGCACCGATGCTCGAGCGGTCGGCGTGGGTCCGGATCACGGACGCTCCCGCCCCGACGATCACGTCGGTCAGCGTGCTGTCGGGTCCGACGACGGCGTCCTCGCCGATGTCCGTTCGGCCGTGCAGCTGTACGCCGGGCTTGATCGTCACGTCCTGCGCGATGGTCACGTCGACGTCGATCCAGGTGCTGGACGGGTCGATCACGGTGACGCCGGCGCGCATGTGCGTCTCGAGGATGCGGCGGTTCATCTCCTTCGCCAGATCCGCGAGTTGCACCCGGTCGTTGGCGCCCGCGACCTTTGCCGGGTCCGCGAGCAGCGCCGAGTACACGTCCCGACCGGCCTCGCGGGCGATCTTCAACACATCGGTGAGGTACAGCTCTCGCTGGGCATTGTGGGTGTCGAGCTGGCCGAGCGCGTCCCGAAGCGTCGCGGCATCGAAGGCGTAGACGCCCGAGTTGACCTCGGTGATCGCGACCTGTTCAGGCGTGGCGTCGGCATGCTCGACGATCTCCATGACGTCGCCGCCCGCGTTGCGGACGATGCGGCCGTAGCCGTTGGGGTCGTCCGGGACGAAGGTCAGCACGGTGACCGCGGCGGGGCCCGGTTCGGAGTGGTGCTCGTCGATGAGCGCGAGCAGCGTGTGCCCGTCCAGCAGCGGCACGTCGGCGGAGGTGACCAGGACGGTGCCGTCGAAGTCGTCGGGCAGGGCGCTCAGGCCGCACGCGACCGCATGGCCGGTGCCGTTCTGCTCTTCCTGGACCGCGGTGGCCACCTTGAGCCCGAGCTCGGCCGCGACGTCGGCGACCGCGGCACCGACTGCCTCGCGCTCGTGCCCGATCACCGTCACCAGGTGGGTGGGGGCGACCTCGGCGGCCGCGTGCAGGGAGTGGGCGAGCATCGTTCGGCCCGCGAGGGTGTGCAGCACCTTCGGGGTCTTGGACCGCATTCGTGTCCCCGCGCCCGCGGCGAGGACGATCACGGCGGTCTCGACTGGCATGAAGCTCCTCGAAATCGACTGTCTGGAACGCTCCGCCGCCAGGACTCGAACCTGAACTATCTGAACCAAAATCAGAGGTGCTGCCATTACACTACGGCGGATTGCCGCACGTGCGGATTCGTATCGATCCAGGTAAAGGCTCGACCCATCGTCGATCCGGCCCCGATGTGCGCCCACGATCCTCGCACGACACCCGTCCTTCGTGCGAACCGCCTCGCCGGTGAGGAGATCGACGGCCGATAGTGTGGAAGTCATGTCCCGACCACCGCAGGCGTCCGCTGACAAATCGCAGCCTGCGCCGATCAAGTCCCAGTCGGCTCTGCCGATCAAGTCGCAGTCGGCTCTGCCGATCAAGTCACAGCGGACCCGGATGACCGGGACGCAGCGGCGCGAGCAGCTGATCGAGATCGGGCGCAGTGTTTTCGCCGAGCGTGGTTACGAGGCCGCGTCCATCGAGGAGATCTCCACCAGGGCCAACGTGTCCAAGCCCGTCGTCTACGAGCACTTCGGCGGCAAGGAGGGCCTCTACGCCGTCGTGGTGGACCGCGAGATGTCCACCCTGCTCCAGATGATCACGTCGTCGCTCACCCAGAACCGTTCCCGGGTCCGGGTCGAGCGGGTGGCCCTCGCGCTGCTGACCTACGTCGAGGAACGGACCGAGGGCTTCCAGATCCTCGTCCGCGACTCGCCGATGGCCGCGAAGGAGGGCACCTACTCCAGCCTCCTCAACGAGGCGGTCTCGCAGGTCGGCCACATCCTCGCGGGCGATTTCTCCCGACGCGGTTTCGACGCGGAGCTGGCGACCCTGTACGCGCAGGCCCTGGTCGGGATGGTCGCGACCACCGCGACCTGGTGGCTCGACGAGCGCACGCCATCGAAGGAAGTTGTCGCCGCGCACCTGGTGAACCTGTGCTGGAACGGTCTGACGAACCTCGAGGCGGACCCGCAGCTGGGGGAGTAGCTGGGAACGGGCGACGTCAACGGGCCGCTGGGGGACGACGTAGGCGCGTTGCTCCGGAATCGGTCGGTTGCCCGACTCGCGGTCGTGATCAGGGGAAGCTCACCCACTGGGTGTTATGTTTCGAGCGCAGTCGACACATGACGCGGTCACCAGAGGCGGGTTGAATGGTTAGGCAGGAGCGGGCCGAGGCGACCCGGAACGCCGTTCTGCTCGCCGCCGCCGAGGTCTTCGCCCGATCCGGGTACGCGCAGGCGAATCTCAGCGAGATCATCGCCCAGTCGGGCGTCACGAAGGGCTCGCTGTACTTCCATTTCGCCTCCAAGGAGGACCTGGCCCGCGGCGTGATCGACGAGGGCAGTCGGCGGTTGGAGTCGGCATGCGCGCCGCTGGCCGACCTTCGCGATCCCGCGTTGGAGGTCATGATCGGACTGCCTTACCTCGCGACGGATGTGGCGGCCGCAGATCCGATCGTCGCGGCCATGTTCCGTCTGCACCACGAGATCGGCGATCACCGCGGCACCGACGGCAACGTCGTCGAGACGTGGCAGCGCTACCAGGTGGACCTGGCAGGACGCGCGATGGACGAGGGCGACATCGCCGGCACGGACCCTGAGGCTGTGGGAGCCTTCGTCTTCGAGACGTTGTTCGGGGCCCGCGTGGTTGCGCACGCGACCGGGACGCTCGATCAACTCCCGGCCCGGATGGAGAGGGCGTGGTACTTCATGTTGCCGTCGTTGGTCGCAGCCGGGAAGGTCGACTACTTCCGGGAGTTCGCGGCGCGACGTTTGCGGCGCTGACCCCGAGGGCGTCGGTCGGTGGCCCGGCATAGACTCATTTTCACACTCGCTCGTTTACACAGGAGCATCGACGTTGCCTACTCCTTCCCAGCCCGCGCCGATCCCGGTGACGCACGAGCCGCTCCCGCTTGCCGGTGTCGCCCGCGTCGCGCTCGCCCACCCGGCTTTCGGTGCGGTGCGCGATGCTCTCGGGCGAGTCGACCTCGACATCGTCGCCCCGAATCCGGCTCGCCCGTTCGTCGCGAGCGCGGTCGCCGAGCAGGTCCAACTTCTCCTGGTCACCGCCACCGGCCGTGAGGCCGACGACCTGACAGTCGAACTGCGCGAAATCCTCGGCGACGCGGTCGCCCAGTTCCCGTCCTGGGAGACGCTGCCGCACGAGCGGCTCTCGCCCGGCGCGGACACGGTCGGGCGGCGACTCGAGGTGCTGCGCCGGCTCGCCTACCCGGACAACGGCGACTACGGGCCGCCGCTGCGGGTGGTCGTCACCACGGTCCGCTCGCTGGTGCAGCCGATGGCGCCCGGCCTCGGGGAGATCGAACCGGTCACGCTGCGGGTGGGCACCGAGACCTCGTTCGACGGCCTGATCCAGCGGTTGGTCGAGATGGCGTACACCCGCGTCGACATGGTCGGCAAGCGCGGCGAGTTCGCGGTCCGCGGCGGCATCCTCGACGTGTTCTCACCGACCGCCGATCACCCTGTGCGCGTGGAGTTCTGGGGCGACGAGGTGACCGAGCTGCGGGCCTTCTCGGTGGCCGACCAGCGGTCGCTGCCGGAACTGGAGATCGCGACGCTCATCGCGCCGCCGTGCCGCGAGCTGCTGCTCACCGAACGAGTGCGTGACCGCGCGGCGGTGCTGGCCCAGGACAACCAGGCCGACGCCGCACTCGTCGAGATGCTCGACAAACTCTCCGCAGGCATCCCCGTCGAGGGCATGGAGGCACTGCTTCCGGTCCTCCTCGGCGGTGAGCTGGTGCTGCTGACCGACGTGCTGCCCGCGAGTACCCACGTGCTGCTGTGTGATCCCGAGAAGATTCGCACTCGCGCAACGGATCTGGTGCGGACCGGCCAGGAATTCCTGGAGGCGTCGTGGACCGCGGCCTCGATCGGCGGCGCGGCACCGATCGACACCCGGGGCATCGACCTGGGGGCGTCCGCGTATCGGTCCCTGCGGCAGGTGCGCGAGAGCGTCGAGGCGACCGGTCGGCCCTGGTGGACGATCAGCCCGCTCGCCTCGGGGAGCGAGGAGGAGTTGGTCCTCGACCTGCGCCCCGCGCCAGAGGTCCGAGGCTCCGACGAGCTGCTCGCCGAGCTGTTCGTGATGCTCCGCGCGCACGTTGCCGCGGGTGGTCGGGCGGCGGTGGTGGTCGCGGGCTCGGGTACCGCGCACCGGGTGCTCGAGCGGCTCGGCGAGGCCGAGGTGCCCGCCGCCGCTCTCGCACCGGGCGCCGAGCCACTGCGGGGTCAGGTGGAGGTGCTGTGCGGAAGCCTCCACGACGGTCTCGTCTTCCCCGCCGACGACGACAGCGACCAAGTCGGCCTGGTGCTGATTTCCGAGTCGGACCTGACCGGCAACCGGGTGGCCGCGGCGGGGGACGGAAGACGCCTGCCCGCCAAGCGCCGCAACCAGGTCGACCCGCTGGCGCTGGCCGCGGGGGACATGGTCGTGCACGACCAGCACGGCATCGGCCGGTTCGTCGAGATGGTGGAGCGGACGATCGGCGGCGCTCGCCGGGAGTACCTGGTCATCGAGTACGCGGCCAGCAAGCGCGGTCATCCCGGTGACAGGCTGTTCGTCCCGATGGAGTCACTCGATCAGCTCTCCCGCTATGTCGGCGGCGAGCTGCCCGCGCTGAGCAAGCTCGGTGGGTCCGACTGGGCGAACACGAAACGCAAGGCGCGCAAGGCGGTTCGCGAGATCGCCGGTGAATTGGTGCAGCTGTACGCAGCGCGCCAGGCCGCCCCGGGCCATGCGTTCGGGCCGGACACCCCGTGGCAGCAGGAGATGGAGGACGCGTTCGCGTTCACCGAGACCCAGGACCAGCTGACCGTGATCGGCGAGGTCAAGGCGGACATGGAGAAGCCGGTCCCGATGGACCGCGTGGTGATCGGCGACGTCGGCTACGGCAAGACCGAGATCGCGGTGCGCGCCGCGTTCAAGGCCGTGCAGGACGGGAAGCAGGTCGCCGTTCTGGTTCCGACAACCCTTCTCGCGCAGCAGCACCTGCAGACCTTCACCGAGCGGATGGCGTCGTTCCCGGTCAAGGTGCGCGGGCTGTCCCGGTTCACGGACGCGGGGGAGTCGAAGGAGATCATCGCGCAACTGGCCGACGGCGAGGTCGACGTCGTGGTCGGTACCCACCGCCTGCTGCAGACCGGGGTGCGGTGGAAGGACCTCGGTCTGGTCGTCGTCGACGAGGAGCAGCGCTTCGGCGTCGAGCACAAGGAACACATCAAGGCACTGCGGACCCACGTGGACGTGCTCACCATGTCCGCCACTCCGATTCCGCGCACGCTGGAGATGAGCATGGCCGGCATCCGCGAGATGTCGACCATCCTCACCCCGCCCGAGGAGCGACACCCGATCCTCACCTACGTCGGTGCCTACGCCGACAAGCAGGTCGCCGCGGCGATCCGCCGTGAACTCCTGCGTGACGGCCAGGTGTTCTACGTGCACAACAGGGTCAGCTCGATCGACAAGGCCGCCAAGCGACTTCGCGAACTCGTGCCCGAGGCGAGGATGGTGGTGGCGCACGGTCAGATGAACGAGGAGACCCTCGAGAAGACGGTGCAGGGCTTCTGGGAACGCGAATTCGACGTGCTGGTGTGTACCACCATCATCGAGACCGGCCTGGACATCTCCAACGCCAACACCCTGATCGTGGAACGGGCCGACTCGCTCGGACTGTCCCAGCTGCACCAGCTGCGCGGCCGCGTCGGGCGCAGTCGCGAACGCGGCTACGCCTACTTCCTGTACCCACCCGAGAAGCCGCTCACCGAGACGGCGTACGACCGGCTCGCGACCATCTCGCAGAACTCCGACCTCGGCGCCGGCATGGCCGTCGCCATGAAGGATCTCGAGATCCGTGGCGCCGGTAACGTGTTGGGCGCCGAACAGTCCGGGCACGTCGCCGGGGTCGGCTTCGACCTCTACGTGCGCCTGGTCGGGGAGGCGGTCGAGGCCTACCGCGCCGTCGCGGACGGCCGCCCGATCACCACGGACGAGGCGCCCAAGGAAGTGCGGATCGACCTTCCGGTGGACGCGCACATCCCGCCCGACTACGTCACGAGCGACCGGCTGCGGCTCGAGGCGTACCGCAAGCTGGCCGCCGCTACCGACGACGCCGCGATCGCTGCCGTCGTCGACGAACTCGTCGACCGCTACGGCCCACTGCCGGAGGAGGTCGGCCGGCTGGTGTCGGTCGCCAAGTTGCGGTTGCTGTGCCGCGAGTACGAGATCGAGGAGGTGTCGGTCGCGGGCACCCAGCTCAAGATCGCGCCGATGCAGCTGCCTGACTCCAAGCAGCTGCGACTCAAGCGGCTGTACTCGAGCGCGCAGTACCGCGCGACCACCGGGATGGTGCAGATGCCGTTGCCGCGCACCGGGTCCGGTGGGGTCGGCGCCGACCGGGTACGGGACGTGGAGCTGCTGCAGTACATCGCGGACTTCCTGCTCGCGATGGACGGCAAGGCAGCGGGCGCGGTCGACGTGTCGGTGCCGGTGGTGGGTGCGTCGGCATGAGTGCCGACGATCCCAGGCTCGGGGACGGGCTTGTCGAGGCCGCCGAGGTGATGGACCGGCTGTGGTCGTACGGAGGTTGGGAAGTCACCCAGACCCACGACTCGCTGCGCCGCTACCTACTCGAGGAGACGTACGAGCTGCTCGACGCGATTGATGCGGGCGACCCGGTGGGTCTGCGCGAGGAACTCGGCGACCTGCTGCTGCAGGTGCTGTTCCACTCGCGGATCGCGCAGGAATCGGCGACCGACCCGTTCACCGTCGACGACGTCGCCCGCACCCTCGTGACCAAACTGTCACTGCGCAGCCCGCACCTGACCAACGGTCACTCCGGACCGATCGACGTCGCGGAGCAGGAGCGGGCGTGGGAGGAAGCGAAGGCCGCCGAGAAGGCCCGGGCCTCCTGCCTCGACGGCATCGCGATGGCCCAGCCCGCACTCGCGTTGGCGGAGAAGGTGATCGAACGGGCGACGAGGGCCGGGCTGCCGCTCGAGTATGTCCCTGACGAGCTGCGGATGGTGCGGGTCGAGGTGGGGGACAACGCCGAGGATGCGTTGCGCAGGGCGACGCTCAGCTTCGTGCGTCGGGTCAGGGCGACGGAGCTCGCCGCGCACGCAGGCGGGATCGAGCCGGGGCGCCTGAATGCGGACGCTTGGACGCGATACTGGAGCGCACGGTAGGTCGGCTTTCGGGCGTCTACGATTCCGGCCGATGCGTGAGTCCCTCGGTCGTCTTGACGAACTCGAGTCCACAGGTGCATGTCAGACGCGAATCGAGCCGCCTGCCGCATGTACATGCCCAGCCGATCAGACGCCCGGGATTCCCGACCACGAAGCCGTGGGCGGGCACATCCGCAGTAACGACCGTTCCGGCGCCGACGAACGCGTTCTCCCCGATCGTCGTCCCGCACACGACCACGACACCAGCGCCGAGCGTCGCGCCGCGCCGCACGAGGGTGCGCGCCAGTTCGTCGCTGCGGCGCTTGATCGCCGCCCGTGGTCGCAGATCGTTCGTGAAGATCACGGCCGGTCCGAGGAAGACGTCGTTCTCGATCGTGACACCCTCGAACACCAGGGCGCGGTTCTTGACGGTCACGCGGTCCCCGATCGCCGCCCCGCCTTCGATGTAGGCGTGGTCGCAGACGTTGCAGTCACCACCGACGCGCGCCCCCGGCAGAATGTGCGCGAATGCCCAAACTCGGGTGCCGCTGCCGACCTCCGAGCTCTCGCAGAGTCCGAGCGGATGCACGAAAACTCCATCCGGCGCATCACTTGCTTCGCTGACCATGGGTGCTCCCACCCCTCGAGGTCCTCCAGCGTCCCGTCGATGACGGTGATTGCATCCTGGCACATCGGGGCGGGCGCTGCCCACTCTGCGCGGCTGGGTGGACTCATCGAAGTCGCACTGGTGTTCGCACCCAACTTCCGTGCAGAAACAGACTCAAGGTCTGATTCACTGGCCAAATCGGGGGCAATGGCTAAGAATGGATAGGAAACCTGTCGTCCACTCTGATCGGGAGTGAGACGTTCACACCAGTCCCCGCGGTGTGGCACCGGGGGAGGGGGCAGACATGGCTCAGGCGTATCGCGCCGCGGTAGTCGGGGCGGGCTATTGGGGACCGAACCTTGTTCGCAACCTCCGAGGATCTCCCGACTGGGACCTGGTCGCTGTGTGCGATATCGACCAGGGTCGCGCAGCCAAAGTGGTCGGCCCGCGCTCGACAGTCGACACGGAAACGTCGGTGGACCGACTGCTGGCCAGGGACGACATCGACGCGGTCGCGATCGCAACCCCCGCACACACTCACGCGCCGTTGGCATTGGCCGCGTTCGCGGCAGGCAAACATGTCCTTGTGGAGAAGCCGTTGGCCCCGACCTCGGTCGATGCGGCCAAGATGGTCCGCACCGCGCACGATGCCGGGCTGACCTTGATGGTCGACCACACGTACTGCTACACGCCCGCGGTGCAGTACATACGCGACACCATCGCGAACGGCCTACTGGGCCATATCCTCTACGTCGATTCGATCCGGATCAATCTCGGACTGGTGCAGCCGGACGTGGACGTGTTCTGGGATCTCGCCCCACACGATCTCTCCATCCTGGACCTCATCCTGCCGGGAGGGCTGGTGCCGGCCGAGGTGTCGGCGACCGGCGCGGATCCGCTGCGGGCCGGCAAGGCGTGCGTCGGCTACCTGACCATGCCCCTCGCCGGCGGGGGAACCGCGCACGTCAACGTCAACTGGCTCTCGCCCACCAAGATTCGCCGGATGGTGATCGGCGGCAGCCACCGCACCCTGGTCTGGGACGACCTCAACCCGCAGCAACGCGTGTCTCTTCACGACCGCGGCATCGATCTCGCCCTCCAGGACGCGAGTGGCGATCAACGGCGGGATGCAGCCGTCTCCTATCGTCTCGGTGACGTCACTGTCCCCGCGTTGCCCGAACGCGAGGCGCTGTCGGCGATGGTGACCGAGTTCGCCGCGGCGATCCGAGAACAACGCTCGCCTCGCACCGACGGGGCCGCGGGGCTGCGGGTGCTGGCGACTCTCGAGGCGGCGTCAGCCAGTCTGGTCGCGCACGGCAGGCCGATCGTCCCCGAGCAACAAGATCTGGGCGACGACGGGGAACCGTCGTGACCGCGCTGGCGGGGGCGTCGGCGCTGGTCACTGGTGGCGCGGGCACCATCGGATCGACGATCGTCGATCGGTTGCTTGCCGCGGGCGCCGCGCGGGTGTTGGTGCTCGACAATCTGGTGCGTGGCCGGAGGGAGAACCTCGCCGGCGCGCTCGGCGACCCACGCACCCAGTTGGTCGTGGGCGATCTCGGCGACGTGGACCTTGTCCACGACCTCGTCAGGGGTTCCGACGTGGTGTTCCATCAGGCGGCGATCCGGATCACCCAGTGCGCGGAGGAACCCCGGCTCGCCCTGCAGGTGTTGGTCGACGGTACCTTCACGGTGCTGGAAGCCGCTGCCGAGCACAAGATCGACAAGGTGGTGGCGGCCTCTTCGGCCTCCGTGTACGGGATGGCCGAGTATTTTCCGACCGACGAGCGACACCACCACCAGAACAACGACACCTTCTACGGCGCCGCGAAGAGTTTCAACGAGGGCATGCTGCGCAGCTTCCACGCCATGAGCTGCTTGAACTACGTTGCGTTGCGGTACTTCAACGTGTACGGCCCGCGGATGGATGTACACGGCCTCTACACCGAGGTCCTCGTCCGGTGGATGGAACGCATCGCCGACGGACTGCCCCCGCTGATCTTCGGCGACGGCACCCAGACCATGGACTTCGTGTACACCGAGGACATTGCCCGAGCGAACCTCCTCGCCGCCGTCAGTGATGTCACGGAGGGCGTGTACAACATCGCCAGCCAGGTGGAGACCAGCCTGCTCGAGCTCGCGGAAGCTCTTCTGCGCGCGATGGACTCAGACCTGCCGGTGGAGTACGGCCCCGCGCGTGTCGTGAACGGCGTCTCCCGCCGCCTGGCGGACACCTCGGCCGCGCGACGTGACCTGGGTTTCGTGGCGCAGGTGCCGCTGGACGTCGGTCTGCGCCGACTGGTCGAGTGGTGGGAGCCTCAGCGTGAGGCGATCGCGGCGGGGCGGGCGGTGGGCGCGCCGTGACGCGGATCAACGTCATGAAGCCGTGGCTCGGTGCCGAGGAGGTCGCGGCGGTCACTGCCGTGATCGAATCCGGATGGGTGGCCCAGGGCCCGAAGGTCGCCGAGTTCGAGGACGCCTTCGCGGGCAGGATGCAGGCTAGGTTCGGGGTCGCAACTTCGAGTTGCACGACAGCCCTGCATCTTTCACTTGTCGTGGCCGGTATTGGATCGGGTGACGACGTGGTGGTTCCGTCGTTCTCGTTCATCGCGACGGCGAACGCCGTCGTGCATGTCGGCGCGCGGCCGGTATTCGCGGATGTGGACCGGGCAACCGGCAACCTGACCGCAGACTCCGTCAAAGCAGCGCTGACACCGGCCACCAGGGCCGTCATCGTGGTCGATCAGTGCGGCGTTCCCGTCGACCTCGAGTCGATACGTTCCCTGTGTGACCCGCTGGACATCACGGTGATCGAGGACGCGGCGTGCGGCGCCGGGTCTCGTTACCACGGGCGACCAGTGGGGGAGGGCGCGGAAATCACCGCGTGGTCCTTCCATCCCCGAAAGCTGTTGACCACCGGCGAGGGCGGCATGCTCACCACCAGCCGGGCCGACTGGGCGGAGCGCGCCGGCGCCCTGCGCGAACACGCCGTGAGTGTGAGCGCCGCCGAACGGCACCGCAGCGCACTCGCACCCGCCGAGCAATACCTGGAGGTGGGTTACAACTTTCGGATGACCGACCTGCAGGCCGCGGTCGGGCTCGTGCAGCTCGGCAAGTTGGACGAAGTGGTCCGCAGGCGCAGGATCCTGGCGGCCGGCTACCAGCGAGCCCTGGCCGACGTACCGGGGCTGCGCTGCGTCACCGATCCGGACGGTGGTGAGGCGAACTACCAGTCCTTCTGGGTCGAAGTGGGTTCGGAGTACCCCGTTGATCGCGAGGGTCTGCTCGCTCGGCTGGCCCACGCGGACATCTCCGCGAGGCGCGGGGTCATGGCCTCCCATCGGCAGCCGGCCTATGCCGGTGGAGACCATGGTGACGCGGTCCTGTCCTCCACTGACCGCTTGACTGATCGCACCCTGATTCTCCCTCTGTTCCACCAGATGTCGGATTCCGTACAGTCCCGGATCGTGGACGTACTGCGAGTGGACTGACCGATGCCGACGAAGCCGCTCGTACTGGTCGCCGCCAGCGGACTCGCACGCGAGGTGGTGTCGAGCGTGCGGGCATCGGTAGATCGCATGGTGATCGGATTCCTCGACGACGACGTCTTGCTACACGGGACATCCGTCTCAGGTCTACCTGTCCTGGGTGGGCTCGCGGCGGCAGAGGATCATCCTGATGCCGAGTTCGTCGTCTGCGTCGGATCCGGACGGACGCGGTCCGTGATCGTGGACCGGTTGTCGCAGTGTGGAATTGGTGATGACCGGTTTGCCACGTTGATCGATCCCAGCGTTCGAGTGCCCACCACCTGCAACGTGGGGGTCGGGTCGATTCTGTTGGCCCAGACCGTTCTCACCGCGAATGTCGAGGTCGGTCGACATGTCGTGGTGATGCCGCATGTGGTGCTCACCCACGACGACAGGGTCGACGATTTCGCGACATTGTGTGCGGGTGTGGTGCTCGGCGGCGGAGTCAGAGTTGGACGGCTCGCCTATCTAGGTATGAATGCCTGCGTACGCGAGAAGATCCACGTTGGCGCGAATGCGGTACTCGGAATGGGGGCGACGCTGCTGACCGACCTTCCGGAAGCGCAGACGTGGGCCGGGGTTCCCGCCCGAGATTTGGCGGCGGCGCACGTACCGACCGCGAGCACCGCGAGTTCCAGATGAGCGTCGACCTCGAGCGGTTGATCCGCCACGGACTTGCGTGGAGCCTGGCCAGCGCTCTCACCCTGCGGCTGGGCAGCCTCGTCCTCGGCATCGTGTTGGCCAGGCTCCTCACTCCTGGGGAGTTCGGCGTCTACGCCGTGGCGCTGACCGTCCAGACCGTCCTCGTCACGCTCGCCGACCTCGCGCTGAGTGCGTACCTGGTCCATACGACCGACCCAGAGCGACGCGCACCCACGGTTGCCACGCTCGGACTGCTGGCCGGCATGGCCTTGACCGGCGCGATGGCACTGAGTGCGCGGGTCGTCGCCGACCTGTTCGGCGCGCAGGCCGCGGCCCCGGTGATCGTCGTCCTGTCGTTCACCTTGCTGGTGTCGGGCATCGGCGTCGTCCCCTTCGGCATGCTCCAGCGGAACTTCGAGCAGAAGAAGCTCTTCGCGGCGAGTGCCACCGACTTCGCCGTCGGCACCGCGGTGGCCATCCTGCTCGTGGTGCTGGGTCTGGGACCGATGGCGCTCGCCGTGGCGCGGCTCGTTGCGCAGTCCTGCGGAACGGCAGTGCAATTCGTCCTCTCGAAGCGACGACCGCAGTTCGGCTTCGACCGTGTCGAGGCGAGACCAGCATTGCGTTTCGGGATTCCGATCGCATCGGCCAACCTGCTGTCCTGGTTGTTGCTGAATGTCGACAACATGGTGATCGCCCGGGTCGCCGGCGAGGCGGCGCTGGGCTTGTACGTGCTCGCCTTCAACGTGTCGAGTTGGCCGATGACCGCCATCGGTCAGGCGGTTCGGTCCGTGGCGCTGGCCGCCTTCTCGGAGACCGCGCGCGGGCAGCCCAGGGGCATCGCCGCCGCCCGCGACCGGGGCCTGGCGGTGGGGACCGCCTTCACCTGGGCCGCTGCGGTGCCTGCCGGCGTCCTGCTCGCGGTGCTGTCGGTTCCGCTGGTGCGACTGCTGTACGGCGACCGGTGGATTCCGTCCGCCGCGGCACTGGCTGCCCTCGGCCTGTTCGGTGCGCTGCGGGTGTTGTTCGACATGATCGCGACGTACCTGATGGCCCGCGGGGCGGCGCGCCCCGTGCTGTGGATACAGGCTCTGTGGATCGTCGCGTTGGTACCGGCGATGATTCTCGGCACCCGGCACTACGGCATCGCGGGCGGCGGTTGGGCGCACGTGATCATCGGCGCCGTCGTCGTCTTGCCGATGTACCTGTTGGCCGCACGTCGCGTAGGGGCCGACATCGCCGCGGTCGTCCGGGCCCTGGTTCCGCCTGTGTTGGCAGCTGGACCTGCCTGGCTCGTGGCGCACCTGGTGTCCCGCCAGTTGGATACCCCGGTCGTCGCGCTGCTCTGCGGCGGCACCGTCGGTCTCGCCGTGTACGTCGGACTGTTGCATCGGTGGCTGTCGAGGCTCAGGCAGTCCACGCGGTCACGCTCGACGGAACTGATGGCCGAAGGAGCGACATGAATGCACACCCCCCGATTCCGCTGGTGGATCTCTCGCTCCAACACCGGCGGATTGCCGAGGACGTAGAGGTCGTACTCCGCGATGTGATGGCGAATGCCGAGTTCGTCCTCGGATCACGGGTGGAGCGCTTCGAACGCGAGTTCGCCACGTACTGCGGAGCGCGCCATGCCGTCGGGGTCGGGAACGGCACCGATGCAGTGGAGATTGCCCTGCGCAGCGTTGGAGTGGGCCGCGGCGACGAGGTGATCCTGCCCGCGAACACGTTCGTCGCGACGGCGGAGGCCGTCGTGCGCTGCGGGGCCACGCCGGTCCTGGTCGACTGCGATGAGGATTTCCTGATCGACCCGGCGTTGGTCGGCGAGCGATTGACCTCGCGCACACGGGCGGTGATCCCGGTGCATCTCTACGGTCAGATGGCACGTGTTGAGGCCGTCCGCGAGGCGGTCGGCGCCGAGGTGGCGATCGTCGAGGACGCCGCGCAGGCACAGGGCGCCGAACGCTTCGGGCGGCGGGCGGGTTCGCTGGGTGACGTGGCGGCAACGAGCTTCTACCCGGGTAAGAATCTCGGTGCATACGGTGATGCAGGCGCCGTGCTGACCGATTCCGACGCTGCCGCCGAGTCCATTCGCGCCTTCCGGAATCACGGCGGTGTCCGCAAACACGAGCACGTCCAGATCGGCGTCAACTCACGTCTCGACGGAATTCAGGCTGCCGTGCTCTCGATCAAGCTCTCACTGCTCGACGCATGGAACAAGGAGCGTCAGTCCGCCGCGGTTCGGTACCAGGAATTGCTGGCCGAGAACGAACAGATCGCGCTACCGGCCGTGACGGAAGGGAACGAACATGTGTGGCACCTGTATGTCGTGCGAGTTCCGAACAGGGACCGCGCGGTGTCTGATCTGAACACACATGGGATCGGAGCGGGGATTCACTATCCGACCCCTGTCCATCTATTGCCGGCGTTCTCGGTGCTCGGCTGTCGCGAAGGAGACTTCCCAGTCGCGGAGCGACTGAGCAAAGAAATCCTGTCGCTGCCGATCTTTCCGGGCATCACCGAAGAGCAGCAAGACGCCGTGGCTGCGGCTCTCCGACTCGAACTGTCCGGGCAATGACGCAGCGGCGCATCACGAGACGGGTGCGGGTCCCTCCGAGTCGGGCTCAGGGGCTTCCTCCCGCGCGCGTGTCCGTGGTCGTTCCCTGTTACAACTACGCGCACTTCCTTCCCGACGCGGTGTCGAGCGTGCTGACGCAGACGGGCGTCGAGATCGAGTTGATCGTGGTCGACGATGCCTCGACCGACTCGAGCGCGATGATCGTGGAAGCGCTCTCGAAGGTGGACGCTCGCGCGCGGCTGATTCGGCATTCGCGCAACCGTGGACCTGTCGAGACATTCAACGACGGGCTCGCCGCCATCACCGGCGAGTTTGTCGTACGTCTCGACGCCGACGACATGCTGACACCCGGCTCACTGTCCCGCTCGGTGGACCTGGCCAGGGCCTTCCCGACTGTCGGATTGGTCTACGGACATCCCATTCATTTCTTCGAGAGTTCCGACCCCAAGGAGAGTCTCCGCGGGTGGGGCAGGCCGGTGACCGTCGCGCCGGGAAGTCGCGCGCCATTCCGCTCGCGAGTCCATTCGTGGACAGTCTGGCCGGGCCGACGTTGGCTCGCGGACCGCTGCCGGACGGGGCTCAATGTCATCACCTCGCCCGAGGTGCTGATGCGAGCTTCGGTCGTGGATCGGGTAGGTGGGCAGAAGTCGCTCGCACATACGCACGACATGGAGATGTGGCTCCGACTGTCGGCGGTCTCAGATGTAGCACACATCGAGGGAGCAGATCAGGCGTGGCACCGCGAGCATCCGAACAGCCTGTCGCGCGACCTGTCCGATCCAGTTCACGAGATCCGCGAACGGCACGCCGCATTCGAGATGTTCTTCGCCGGGATTGGCGGCGAGCTTGCCGAAGCTGACCATCTGCACGATCTGGCCAGCCGGGCATTGGCGCGTGCAACCCTTCGATATGCGGCTCATGAATGCGATCGCGGTCGGTGCGACACGACATCTATTGTGGCCCTTCGTGATTGTGCGATCGATTTCTACCCCGGTGCGGCGGAACTCCCAGCATGGCGATCTCTGCGCCGCAGGGAGCGGGTGCAGTCGAGCTGGCCGTGGCGGATATCTCCACTCGCCGGCGCGGCGGTCCTCCGCCGCCTCGAGTACGAGCTGTTCCTGACCCGATGGATGAGGTGGGGAGTATGACCGGGGCCAGTGGTGGAGTCCCCGCTGTACGTCGACGAATGGTCCAGATCGCGGCGACGCTGCGGACGGGTGGACGCCCCGAGATCTGTCGCCGTCTGGCCCGCCGGGCTTATCTGGCCACCGGGGCGGCGGCGCTCGAGTTCCCCCTGACTTCCGTCAATACCTGCGACTCCACACGAGTGCAGTGGACGGTCCCCGCGCGTCGTCCCGCCCGCCCCGCTCCTCTGGAAATCGGGTGGATCATCACTCCACCGGCTGGGCTGTCCGGGGGGCACGCCACGATATTTCGCATGGTTGAGGCACTGGAGTCCGCCGGACACAAGTGCGTCCTGCACGTTTATGACCGCTACTCCTCTCCGGTCACGTTCCACGAGAACGCGATCCGCAACGGCTGGCCGACGATTCGGGCGAGCGTCGTGGATGCGAAGGACGGACTACAGCCCTGCGACTGCTACCTGGCGACGTCCTGGGACACTGCTCACGTTCTCGGTTCACACGGGGCGATGCCTGGCCGCCGTCTCTACTTCATCCAGGATTTCGAGCCGTTCTTCTACGCACGTGGATCCGAGTACGCACTGGCCGAAGACACCTACCGATTTGGATTCAGGAATATCGCACTCGGTCACATGGTGGCTGAACTCGTTCGGAAGCATGCGCCAGTAGATGTCGTCGAATTCAGCTGCGACTCAACAATTTACGCGCTCAGAAACGACGGCGAGCGGGCCGGGATCGTCTTCTACTCGAGACCCCAGACCCCGCGCCGCGGAAGTCTGTTGGCCCAGCTTGCGCTCTCGGAGTTCCATCGCAATCACCCTGACCAGACAATCAATGTCTTCGGTGACACGTCGGGCGATTTCCCGTTTCCGGTCACGCGACACGGCCAACTCAGTCCGCATCAACTCGCACTGCTCTACAACCAGGTGATCGGAGGTATCGGCCTGTCGTTCACCAACATCTCGCTGACCGTCGAGGAGATGCTGGCCTGCGGCGTCGTCCCCGTCGTCAATGATTCGCCGTATTCCCGCGCCGATATGCCGAGTCCGATGGTGAAGTGGGCACAACCGACACCCTCCGGGATCGCAGACGCGTTGACCCTCGTCCTCGGAGAGCATGCTGTCGAATCTCGAGCCGTGGCGGCGGCGCACAGTGCGCGGGGGGACAACTGGAGGGCAACTCGGAACCAGGTGGTTCGCATCGTCGAGGACGAAGTGTACGAGGGTGCCACCACAAGCCAGTAGTGCCGCGACGCGCTACCCGTTGCCGCCAGTGCAGGCGCTCAGGTCCCGAACCTGCGCCATCGACGCCACCGCAGCTTGTGACGAAGGCTCCATTCCGCGGCGGACATCTGTTGTGCGATCCAACTGACCTCGCCGCGTGACCGCCTTTCGCAGGCGCGCCACGACGCCGATCCCCGGATGTCCGGCCACGTGTCGACCGCGAATTCGGTGTATTCCTCGAGCGCGGTTCGGGCCCCCATTTCGCGCTGCTTCGATGCACTCTCGTCGTATGCCCGCGAGCCCCACTTCAACGACTCGTGGGCCAGTGCGCGCAGGGCGACGGGACGCAGACGGTCGATCTCGGGATACGCCGTCCGTTCCTCGGCGAAGAAGTCCTCGAATGCGCGCCGACGTTCACGCAGGTCGGTGAAGACGCCGTTGAAGTCGGTCAGGTGCATGTTCGCGCCGTGAACGCGGTAGAACGCTTGATCGGGTCCATTGACGCGGCCGACTGCGCCCCGGAGAGAAGCGTGCAACCAGAGCTTGAAGTCGGCTGCATGTGGATGCGCGGCATCGTACCCGCCTAGTTCCGCCAGTACCGATCGCCGCATCACGGCCTCCGGGTTGGTCACCAAGCCATTCCCCCGACTGCAGATCCGCCCGAGCCACTCGGTTCCAGACCACACCGACCAGCTCCGGAGCTGAGTATTCGGGACCGGGATTCTGTCGGAGAACGACGGCGCGTAGCCATAGACGAAGGCCAGGTCACGGCGCGCTTCCAGGAGGTCGGTCGCACGCCGCAACGACCCCGGCGTCAGTAGGTCGTCAGCAGACAACAACACGACGTAGTCTCCGGTTGCGCGGCCGAGTCCCTCGTTGTACGTCGCAATGTGACCATGATTCTGCGAGTGCACGACGCAGCTCACTCGACTGTCTGCCGCTGCCAAAGCTCTCGCGACCTCGGCACTGTCGTCGGGCGATGCATCGTCCACGACCCGGACGTCGACCCGCACGCCAGTCTGCGAGAGTGCGGACCCGACCGCGTCCGGCAGAAACTTCCCGTACTTGTAGCAGGGAACGACCACCGATACGGAAGGTTCGCGCGACGACTCGACAGGCCGAAGTCGCTGAGTCCGCACGTCAGCCACCGACCGACACTGCGATGAGCGACTTGGGCACACCGAGCACCCGCTCCCGCAGGATGGTCGAGGTCGGGAAGTAGTTCCGCATTTCGGTGGCCCCCACCAGTTCCGTCCAGAGAACGGATTCGACGGCGTCGTCGTAGCTTTCCGGTTTCGTGTGCACCAGCGGCCAGTGCCTTGCGATCGCCACTCGGATCACGGCGGGCATGAACTGCATTCCCGGAAACAGCCAGTGTGGCTCCACGGGAAAATAGCGATATGGGGTCTGTACCCAGTGCCGCGGCGCCAACTGACGGACCTCCCGGGCCAGGCTCACTCGTCGCGCGTGCCCACCCACGTGCTCGATCAGTGAGTTGGAGAACACCAGATCGAAATGCGGGTCCACACCCGCACTCTCCAGCGCCTCGGTGGCTGCGCACGCGTCACCGGTCAAGGGGGTGACCCAGTCGACGTCTGCATCTCCGGGTTCGAACAGGTTGAGCACGGTGACGTGTTGTGGTCTGACCGGGGTCCGGCGCCACGCTTCGACGGTCCCGCCCAGATCCAGGACGTGAAGGCCCTCGATCGTAGGGAAGGCCTCGGCGAACACCTGCCAGCGGTGCGCGCGCGTCTTGGCACCCAGAGACGTCGGTGAGTCGACGAGCAGTCGCCGCAGGCCGGTCGCAGAGGGCTGCCACCGGGTTACTGATGCCTGTTCGCTCATATGCGCCATACCTCGAGATCGATGGCGGGTTCGCCCAGTTTACGGCCAGTCGGAGCGTCATCGCAGTCGATCTCGCGGATACTGCCGGTGTCGACAACTCGCCGCATCGGCGCCCATTCGGTGACCTCGGACCATTACGCTCGGTAACTGTGACCGGTGATCGGATCCGACTCGCCATTCTCGGGATCAACTACGTACCCGAGTCGACCGGAATTGCACCGTACACGGCCGGACTCGCGACCGGTCTCGCCGCTCGCGGTCACGATGTACAGGTATTGACCGGGTACCCGCACTATCCGCAGTGGCGGCGCGCGGACGGATACCCGGGCCTGAGGTCCGAGGAGTATCACGGAACCGTACGGGTCCGCCGGTTCAACCACTCCGTGCCTGCACGAAACTCCGCACGAGGTCGTGCTGCAATGGAACTGACCTTCGGGCTGCAGCTCATCACGGCGGGGTGGAATCGGCCTGAGGTGGTGGTTTGTGTGAGCCCACCGCTTCTCGCCGCCGCACTGGCCGCCACCCGCGCACGGTTGACGCGACGACGGCCCGCTGTCGGGCTGCTCATCCATGACGTGTACAGCCGAGCGGTCGTCGAGACGGAAGCGATGTCGGGGGCCCCTGCCCGCGCCGTCCGTGCCCTCGAGTCGGCTACCGCCCGGTGCGCCGACGGCGTCGCGGTCATTCACCGCGGGTTCACGACGGACCTGGTTGACCGGCTGGGAGTCGATCGGCGTCGGATTTGCGAGATCCGCAACTGGACACATATCGCACCGGCGGATCCTCGCGCGAGCGCAGCCTTCCGCACCGCGCACGGCTGGGGTGACGACGACATCGTGGTGCTGCACGCCGGGAACATCGGCGCAAAGCAGGGGCTGGAGAACGTGATCGAGGCGGCACGAATAGCCGGCGACCACCAACGCCGGGTCCGGTTCGTTCTACTCGGAGACGGTAACGAGCGCGCCAAGCTGGAGGAGCAGGCGGTCGGCGTTGCGGCCCTCGAGTTCCTGCCGCCGGTTCCCGAGCGTGAGTTCCCGGCCGCACTGGGCGCAGCGGACGTGCTGCTGGTCAACGAGCGGCCCGGGGTGGCGCAGATGGCGGTGCCGAGCAAACTCACGTCCTACTTCACGTCGGGCCGACCGGTCCTGGCCGCGACTGACGCCGGCGGGTTCACTGCGGGCGAGGTCGTCGCGTCTGGCGGCGGAATCTGTGTGCCCGCCGGTCGGCCGGATCTGCTGCTCAGCGAGGCCGTGCGTCTCGGCACTGATCATGCGCTGGCTGGGCCGCTCGCCGAGGCCGGCCGTCGCTATGCGGCGGACACCCTGTCGGCAGGCGCGGCCATCGACCGGTACGAGGAATGGATCGGGGAGCTCGCGGCGGCCCGGCGGGCCCGAACGGGGGAGGACCACCGATGACCCGACGTGCGCTCATCACCGGAATCACCGGTCAGGACGGGTCGTATCTGGCGGAGTTCCTACTGAACAAGGGCTACGAGGTGCACGGGGTAATCCGGCGCACGTCGTCTTTCAACACCGCACGGATCGACCACCTGTACGTAGATCCACACACGCCCGAAGCTCGGTTGTTCCTGCATTTCGGGGACATGGTGGATGGCGCCAGGCTGATCACCTTGTTGTCCCGAATCGCGCCCGACGAGGTGTACAACCTGGCGGCCCAATCACATGTCCGGGTCAGTTTCGATGAACCCGAGTACACGGCGGACTCGGCGGGTCTGGGCACGATTCGGCTGCTCGAGGCCATCCGGCACCTCGATCTCGACTGTCGCCTGTATCAGGCGTCCAGCTCCGAGATGTTCGGATCCTCACCACCGCCGCAGAACGAGGACACCCCGTTTCATCCGCGGTCGCCGTACGGCGTGTCCAAGTTGTTCTCCTACTGGTCGGCCCGCAACTATCGGGAAGCCTACGGACTGTTCGCCGTCAACGGCATCCTGTTCAATCACGAGTCGCCACGTCGCGGCGAAACCTTCGTCACTCGCAAGATCACTCGCGCCGTGGCACGGATCCAAGCCGGTGTCGACCGGCACCTGTATCTGGGAAATCTCGACGTGGTGCGGGACTGGGGCTACGCGCCCGAGTATGTCGAGGGCATGTGGCGGATGCTTCAAGCCAACGACCCGGACGACTACGTTCTCGCGACCGGAATCGGCTATTCGGTACGCGAATTCCTCGCCCTGGCCTTCGCGCAGGTAGGACTCGACTGGGAGAGGCACGTGCGATTCGACGATCGCTACCTGCGTCCAGCCGAGGTGGACACAGTGATCGGCAACGCATCGAAGGCGCAGTCCGCTCTGGGGTGGAAGGCGCAAGTGCTTGCGCCAGAACTGGCGAGAATCATGGTGGCGGCCGACATCCGGGCGCTCGAACTTGGCGGCACCCCCTGCATCGACCGACCCGAGCTGCCGGGCTGGGGCCCCGAATCGCGGTGACCTGGACCCTTCACGCCCGATGGGCGTCCTGCCGCGCGACGAACCACTCGTACGTCGCCTGGACGCCTTGATCGAGCGGGATGGTCGACTTCCATCCGAGCCTGCTCAGCCGCTGCACGTCGAGGATCTTCCTCGGCGTGCCGTCCGGTTTGTCGACGTCCCAACGAATCTCGCCGCGGAAGCCGACGATCCCGGCGACCAGGTGTGCCAACTCGGCGACCGTCAGGTCCGATCCGGTACCCACATTGATCGGCCGGCCGTCGTCGTACCTGTCGAGGATGACGTGACAGGCCGTGGCCAGGTCGTCAACGTGCATGAACTCGCGCCTGGCTCGTCCTGTGCCCCAGCATGTCACGTAGTCGGCGCCTCCGCGTGCGGCCTCGTGAAATCGGCGGATCAAGGCGGGGAGAACATGACTGTCGTGGGGGTGGAAGTTGTCGCCCGGGCCGTAGATGCTGGTCGGCATCGCCGAGACGTAGGGCAGTCCGTACTGCCTGCGGATGGCCTTGACCTGTTCGATACCGGCGATCTTCGCGATCGCATAGGCCTCGTTGGTTTCTTCCAATGGGCCCGTCAACAATTCTTCTTCGCGAATCGGTTGATCGGCGAACTTGGGGTAGATGCAGCTCGAGCCGAGGAACAGGAGCCGCTCGACTCCCGTGGCCACGGCGCTGTCGAGGAGGTTGACCTGGATCAGCAGGTTGTCGGACAGGAACTCGGCCGGCTGGTCCCTGTTCGCGGCTATGCCCCCCACCCGGGCGGCTGCATCGATCACCACCTCCGGCCGGGTCTCTGCGAAGAATGCCGCAGTCGCCTGCCGATCACGCAGGTCCAACTCGTCCGACGGCCGTCCGATCAGGTTCTCGAATCCTCGCGCGGCGAAGTGCCGCCACAATGCCGAGCCGACTAGTCCCCTGTGCCCGGCGATGTACAGCCGGGCCTCCTTCGATATCGGCTGGGGCGCCATGCCATCCATTGTCCCCGCGTGCCCGCGTCCGACGCCCTAGAATCGGGCAATGACCTCCGTCGGTCGGCGGGCAGTGCTCCTCCGAGCGGCCCGCGTGTGGGCTTTTCCGCTGTGGTGGGCAGTCAAGCGCTGCGGAGTGTCGGGCTCGGTCGCGGTCGACGTCGAGTGGTGGCTCGAGTGCATGGGTGCGGAGCGCATCCGGGAGCTTGACACCTACTCGCGATTCTCCTACCTGGCCGGTGCCCTGCCCGAGTTCCGCGCCCTGGTCCACTACCGACTCCGGCCGGCCCGCCCGCTGCTGCGGTTCCTGCTCAGGACGGTGTACCGGCAGGAGTCGACGCTCACGCTCGACGCCGACCGAATCGGCCCGGGACTGTTCATTCAGCACGGCGTGGGAACCATTGTCACCGCCGAAGTCATCGGAAGTCACTGCTGGATCAACCAACAGGTCACGATCGGGCACGACAAGAGGGGCAGGCCCACACTCGGCGACGGTGTCCGGGTCTGCGCCGGCGCCATTGTGCTGGGACCGATCACGTTGCACGACAACGCAACCGTGGGCCCGAACGCCACCGTGATCCACGACGTAGCGGCCGGTGTCACCGTCGTCGCCCCCCTCGCGCAGCCGCTGACTCGCGATCGGGACGCACAACACAACTAGCTCCCCGCAGGAGGGCGCCGGCGCACCAGTCCAGGCACCCACAGCAGCGCCGGAACCACCTGCGCGGCAAGCACGCCGAACCCGGCCGCACCCGCCACCCCGACCGCTCCGAACGGACCCGCCAGGGCGAAACCACAGCCAACGCTGACGGCGGCCATCGCGGCTGTCCAGTACGTCTGCCACCGTGCCTCATTCGGTCTGGTCAGCAACACGCCCGCGGGAAGGTAGGCGGCCTGCGCAACCAGCAGTACGCCGAACGTCATCGCAAGGGACGCGGACACCTCGATCTCCCCACCCGAGAGGATCGACGCGACCCATGGGCCGAGCACTGTCAGCGCGACCGCACCGACCGCGGCGACCCCACCGAGTACGCCGGTGAGCCGCCACCACATTCGGATCGTCACCTCCGCGGCACCCCGCCTCTTGACGAAGACCGGCCAGTAGGCCATCCCCGCGGTGGAGAGTACCGACCAGCCGACCGAGTACATCTGAGCCGTCAGGGCGTATGCGGACAACTGCGCGGGTGTGGACAGGTGCGCGAGCAGGATGCGCCCGGTCTGCAGCCCAATCGGCAGTCCGACACCGACGAGGAAGAGCCACAGGCTGCCCTCCAGCAGCCGGGTGCGGACCGCCGGGGCGCTCACCGGCGCGAACACCGACCACCCGAGGCCGGACAGGCGCAGGGCGAGCACAGTGCCGAGGACGTGCCCGATCAGCACGCCGCCCAATGCGGACAGCGCGTACCAGATCCCTCCGACGTCCAACCAGTACAGCAGCAGAGTCAACAGCAACGAGAACGCAGCGCTGCTCATCATCACGAGGGTGGCCAGTTGATTGCGGTCGATCCCGATGAGGATGCGCACTCCCAGCCCCGCCGGGATGGTGAGCGCGAAAAGCACTGCGGCGACCGTGATCGCCCACCGGTCGTCGGGTCCGCTCGACATCCCGACGAGCGAACCCCAGCCGTCGATCGCCATCACGACGAAGGCGGTGGCCGCGAGGGCGGCGGCCACCGAAATCAGCACCCGATAAGCCCGGCGGATGACGTCGACCGCGCGCGGGTCGTAGCCAGGCCCGCTGAGCAGCGCGCCGGCGCTCAGGACGACCGCCCCGATCCCGAGATCGGCGAAGGGAAGCAGCAGGGTCACCGTCGCCACGAGTGACACCAGACCGAATACCGCCGCACCGGTCTCGCGCACGATCAGTGCCGTATTGGCCAGGCCGAGCACCGCGACCACCGGAGTGCCGACGACGCGGTACACAGTGCCGCGGACCAGCGCACGCCGTTCCTCGGGCGCCAGCTGGCCGGGCCCCGCAGTCATGCCTTACGCGCCCTCAGTGCGAGGATCCGGGCCGAGCTGAGCGCCGCGTAGGCCAATGCCCACGGCCCCGGTCGGCCGTGGCGCAGCGCCGACCAGAGCGAGCGTCGCACGCCGGCCAGCGATCGCGCCGACACCGCCGCACTGACCGGGCTCGTGCAGAGGTAGTCCCCGCGCACCCGGGCCGACTGCTCGCCGAGATATCGCAGGCCCCAGTCGAGGTACTCCTCGGTCCGGTCGCGGGTGCTGCGCGAGAGTGATTCACCGTCGACGTGGTACGTACTGAGCACCTCGGGCAGCTGGACGAGCCGCACCGTGGGCATCGCCTCCTGCACCCGGATCAGCCAGCTCGGTTCGTCGTGCGGGTGGCTCCCGTCGGCATCCCACCTGACCACGCGGGCGACGTCGGTCGGGAAGCAGAGGGTCGATGTCTGCAGGGTCGCGGCACCGAACGTCAGATCCGTGAAGCGGAACAGGTACTCGGCCACCGACTGGCCGGGTTCGATGGTTCGCCGCGGCCAGGTCCGTCGGCGGTCGCCGGGCCCCTCGACGGCCATCCTGCACGAGGCGATCCACCGGTCGCCGGCGCCCCGCCCCACTGCGGCGAGTTGCCGCCGCAACTTGTCGGGGCGCCATTCGTCGTCGTCGTCGAGCAGTGCGATCACCGTGCCGGTCGCGGCATCGATGCCCAGTTGCCGGCACCTCGACGGTCCGTCACGCAGCCGTGTCCGATGCACCATGATCCGGTCGTCCGCAGGCAGCGTCAGCGGTGCATCGGTGTCGGCCACCACCAGGATCTCGGCGACCCGATATGTCTGGAACAGGGCGGACTGCACCGCACGGGTGAGCGACGTCCGCCCGACGGTTGGGATCACCACGCTTACTCGCGCGGTGGCGGACGTTCTGCCGCTCATGGCGGACGAACGTCGCCGACGGGACGGACGAAATGTGCCGTCGTGAAGAACAGCGTGATGCACGCATACACCGGGATCACGTTGTACGTCCACGGCGAATAGGCCAGATCCCAGATGCCTTGCACGGCAATGGTCACCACCAGAGGAGCCCACACTCCGTACCGCTCCAGGTTCCAGATCACGCCTACGCAGGCAACGAGCAGCCAGAGTGGAAGCAGTACGGCCAGCACACCGCCCTCCACCCAGGATCCGAGCAGGATCGAGTGCATCGCCGAGTAGTCGCGGGGAGGCAGGCGCCAGGCGAGGTCGAACTCGTAGGTAGGTGCGAAACCCATCCGTACGGCGAGATGCTCGGCCGCGGTATACAGCTCCGGGGTCAGCTTTTCGCCACTGCCCCAACCGAGTATCGGGCGTTGGAGGATCGCGGTGATCGACATCGGCGGTTCGGTCCGGCCCGCGAGCAGCAGCGGCAGGTGGGTCGCCTGCTGCTCGACAGTCTTCCGCTGCAACGCGGGACCGAACAGGCCGGCGCGCGCAACGATCGGCATCACGTACGCGAAAGCGATTCCGAAGGCCGCGATCGCGGCGAACTGCCAACCACGCGCGACCCGCGACCCCATGACCTGTCGGGTGAAGACGACTGCACCGGAGACCAGGCAGACCAATGCGTGCGAACGGAAGTTGAGGCCGAGGCTGGCCAGGCCGAGCAGGACGAGCGCCACAGGGAAGGCGAGCCGGTGCACGCGCGCCCTCTTTGCCAGGCCGTACAGGACGAGGATGGTCACGGACTGGGCGATGCCGTATTTCCAGAGGTCCAGGAAACTCCCGGTCCTGGTCAGCTCGATCCCCCGAAACAGAAAGAAGATCACGGTGCCCGCGGAAATCCCCGCGAGGACCGTGGCTATCGACGCCATCGCGCGGCCGGTGATCACCGTGAGTCCGATGAGATACAGCGAAAATGACGCTGGTGCAATGGCATTCGGCCACAGCGGGCTGACCTCGTGGACCAGTCCGGACGCGATGTAGGAGATCCACCCGAGCGCGGCGAGCACCAACGGAACCAGTTCGACCCCGCGATGCGTCATGAGGAGGAACGCGGGCACCAGCAGCAGGCACACCACCGACAGGGCGGTAGCCGTGAAGTTCGCGATCTGCACGCAAGACGTGGCGCCGATGGCAAATACGGTGAACTGCGCCAGCACGGCCCTGCGGGCCCGCTGTCGCTCCGCGAACGTCCGGGTCGGGGCGAATCCGACTCCGGCCATGTGTCACCCCCTTCACGGTTGCGCTGGGGCGTGCCCTCAAAACGATAGTGGTTCTTGACACGGACTGGGAGGGGGCTCGTAACGTGGATTGCCGAACCAGTCGGTGATCCGGCGGGGAGGTGCGCATGCCAGTTCTGCGATCGTTGGCTGCTGGGCGCGGCCGGTCTTACGACAAGGGCCGTGGGTTCCTCGCACAGGCGCTTTGGGTGGCGACATCGACCCTGTTGTTCACCCAGGTGTGGTGCCCCAACCGATTGCGGTGTGCCGTCCTCCGCTGGTTCGGCGCCGAGGTCGGCACGGGCGTCCTGATCAAGCACCGGGTGAACGTCCAGTGGCCGTGGAAGCTGTCGATCGGCAACGACTCGTGGATCGGGACCGCGGCGGACCTCTACAACATCGATCGCATAGTCATCGGCTCCGATGTGTGCATCTCCCAGTACGCCTACCTGTGCACGGGTAGCCATGACCGCACGTCGCCGACCTTCGAGTTCGACAACGCACCCATCGTCATCGAGGACGGGGCATGGTTGTGTGCGAGGTCGATGGTCCTGCGTGGCGTCACAGTGGGCGCAAACTCGGTGGTCGGCGCCATGTCGGTGGTGTCGGCCGACATTCCGCCCGGCTCCAGCGTTCGGCCTCCTCAACCGAGCATTTCGCCGGGCTGACTGCCATGCGGATCCTGCAGGTAGTGACGCTGATCAGCCCCGACGGGGCGTACGGCGGACCTGCTCGGGTGGCGCTGAACCAGAGCGTGGAGTTGATTCGTCGCGGGTACAACACGATCATCACGGCCGGCACTCGAGGGTATACGGTGGCCCCGAAAACGGTGGACGACGTGCCGGTCCGGCTGTTCACCGCCCGGACCTTGGTTCCCGGCACAGGTTTCGCCGGTCTCGGCGCGCCCGGTCTCGGTCGCTGGTTCCGAAGCCATCGCGCCGAGTTCGACGTCGTGCACATCCACCTGGGCCGCGACCTGGTGGTGCTGCCGCTGGCGGTCGCAGCGCGGCGTTACGGGATCCCGTACGCACTGCAGACCCACGGCATGGTCGCGCCGTCCAGCCGTCCGCTCGCGGCGCCGTTGGATGCGGTGTGGACGCACAAGGTGCTCCGCGGGGCCGGAGCCGTGTTCTACCTGACTCCTGCCGAGCGTGAGCAGCTAGTCGCGGTCGGGGGAGAATCGCTGCGACTGACACAGCTCGGCAACGGGGTGCCGCACTACTCCCGGGACGCCGTCGACTGCGGTACGCCAGAGGTGCTCTTTGCTGCCCGCATGCATCCGCGAAAGCGGCCGACGGCGTTCGTCGAGATGGCCCGGCTCCTGCTGGACAACGGTGTCGATGCGCGATTCACGTTGGTCGGGCCCGACGAGGGTGAAGGCACGGCATTGCGCAGGTCGATCGGGGCCGACCCGAGGATCGTCTGGGAGGGTGCGCTCGATTCGGCCGCAGTCCCGCGTCGGATGGC
Source organism: Rhodococcus sp. NPDC127527 (assembly GCF_042672245.1). Classification (NCBI taxonomy): domain Bacteria; kingdom Bacillati; phylum Actinomycetota; class Actinomycetes; order Mycobacteriales; family Nocardiaceae; genus Rhodococcus; species Rhodococcus sp. NPDC127527. The sequence continues at coordinate 201,467 of NZ_JBHXVP010000003.1, forward strand.
GGGGGCCAGCGTGTACGTCCTCCCGTCCGTCCGCGAGCCGTATCCGATGTCGGTGCTCGAGGCGATGGCCGTCGGGGTTCCCGTGGTCGTTTCGAACGACTGTGGGCTCGCACCGACCGTCAGCCGGACCGGCAGCGGAATCGTCACCAACCCCACAGCCCCCGCGCTGGCAGCCGCGGTCGGGACCCTGTTGGGGGACCGCTCCCGGGCGCTGGAGATGGGGCGGCGAGGCCGATCGACGGTGCGCACCGAGTTCGGCATGGCCGTCATTGCAGACCGGCTGCTGGCCACGTATACCGACCTGGTCGAGGCCGTGTCGTGAATCGCCGGCGCCGCATCATCCCGATCGTGTCGGCCGCCGCGGCGGTGATCCTGGTCGCAGCCCTCGTGACGGCCTCGGCGATCTTGCGGGGGAGCAACGAGGGGGAAGCACTTCCGCACCCGCTACGGATCGCTGTCGTCGGGGATGACTTCACCGCCGGACGTCAGAACCGGGTGGTCTGGCCCACCCTGCTGGCCCAGCGCACCGGGTGGTCCGTGTCGAATTTCGCGCTGCCGGGCGCCGGTTACCTGGCGGACGGTGCGGGCGGGTATGCGTTCACCTACCAGGTGGACCGGGCTCAGGGCGCCGACCCGGATTTCATTCTGGTGTTCGGTGGACTGAAGGACACCGGGTTCCCCGAAGCGGCTCCGATCCAGGCGGGCGCCGCCGCCGCCATTCACAAGATCGTTCTCGGCGGCGAGAGGCCGCTCGTGATCGGACCTACGTGGTACGAAACCCCGGTGCCGGAGGCGGTGACCCGGGTGTCCGACGCGGCCCAGGCCGCCGCGAAGTCGACCGGCGTCCCTTACCTCGACGCCCTCGATCCTCCGTGGCTGACGCCGCCACTGATGCAGGCCGACCGTGCGTACCCCACGGACGAGGGCCAGTCTCTCCTCGCGGACAGGGTCGCGGCGTGGGTCCGCACGGAGGTCGTCAGATGACGGGGCGACGGTGGCTGGACGCTGCCCTGATCACGCTCGCCGCGGCGGTGCTGGCCGGACTCGCGGTGGTCGTCGTGTCACCAGGTACCCCGACGCCCCAGGCGGCGCCGACAACCGGACAGATCGAGCGCCCGCATGCCGATTCCGGGGCACCGCCGGCCGTCCTGTTCATCGGCGACTCGTACACAGGAGGCAGCGGACCACTGAAAGAAGTGTCCTACGCCTGCCTGGCGGCGGTCCGGATGCGGTGGCACTGTGACCTGTCGGCGGTGCCGGGGACCGGGTACATCAGCGGCGGTCCCCCCAATCGCTTCGTCGTCAACGAGTATGTCGGGGACTCGACCTCCTTCGCCGAACGCATCCCCAAGCTGGCGGACCAGTACCAACCCGACATCGTCGTCCTCGACGGTGGCCGGAACGACGTCTTCGCGCCCGGCGAAGATGTCTTCAAGGCGGTGGTCTTCACCATCGGAGAGGCACGTAAGGCCTGGCCCGCCGCGAAGATGGTGTTCCTCAGGCCCCGGTACCTGTCGAGCCCTCGCGACGACCTGGGATTTGACGACGGCTTCATGGCTCGCCTCGAATCCGACCCGGCCACCGCCGGTGTCCTCTTCCTCGACCCCATCGCGGACGCGCCGTTTGCCGTCGGAGACACCTCTTTCCTGCTCGCCTCGGACGGGAAACACCCCAATCCCCGCGGCGAGGAAGAGCTCGGTGCGGCCCTGGCGGCATCGCTCGTCGCTCACGGCGTGGATCCCTCGTCATGAGCACCGCGCTGCGCGCTTACGTGCGTGTCCTTCGCGAGCGATGGCGCTGGCCGGCGTGGGGGATGCTCCTGGGGGTAGGGGCCGCTGTGGTCGCACTGCTGGTGGCGCCCCCGCTCTACCGATCGACGGCGACCGTATTCATCCGGACGCCCGGGGACGTCAGCCGCGCGGTCGACGGCGGTGACACCTACGCCCAGCACCGCGCCGGAAACTACGTCGAACTCGCCGGCAGCACCGACCTCGCCGCGCGGGTGGTGCGGGATCTCGGCATCGATCTGGCACCGGAGACTCTCGCCCGGCGGACCACGGCGACCAACCGGCCCGGCACCGTGCTGATCGATGTCGCCGTCGACGCCCCCACCGCGGGAGAGACCCAGCAGACCCTCACCGTGTTCCTGCACGAGTACGCGGCGGCGGTGAAGGCACTCGAAACCGTGACCGGTTCGGTGGTGCCCCGCGCGGAGCTCGCCGTCGTCGACCAACCGAGTCCGCCCACCCGGGTGTCCTTCTGGGGACTGCCCCCGCCGGCGGTGTTGCTCGGGGCGGGCCTGGTCGGGATGCTTCTCGGGGCGACCGGTGCGGTGCTGCGTTCGGTCTTCGACCGCGCGGTCCGTGACCCGCGCGACGCCGCCCGCATCTCTGGCAAGCCGGTACTCGGATCGATCGGCGATGTTCCGGCAGGGTCGGCCGTGGAGAGCAGCCGTCTCATTCGGCGTCGACTGCTCTCGGCGATGGGTGATCCCGACCGAGGCGTCATCGCGGTCGCCGAGCCCGCGGCCAGGTCCGTGACCGCCGCGACGGCTGTCGCGCTGGCCGACGCGCTGCGCGTTCAGGGCGATTCTGCGATCCTCGTCGATCTCGATCACACCTCGTGGGAGTTGACGAAACTCTGTGACGGCCAAGGGTGCCCGGGTATCACGGACGTCGTTCTGGGACATGCCGCCGTCTTGGAGGCAGTGCATGACTCCGGGCACGGACCAGTGCTGGGTGCCGGCAGCGCAGCCGACTTCCCGCTGCACTCGATCGACCCGACCGCTCTGCCCGCCGTCGTGCGCGAGCTCCGCGAGAACTACGCCTGGGTGGTGCTTTCCTGCCCGTCGGTCGCGGCGGCCGATGCGGTCGTCGGCGCGGCCGACGCGATTGTTCTGGTCGTTCGGCACGGCGTGACCACCGAGGACGAATTGCTCGACACTTCTGCATCCCTGCCGACGGCGACGACCGTGGCCGTGGTTGTCGACCATGCCGTCGACCGCAGTGCAGTCAATGTGTTCAGCGTTTTCAGTGAACGTCGGTCCAGGGAAAGGACGAGTGCAAGATGAATGTGAGAACGTTCCTCGCTGCGGTCCGGCTGCACTGGAAGCTGTTTCTGTCGGTTGTCGTCGCCTGTGTCGTCGTCGGTGTGGGCGCGGCACTGTTCGCCCCTGGGAAGTACGTCTCGACCACTCAACTGCTGGTGTCGATTCAGGGTTCCGCGACGGCCACCGCGTACGAGAACGATCAGGTGGTGTGGGGGCGCGTCAACTCTTACGTCGACCTGCTGACCAGCGAGGCTGTCAACCAGCGAGTCGTCGACAAACTGGGGCTGCCGCAATCGGCGCGGGAACTCGCCGACAACGTCAGTGCCACGATCGTGCCGCCGAAGACCACGGTCATCGACCTCGCCGTGGCCGACACCTCTCCGGACCAGGCACGACTGCTCGCAGACACGCTGGCCGGCGAATTCATCGCGTACACCAACGCGCTCGAGACACCCACCGGTGTGGACGGCCAGAAGGTGCACACCACCGTCGTCACATCGGCGAACACGCCGCACCGGAGGCTTCCCGGACCACTGACGTTCGGAGCTCTCGGGGCGCTGGTCGGTCTGGTGTTGGGGGCGGTCGCGGTGTGGATTCGCGACCGTTCAGACCCGATCATTCGGAGTGCGGACCGCGCTGCGGCGGTGTCGGGCACGCCGGTACTCGGGGCCGTCGGGTCAGCGCGCGAGACCGACGGGTCGGGCCTCGACGAGTACCGCCACCTGCGTATGCGATTGCGATCTCGCGCCCCCCGTTCGGAAGGGGTCGAGGAGGCCGCGCAGGTGTGGGTGGTGACCTGTCCCGCCGGAGAGACGGATGCCGCAGCGTTCTCGACGAACCTGGGACGCGCCCTCGCGGCAGGGGGCGACCGGGTAATCGTGGTCGAGGCAAACCCGGCGACAACGGGGACCGTCGACGGTCCAGGACTGTTCGACGTGCTTGCCGGGTCGGTCTCGGCGGATCAGGCAATCCGATGCGGCTTGGACGGCCCGGACGTGATGCCCGCAGGTGTTGGGGACAGTGTCGATGATCTGCTGGCGGCAACTGCGATGGGGAAGTTGGTCACCCGGTTGGGCGCCGCCTACGTCCACGTCGTCATCGACGCCGCGCCCGTGCTGTCGACCGCTGCAGCCGCAGTGCTTGGTACGCACGCCGACGGCGTTCTGCTCGTCGTGGTCCCAGGTGCCACCCTGAGGCGCGACCTCACCCGTGCCGTCGAGAATCTTCGGACCACGGGCGCGCCGCTCGTAGGAGTCGTGATGTACATGCCACCCCATGGGCCCGGTGCGTTCGACAGCATCTCCGAGGGAGCGAACGACGCATTGCTCATTCGATCGCAAGAGGGAGTATGACGTGGATCTTTTCGACGTTGCACGGTCTTGCTTTCGGCGATGGTACGTATTCCTGCCGATGATGATGGTCGTGGTGTGGTTCAGCCACAACGCATACGCCGGTGTGAAGCCCGTTTACTACGCGAGTGCCACGGTCGGTTTCGCGCCGCCCAGCGTTGTTCAACCCGACATCGGAGAGGTGCGCCGCAACGCGCTCGTGGATACCGGCGGGGCATCGCTCCTGGCCAACCTGCTGGCGATGGGCCTGAAGGATCCGTCGGTGGTGCAGCAGGTGGTCGCAGCGGGTGGGTTGCCCGACTACAACGCCAAGGTGATGGAGCTACCGCCTCCCGGTGGTCAGCTTCCGCTCGTCATGATCGAAGCCACGAACGCGGATCCCGCCGCGGTAACGAAGACGCTTGAACTTGTTGCAGCACAAGGTGATGTAACGCTTCAAACTCTGCAGCGCAACGCTCGGGTGCCCGAAGACCGGATGGTGGGGCCATTTTCGGTACAGCCACCCGGTACGCCGGTACCGGGGATGCCGAGCCGGACCCGTTCCACGGTGACGATATTCGTGGCCGGCACCGGTCTCGCAGTCTTGGCGACGGTGCTGCTCGACCTGCTGTTGATGCGACGCAAGGACCGGAACGCAGTGCCAGTTCCCGCGCCGCCCGCCGACGCCACCCATTCAGGTCCGGGCCCCGGACAAGATGACGTTGAGGTGCCGAAACTGCCGGAAAATGCTGTTGGAGATCCAAGTTCGGATGGCGGATGAACACGCCATTGTCTGAGAGCGGGCCTACCTCGATCGCTGCGAGGCGCCTCACCCCGCCACCCCAACCGCGGGAGAAGACACCGTGGCTGATCGGATTCTTCTGCCTGCTCGTCCCTGCGCTCCCGGCGATCTCCGTCTTTCCCGGGCCGCTGAGAAGCAATGGCTCACCCGCGAGAATTGTCGCGATCCTGTTCTTTGCGCTCGCTCTCCTGGGGTTCGTGCTGGTGTCTCGGTCCGGGGAGACGCGAACGGTGAATCCGGGTGCCGTACTGATCGGCGTCTACTTTCTGATTCAGCTCCTCGTCTACGGCGTCGGGATCATGCATTCCGGCAACGCGGTGCTCGAGGCCAGCAAGACTCGCGCAGTTCTGAGCCTGGTGGCCAACGTCGGCATCGTGCTCTACATCCTCAAAACGGTCAAGACCGCTCGGCAGCGATCGATTGTCCTCGGCGTCCTGGTCACCGGTTTGACCTTCGCCTGCGTGGTCGGACTGCTGCAGAGCCTCACAGCAATCGACCTACGGTTCCTCTTTCAGCCCCCCGGATTCGTGCTCAACACCGAAGCGGCGGGACTGGCCGGTCGCAACGGCGCGCTACGCGTCGTGGGCACGTCCGATCATGCAATCGAGTTCTCGGTGTTGGCCGCGGCGGCGGTTCCCCTGGCCCTGCACCTTGCGCGTTATGCCGTGAAACCGCTGCACCGCCAGCTTTCCACCGTCGCCTGCCTGATCGCCCTCATAGCGGTGCCGGCCGCAGTGTCGAGATCGGGCGTGACCTCCCTCGTCGCGGCCCTCCTGGTGTACATGTTCGCGATGAGCCTCAGGCAGCTCGGCTATGCCGTTCTGATCGGCCTGGGTGTTCTGGCGGGCTACCGAGCCGCCTTCTCCAGTTCCTGGAACGCACTCTGGGCGACGATCGTCAATTCAGAAGAGGACGTGAGCATTACGTCGCGAGTCGGCGACTACGCGGCAGTGTCGAAGACATTCCACGAGCACCCCTGGTTCGGTCTCGGTCTCGGGGGATCCCCGCCGACCGAATATCGCTTTCTGGACAACGAGTGGCTGCAGTCGACCGTCCAGGGCGGCGCACTGGGTCTGGCTGCCATGGTCCTGCTGACTGTCAGCGGCATAGCGGGAATCGTGGCAGGATTGCGCTGCGCCAGATCACCACGAGAGCGGGACCAGGTGTACGCGATAGGTGCGGCCTTCGTCGGTGTTCTCGCCTCGAGTACGGCGTTCGACCTGTTCAGCTTCCAGCAGGCAGCATTCATGTATTTCATCCTCTTCGGCCTGCTGTGGTCGACGTACTACCCTTCCGGACTGCGGCGCCGCCCGTCCTCTCATCGCAACCGCTTCACGACACCCTTACCGGCAAGCAATGCCGTCTGTATCAATGACGATTCGGTCAGTACATCGTCGCGGAGCGTCTGAGCGGTGTCGCCCCTGCGGACGCTGAATCGTGGCTGAATCCATGAGCCCACACGGGCGGCGCGGCGGTCGCTGGTGTGTACTGCTGTGTAGCCGAGTCCGCGCAGATCCGCTAGCAGTCTGCGGTCGTATCGGCCGAGCGGAACCGCAGCCTCGTCGATCGGACCACCGGCGGCGTCGGCGATCCGGTGTCTGGCCTCGACGAGTTCGCGGTCCCGAATCGAAGGCGTCATGCCACGCCAGGACTGATGGTCCATGCCGTGGGTGCCGATCGTCATGCCCCTGCGCCGCAGTTCCCGGACATCGACCTCGGTGAGACTGCCTGCAGCGCCGAATCTTCCGGCCAATATGAAGAATCTTGCCGTGAGGTTGCGCTGTTCCAGTGCCGCCAACGCGATCTGAGCGTCCGAGGCATTGCCATCGTCGAAACTGATCTCCACCCGTGGCCACGTCATGATTTCGTCGAGAATCCGATGGAACTCGTCGACTGATATCCAGTAGCCGTCCTCGCCCAACTCGAGTTCGCCTGCGGGAGTACCTATCCCATGGAAGCAGATGTTGAGCAGTCTCCTGTCAGTCATCCGATGTTCCCCCGAGACCAGGGAAGCCACGGCCACGGCCACGGCGAGTCGACTCGTCCCGGCCCCAGGCATCGGCCGGGTCCGGAACCCGGCGCGCTTTCACAGCTGCCAAACCTGTGATCACCAAATAGGACAGGGCCGCCGGTGCAAGCCGGGGGTGTGGCACCACCACGTCCCGCAGCCATGCGAACCGGTCCGAGGGCCGAATGTCCACTGCGACCTCACCCGTCCGACCCGCAGCCCGCATAGCCGAGTTGCCGCGCCTCACTCGTATCAACCGGCGCACCAGATCCCGAGTGTGGTACGGAGCGGCGACGACGGTAGCCACATGGTTCACCTGTCTCTTCGCGGCCGAATCGAACTGGGAGTCCAGGAACAGGTCATCGGAAACCATGTCGGGGAATCGATCGAAGCGAGCACGCCCCTCGGCAGACAGCGCGATCATGCCGCGGCCGAACAATCCGTCGCGGAAGGCAGGAAGCCGGGAATTGATCGAGAAGTAGTGGCGGACCGGCCACGGTCGGCCGGTCAGGTCGAGGTCGCGGCGCGGGACGGCCGCGAGGGGGCGAGAATCACGCGCGTCCCCCGTCGCCGACGTCAGCACTTCGCACAGTGCTCGCGGCACGTCGGCTGTCACGACGATGTCGGCATCGAGGTAGATGCGCGGAAAGCCGAGCGCGACGTCGTCACCGGCATTGAGTGCCTTCGGCTTGCTGGCCTCCGACACCTCGACCACACGCACTCCGGGTCTCGCTGCGACGACGGCGGTGTCGTCGACGCAGCCGTTGGCGACCACGGTCACGTCGAACTCTCCAGGCCGGGCGTCGGCCAACAGCGTGTCCAGGCAGAGTCCGATCACCGTCGCCTCGTTGTGTGCCGCGATCACGATGCTGGTCATCGCGACACCGAAAGCCTCTGAGATGCCGGGTACATGCTCGCCCTTTCGAGCCCATCTGGTCAATCGATCATTCGAAACGTCGCCATCCAAAGGTATGCCCGGTGAACAAGCAGCGCGTGCGATTCCGCAACACGCGGCAACCCAGTGGTCATTGCCGTATTTTTACGCCATGTCGGTTGATCGAACCGTCGAGCTACGACCTATCGACCCAGCGGACGTGCATCCGGTGGCTGAGTTCCTCCATGCAGAGTTGAACTCGCGCGTGAGCTCCGAAGCGTGGGCAGCGGCGATCACCCCACAATGGTCAGCCGAACAACCGAACCACGGGTTTCTGCTCCGCGCGGGGGACCGGGTCGTCGGCGTCTACCTGGCCTTCTATTCCGAACGCACAATCGACGGCTGGCCGGAGAGATTCTGCAACCTGGGGGCCTGGTGCGTGCTCGACGCGTACCGGGCGCGGGGCGTGCGCCTGCTCTTCGCGCTGCTCGCGCAGCGGGGTTTCCACTTCACCGACCTGTCACCCAGCGGCAACGTGGTGCCCCTGAACATCCGACTCGGGTTCGCCGCACTGGACACGGCGACTGCGCTGGTGCCCAACATGCCCACACCGATGTGGTCGCGGCGAGTCCGGGTCGTAAGCGAGCCGGGGGAGATCGAGGGCGCCCTTCGGGGGCACGACCTGCAGATATACCGTGACCATGCGCGAACTGCAGCGGCCCGCCACGTTGTCCTGCTCGATGGGGCCGCGACCTGTTACATCATCTTTCGCCGAGTCAGACGAAAGAATCTGCCGCTGTTCGCATCGATACTGTACGTCGGAAATCCCGAACGATTCCGCAGTGTCGCTCACCATTTCTTTCGCTATCTGCTGCTGCACCACGGGATCCCGTTCACTCTCGCGGAATTGCGGGTGGTGGGTAACCGTCCCGCCCGCTCGATCATGGTGACATCGAGGCCAAAGATGTTTCGTAGCGAGAGCCTGCGCCCCGATCAGATCGATTACCTGTACAGCGAACTCACCTGCGTGCCCTGGTGAGAACCGTGTTCAGCACAGGAAGGACCCGATGTCCATGAGGGCCAACCTGCACCATCTGCTCGAGCACCGTGCACTGTCGCACCCCGACGCCCCCGCGCTCACCGCCAAGGACGACACGAGCAGCTATGCCGAGCTCTGGGAACAGGCCCGCGCTGTGGCGAAGGGGCTGCACCTCGTCGGTCTGACGCGGGAGCAGCGGGTGGCGGTCTACCTGGACAAGCGCATCGAGACCGTAGCCGCGATCTTCGGCGTATCCGCGGCGGGCGGCGCCTTCGTGCCGGTGAACCCGCTGTTGCGGCCGCAGCAGGTTGCCCACATCGTGAACGACTGCGGTGCCCGGGTCCTGATCACCTCACCGGAACGGCTGTCGTTGCTCCGTGACCAGTTGCAGGGCTGCCGCTCGGTCGAGCACGTGGTGCTGGTCGGGTCGGCTGTGGATGGCTCGCCGGAACGGTACGCGGTCCATCGGTGGACGGAGTTTTGCGACGATTCCGCCGAGCTGCCGCCGAGCGGCGCCATCGACCTCGACGTCGCCGCGATCCTGTACACCTCGGGGAGCTCCGGAAGCCCGAAGGGTGTCGTGCTCAGCCACCGCAACCTGATAGCCGGTGCAGAAAGCGTCAGCCAGTACCTGGGCAACACCGCGGACGACGTCGTGCTGGCCGCCCTGCCCCTCAGTTTCGACGCCGGCCTCAGCCAGCTGACCACCGCGTTCAGCGTCGGCGCTCACGTCGTGCTGATGAACTACCTGGTACCCCGAGACGTAGTGCGGCTGTGTGCACAGCACGGCGTCACCGGACTGACCTGCGTGCCGCCGCTGTGGATCCAGATCGCGGACCTGGAGTGGCCGGCCGAGGCGACGGCCTCGTTGCGCTACTTCGCGAACACAGGCGGACGGATGCCGAAGCCCACGCTGGACAGGCTTCGCGAACACTTTCCCGGTGCGCTTCCCTTCCTCATGTACGGGCTGACCGAGGCCTTCCGGTCCACCTACCTGGACCCGGCCGCGGTCGACGAGCACCCGGACTCGATCGGTATGGCCGTTCCCAATGCCGAGATCCTGGTGGTGCGACCAGACGGTTCGGCCTGCGACCCAGGGGAGGAGGGCGAGTTGGTCCACCGCGGCGCACTGGTCGCGCTCGGCTACTGGAACGACCCGGTTCGGACCGCCGAGCGGTTCCGGCCGGTGCCAGGCAGGGATGCCCGGTGGCACAACCCCGAATTGGCCGTCTGGTCCGGAGACATGGTGGTCGCCGACGAGGACGGCTTCCTGTACTTCGTCGGCAGGAAGGACGAGATGATCAAGACCTCGGGCTACCGGGTCAGCCCGACCGAGATCGAGGAGGTTGCCTACGCGACCGGCCTCGTGCGCGACGCCGTGGCGCTGGGCGTGGAGGACCCACGACTTGGTCAACTCGTGCTGCTGGTCGCCAGTCCGGCAGGACCCGACGGACTCGACCCCATTGCCCTGCTCGACGCGATGAGGAGTCGGCTGCCGGTCTACATGGTGCCCGCGTCCGTCGTCGTGCGGACTGAGCTTCCCCGATCGCCGAACGGGAAATTCGATCGCGCCCAACTGCGTGCGGAGCTCGACCCATGAACCACCGACCCGCGGTCGCCGCATTCGGAGCCGTGGGCGGCCAACTCGCTGTTGGAGGGATCCCGCTCGACCGCCTGGCCGAACGAGTGGGTTCGACCCCGTTCTTCGCCTATGACCGCGCCTTGCTCACCGCTCGAGTGGAACTGCTGAGGAGGACGCTGCCCAGGCAGATCCAGCTGAGCTATGCAGTCAAGGCCAACCCGATGCCGGCGGTGGTCCAGCACCTGGCGGGACTGGTGGACTCGTTCGACGTGGCGTCGGCGCTGGAGATGCAGACCGCGCTGGACACACCCATGCCGGCCTCCAAAGTCAGCTTCGCCGGCCCCGGCAAGACCGATGCCGAGATCGCCCGGGCGGTCGCCGCGGGGGTCACCCTCGAGATTGAGTCGGCCTCCGAGTTCACCCGGCTGGTGGCGGCCGGCGATCGCTTGGGCTTGCGCCCGAGAGTCGCGATCCGAGTGAACCCAGATTTCCAGGTCAAGGGGTCCGGCATGCGGATGGGTGGCGGACCTCAGCAATTCGGCGTGGACGCAGAACAGGTACCGGCGCTGTTGGCGGATCTCGCGTCCGCGGACGTGGAGATTCTCGGGTTCCACGTCTTCGCCGGATCGCAGAACCTCAATGCCGACATCTTGTGCGATGCCCAGCGCAGGACGGTCGACTTGATGCTGGCACTGGCAGCCAGGACACCCTGGCCAATCCGCTACCTCAACCTGGGTGGCGGCTTCGGCATCCCCTACTTCGACAGGGACTCACCGCTCGATCTGCCCGCAATCGGCGCTAACCTGGCCGAACTGGTTGGGGAGACGATCTCGCCGAACCTGCCCGATGCGCGGGTGGTGATCGAGTTGGGCAGGTACATCGTCGGGGAATGCGGCGTGTACGTGACCCGGGTGGTCGACCGCAAACAATCCCGCGGACGAACGTACCTGGTGGTCGACGGCGGCTTACATCACCAACTGGCCGCCTCCGGCAATTTCGGCCAGGTGATCCGCCGGAACTACCCGATCGCCGTCGGCAACCGCATCGACGAACCCGTCGACGGCACCGTCGACGTGGTCGGCTGTCTGTGTACGCCGCTCGACCTGCTGGGAGACGACGTTGCGCTGCCGTACGCAGAGGTCGGCGACCTGATCGTGCTGTTCCAGTCCGGCGCCTACGGACTCACCGCCAGCCCGACAGCGTTTCTCGGACACCCCGCGCCTGCCGAGGTGCTCGTCTAGGCTTCGAACTACCGGGAGGACACATGGAGATCCGTAAATCCACCCTGGACGGAGTGAAGGCTGTCATCGTGACGACCCTCGCCATCGAGGATCGGGCCGACACTCTCGAGCCGTCCACGCCGCTGTTCGGCAGCATGCCGGAACTCGATTCGATGGCAGTGGTCCAACTGGTGGTCGCGTTGGAGAAAGAGTTCGGGTTCGAGATCGACGACAGCGACGTCACCGGTGACGCTTTCGAAACCGTCGGCAGCCTTGCGAGTTTCGTCGAGAAGAGCCGAGGGTAGGAGTCGTGCGGCGCTACGGACTGATGGTCGCCGCCGCGATGGGTGCCGTGGTCGCGGTGTTGGCGGGGGCATGCGCCGGCCCCACGCCGAATCCTCCACTGATGGCGCAACCCACCGCAGTGAACGGGATTTCCGCCTTTCCCGGGCCCGCAGACACGGGTGTTCCCGCCGACACGACCTTGACGGACTACAACGGTCCGATGACGATCACGGAGCCTGGCACGATGATCGTGGCCCGGCTGATTCGCGGTACGTTGAAGGTCGCCGCCGCAAATGTCACCATCACCCGATCGAAGATCATCGGGAACCTCGATGTCGACAGTGCGGGGTCCTCAGTCGTTCTCGAAGACGTGGAGGTGGACGGGGCACCTTCGAAGCAACCAGCCATCGGGTTCGACAACATAACCATGCGACGCGTCGACGTCCACGGTTCCCGTGTGTCCGTGTTGTGTGGGTCGAACTGCGACATCCAGGATTCTTGGCTGCATGGTCAGTACCTGGCTCCCGGGGCGGACTGGCACGTGAACGGTTACGTCTCCAACGGCGGCTCGAACGTGATCGTTCGGCACAACACGCTGGCCTGCGAACCACTGAACAATCCCGACGGCGGCGGTTGCACCGGGCCGGCCTCGTCGTTCGGGGACTTTGCGCCGCTGCGGAACATCGCGTACGAGCTCAACCTCTTCGTCGCCGGCCCGGGGTCGTACTGCCTCTATGCCGGCTACAACCCAGAAAAGCCGTACGGCGACGACCCGGCCGAGATTACGGTGACCAACAACATCTTTCAACGTGGCGCTAACGGAAAGTGCGCATCCTACGGGCCGGTGACATCATTCAAACCAGGCTCGGGCAACGTCTGGTCGGGCAACAGGTGGGACGACGGTACCGAGGTGCCGGCTGGTGGCTAGCGGCGCTGCTACTCCGCGGATTTCGATGCCTTCGGCAGGTCGGCCCACCGAGCCCGCTTCAACACCACGGCGAGGGTAGTGCGATGCACGCTGGTGGACGCGCGCAAAGCCTCCGCCAAAGCCACCGCGCCGCGGAAGGCGGCTGAGTACAGCCACCCGTGGTGGCGTTCGACGTACCGCACGCGGTTCACCGCCAGTAGGGCCGCCAGCGCGGGCGACGACCCGGAACCGGCGCCGCGGTGCTTGACCACCGCACTCGGCTCGAACAACACCTGATGCCCGCCTGCGCGGACACGACGAAAGAACTCGGTCTCCTCCGAGTAGAGGAAGTATTCCTCGTTCCAGTCTCCGACAGCCTCCTCGACTTCCGCGCGGATCAGCAGCGCGGCGCCGGTGGCCCAGTCGACGGCGTGCGACTGCCGGTACTTCGACAGGCGGAGCACCGTTTCGGACGACCAACCGGGACGATTCACCAGTCGCCGCCCCATCACGGCATCGCCGAGTGCCGCCGCGATCGAGGGCTCCCTCCGTAGCGTCAGGTCGAGCGCGTCGTTGCCGTCGACCATGCGGGGCACCACCACCCCCACCCGTGGGAGTGTCAGGACGGCGAACATGGCCTCGATTGCATCGTCAGGAATACGTAGATCCGCGTTGAGTATCAGTACCGCCGAGCAGCGGCCGATGTGTGGGCGGGCGCGGTTGATACCACCCGCATAGCCGAGGTTTCCGCCGGAGCGAACCAGGATGATGTCCTCGTGCTCCGCCGCCACTTCAGCCGTGTCATCGGCCGAGTCGTTGTCTACCACGATCATTCGCAGCGTCAGGCGCCTGGCGCAATGCCGAAGGTCGGTGACGAGTCCGGGGAGATCGTGCGAATTGTTGTATGTGACAACCACGACGGACACGTCGGCAGGCTCGTCTGCAGCAACGAAACGTACCGTGTCAGCGCGCACCGCTGCGCTCCACCCCGTGGAAGACCGTCACGCCACACATGTGGTGAGAATAGGCCGGATTTCGCGGCTGCAGATCACAATATCCGATAGATTGAACCCACCAACCGACGTGATTCAAGTGCACGTCATCGGAGGTTCGGGCATGCGCGCTCGCCGTGTTCTCATCATCGTGCAGAACCTTCCTGTCCCGCTGGACCGTCGGGTGTGGCTCGAGTGCAACGCGCTCACCGCCCAGGGATACGTCGTGTCGGTGATCTGCCCGAAGGGGCCCGGTGACCCGAAGTTCGAGGTAATCGACGGGGTCGCGATCTACAAGTACCGGCCGGCACCTGAGGCAGGTGGGCTGCTGGGGTTTGCGGTCGAGTTCAGCTGGTCGTGGCTGCGCACCGCCGCGCTGTCGGTTCGGGTTCGTCGGCAACGCGGCTTCGACGTCATTCAGGCCTGCAATCCGCCCGACACCTACTGGCTGCTCGCCTGGTTGTGGCGTGCGGGCTCGGTCCGGTTCGTATTCGACCATCACGACTTGAATCCCGAGCTGTTCATCTCGCGGTTCGGTCAGCCGCGGTCGTGGGCGGCGCGGATGGAGTACCGGGGCCTGCTGTGGCTGGAGCGAATGACCTTCCGGGTCGCGGACCGTGTCATTTCCACCAACGCCTCCTACAAGAGGATCGCGGAGACTCGGGGGCGCCGCGAGCCCGAGACCGTCACCGTGGTCCGCAGCGGACCGGACACCCGGATCATGCGCCCGGTGTACCCGGACCCGGAGTGCCGGGGCGGGGCGGAGCACCTGCTCGTGTATCTCGGCATCATGGGACCGCAGGATACGGTCGAAATCGTCCTCGATGTCGTCGACGAGCTGGTCAATCGGCGCGGCAGGCGCGGCCTGCGGGCGGTGCTGATGGGCTTCGGTGACTGCCTGGACGACCTCAGGGCGCGGACGACGGATCTCGGCCTCGACCATGTTGTGCGCTTCACCGGGCGGGTCGGCCCCGCAACCATCGCGCAGTACCTCAGCGCAGCCGACCTCGGCGTCGGAACCGACCAGAAGACACCGCTCAATGATGTGTCGACCATGAACAAGACCATGGAATACATGGCCTATGCGCTGCCGTCGGTCTCCTTCGATCTCAGCGAGACGCGCGTCTCGGCAGGCGACGCAGCACTCCTGGTCCCGTCCGGAGACGTCGAAGCCTTCGCGACCGCCGTCGAGACACTGCTGGACAGTCCGGCGCTGCGCGCACGCTTGGGCACGGCGGCGCGCGGTCGGGTGGTCGACGAGTTGGACTGGCAGCCGCAGGCGCGGGCGTACGTCGCCTTGTACGACGAACTGCTCGACAATCCGCGCGACGCAGACCGTTTGGCACGCTGGCCTTTCGGGGCCCATCTACCAGACGCTCGCCTGGACAGCGGTTCTCCGCCATATGTCGATCTCGACGACGAGTCCGAACTGGAACGGTTCATCATCGAACGGACGCCCCGTCCCGCACATCCCAGGTAGGGCGAGTGTCGCGCTTCACTGTGTGAGGGGAACGATGCGAATCACGGTGATCGGAGTCGGTTACCTCGGGCTGACCCATGCCGCATGCTTGGCTGAACTAGGGCACGAGGTTCTCGGCGTCGACGTGGATGCCGCAAAACTGGCCACCCTCGAATCCGGCAGGGTGCCCTTCTACGAGCCCGGACTGAAGCAGGTGATGCGGCGCAATATCGCCGCTGGCAAATTGCGATTCACCGGCTCCTACGAGCAGGCCGTCCGATTCGCCGACGTGCACTTCATCGCGGTGGGCACACCGCAGAAGAAGGGTGACTTCGCAGCCGACCTGAAATATGTCTACTCCGTCATCGAAAATATCGCGCCGCTGCTCACGCGTCCGGCCGTGATCTTCGGAAAATCGACGGTCCCGGTCGGAAGTGCGGAACGTCTGGGTGCAATGGCCCGTGAACTGGCGCCGACTGGCGACGGTGTCGAGGTCGCGTGGAACCCCGAGTTCCTGCGTGAGGGTTTCGCGGTGAATGACACCGTCCACCCCGACCGATTGGTGCTCGGCGTCGATCGTGACCGGCCGGGACGTGCTGAGGACGTCGCGCGCGAAATCTATGCGGACCTCATCGCAGCGAGTATTCCCTTCTTGGTGACCGACCTGGCTACCGCGGAGTTGGTCAAGGCTGCTGCGAACGCGTTTCTCGCCACGAAGATCTCCTTCATCAACGCGATGGCCGAAGTCTGCGAGGTGGCCCATGCGGACGTGACGGTGCTGGCCGATGCGATTGGCTACGATGCCCGGATCGGTCGGCGCTTTCTCAACGCGGGCGTGGGTTTCGGCGGTGGCTGCCTGCCCAAGGACATAAGGGCGTTCATGGCCCGCGCCGGCGAACTGGGCGCCGATGAGGCTCTCACGTTCCTGCGCGAGGTCGACCAGATCAACATGCGCCGACGAACCCGGATGGTCGAGCTGACTCGGGAGGCGTGCGGTTCGCTGCTGGGTGCCAGGGTTGCCGTGCTGGGCGCCGCGTTCAAGCCCGAGTCCGACGATGTACGCGACTCCCCGGCCCTGAACGTCGCCGGTCAGATTCAGTTGCAGGGCGCGACGGTGAACGTTTACGACCCGAGGGCGATGGACAATTCTCGTGCTCTGTTCCCGACCCTCGGCTACGCGTCGACTTCCTTGGAAGCGTGTGAGGGGTCCGACGTGGTGCTTGTGCTCACGGAATGGCAGGAATTCCGCAAGCTGCAGCCGGCGGATCTGGAGGCGGTGGTCCGCCAGAAGTCGATCATCGACGGCCGAAACTGCCTGGAACCGCAGCAGTGGCGCAGTTCCGGGTGGACCTACCGCGGACTCGGGAGGCCGTAGCTGATCGTGAAGAGGGGACTCGAGGTATCGAGGACCGCGAAGTTGTTGCGCTGGATGCTCATTGGCGCTGTCGTGGCGACCGTCTGCGGGTCGGCGGCGGGTGTGCAGGTATATGTCGATCCGCAGGTCGATTCACTCCGCCGAGCCGACGCGATCTTCGTCCTGGGTGGGCCGGGGCACGACCGCTACAACTTCGGATTGGAACTGGCCCGGCAGGGACTCGCGGGTCAGGTGGTTCTGTCCACTCCCAGCGCGTCCGAACCGTGGCTGGCATCGATATGCGGAGCCCCGTACGGATTCACCGTGAGTTGTTTCAAACCCTCTCCCGAAACGACCGCCGGTGAGGTCAAGGAACTCAGTCGCCGGGCAGCCGAAGAGGGATGGCACAGCGTTATCGTGGTCACTTTCACCCCGCACATCTCTCGGGCGCGCTACATGATTCAACACTGCTTCCACGGAGAGGTGATCATGGTTGCAAGCCCAGCGGAGATCTCACCCGCGGAATGGGTATGGCAATACGTCTATCAGACGGCGGGGTACGTCCGGGCGGTGATCCAGCCGGCGTGCTGACTGGTGACTGTCTGCAATGTCATTTCCCTCCGAACCGGACGGTTGCCTTCTCCACCACGAACGCCTCGGCATGGGCTCGGTGACACTGCGCCCCACGAAGTCGGGACAGGCCGAGGAAGACGCTCTCGTCGAACCAGTCGTATTCGGCCTGAGAGGGGTAGTGCTTGAGCAGCACTCGCACCTTCTCCTCGACCACCTGCCGGGTGAGCGGGTGGTAGATCTGGGTCTGTGGAGTGTCCGCCTCCCACTTGGGGAACTCGTACCCCAGCACCAGGTGGTCCCGGAACACGGTAGGCACGAGTTCGGCCAACAGTCGGTGATCCTGGTGCGCGTCGCCGCGCTGTGGCGCAAAGACCACGTCTGGCGTGACCCCGCACCGGAACGACTCGAGAGCGACCTTGATGGGACCCCAGTACTCGGGCGAATGCCCGTCAGGAATGTCGAGGACAGACAGTTCGAGATCTGCGCCGGGGCACAGTGCCGCGAGTGCGTGGCGCTCCTCGATCTCACGGCGTGATTCGTTGCCGGACAACACGAATGCGCGGACCCGAATGCGAGGGACCGCGGCCGTGAGTGTGAGTAGGGTTCCGCCGACCCCGATGGCGATGTCGTCGCAGTGGGCGCCGAGCACGGCAACTTCGATGATGTCGAGTGCGCGCAGGTCAATCATGGCCGTGATCCCACCCACCCGAGTGACGGGCAGCAGCGAGAAACCTGTCGCACGGCGGCGTGGCGCCGAGGTCGAGGATGCTCAGGAGGCGGTCCGAGTCGCACAGTCTGCACCGCATTGGCCTGTCTTCCCTCGTCCGAACCTTCGACTGGTGGACTCCATCCAACTAACCACACTCAATCCCTGTTTTCAAGCATGATTTATAACTGCAAGTTTGTTTTGTCTATTATTCACACCCGCTGAGTTGGTAACTGAAATGGCGCGGCTCGAGCAGGGATTTGGTCTTCCAGTCATGTCTCCCCGATGCCGCGTATTCGCGGTTATGGTGGATGTGTTGTAACCGGGTCGGGTGTCTAAATGAGCAGTCGGGGGCTCGTTCCGGGGAGGGAGCGTGGTTGAAGTGCAGCGTGGGGAAATTGAGTTCGTCGAGCTCGGTGAGTCCTTCGTGGGGGGACTCCCGGTACGAAGTCCCAAGCGTCCGTTGGGGATGCTTCGCGACCCGAATCTCGAGCGAGCCTGGTCTGCGGTCCTCAACCAGAATCCTCCGGCGCAGTTGGCGTCCATCTACACCGATCACTCGCCGGATGCCGGGTCGTTCTACACCCAGGTGGTGGGGTACCGGTGTCATTCGATCGAGGACGTGATGCGGGGCCATGTCATGGCCAGAGTTCCGGGTGGGCGGTACGCCAGGTTCATGTCGACGGGGGAGTTTCCGGACGTCGTGAGCAATCTCTGGCAGCAGGTGCGCGCAGCCGAGGAGGCCGGGCAGATCGATCGCGCGTCCACGGGCGCCTTCGAGTGCTACCCGCACGCCTATCGAATCGACCTCTACATCGCGGTCGACGCCGCGCCCGGGAGCGCCCGTCATGGGCTTTGAGATTGTCAAACGACCGGTGTTGGACGTCGGAGGATTGGTTCTGCCGAACGTGGAGGTTGGGGCGGGGGGACGCTCGGGCGGGCTGATGGAGTTCACCCGCGAACGCGTACTCGAGCGGGGCGTCACCGAGATCGTCACGGTCTTCACCCCGAACTCCGCAGAAGGTTCGACCGCGGTCGTCGGGTATCGCTGCGTGAGCACCGAGCAACTTGCCGAGGGGGATGTGATGGTCCGGGTTCCGGCCGGGTACTTCGCGAAGTTCACTTCGGAAGGGCCCGTCGACGATCCGATCGCCGATGTGTGGAACCAGGCCGAGGTCGCGGCAACCGAAGGGAAGATCGACCGTGCCTTCGCCGAGGAAATCGAGATCACCCGAGCGCCGAACGCGGTCGAACTCTACATCTCATTGGCCTAGGCGCGCTCTCCGCGGATGGTCGGGTTTCCGGTGTGAATTCCGAACTCGAACAGTCCGAAATTGGAGGCAGTGATGGCCCGTGCACTTTCCAGCGTCGCGACGCCGGCGGCCAACGAGGAATTCGAAACTACGAGCGTGTGGGATCCTCGATCGGAATGCCGATTTGTCGCGGCCCGACCCGCGGACGAACCGGAATTGTGGTCGGCCTACCTGGCCGGCGCGCTCGAGAGCTACGCCCAACACGATGTGCTCCGAGCCCTCGAATACAACCGGATTCGCGACGGGAGCTCGACCGCACTGTTCTTCGTCGCGATTGCGCCGGACGGCTCGGTGGACGGTGGCCTTCGGGCGCAGGGACCGTACGATCGCGCGGACCAGGCTCACGCGACCGAGGAATGGTCGGGTCAGCCCGGTGAACGCGCCGTCAGTGCGATGATCGCCGACCGCCTTCCATTCGGGGTCGTGGAAATGAAGGCCGCATGGGTCCGTGAGGGCGCGTCGAAGCGTCGTGCCCTGACCCAGTCTCTCGCACATGTCGGAGTCCGTGCTCTGGAGTTGCTCGACGTTCAGTTTCTGATGGCATCCGCTGCCGACCACGTCTTGAAGCTGTGGGCCTCGTCAGGGGGCGCAGTGGCCACCGCGATTCCTCCCACGCCTTATCCCGATGATCGCTACGAGACCCGGATCATGTGGTGGGATCGCGACAGCGTCGACTGCCGTACGGCGGCACAGCAGTTCGCTCGCCTGTGCTCGGTGCAGAACGGCTCACCCGTCGTGCCTGCGCGACGGGCAGGTGGGAACCGCGATGCCACCGCGTGACGATTCCTGCACGGTAACGCTTCTCGACGAATCCACGGCCGACGGCGCGGCACGCCTCGCCGCACTCAGGGGTCACCAGGGCGTGAGCTTTCGCGACGCACTGGCGGCTCAGCGCGTCGCGCTGAGGCAGCTGATCCCCACGCCGGACGCCTCGGTACGCGACGAGCCGGCGAACTGGGCGTACTACCCGTGGCGGCGAGAAGCGGTGCGGATTCTCGGGCCGACCGGGTACCGGATGCTGCGGCTCGACCGGAATCGAAACAAGGTCACCGGTGACGAGCAGCGCCGCCTGGCGGAGTTGCACGTCGGGATCGTCGGACTCAGCGTCGGACATGCGGTGGCGCTGGCGCTCGCCCTGGAATCTTCGTGCGGAGCGATTCGCCTGGCGGATTTCGACACCCTCGAACTGTCCAACCTGAACCGCGTGCCGGCCACCGTCTTCGATCTCGGGGTCAACAAAGCCGTCGTAGCTGCGCGCCGAATAGCGGAGATCGACCCGTACCTGACGGTGTCGGTATGGGGGGACGGCGTCACCACCGACACCATCGACCGATTCCTCGACGGGCTGGATGTCGTGGTCGAAGAGTGCGATTCGCTGGAAATGAAGGTGGCCGTGCGGATGGAGGCCCGTCGTCGACGATTGCCAGTGGTGATGGAGACGAGCGACCGTGGACTGCTCGACGTCGAGCGGTTCGATCTCGAACCGGACCGAGCCGTGTTCCACGGGTTGCTCGGTGATCTCGATGCGCGGGAGCTGGCCGGGTTGTCACAGCGGGAGAAGATTCCGCACATTCTGCGCCTTCTCGGCGCGGAGGACCTGTCGACCAGAATGGTCGCGTCGCTGGTCGAGGTCGGCAACACGATCTCCAGCTGGCCCCAGCTCGGCGGTGACGTCCTGTTGGGGGGTGCCAGCGTGTCCGCGGCTGTGCGGCGGATCGGCCTCGGACTTCCACTGCCATCGGGACGGGCGCGGGTCGATCTGGACGAACGTCTCGACGGCCTCCGAACGCCGATTGTTGAGCCGAGCCGCGACCCCGCCCCGGCCCCATGTGGCAGCGCGAAGGCCCCAGACGGGCCCACCGCGATCGCTCGAGCCGCGACTCTTGCGCCGTCTGGGGGTAACGCACAGCCCTGGAATGTGGTCGTCGGTGAGGGTGAATTGAGGGTGTATCTGGATCCCGATCGCACAACTGCAATGGATGTGGCGCACCGAGGAAGTCACGTGGCGATCGGAGCTGCGCTGTTCAACGCGCGGGTCGCGGCGGCCGCGCATGGGTTGCTCGGGCCGATCGAGTACTTCGGGGACGACAGCGCACCGACTCTGGTGGCCACGATGTCGTTTGGAGCAGAAGCCGACGAGATGCTGGCGGGCCGGTACGACGCGGTGGTACGCCGCGGGACCAATCGGCGAGCTGGATCGCCCCGACCGATCACGATCGAGGCAGGCAGGGCGCTTGCGACGGCAGCTCATGCCGAGGGTGCACGACTGACACTGGTCACCGACCGCAGAGCCATCGAATCCGCGGCGGGGGTGTTCGCTGCCGCCGAACGGATCCGGTTTCTCGAACCACGCCTGCACGGCGAGATGGTCGGCGAGTTGCGGTGGCCCGGAGCCGATGCCATGGAGACCGGCATCGATGTGCGCTCGCTCGAACTCGACGACGCCGATCTCAGCACACTTCGAGTTCTGTGCAGGCCCGATGCCATGGCCGCACTGGCGGAGTGGGGGCTCGGAAGCTCGCTCGGCGTGGCCAGTCGGGATCGGATCGTCTCGAGTTCTGCGCTCGCGGCCGTCGTGGTCGGAGGCAGCGGCTCGGTGGATTTCGTTCGCGGCGGCTGCGCGGTCGAGTCGGTGTGGATCACCGCCGAGGAGCACGGGTTGGCAGTACAGCCGATCTCGCCCGTGTTCCTCTACGGGGTGGCCGAGGACGAGCTTGCGGAGTTGGCTCCGGGCTACGCCGGCGAACTGGCGACGGGGAGCCGAGAATGGCGCGCACTGTTCGATGTCGGTGCAAACGAGGCCTTCGCACTCGTCCTCCGCCTCAGCCACGCGGGGGCCGCGTCTGTTCGGAGTCTCCGCAGGCAGGCGGTCGCGCAACCCGTGATGCGGATGGCCTGAGGGGACGTCATGCACGCGCACAATCTCGAGGAACTCGTCACGGGTGTCGCGTCCCGTCTGACTGCCACCACCGCCCGCACCTGGGTTTCCAGCGCGGAGGAGGTCCTGCACGACCTCGTCGACTACTTCGACCTCGATGCGTGCTTCTTGCGGCGCAACGACCACGAGATGCGGGCCACCATACTGGTGGCAGAGTGGCCGCACCGCCCGGTGACACAGGAGCCCGATCCGCTGGCGGTGGTGTATTTCGCCGACGCGGACCCGGAGTTCGCCAAGGCCGAGCATCTCAAGGAGGTCGGGTTCGTTCGACCCGGTCTCGATGCGGCGGAGTACCAGGACCTGGTGGCCGAGGGTACGGGTGTGCCGGCGGTGACCCTTGCTGCCATTCCCTTGCTCTCGGGGGATGCGACGACCGGCACCCTGGGTTTCGTCAAGTTCGGCGACAAGGAGTGGATCGCGGCGGAGATCAACGTGCTCAAAGCCATCGCAGCTCTGCTCACCCAGGTGCAGGAGCGGGTGCGTGCGGAGAGCAGCCTGCGCTACTGGGCGCATCACGACGAACTGACCGGGCTCGCGAACCGGCACTCGCTGGTCGAACAGCTCGAGCGGCGGATGTCGCCCGGACAGCCCGGTCCGGTCGCCCTGCTGTTCCTCGACCTGGATCGGCTCAAGTCGCTCAACGATTTCCTCGGCCACACCGCGGGCGACCGGTTCATCGCCGAGATCGGCTCGCGGCTCACCGACCGGTGTGCGCCCGGTGACCTGGTGGCGCGGCTCGGTGGTGACGAGTTCGTCGTCGTTCTCGGTGGGGGCGTGGACGTGGATGCGGCGCGCCGGGAGGCAGAGAGAATCAGCGGATTCGTCAACGATTGGGTGATGCTCGGCAACGTGTCGCTCAGTCGCAGCGTGAGCATCGGGATCGCGGTGGGGATGCCCGGCGACTTCACAGGGACCGACCTGCTGTGGCAGGCGGACCAGGCCGTGATCGCGGCGAAAGCCAGGGGCGGCAATGCCATCGTCGCGTTCACCGAGGACATGCGCGCAGCGATCGAGGTCCGGAACATCATCGAGCTCAGCCTCAGGTCGTCGATCAACGACGACTGGCTTCATCTCGACTACCAACCGGAGGTCGACCTCCGTACGGGCGAGATTCTTGCGGTGGAGGCCCTGGTGCGATGGGATCACCCGGTCCTGGGGCTGCTGCTGCCGGGCTCGTTCATCGCGGTGGCCGAGTCGACGAACCTCGCGGGTGAGCTGGGGGCGTGGGTGCTGCGCAGGGCCTGCCGCGAGTACGCCCAGTGGCGGACCGAGATCCCGGGTCTGAATGTGACGCTGAGGGTGAACGTTTCGCCGGCGCAGTTGGTGGGCCTCGAGTTCCTGGATGTCATCGAGCGGACCCTCGCGGAGTACGAAGTGGACGGGGAGCGGGTATGCCTGGAGATCACCGAGAACGCGGTGGTCGGTGACCTGGACCGCACCAGGGTGGTGCTGCAGGGTCTGGCCGACCTCGGGGTGCGGGTGGCCATCGACGACTTCGGTACCGGCTACAGTTCGCTGGCGCAGCTCAAACAACTGCGGTTCGACGTGCTCAAGATCGACCAGGAGTTCGTCCGCGACCTCGGTGACAGCCCCGGCGATCGTGCGATCGTGAAATCGATTGTGGGACTGGCTCGATCGTTCGATCTCGATCTGGTCGCAGAGGGGGTCGAGAGCGAACGGGCCGCACGAACGCTCCTCGAACTCGGCTGTGGTCGGGGGCAGGGCTATCTGTTCAGTCGGCCGGTATCCGCGGAGCGATGTGTCGACCTGCTCCGGCTCGGTCGAATCCCGGCACCATTGCCCGAGCCACCGCAAATCCTCCCTCTGCGGCCAGCGTGAGGTTTTCAAACTGGGGACCCGTGCAGTGTTGAGCCGAATAACCGACTTAGAGTATGTTTTGAGGGTAAGTCGGGGTTGTGGAGTTCAACAGCTGGGGCTTTCCGGATGTGCGAGTGTGGAGTCGGTGTTGCGCGGGTCGAGGGGGATTTCCCCGAAGGCCAGGTGCGGGCTGTCTGCGCGGTGTGCGGGCGTCCGCTGGCGGAAGTGTTTCGTCCGGCCGGGGCGTGGCGGCTGCCGCTGCCGCTGCCCGTCCCCGCCCGACCCGCCTGGGAATCCCGGTACGGGCAGGCGGCGCTGGTTGTCGACATACTGAGCCTGGTGACGGCGGACGTCCTCGTCTCGGTGGTCTACCACGACGTCTCGGTTCTCGACTTGCCCGCCAATCTTGCTGTTGCACTTGCTGTTCCGCTACTGGCATTGTTGTCGCTCGGCCTGGGGCGCGCCTGGGATCCGAGGAGCCTCGGCTGCGGTCCCGAGGAGTTCCGGAAGGTCACGTCCGCCTACGTGGCGGTGATCGCGGTGATGGCCGTGGTCGGTTACGCCGCCGGGACGGCGGGCGGGCACTCGTGGGTTTTCGGCGCGCTGCCACTGGCGATGTTGATGTCGCTGATCGGCCGCTACCTGCTGCGCCGGTGGCTCCACCGTCGTCGTCGATCTGGGGCACTACTCAAATCCGTGGTCGCGGCGGGGGATCGGGCGTCGGTGCGGGACCTGATTCGACGGACCCGGGGAGCCCCGTACGCCGGTTGGAGCGTGGAGGCGGTCTGCCTCGCCGGCGTGGCCAGGTCGGAGGAGTTGCCCGTGGAGGTCGACGGGGTGCCCGTCGTCGGCACCGACGACGACGTCGTCGGGATCGTGGCGCTGCGGGGCTTCGCCGCCGTCGCAATCCTCCCGTCGAGTGGCTGGTCGCAGAATCGAACCCAACGGCTCGCCTGGGACCTCGAGGGCACCGGCGCGGATCTCCTCATCGCGCCCGCACTGATGGACATCGTCGGTCCGCGGCTGCACATCAGTCCGGTCGCGGGCACCCCGCTGCTGCAGTTGAGCGCCCCCCGCTTCACCGGGCCCGCCTGGGTGGCGAAGTCGGTCCTCGACCGCCTGCTCGCGCTGGCGCTGCTCGTCGCGCTGTCGCCGGCACTGATCGCCGTCGGGTGCGCGGTGCGGCTGACGAGCCCTGGTCCGGCGTTCTACAAGCAGACCCGGGTCGGTCGCGCCGGGCAGACGTTCCGGATGGTCAAGTTCCGCAGCATGGTTCGCGACGCGGACGCCCGACTGGCCGAACTGACCTCCGCGAACGAGGGATCGGGTGTCCTGTTCAAGATGAGGGACGACCCACGAGTGACCACGGTGGGCCACTTCATCCGACGGTTCTCGATCGACGAGCTACCCCAGTTGTTCAACGTCGTCGCCGGCCACATGTCGTTGGTCGGACCGCGGCCGCCGCTCATCTCCGAGGTCGAGAAGTACGACGACGGCGGCGTGCGACGCAGGATGCTGGTCAAGCCCGGGCTGACCGGGCTGTGGCAGGTCAGCGGTCGCAGTGACCTCTCCTGGGAGGAGTCGGTGCGCATGGACCTGCGCTATGTCGAGAACTGGTCGATGGCACTGGACTTCATGATCCTGTGGAAGACCGCGGGCGCCGTGTTTCACTCGGCAGGCGCCTACTGACTACTTCTCGGCCTGAACGGCCGCCGGTGCCGCCGATCCGAACAACGTCGAACCCCAGAACCCGCCCTCGCGGACCCCGGGCGGGACCGCGAACAGTGCCGACCCGACGTGCTTGATGTACTCGTTCATGGCGTCGTTGCGGGACAGGGACAACTGCATCGGCACGAACTGCGTCTGCGGATTTCGGCAGTAGGCGATGAAGAACAGGCCCGCATCCAGGTGGCCGAAGCCGTCGGAGCCGTCGGTGAAGTTGTAGCCGCGGCGCAGGATCTCGATGCCGCCCAACTCTTCCTTCGAGGCGAGTCGGATGTGCGCGTCCTTGTCGATGAGCGGGCCGTGCGGGCCCTTCGAATCGAGGTCCAGCTCGTCGAACTCGGCCTTCTGGCCGAGCGGTGCCCCGCTGCCCTTGCTCCGCCCGATGACCCGCTCCTGCTCGTGCAGCACGGTCCGGTCCCACGGCTCGATGAGCATCCGGATCCGGCGGGCCACCAGGTACGAGCCGCCGCCCATCCAGGACTGGTCGTCCTTCGGGTCCACCCAGACGAAGTCCGAGACCGTGGATTGCTCCTCGGCCTTGATGTTGCGGGTACCGTCCTTGAAGCCGAACAGGTTTCGGGGCGTGGTCTGCGACGTGGAGGTCGAGGAGGTCCGGCCGAAGCCGAGCTGCGACCAGCGCACCGCGACGGTGCCGAAACCCACCCGCGCCAGGTTGCGGACCGCGTGCACCGCGACCTGCGGGTCGTTGGCGCAGGCCTGGATGCAGATGTCGCCGCCACTCCTGGCCGGTTCGAGCGCGTCACCGGTGAATTTCGGCAGGTCCGCCAGCGCGGCCGGGCGCTTGTCGGCGATACCGAACCGGTCCTTGCCGTCGGGCGTGGTGAACAACGACGGGCCGAATCCGATGGTCAGGGTCAGCTGGCACGCGTCGAGGTCGAGCGCCTCTCCGGTGTCGCTCGGCGGGGTGTACTGGCCCGCACCGATCGCGCCGTCGGGACTCGCCTCCTGGCCGGCGGTCATCCGTTCGGCCATCTCGGTCCACTTCTGCAGCAGAGCCACGAGTTCGTCGCGCGATTCGGTGGTCACGTCGAACGCGACGAAGTGCATCCGGTCCTGTGCAGGGGTGACGATCCCGGCCTGATGTTCACCGCGAAACGCGACCACGTCGCCGTACTCGGACACCGAGTCCGGCGCGGTGAGGCGTCCGACCGCGGCGCCCGCGCCCGCCACGACCGCGCCGGCCCCGATCGCACCGAAGAGCTTGCGGCGCGAGATCTTGGCCGGCTCCGGACCCGTTGCGGCAGGCTCGTTACTGTTCGGCGACGACACCCTGCACCTGGCTCACCTCGGCGGACAATGCGTCGATCTTGTGCGACAGCGCCTGGCGCTGCGGTTCGGTGACGGTGTCGTAGAAGACGAAGCCGTCGCCGCGGCGGTACTGGGCGAGCTCGGTGTCGAGCTCGGCGAACCGCTGGTCGATGCGGGCGCCGAGCTCCTTGTTGCGCTCGTCCAGGATCGGGCGGACCGAGGCGATCGCGGCCTGGGAACCGTCCACGTTGGCCTGGAAGTCCCACAGGTCGGTGTGACTGAAGATGTCCTCCTCGCCGGTGATCTTGGTGCGGGAGATCTCGTCGAGCAGGGTCTGCGCGCCGCCCGCGACCCGAATCGGGTCGACGGTGAAGTTGGCGGCGTTGATGCCGTCGGACAATTCGTTCAGGTCCGCGATCAGCTGATCCGCCATCGCGTTGGTGTCCGGCTGCAGGCCGGTGACCCACAGGTCCTTCTCCAAGCGGTGGAAGCCGGTCCAGCGCTGGCCCGGCTCGACGTCGACCTCACGCAGGTCGAGTCGGGGATCGAGGTCGTCGGGGAAGGACTCGGCGATCGGCTCGATGCGCTCGTAGTAGGTGCGTGTGGTGGGGTACTGGGCCTTCGCGGACTCGACGTCGCCGGCCTTGATCGCGGCCACGAACTTGGCGGCCGACTCCTGCAGTGCGGAGATCTGCCCGGTGACGTAGTGCTTGTAGCCGGCGGCGGCCTCGGCGAGCTGCCCGGACTCGTCGGTCGGAGCGGCGGCGTTGCCGGTCACCGTGAACTCGTTGCGGATGCCCTCGCCGACCATGCCGGGCTTGCAGGCGGTGTGGAAGGTGCCCGCCTCGGGCAGGTTCACGATCAGCTGCCGGGTCAGGCCCGGACCCACGTTCTCGACCTCGCCCATCACCCGGTCGCCCGCGCCGTAGACGTAGAACTCGGTGACCTTCGAGCCGTTGTTGGTGATCGCGAAGGTCGTGGTGCCTGCGGTGGCGGTGTTCGCCGCGACGTCACAGGTGGTGTCGGTGGCGGTGACCGCGATCGAGTCCGCGGCCTGATCCGACTTGGAGGTGCAGGCCACGAGGGCGAGGGGCGCGATCGCCGTCAGGGCGATGGCAGTGGTGTAGCGACGCACGAGCGGGGGCCTTTCGGTTATGCGGGGAGGTCGGAAGTCTGGTCGGCGGTCGGCTCTTCCTCGGTGGGCGCCGGCGCCGGCTTCGGGGGAGTGGGGCGCAGGAACAGCGCCAGCACCACAACCACGTAGACGAGCCAGGCGACTACCTGGAACACCGTCGGGTCGGGCCGGAAGTTGAAGATCCCCTGCAGCACGGTGCCGTACCAGCTGGAGGTGTCGAAGGTCGACGAGACGTCGAAGGCGAGGCTCGAGCCGCCGGGCAGCCATCCCGCGATCTGCAGCGCGCGCACGCCGTAGGCGAGGATGCCGGCGGCGACCACGATCAGGAAGATGCCGGTGTAGCGGAAGAACTTGGCGAAGTCGATGCGCACCGCGCCGAAGTACAGCAGGACGGTCAGTCCGGCGGCGACCACGATGCCGAGGATCAGCCCGACGAGCGGCCAGGCGCTGCCCGCAGCGTTCTCTGCATAGCCGACCAGCAGCAGCGCGGTCTCGACCCCCTCGCGCCCGACCGCGAAGAACGCCATCGCCGCGACGGCGAGCGGTCCGACCGCGAGGGCCTTGCTCATGCCCGCCTTGAGGTGGCCGGAGATCGACGCCGCGGCCTTGCGCATCCACAGCACCATCGCCGTGACGATCACGACCGCGACGAGGGAGGCGATGCCGCTGATCAGTTCGGCGGCCATACCGGTGACGGTGGACGTACCGAAGTGGATGGCGACGAAGATGCCGACGACCATCGCGACGGCCGCTGCGACGCCGAGCCAGACCCACTTGAGGGCGTCACGGCGGTCGGACTTGACCAGGAAGGCGATGAGAATCATCACGACGATGCCGGTTTCGAGGCCCTCGCGGACTCCGATCAGGCCGCTGCCGAACAGCTGTGTCGCGATACTCGGCGCGGTTGCGCTCGAGGCGAGGGTGAGCACAAAGGGCTCCTCATCTGTGCATGTCCACCGCCGCGATATAGGCAAGGCGAACCTTCTCTGGAACCCGACTAAGGTAGCACTTACTCCGCGGGCCTCGTGAACCGAGCAAAGGGTTCGTCCGGTATGCCCGGATCGGCGCCGGCTCTCGCTCGCCGTGGATGATGGACCCGGTGACCACCCCGAAACGGCGACTACTCGGCTGCGCGGCCGCGGTAGTGGTCGGCGCCGCCGCCCTTGCCGGATGTGCGAGCCAGCCGAGGATCGCCGTCCCGCCGGGCATTCCGCCGGGGCCCGGCGCCCCGCTACCCGCGATCGACGTCGACGCGCCCGGTCGTAGCGCCGACCAGCTCGCCGACTGGGCGGCGGGCCGGTCCGACGAGCTCGGCATCTCGGTGACCGCACTCGAGGCGTACGGGTACGCGGCCGCGGTGATGGCCCGGTCGCGGCCGGACTGTGGCATCGGGTGGACGACGATCGCCGGCATCGCCGGCGTCGAGAGCAGACACGGGACCTACCGGGGGTCGCACGTCGCGCCCGACGGCAAGGTGAGCCCCCCGATCCGGGGGGTTCCACTCGACGGCGCCCCCGGTCTCGCGGTGATCCCGGACACCGACGGCGGGACGATGGACGGCGACGCGGTGCACGATCGCGCGATGGGACCGCTGCAGTTCATCCCCGAGACCTGGAGGCGCTGGGGCGTCGACGCGAACGGTGACGGCGTCGCCGACCCCGACAGCATCGACGACGCCTCGTTGACCGCCGCTCGGTACCTGTGCGCGCGGGGCGGCGACCTCACCGGCGCGGACGGCTGGCGTCAGGCGTTGATGGCTTACAACCAGTCGGTCGAGTATCTGGGGGAGGTTCGCTACCGCGCCGCGGCCTACTCGGTCGGAGTCCGCCCGTGACATCGGCAGCGGAGCCTGCGTGACAAAGGCAGCGGAGCTGCGTGACATTGGCAGCGGAGCCTGTGTGACCCGGTGCGACCGCGCGCCGCTACCGTCCTGGCCGGTTACTGACGTTAGGCTCAGACCTGGCACTATGTAGCGAAATCGTCGGCGGTGGTGTCACCGCACGCATCGCTGGCGTCGCCAACACATCGAAGCCGCCAATAAGGAGAACCATCCGTGGCCATCATTGAGCAGGTCGGAGCCCGCGAGATCCTCGATTCCCGAGGGAACCCCACGGTCGAGGTCGAGGTGCTGCTCGACGACGGCACCTTCGCCCGCGCCGCGGTCCCCTCGGGCGCCTCGACGGGTGAGCACGAGGCCGTGGAGCTGCGCGACGGCGGCGACCGTTACAACGGCAAGGGCGTCGAGAAGGCCGTCGAGTCGGTGCTCGGCGAGATCGCGCCCGCCATCATCGGCATGGACGCCACCGAGCAGCGGGCCGTCGACCAGGAGCTGCTCGACGCGGACGGCACCCCGGACAAGTCTCGCCTCGGCGCCAACGCCCTGCTCGGTGTCTCGCTGGCCGTCGCCCGCGCCGCCGCGGACTCCTCGGGTCTCGAACTGTTCCGTTACGTCGGTGGCCCCAACGCCCACGTGCTGCCCGTGCCGATGATGAACATCCTCAACGGTGGCGCGCACGCCGACACCGGTGTCGACGTCCAGGAGTTCATGGTCGCGCCGGTCGGCGCCGCCACCTTCAAGGAGTCGCTGCGCTGGGGCGCCGAGGTCTACCACTCCCTCAAGTCGGTGCTCAAGGCCAAGGGCCTGTCCACCGGCCTCGGCGACGAGGGCGGCTTCGCCCCCGACGTCGCGGGCACCAAGGAGGCGCTCGACCTGATCGGTGAGGCCGTCGCCAAGACCGGCCTCAAGCTCGGCGTCGACGTGGCCCTGGCGCTCGACGTCGCGGCCACCGAGTTCTACACCGCCGGAACGGGATACAAGTTCGAGGGCAAGAACCGGACCGCGGCCGAGATGGGCGCGTTCTACGCGGAGCTGCTCGGCGCCTACCCGCTGGTGTCCATCGAGGACCCGCTCAGCGAGGACGACTGGGAGGGCTGGGTCGCGCTCACCGAGCAGATCGGCGACAAGATCCAGCTCGTCGGCGACGACCTGTTCGTCACCAACCCGGAGCGGCTCGAGGACGGCATCGTCAAGGGCGCGGCCAACGCGCTGCTGGTGAAGGTCAACCAGATCGGGACGCTGACCGAGACCCTCGACGCCGTCGACCTCGCGCACCGCAACGGCTACAAGACCATGATGAGCCACCGGTCCGGCGAGACCGAGGACACCACCATCGCCGACCTCGCGGTCGCGGTCGGCAGCGGCCAGATCAAGACGGGTGCGCCCGCCCGCAGCGAGCGCGTCGCCAAGTACAACCAGTTGCTGCGCATCGAGGAGTCCCTCGGCGACGCGGCCCGCTACGCGGGCGAACTGGCCTTCCCGCGTTTCTCCTTCGACGGTTCCGCGAACTGATCCAGGCGAAACGGGGCTGAGCTGTGAGCGGTCGCGGTAGGTCCCGTCCGGGCAAGAGCCCGGGCGGGCGGGTTCGGGACGGGGCGGCTGCGCGTCGACCGTCGCGAACCCGGTCCGCGGGACCTACCGCGTCGGGCAGTCGTGGCGGCCCGGGCGACGCCGATCCCGACCTCGGCGCCGCGTCGCCCACCGAGAAGCCGGTGGGCGCGCGGTCCGGTCGTCGGGCGGGTGCGGCGGACCGGGGTGAGGAACGTACCTTCCTCGGACTGTCCACCGCGAAGGCGGTGACGCTCGGTGTGGTGGTGTGTGCGCTGGCGCTCACGCTCGCAATGCCGTTGCGCACCTACCTGACTCAGCGAGGCGAGGCAGAACAGCTTGCCGTGCAGCGGCGGCAGCTCGAGGATGACGTAGCCCGGCTCACTCGCGAGAAGGAACAGAGCAACGACCCGGCGCGGATCAAGGCAGATGCTCGGGACCGGCTGCAGTACGTGATGCCCGGCGAGACGCCGTACCAGGTGCAGCTGCCCGGGGCGACCGCGCCGCCGGTCGAGACGCTGAACAAGCCGAAGCGCAGCGGCAACCCCTGGTACACGGACTTGTGGCGGCCCATCGTCGAACCGCAGCCGCAGGTCGCCCCGTCGCCGACGCCCATGCCCGGGCCCGCGCCCAATCCGGCGAACCCGGGATCGATGACCATTCCACACGATCAAGGAGGGCCCGTCGGGTGACCGAGCCTGCCGAAAGCCATGCCCACCCCGCGGTGTCCGCGGAGGACCTCGAGGCGGTAGCCGCGCAGCTGGGTCGCGACCCGCGCGGTGTGCTCGCCATCGCCTATCGCGCCCCGGACGGCGCACCCGGCGTGGTCAAGACGGCGCCGCGACTGCCGGACGGGACGCCGTTCCCCACCTTGTACTACCTGACCGATCCGCGACTGACCGCGGAGGCGAGCCGGCAGGAGTCGGCAGGGGTGATGCGCGAGATGACCGAGCGTCTGGCTGCGGACCCGGAGCTGGCCGCCGCCTACCGTCGCGCGCACGAGTCCTACCTCGCCGAGCGTGACGAGATCGATTCGCTCGGAACGGATTTCACCGGCGGAGGCATGCCGGACCGGGTCAAGTGCCTGCACGTGCTGATGGCGCATTCGCTCGCCAAGGGGCCTGGGGTGAACCCGCTCGGCGACGAGTCGGTGGCCCTCGCGGCCCGGGGAAAGCTGCGCGGCACCGCGATTCCCGCGGACTGGCCGCAGTACCAGGGGCCGGAGGGCGAAGCCGAATGACCCGCGTCGCCGCCGTCGACTGCGGCACGAACTCGATCAGGTTGCTCATCGCCGACTCGGACGAGTCCGGCCGCCTGCACGACGTGCGGCGCGAGATGCGGGTGGTACGACTGGGCCAGGGCGTCGACGCCACGGGCGAGTTCGCGCCCGAGGCGATCGAGCGCACCCGCGTCGCGCTCGAGGAGTACGCCGGAATGATCCGTGAGACCGGCGCGACCGCGGTGCGGATGGTCGCGACCTCGGCGACCCGCGACGCAGCCAACCGCGAGGACTTCTTCGCGATGACCCGTGAGGTGCTCGGCGCGGTGATCGCCGGGGCGCAGGCCGAGGTGATCTCCGGTGACGAGGAGGCGCGACTGTCGTTCTCCGGTGCCGTCGGCGAACTCGACCCCGCGACAGGGCCTTTCGTGGTGGTGGACCTCGGTGGCGGGTCCACGGAAGTGGTGCTCGGCGACGGTGCCGGTGTCCGGGCGGCCTACTCCACCGACATCGGCTGCGTGCGGATCACCGAGCGCTGCCTGCACGACGACCCGCCCACTGCCGAGCAGGTCGCGCAGGCGCGCGAATTCGCGTCGGCGAAGCTTGCCGAGGCGTTCGAGCGGGTCCCGGTCGAGCAGGCGCACACCTGGGTGGGCGTCGCCGGAACCATGACGACGCTCGCCGCAGTCTCACTGGACCTGCCGCACTACGACGCCGAGCGCGTGCACCTGTCGCGAATGTCGTTGCCGCGGTTGCACGAGGTGAACGCGAAGCTGCTGCACATGACCCACGAGCAGCGAGCCGCGATCGCCCCGATACATCCGGGTCGGGTGGACGTGATCGGTGGCGGAGCGATCGTCGCCGACACGCTCGCCGAGGAATTGGCGCGGCGGGCCGGCATCGACGAGCTGGTGGTCAGCGAGCACGACATCCTGGACGGGATCGCACTCTCGATCCTGTAACGGTGAAGACCTGCTGTCGGGGGCGGGTCGGCACGCTAGCATCCCGTGCAGCCACCTATGGCTTCACCGGGTGGACGTGCTACGCCCCCATAGCCCAATTGGCAGAGGCAGCGGACTTAAAATCCGCGCAGTGTCGGTTCGAGTCCGACTGGGGGCACAGGTCAGGGCCGGTTTTCCGGATGTTTCTCGGCTCTCAGGAGCCGAGGTTGTCACGGATTGTCACAACCGGTGCGGAACTCGCGGCAGCAAGCAACGCGGGGTCCTGTGAATGGGCGTACGTCGAGAGAGTGAAGGCCGCCGATGCGTGCCCCATCCACGCCGCGATTACCGCGATTGGTACGCCGCGAAGATGCATCAGTGTTGCGCAAGTGTGACGAGCATCATGTAGCCGGATCTGCGGGATGCTGGCCTTCTCGGTGGATCGCTTCCACCAGTAAGTGAGCGCATTGGGCGTCGGGGGATTGCCTTCGGGGTCCACGACGACGTAGCCGGTGTCCTGCCACGCGCCACCCAGCGCCAGCCGAGCTGCAGCCTGCCGCTTCTTCGCAGCCTTCATGGCGGCCACTAGGTCGTCGGGCATCGGCAGTGTCCGCGCCGACCGCTTCGACTTCGGCACACCCTCCGTGATCGACTTCCCGATCGCCACCCGCGACGTCGCGACTGTCAGCACCTTGCCGTCGAGGTCGACGTCATCCCACCGGAGTCCACTAATCTCGCCTCGTCGTAGGCCGCAGAGGGCCAGCCACCATGCGTGCGAGTACTGGTCACCATCCACGGCAGCGAGGAACTTCTCGACATGTTCCGGTGTCCACGTCTTCATCTCCGGCCTTTCGCCGGCCTCTGGGAGCTTGTCGACGAGCTTCGCCACATTCCGGACGAGAGTGCCCTGCTTGACCTCGGATTCCAGCGCAGCCGAGAGGACAGTCAGCATGTAGTTGACGGTGCGAGCCTTCCACGGCTTCCGCACCTCCCGGCTCTCGCCAGCAAGCCCACCGGCGCGGAGCTGGCCGATCAGCTTGTCAATGTCCTTCCTGGTCAGCTTCTGAACGGCGATGTCGCCAAGCTCCGAGCGGGCCGGCGCGAGTACCACCTTGTAGCCGTGGGCTGTCGACGGCTTCAGCGAGTGCTTCGAGAGCAGCCACCCGTCGATCACCTCGGACACGGTGATGGTGCGAGCGTGGACGTGGGTTCCGCTGGCGACCTCGCTTTGAATGCGTGCGAGCTCCGAGCGGGCGTGCTCCTCGGTCCGAAACCGCCTCCTATGTTGCTTCCGGCGGCCCGACTCGGGGTCGACCCCGGTATCCACGGTGACCTGGTATCGCACGGCGGGCTTGCCGCGCTCGCGCGTTGCGAGCTCGATCTTCCGGATCTGCGGCGGCAACTGCTGGCGCTTCGCCATGCTTCAACTCCCCAGGTTCGTCAGTTCATCCAGTCGCAGTCCGCGAGAGCGGACTCGATCTGTGTGCGTTCGGCTGGCGTGAGGTGCGCGAGCCGAACATTGAGGGCGTGCTGGTCGGTCCACACTTCGTCAGCGAGTTCTGCGCCGGCGACTCCCCGGCACCAGCGCAGGGCGTCGGCAAGCATGTCGAGAGAGATGAGGTTGCGGGCCGCGATCTCATCGACCTTGCCCTCCTCCCGAGCGCGGAGCACTTCGTCGACCGGGACGAATCCGCGGTTGACGTGCGTGGTCTCGTGTTCGAGAGCGCACCGCCTGGCGCGCTGAGTGAGACGTGGGTCGAGAAAGATCGTGGTCTCGCCGTCCCAGAATCCAGCGACGCCATCTGGGAGGTTGTCATCCCAGGCGATGTCGATGTGAGGGTATTGATCGCGGAGCGTACGCCAGGGGTGATGTCTCCTACAATCCTTCATCGGGCGTCTCCGGGTATGTCTCCTTAACCCGGCGCGACGCAGCGCCTCGAAGGTTGTTCAGGTCCGCGCGACGCTTAGGTAGCTGTTGCACCTTGGCGCGGGCCTTCCTTCCCTCCGGTCCTTCCGCCTTCAGTTGCAGGACTCGCCGAGTGAGCTCATCCATCAACGAGACCATGTCGATGGTGCGGAGTAGCTCCTGTTCGCCCACTCGTACCTCAGTTAGCCCAGCCTCGTCCTCAGTGATGAACTCAGCCTCGACCAGCGCTTCGAGGACGTTGGCGTGGTAGGCGCGGGCGATCTTGACCACGAATTCGGGGTCAGCATTGGCGCCCTTCTTCCAGCGGGAGAAGTTCGAAGCGCTGATGCCGGCTCGTTTGGCCGCAGTCATGGCGTTGTCGTCGCCCATGAGTCGCTGAAGGTAGGTCCACCATCGGCTGTCTGTCATGGCCGCGACGGTACTTGCAACATTGCAAGCCTGCAAGTCAGTGCAGCATTGCAATTCCTACTTGCACAACTAGAACCAGTGGCTTATCTTCGATTGCAGCAGCGCACTTCGCGCTTGCAGCACTCGAATAGGAGCAGGTGAAGTGCAGCCGATTTGTACAACCCGCATCCGTGACGAGTGGGTCGAGGAGCAGCTCGACAAGTACGGCACGCTGACCCGACTCGCGGAGAAATTAGACGTCGACCTCTCCACCGCAAGCCGGTGGATGAGTGGCCGACACGAAGCATCGAACCGATGCATTGGAACGGTGCTCATCAAGCTAGGCGTCGACTTCGACACAGCATTCGTCGCGACGGTCGAGGAGGCACGGCAGCGACGCGCTCGCGTGATCAAGCGACCCACTGGTACGGCGGCCGCCTAGCGGCTAGCCCAACGCTCCAACCGATCCGCCCGAAAAGGAGGTGAGAAGCATGCAGCCAACACGCCTGCTCACAGCTGTTGAAGCGGGGGAGAGGCTCGGCATCCACGCGGTCACAGTCCGCGTGATGTGGAACGAAGGCGAACTGAAATACGTGCGAGTTGGTCGGGGCCGCAAGGTTTCCGACGCTGAGATTGCCCGGTTCATCGCCGAGCGTGAGCAATTCGACCCCGCCCCTTGAAGAAGCCGTCAGGTGCACCACCACCTGACGGCCAACGACATCGATTGGAGAACCAAATGTCTGCTACAGACTACCGCCTCTTCGACGTGTACGAAGGGCTCGCCCATTCGATCGCCGAGGTTCGCGGCTACCGGACCGACAGCCAGACCGGCGAGCGCCTGGTCGACGTCACGCTGGCCCGCTTCGGCGGCCACGACGTGATCGTGCCAATCGCCACTCTCGAGGCCCGGCTGGTGGCGGCGTGAGCAACGTCGTTCCGTTCACCTACGAGGACGCCCAGGTGCGTGTCCTCGAGGTCGCTGGCGAACCGTGGTTCGTCCTCACTGACCTCTGCGCAGTCCTCGGTCTCGGTAGCCCACACAAGGTCGCCGAGCGCATCGACGCCGATGCCCGGAATCTGGCTCCGGTCATCGACTCTCGCGGTCGCACGCAACAGGCGACGATCGTGTCGGAATCGGGCATGTACGAGATCGTCATCCGATCCGACAAGCCGGAAGCCGCGGCGTTCCGGCGCTGGATCACGAGCGACGTGCTCCCGTCGATCCGGAAGACCGGTTCGTACGGTGCCGTGCCGGAGCTGTCTGGACCCGAGCTGATGGCGGCTGCGCTTGTCGAGGCGCAGCAGACCCTCGCCGCGAGGGACGCGACGATCGCGGCACTCGAACCGAAGGCCGCGTACGTCGATGAGTTCGTGGCGGATGAGGATCTGATCTTCTTCCGCACGGTCGCGAACGTCCTCGCGGTCGGCGAGGCGCGGCTGCGGGAGATCCTCATCGAACGGAACTGGATCTACAAGGTCAGCGGGACGCGCTGGTCGAACTCGAAGCAGCGCAAGGAAACCATCCACCAGTATCGCGCCTACGCCGACAAGAAGGCGTACTTCCGGCTGAGGGCGCTGCACGACGCGCCTCGGATCAACGGCGAGGTGCAGCAGACGCTGCTGGTCACCCCGCCGGGTGCGGAGGCGATCGCGCGGAACCTGCCTCGTTGGATCGAGGAGGCAGCGTGAGCATGTCTGCGGACGATGTCCGCTCGCTGCGCGACGAGATGGGCATGGCTGCCGCAGCCGCAGCCCTTGAACTCATCGGTTCGCTTGGCCTCGTGAGCGATCAGGTGGTCGCGGAGATCATTGCGGCCGACCGGGCGCAGGCTCGCGCGCAGCGGGCCACCGGGTACTCGAACCTGCTCACCGTCGAGCAGGCGGCGGAGCGTCTCGCTGCGACGGTTGCCGAGGTGCAGTGGATGTACCGGCTTGACGGCCTGCACTACATCCACATCGGTGCACCCCGCATCGGCGAGGACGAGACATCGATTGTGCGGATCCACCCGGGCGACCTCGAGCAGTACATCGACAGCCGGCGGGTGAGGACGTCGTGAACCGCCTCGACTGGACCCTCGTCGCGGTTCTCATTGTCGCCGTTGTCGTGACGATCGTGGCGCCGCTGCTCGGCTACTGGTACGGCGCCCAGACCTAGCCCACACCCACCCACCGTTTTCCGCAGGTGACCACCTGCGTTGCCCTTCTGCACCCGAAAACAGGAGACCTCAGCCATGTTCGCTTTCTTACGCCGTAAGACCACCAGCGCCGTCGCCAGCCCGGATGGGGCGCACGCCGATCTCGTCGAGCGCGGTCTCGCGCAGAGCAACCCGGTCCTCGTCGAGCTGGTGCGCGACATGCTCGCCGCCGGCACGCCGATCCCGGACGGGGTGGCGTGATGCTGGCCGCGATCCTCGTCGTGCAGATGGACCTGGTCCGCGCAGCGCTCGCCGCCGGCGACCTCGCCGCCGCGACGCACGCAGCGCACGCCGTCCGCGAACTGACTCGAGCGATGGCATGACGGCGCCCGATCCGCTCCGAGATCCCGCCGAGCAGTGGGACATCGAGGACGACCCGGGCGCGGCCGCTGACCGCGCGTACGACCTCACCCCGCACAAGAACGGAGAGACCGAATGAAGCAGGTAATCACCTGGGTCTGCCCAAAAAGTGGCTGTGGGAAGACGCGCAACGCCGGGTGCAGCCCGGTGTGCCTGCCGGCGCAGCGAATCAACGCGCGGGAGTTCAAGTCTGCGCGCATCGCCCGCGAGAAGCAGGACGCCGCAACTGACGACGTCGAGGAGTTCTCGTGAGCCACCCGCAGACCCTCCTCCGTCCTGCGCGATCTCGGAAGCACCAGGTGTCAGCCCGCCGCGCCGCGGCCGCCGCAGGCCTTCCCACCCACATGCCTGCACGTGACGTCCAGGACCACATCGACGGCCTGCTCGCGCTGGGCATGACGATCCCGATGATCTCCCGCGCAGCGGGGATCACGGCGACCGGGCTGCGCCGCATCGCGGCAGGCGAATGGGAGCACGTCCGCTACCGCACCGCCGGCGCGATCCTCGACGTGGACCACGTTCCGCACCCTCGCCAGTCCCGCTGCCTCGCGATCGGAGCCCGCCGCCGCGTGAACGCGCTCGTCGCGGCCGGATGGCCCATGGAGAAAATCGCCGGCCGCGCGGGAACAAGCCTCGACTCCCTGCGGAACTTCCTGCGTCGCAGCATCATCGACTACTCGTCGTGGTCGGCGATCAACCGCGTGTACGAGGAACTGTCGGGCGCCATGGGCCCGTCCCGCAACGCCGCGACAAAGGCCCGCTCTCTCGGCTTCCAGTTGCCGATGGAGTGGGAGGGATACGACATCGACGACCCTCGTGTGACCCCACCCAAGGCGCGGCGCCGCAGCCAGGAGCCGCGCGGTGGTCTCGACGCCGGAGAGCGCCGCGACCGTCGCGCCGAGGTTGCACGTCTCACGGCGGCCGGGCTGTCGTCCGACGAGATCGCGACCCGGCTCGGCATCGACCCCCGCACGGTCGTCCGCGATCGGAGCGTGGCATGAGCGCCGGCCTGTTCCCCGACTGCGTGCTCCCCGGCTGCGGGCACCCAGTCGAGTGCATCGGCGAGGCCTGCGGCGCATGCCAGACCGCGTTCGGTGACCAGCTCCGCGTCGGCGGGATCCGGTTGACCGAGAAGCAGATCGAAGACAGAGACCGCGGCACCCGCGCCGCCTACGCAGCAAGGGGATTCGCATGAGCGACATCGTCGACGTCGAAGGTGCCTACGACGGAATCCCGGACCACGTGTACCACTCCGATCGCGGGTCGCTGTCGTCGTCGGGTGCGCGGAAGCTGCTGCCGCCGTCGTGCCCGGCGATCTTCCGGCACGAGCGGGATCATCCGCCGACACCGTCGAACGCGTTCGACCTCGGGCACGCCGCGCACTCGCTGGTGCTCGGAGAGGGCTCGGAGCTTCGGATGATCCCGGCCGAGATCCTGTCGGCGAACGGTGCGGCGACGACGAAGGACGCGAAGGCCTTCGTCGAGCAGGCCCGCGCCGACGGGGCGGTGCCGCTGAAGCCGGACGAGTACCAGCAGGTGCACGACATGGCCGCCGCGGTGCGCGCCAACCCGTACGCCGCGAGCCTGCTCCGGACCGGCGTCCCCGAGCGGTCCCTGTTCTGGCGCGACCCCGTCACCGGTGTGTGGCTGCGGGCCCGCCCGGACTGGACCACCACCGGCGCCGACGGCCGGCCGATCCTCGTCGACTACAAGACCAGCACCTCGGCCAACCCTGACGACTTCCGCAGCTCCGCTGCGAAGTACGGGTACCACCAGCAGGCGCCGTACTACCTCGACGGGATGGCCGCGCTGGGTGTCCACGACTGCGGGTTCGTGTTCATCGTCCAGGACAAGAACCCGCCCTACCTCGTCTCGGTCGTCGAACTCACCGCCGACGCGATGCTCCTCGGCCGCGACCTGAACCGGGCCGCGATCGACATCTACGCCGAGTGCACCGCCGCCGACCAATGGCCGGGGTACGGCGACCAGATCCACCTCATCGACCTGCCCAAGTGGGCGTACTACTCAGCAGAGGAGACCCTCCGTGTCCGCTAGTCCAGCCCAGTACCGGCCCGTCGCCGCGGCACCTGTCGCGCAGGCGAACGTCAGCCAGGCCACCGCGATCGAGCAGTCCCGCGCGGTCGCCGAGGTCCAGGCCGCAGTCCTCGTCGCGCAGCAGAACCGTCGCAGCAAGCCCTTCGCGATCGCCGAGATGCACGAGGTGTGCGAACAGAAGTCCGTCGCCGATCGCGCGTTCTTCAAATTCCCACGCTCCGAGGGCACAGTCTCGGGCCCGTCGATCCACCTCGCCCGCGAGCTCGCTCGCTGCTGGGGGAACATCCAGTTCGGCGTGACCGAGCTGCGCCGCGACGACGACAAGGCCGAGAGCGAGATGCAGGCCTACGCCTGGGATCTCGAAACGAACGCCCGGAACTCGACCACCTTCATCGTCCCGCACAAGCGCGACACGAAGAAGGGTGTCCGCCAGCTCACCGACATGCGGGACATCTACGAGAACAACGCCAACAACGGCGCCCGCCGACTGCGCGAAGCGATCTTCTCCGTCCTGCCCGGCTGGTTCATCGAAGAGGCGCAGGAGCGGTGCCGAGCCACCCTGCAGGACGGCGGCGGGGTCCCCCTGCCGACGCGGATCGCGAACAGCATCGCGTGGTTCAAGCAGATCGGCGTCACCCAGGAGCAGCTCGAGCAGAAGGTCGGCCGCCCGTCCTCCGAGTGGACCGAGCACGACGTGACCGAGCTCGGCATCACGTTCACGTCGATCAAGAACGGCGAGCTGACGAAGGAGCAGGAGTTCGGCGCGCAGCGCGCGACCGTGGCGATCGAACCGGCCTCGGCCGCCGAGACGCCGGCCGAGCCGCAGCCCAAGCAGCCCGAACCCGAACCTGCCGCGGAGGAGGCGCCCGCCGAACCCGCTGCGCCCGAGGCGGAACAGGATCCGCCGGCCGAGCCGGAAGCGCCCGCAGAGACGGTGAAGCTC
The DNA here is from genome assembly GCF_042672245.1 of Rhodococcus sp. NPDC127527. Lineage (NCBI taxonomy): Bacteria > Bacillati > Actinomycetota > Actinomycetes > Mycobacteriales > Nocardiaceae > Rhodococcus > Rhodococcus sp. NPDC127527. The sequence goes on from NZ_JBHXVP010000003.1 coordinate 243,255, forward strand.
GCCACCACGGCCGATCTCCGCAAGCTCGACGGCGCGCTCCGCGCCGCCCGGATCGGCGACCTGGAGGAGCGCCGCGCGTTCCTGTCGGCCCGCGTCCGCCGCGAGCTCGCCTCGTCCAAGGAGATGACCCGCGACGAGGTCGCCGCGACGGTGCGGTTCCTCGAGACCGGCGAGAAACCCGTCGAGGCGAGCGAGGCCCAGGCGTGATCGCCCGGGCGCACGTGCACGCGCTGCCCGCGCAGGACTTCGCGTGACACGCACCGCGGTCGGATCGCTCGCTCTCGCGGTGGCTACGGCCACCGCGGGGGCGGCGTTCGCGACCTTCCTTATCGCCTCCCAGGTCATGGAGGCACTCACGCCCTCGGAAAGGACCACCCGATGACCCTCGCCGACTACTGGCACCACATCCTCTGCCACCTGCTCACCGGCCACCCGGCCCCGCTGCGCTACTTCGCGATCCCCGGGGTGTGGCGATGACCGACCTCAACCCGCACGCCGACCCCGGATCCGACCCCGCCGCGGAGTGGCGCGTCCCCGCACCCACCGACAACGTGAACCACCCGGCGCACTACAACTCCGACCGGTTCGGGATTGAGTGCATCGCCATCGGCCGGCACCTGATCGGGACCGCGTTCAACGCGTGGAAGTACACGTTCCGGCACGCCGAGAAGAACGGCGCCGAAGACCTGCGCAAGGCCCTCGTCTACCTCGACTGGGCCGCAGAGGACCGGGTGCCGGCAATCCTCGACGGACACCGCGTGGCCGCGTGGACCCTGTACGACCAGCACATCGCCCCGCGCCTCGACGCCGTCGACCCTGTCTACCGTGCGCTCGGATTCATCCTCGCGAGCGACTGGTCGGCCGCCCGCAACAGCATCCGCACCCGCCTCGACGAGCTCGCTGCTGCCGCGGTGGTGACGCAGTGACCCCGCCCCCGCCCCCGTCCTGCGGGCGCTGCGGGCGCCCGATCAACGCACACGGCCGCGTGTGCCACGACTGCCAGATGACCGAGAAGGAGAACCGCTGATGCCCAACACGATCACCACGGAGCGGGCGATCGTCGACCTGTCGGAGCGCGTGCATCAGCTCGAGTTCACCGTCGCCCGACTCACCGGTGAGAGCCAGGCCCTCGTCAACTGGATCCGAGAGTCGAACGGCCTCGAACCGCTCGACTTCAAGGAGCTCGAACGCGTCGAGCGCGAGACCCGAGAGCGGATCAACGCCGAGATCGACGCCGCCGTGCGCGACCACCCGCTCGCCCCGTCTGTCCCCGACACCACCAGGAGAAACCAGAAGTGAAGCAACTGATTCCGGCTATCGCGTCCCTGCTGTGCTGGGCGATCGTGCTCGTGTGCTCCTGCGGCATTCTCAATTCCATTGCCAACGGGAACTGGGTGTCACTGCTGCTCAGTGCGGTTGGGATGTTCGGCTTCATGCACTGGGGCACGGAGCACTACCGCCGGGCGGTGTCGCGGTGAGCGAGGACCTGGACCTCGACGCACTCACCGAGGCAGCGGGCAAGGCTACGCCTGGACCGTGGGCACCGTATGACGATGGCGCCGAGGGCCTCCGTGCCCGTGCCTTCGTCTCGTCGGCGAGCGGGCCGATTGCCTTCATCACCAACCGCGCTGGTGGCGATCCAGGCGAGATCATGCCGACCGCTGACGCCGAGTTCATCGCCGCGGCAAGCCCTGACGTTGTCCTCGCCCTGGTCGCCCGCGTGAAGACCGCCGAGGCGACGATGGAGTTCGCCAACTGGCAGCGCGAGTTCCATGGGCGACGGGCCGCTGAGGCGCGGCTCGCCAAGGTGCAGGAGCTGCTCACCACGCCAGGCTTCGACGACCACGACCTGCTCCGCGAGGCGTTGGGCGGTGACGCCTGATGGCGCGCACGTACCCCGCGAAGCGGGCCCGGATCGCGAAGGGCTTCGACTTCACCGGCTGCACCGACCGGAACCCCGACCTCTGTGCCTGCGGCGACGACACCGCGCCCGTCTGCGACGTCTGCGGCGAGTGGATCGAGGACGGCCAGCGGATCGTCGAAACCTCGAAGTGGATCGAACATCACGAGTACGCCGAGGACGCCGTCATGCACGCGCGCTGCGCCGACGCCGGGGAGGCACTGCCGTGACGGTCCTGACCGCATCCGATTCCTTCTCGGGCGCCGGCGGCAGCAGTGAGGGCCTGGCGCAGGCCGGGTTCGATGTCCGCGTGGCCGCGAACCACTGGCCCGTTGCGGTCGCCACGCACGAGAAGAACCACCCCGGCACCGAGCACCGGCTCGCGAACCTGTCCGAGGTCGACTGGCGGACGTTCCCGACAACGGACGTCGCCTGGTTCTCACCGTCGTGTGTGTGGCACGCCCGGTCCGGCGGCCGGAAGCAGCCGCCACCCGAGGTGGAGTGGCGCCGCGAGGACGCCGGATCCGTCGACCGGGCAACCGCGTTCGCGGTCGTCGCGGCGGCCGAGGTTCACCGGTACCGCGCGGTGATCGTCGAGAACGTCCCCGAGTTCGAGGCGTGGACGCTGTACCTGTGGTGGCTCGACGGGATGCGCGCCCTCGGCTACGAGGTGCAGACCGTGCATCTCGACGCCGCCGACCTCGGCGCACCGCAGCGCCGCGTCCGGTACTTCGCGGTGTTCACCCAGCGCGGTGACGTCGACCTGACCATCGACCAGCCGCGGCGGGCGCCGGCGGCGACGATCCTCGACCCGAACCCCGGGAAACTCGTCACACGGCGCCTGTACGTCACACCGCAGATCGAGCAGATCACCGACCACGGTGTGCCACACCTGGTCACGTACCGGCGCAACGCGAAGGCTCGCCGCGCCGACGAGCACCCGCTCGCCACGATCACCGCCGGCGGCAACCACCACGGCATCGCCACCCTCACCGACGACGGGCCACGGTTCCGGATGCTCACCAACCGCGAATGCGCCCGCGGCCAAGGCTTCCCCGACTCGTACGAGTTCGTCGGCACCGCGGCCGAGGTGAAGAAGCAGATCGGCAACGCCGTGTCCGTGGACGTCGCGCGATGGCTCGGCGGCCGGGTCGCTGAGGCCCTGGCGGCGTGATGAACGACCCCGAACAAGAGAGGAACTGACCGTGGGATTGCCTTGGATTCGGCTGGATACGGCCATCGCCGACCACCCGAAGATGCTCGATCTCGCCGACGGCAAGGCATTTCAGGCGATGGCCACGCACCTCCTCGCGATGACCTACGCCGGAAAACACGGCACCGACGGGTTCATCCCGAAGGGCGCCCTGCCGTTCATCCACGGCCGAAAAACCGACGCCGACCGCCTCGTCCGCGTCGGCCTCTGGAAGGTGACGGCCGGCGGCTGGGAGATCCACGGATGGGACGAATACCAGCTCAGCGACGACGAATCGAAAGCCAGGAAGCAGCGAGCCAAGAAGGGTGGGTGCATCAAAAACCATGGACCGGAATGTGGATGCTGGCGCGACGAAGCAGGTGCCTAAGCACGTGCTTGAAGCACTGCCGCCAAGCACTGCTCGAAGCACGTGCACGGACGGACGGACGGACGGAACTAACGGAGAAGCACTCACCACAAGCACATCTCCTCACGTAAGCAACGCGCGCAGGGGGGCAGCAGAATTCGCAGCGGAGTCGGCCGGCGGCGAGACCGATCCGGCGCACGCTGACGCGGCGCCCGACGACGCGATCGGAGTTATCCACAGGATCATCCACCTCCCGTGGACAACCCCACCACTCACCATGAACGGGCGCGAGCACTGGCGGGTCAAGGCGAAGCGCACCCGCGAAATGCGCCAAGCTGTCCGACTTCTCGCCCGCACCGCCCGGCTCCCGCGAGACCTAGACCGCGTCGAGGTCGTCCTCGCGTACCGGCCCCGCGACCGCCGGCGCCGCGACGCCGACAATCTCGTCCCCGTCCTCAAGGCCTGCTGCGACGGCCTCGTCGACCACGGCCTCGTCGCCGACGACACCCCCGACCTCATGCGCAAGCACATGCCACGCCTCGAACCCGCCCAGCAGGGCCAAGGCGGCGCGATGTGGCTCGAACTGACCTTGGGAGGCCCGATGACCACCATTCAGCCCGGAACGTCGATCTCAGCCGCACCCATCGGCACGCCACCGCCGACCCGCCTCAACGACCCGGCGTGGGAGTCGATCGGTACCATCGGTAACGAGGGCCCCGCCACCCAGGGCGACCTTGCCCGCCGGCTCAAACTCCACCTGCTCAGGGAGCGGCTCAGCGATCTCGGCTGGGGCTGGGAGGGCTACAACGCCGTCGACTCGTTCTCGCTGCAGTTCACGCTGCTGCCCAAGTCCCGCCTGATCGACATCGGCAACGACGGCATCGGCCGCTGCCGCCACTGCCCCTACACCTACGCCGCGGCATACGGATGGCAGCTCCCCGTCGCCCCGCTCGACCAACCGACCACCCCGAACCGCGCCACCCGCAGGAGAACCCGATGACCGAGATCCCCGACGGCGACCCGATGCTGTACGGCCGCGGCTACAGGTTCGCCGACAACGAAGCCGGCCCCTGGGGCGAACTCCACCTCAACGAACAGATCCGTAGGTCACGACTCCGGCCATTCGCCGAGGTCGCTCGCGACCACCTGGCCGACGCGAACATGACCCTGACGATCGGGCCGCCGAAACCCATCGTGATCCCCTACGACGAGATGCGCGCCATCCTTGGCCTGCCCGACGTCAAGGCCGAAGTCGAGTGGGCGCGGACATGTTCCGGCCTCTGCCGGATTGCCCAGTCCTTCGAAGAATTCAGCCGAACGATCGGCGCCGCGTTCGCACCGGTCACGGCAGCCCTGACCGAGTTCACCGATGCGCTCAGCCAGCCGCACGTCCCGCCGATGTGGGCGAACGACCCCACGCGCACCCGACGCAGGAGGAACCGATGACCCAGTTCCACATCACCAGCGCCGAGATGCGCGCACTCCGCGAACTCATCCGCGAAATCCCCGGACTCGTCGAAGATCTCGCCATCGCACTCACCCGCCAATCCCGCATCAGCGGCGGACCGCGCGTCGACTCCGGCACCGACGAACAACCACTCCCATACGACATCGGCGCATCCGATGCGCACGACCTCCTCAACCAGACACTCACCGACTGGGCCAGCCTCGTATACGCCGGGGCGTTCACCCACCCCCGCGGGTTCATCGGCCCACTGCACCCCCACGAACGCAGACGGCCCACCCTCCCCGGCACCACCACCCTCGCCGTCGCCCGCTGGCTCGAACGACACATCACTAGCCTCGCCCGCGTCTCCGGCGCCGAAGACGCCTATGACGAGATCAGCCACGCCATGCAGCGATGCCGCAACGCCTGCGACCAACATGACGACCGAGCCGTCATCCCCATCGACGACACGAAGGTCGACAAAGCCCGCGACGAAGAACTCCACGCCGCTGAAATCGAGATCGCCGCCCGGAAGATCGGCGGCGAATGGGCCAACCTCACAGCCCGACGTGTGCGGACGCTGGCGAAGGCTGAGCGGATCCACGCGATCCGCTGCGTGGTCGCGACGCGGGCGGAGATCTACGTGCTGGGGGAAGTGTTAGATGCGCACCTGGTGCATCCGGCGCGAACGGTGGCGGGGTGAGACCGCAAGGTGCGGATACGATCCCCTGCATGGTTGAGCTTCCCGATACGTTGCACCACTACACCACCGCTGCGGGCTTGCTCGGAATTACCGATCAGGTCAAGCTTGGACCGCTCTCCGAAGATGCCCATGTGATGGGAACAATCTCGCGCATCCGCTCGATTTCACTGTGGGCAACTGACGCGAGGTACCTCAACGACTCAGCTGAGCTTGCCTACGCAGCCGAACAACTCGCCTCTCGAATCGAGGCTCTGGTTGTACCAGGGGCGGCCCGGGAAGCATCGCTTCGAAATGCTGCGGAACGGATCCGGAAGCTCGACTTCACCGGAAGTGGATACGCAGAAGGCATGCCGCACACGGCGTACGTCACAAGCTTCTGTCGCAAAGGTGACCTGCTAAGCCAATGGCGTGGGTACGGGGTGCACGGCGGTGGCTACTCCATCGAGTTGCGCAGTTCTGCACTGAGCCAAATCACTACACCAATCGGCCGTGTCGGCGATGAATCGGTCGGGTATGTGACAGGGGCCGCGTTCGTGCACAAGGTGGCATACGGGTTGGATGCCACCCGTATTGAGGAGGCGGCGCAATCAATCGTTGATGGGAGGTCGGGATCCGGCGTCATGGTGGACGCAGTCGGAGCCCTCGCGCAGTTCAAGGATCCTGCATTCAAGGAGGAAGATGAGTGGCGCCTCGTTGTTCCGGCAGGGACCTTCTACCAAGCGTGCCGCTACCGGACAACGCCTGCAGGAATGATTGTTCCGTACATTCAGGTGCATCGCTTCCAGGAAGATCCGAACAACCCCTTCGTGGCCAGGTCTGCGATCAAGTCCGTCACAGTCGGTCCCGGGCCAGACCGGAAGCTTCGCAAGGAATCTGTCCTGCAATTGCTCCGGCAACGCGGGTTCAGCGACGTCGAGGTGCACTCGTCGGACGTCCCTTTTCGCGGCTGACTCGCCGCTGCGGTACCAACCCTTAGGGACCCTGCCCGTGCTAGGCTGACGCCAGCAAGGCGCGAGTGTTATCGGATCAACCCGAGACCTCGCGCCTTTCGCGTACCCGGGCCAGCCACCGAAAATCACTGGTACCGACCCACACCCGCCCGCTACCGTCCCTGACAGCTGCCCCGCCGTCGAGCGGTGTAGCGAATCCCTGCTGTAGCTCAAGCGGTTAGAGCGCCGGTTTGTGGTACCGGAGAACGCGGTTCGACTCCGCGCAGTGGGACCAACTGATCGTCCAGGGGCGCGCCTGGATCGCTGAACCAGCAACGCTTGCTCCCCGGGATCGGGTGAGCGCGACGGCAGCGGAACCAACGCGCACTACTTCGCCCGCGTCAACCAGGCTCCCGCCCCGCCAACCCCACACCTCCCCTGGCGTAGGAACCGACGGCGGCGGAACCCCAAGCGACCACCACGCCCCGTTCCCCCGAGGCACGTCGCGGCGCGGGCGAACCCCAACCACCGAGGAGGCCACTATGGACCCGATCGCCTGGCTCACCCGCATCTCCACCGCCGTCACCCGCGAAACCCTGCCCCAGATACTTCGGCAGATCGCCGACACACTCGACGCCCAGACCGCCGGCCAACCGCCCGTGGTCGTGCACATCGCCCAAGTCGTCGTCCAAGCGCCACCGAAACGGTTCGGGAGGTAGCCATGCCCAGCCTGATTGACCAGCTCTACGCGTGCCGCGCCAACCTCGACGCAGCCAAGCGTCAGGTCGTAGTGCTGGAGCAGCAGATGGAATCCCTCCTCGCGCAGTACGGCGAGACCATCGACCTGCCGGACGCCTAATGGCCCGGGCCCGCAAGCGTGTGTGCTCCGAGCCTGGCTGCCCGACCATGCAGGCCGAGGCACAGTGCCCGGCCCATCGTCGTGAGCGCGAGCGGTACCAGCGAGCGACCGTGCCCACCAAGGTGACTCGCACCCACGGCGAGCGCATGCGGCGAGCACAGGCCGTCGCAGCGCACCGCCTGCAGCACGGCAACTGGTGCCCCGGCCACGGAGTGCCCGCACACGCCGCGACCGACCTCACCGCCGACCACACCACCCCGATCGCACAGGGCGGAGCACCTGACGGCCCGCTCGGTGTGTTGTGCCGGTCATGCAACAGCCGCAAGGCCGCCCGCGACACAGTGAGAGGAGCACCCACCTGATGTTCAACCTGACGATCAACGTGACCGCAGCGACCCCCGCCCTCGTCCGGCAGCTGCAGCAGACCCTCGTCGACGCCGAAGAGAACGCCGACACGAGAGCGGACCTCGCCGTCACCAAACCCACGACGGTCAAGGTGGACGACACCCACCTGACCGGGATCGCCGCACCGACCGGTCAGGCCGTCAGCGCGATCAACGGCCTGGTCACCGCGGCATCGGAGATGGGGTAAGCGCGAGGCGGCGACGTCCGCATGGGCCACCACTGACCGTCGAACCGGATCGTTCGAGACTGCGGCGGCGTCCGCCCCTGCCCGACGGCGCGCTGACCAGCGGCGATGACAACCTTTCGTATCGCGAACCAACGCTCTGACCTGCGGGAACGCAACCCGCTCGGCATGCGAACGACCTCGCTGACCAGGGCAAACACACAGGGGGTGGGGGGTACCCCTCGACCCCCTCGCGCCGCCGCCGCGGGGGAGGGCGCAAAAACGCGCGGAGGGTTCAAAACTTCCGACGACCCGGCCGTCTGCGCAACGCCGACCGCCCCGTCTGACGTGGCGCAATGCCACACGAGGAGTGATGGAAATGGCGCGTGGAGGTGGCCGTAATCGCTCCGGTCCGCCGGCCGACCCGAAGTCCGGTCGCTCGGATCAACGAGGGCTGAGCTTCACGACGCTGCCGAGCGAGGGCTTCACCGGCAAGGCACCGGACTGGCCCTTCTCGAAGGGCTCGACGCGGGAGCGTGCGGTGTGGAAGAAGGCCTGGACCTATCCGCAGGGGGCGCAGTGGATCAAGGAGCCGTGGCGGTGGGAGACGATCGCGATGTGGGTCCGCCGGAAGGTACTCGCGGAGTCACCGGAGGCGACGGCCGCTGACGTGACTGTGTTGCATCGGCTGGCCGACCAGATCGGGATGACCCCGGCGGGGCTCCGCGAGAACGGTTGGCAGATAGCGGCTGACGAGGTTGCAGCGAAGCGGTCGGAGAAGCCAGCGCCGGTGGAGAAGGCCGCTCCGACGCGGCGGCTGCGGCCGGTGTCCGATGGCGGACGCTGACGGGTTCGTTGTCGACTTCCCCACCCTCGGCGACATCGGTGACGCGTGGGTTCGGCAGCACTGCCGGATCCCCGACGGCTACCGCCGCGGCGCGGAGTTCGTGTGGTCGGACTGGCAGTTCTGGTGCGCCGCGAAGTACAACCAGGTACGCCCCGGGGCGCAGTGGAAGATCGGCGAGTCCGGAGAACCGGAGCCGCTGTTCAACCGGGCGTTCGTCTACCGGCGAGCGCAGATCGTCGCCCCGCAGAAGACCGGCAAGGGTCCGTTCGGCGCCTCGATGACCTGCCTCGAAGCTGTCGGCCCGTCGCAGTTCTACGGCTGGGCCGAAGCCGGTGACGGCTACGCGTGCTCCGACTGGGGCTGCGGCTGCGGCTGGGAGTACGAGTACCAGCCGGGCGAGCCGATGGGGATGCGGCATCCCTCACCGGTCATCCAGCTGACCGCGAACAACGAGGACCAGGTCGCCAACGTGTACCGGCCGCTCACGGCGATGATTCGCCTCGGCCCACTGTCGGATCTGATGTTCCCCCGCGAGGGGTTCATCCGGATCGCTGGCGAGAGCGGCGGCGAGGACTTCGACCGCATCGATGCTGTGACGTCCAGTGCGCGTGGCCGTCTCGGCAACCCGATCTCCTGGTCGCTGCAGGATGAGTCCGGCCTGTACACCAAGGCGAACAAGATGGTGGATGTCGCCGAGACGCAGCGGCGCGGCGCGGCAGGCATGGGCGGCCGGACCCTGGAAACCACGAACGCGTGGGATCCGTCGCAGAACTCGACGGCACAGCGCACCTACGAGTCGCAGGCCCCCGACATCTTCAAGTTCTTCCGGATCCCACCGAAGGGCTTGTCCTGGGGCAACAAACGGGACCGTCGCCGGATCCTGAAGTACGTCTACGAGGGCTCGCCGTGGGTGGATCTCGACTCGATCGAAGCCGAGGCAGCCGAGATCGGCGAGCGCGACCCCGCGCAGGCCGAGCGGTTCTTCGGCAACCGGCTGGTCTACGGCCAGGGTTCCTGGCTGCGAGATGGGTTGTGGGAGGAACGGTATGCCGCAACTGTGGCTTCCTAACCCGGCCCCCGGGACGCCGGTCTGTGTCGGGTTCGACGGCTCGGAGAACAACGACTGGACCGCGCTGCGGTGTGAGACCCGGGACGGGCTGCAGTTCACACCTCGGTACGGACCGGACCAGCGGCCGGCGATCTGGAACCCCGACCAGTGGGGTGGGCAGATCCCGCGCGGAGAGGTGCACGCCGCGGTCGACGAGATCTTCACGACCTGGTCGGTCGCGCGCATGTACTGCGACCCGCAGGACTGGTACTCCGAAATCGGCGACTGGGCCTTGAAGTACGGCGACGAGCACGTGCTCGAGTGGGCGACGAACCGCGTCGACCGGATGTTCCACGCGATCCGACGATTCGAGACCGACCTGGCGACCGGTCGCATCACACAGGACGGCTGCCCGCTGACCTTCACGGCCATGGCGAACGCGCGGAAGGTCGCAAAGCCCGGCCAGAAGTACGTCCTCGGCAAACCTGCCGACCACCAGAAGATCGACCCCGTGATGGCGTCGATCGTCGCCCACGAAGCGGCCGCCGACGCGCGCGAGGCCGGCTGGGCGGATTCCGACAACCGAATGTTCTGCTTCTGAAAGGAGGGCCGCCCTCGTGGAAACAACGCCTGCCCTGCGAACGACCCTCACCGACGACGAGCGGGACATCATCGGCCGACTCAACGCCAAGCTGCACAGGGTGCAGCCGAAGGACAAGCTCTGCGAGGCGTACTACGAGGGCGAGCAGCGGCTCAAGCAGATCGGCATCGCGGTTCCGCCGGAGCTGCGGATGTTCGAGATGGTGATCAACTGGAACCGCATGTACGTCAACGAGATCGCTCGTCGACAGAAGATCAAGTCGATCATGGCTCCGGGCGGGAAGAAGAAGCGGAGCAAGGCTCTGCAGGAGGCGTTCGACGCGAACAATCTCTCATCCGAGATCGGTCTGCTGAACACCGAGACGATGATCTTCGGCCGCTGCTTCGGGACCGTCGGCACGAACCCCGAGGATCGCGAGCACCCGATCATCTCGATCGAGTCGCCGCTGAACATGTCGTGCCTGATCGACCACAGCCGCCGGCGGATGGACGCACTCTTCCGTCAGTACCGCACCGAGGACGGCCAGCGAGTCGGCACCTTGATGCTGCCGAACAGGACGCTCCAGGTGGTCGCGGGTCGCGGCGGTTGGGAGCTCGACGTCGTCGGTGACGACGACGGGATCGACGAACATGGCCTCGGTCGTGTCCCAGGCGTGATGTTCCTCAACCGTCGTCGTCTCGGAAGCTGGTACGGCACATCAGAGATGGTGGATCTGATCCCTCTAGTCGACGCTGCCGCCCGCTCACTGACGAACCTGCAGGTGGCACTGGAGACGCACTCGGTTCCGCAGAAGTGGGTGCTCGGCATGTCGCGCGGTGACTTCGTCGACAAGAACGGCGACCCGATCCCGGTGTGGCAGTCGTACTACACGGCGATCTGGGCGAACCAAGCCAGCCCGGACAAGGTGAAGGTCGGGCAGTTCTCGCCGTCGGACCTGAAGAACTTCCACGAGACCACGAATCACTATGCGGCGATGGCGTCGTCGGTGACCGGGCTTCCGTTCCGGTTCTTCGGGCAGAACACTGCGAACCCTGCCGCTGAGGGTGCGATTCGAGCGGATGAGTCCCGGCTGATCTCGAACACCGAGGAGAAGAACGAATCCCAGGGTGTCGGCATCGGCTGGCTGATGGCGTTGTCCGAGCGTTTCCGCACTGGCGAGTGGCCTGACGCTGCCCGGGCGATGAAGGTGGAGTGGCGCAACCCTGCCACCCCGACCAAGGCCGAGGAAGCCGACTTCATTCAGAAGCTCAATGGCGGCACTCCTGTTCTGTCACAGGAGGGCTCGTGGGACGAAATGGGTTGGGACGAGCCGCGGAAGGAGCGCGAACGCGGCTACTTCGAGCAGGAGGCTGCGCACTCGCCCTTGGCTCGCATGGCAGACAAGTTGAGCTCCGATGCTCCCGTCGGCGGCCACTAGCTATTACGACTCGCAGCGGGAGAGCACCCTCGAATTCCTGGCACTAGCTGGGGAACTGTGGGGTCCGCATCCGCCGCGAGACTTCGATAGCTGGTTCGGCCGCAACGTCGACGACCTCGTCGCGGCCGCGATGGTAGGGCAGCAGCAGGTCATCGCGGACTCCGACAGCTACGTCGCCGCGGTGCTGGAGGAAACCGGTGTCTCGGTCGCCGCGGAGGTAGCTGCGCGGCCGCGGGCGCTGGTCGGTGTTGCGTCGGACGGTCGTCCGCTCGACAGCCTGCTGTACGGGTCGGTGATCCACGCCAAGGGCAAGATCGCCGACGGTGCACCGGCATCGGTGGCGTGGGATCTCGGGCTGCAGGCCCTGACGGTGCGGATGCACACCCTGCTCGCCGACACCGCGCGCGCGGCGACCGGGCTGTCGATCGCGGCCCGGCCGCGGGTCGGGTACGTGCGGATGCTCGTCGGGCGCTCGTGCTCGCGGTGCGCGATCCTCGCGGGCCGCTTCTACCCGTACAGCGCGGGGTTTCTGCGGCACCCGCAGTGCAACTGCCGGCACATCCCCGCCAACGAGGACACAGCCGACGACGTCCGCACCGACCCGCGCCGATTCTTCGACAGCCTCAGCGAGGCCGAACAGGACAAGGCGTTCACGATCGCGGGCGCGCAGGCGATCCGCGACGGTGCCGACATGTCGCAGGTGGTGAACGCGCGTCGCGGTGCGCACGGTCTCGAGGTGGCGGGCAGCAGCCTGCTCCATCGCGGGCTGGTCCGGCGCGACGTGTACGGGCAGCAGCTGCACACGACCACCGAGGGCGTCACCAAACGAGGTATCGCAGGGAGGGCCATCCGGGCTCGCGGCCGCGACGCCGCGACCACGCCCCGCCTCATGCCCGAAGCGATCTACGAGATCGCGGAGTCCCGCAACGAGGCGCTGCGACTGCTGCGGATGAACGGATACGTCGTCGACGGGCCGCGGCACGCGGCACCCGATGTGACCCATCGCCCTCAGTCCGGCACGACTGTCACGAAGCCCGAGGTCGAGCATCCGAAGGCGTCCAGCGACGGAAACGGCCCCACGGGGCCGATCGGCCCGAAGAAGCCCGGCACCGGAGGTGGAGGCGATGACGGCGGCGAGGGAGACGGTTGGCACGGTCACACGAGGGGCTATCAGCACCCGCACTCGCAACCGATCTGGTCCGAGGCTGAACGAGTCGCGCGGCAGCGAGAGCTCGGCATCAACCTGAATGGCGAGCAGCTGTACCAGCACGAGGTCGAGGCAGTGGAACGACTCCAAGCGCTCGGGCACGAGTTCGAGTGGATCCCTCGGAGCTGGCTGCCGACCAACGATGCGATCTGGAAGACGAACGGCGGCATCGAGTTCGACCTGAAGTCGACCGGATCGAAGTACGACGCGATCAGCACACACCTTCGCCGGTCAGTCATCAAGGCGCGAGCGCAGGACGTCGTGAAGGAGAACTTCATCATCGACCTCGGCCCGCGGTGGCTCACCGACAAGCTCAGGGGGCAACTGTCCCGGTACAACGCCCGCAACCCGGACAACAGGATCGTCGGACTGTGGGTCATCGCCAAGGGCGAGCTGACGCGGATCGACCAGGTCGAATAGTCGTGGCGACGTTCGTGCCGTGACGCTAGAATGGACGCCGAACAGGGCTACCCCCTCTGCCAGCCGTTGAATGATCGGCCGTCTGAAAGCGGAGGAAAGTGGGGCCCTGTTCGTTCGTTCCGGGAGTGATGACGCTGGTGCGTCACCCGGACTGTAAATCCGGTGCGGCAACGCAAGGCAGGTTCGATCCCTGCCACTCCCACTGAGGCCCCGAGCACATCTGCTCCGGGGCTTTTCTCATGCCCGGAATCGGGCCAATCGTCTCGCCCGCACTGGGCGAGTCACCCCACCAAGTCCTCGTGCACTGCGGGGCAATCCCCGGAGGAGAACCATGGCTACCACTGTCCTGCCGTTTGACCTGCTCACCGCCGAACCTCTCCGGCTGCTAGTCGGCGCGGGACCGGGCGGCGTCGGCCCCACGGGCGGCGGCTCGTCCGACGATGGCGGCGACAACGACGGCGAGGCCGATGGGGGCAGCGACGACGATGGCGGTGACGACGACACCGACGGCGACAATGCCGACGGCGGAGACGGCGACGGCGATGAGGACGACAAGCCGCTCGGCCCGCAGGGCGAGAGGGCCCTCGCCGCACTCAAGGAGCAGCGGAAGACCGAGCGGGCCCGCCGGATCGCTGCCGAGAAGAAGAACCGGCAGCTGGAGGCCCAGCTCGCGGGCAAGGGTTCCAACGACAGCGACGACGAGAAGTCCCGGATCATCGAGGAACGCGTCACCGCTCGAGCGAACCAGAAGATCCTGCGCGCGGAGGTGAGGGCCGCTGCCGCCAACAAGCTCGCCGACCCCTCCGACGCCTACAAGTTTCTCGACCTCGCCCAGTTCGAGGTCGGTGAGGACGGCGACGTCGACCAGGGCGAGATCGCGGACGCGATCAACGACCTGATCCAGAGCAAGCCGTACCTGGCCGCGCAAGGCGGCACCCGGAAGGTCCCGAAGCCCGACCGCCGCCAAGGCGGTGGAGCGCGCGAAGCGACGGGCACGGTGTCCTCCGGCCGAGCCGCCTACCAGGCGCGCCACCAGAAGAAGTCCAACTGACCCTGAGAAGGAGGGCAGCACAATGGATCTGACCATCAAGACCGAGAACTTCGGGCAGGACGACCAGTCCTGGCTCGCGTCCGCGCACGGTACCAACACCGCGCGGTCGATCAACCTCAACGTCGCGTCGTTCACCGCGGCAACGCACTACCCCGAGGGGAGCCTCAAGTCGGGGCTCCCGCTGAAGAAGGCCGGCACCCGTTACGTCCTGTGGGCCAACGGTGACACCGACCCGATCGAGGGCCACCTGCTCACCGCGGTGAAGGTGCCCGCCGGCGCCACCGTCGTCGTCGGGGCGCTGCTGTGGCACGGCGCCGTCGTGGCCACGAAGCTGCCCGTCTCCGTCAACACCGCCGGGCAGGCCACTGCCCGCGACATCCGCTACTTCTAAGGAGGGGTGACCTATGGCACTCGTACTGAACAGTGACTACGTCACTCCCGCCGAGCTGACCGGATACGTCCGCGAGGCTCTCAAGGACCGCCCGATCAACGACCTGTCGCTGATCGACCAGCTGCTGCCGGACACCCTCGTCGACGACGTCGACTTCCGCGCGAACGTCACCCAGCGCGGTCTGCGCCGCGCCGCGAAGTTCCGCGGCTGGGACGTCGAGGCCCCGCTGTCTCCGCGCAAGGGCGTGACCCGGATTAACGGTGAGCTGCCACCGATCTCGGAGAAGCGGCGACTCGGCGAGTACGACCGGCTGCGTCTGCGCAAGGCGGACAAGGCGATCCTCGACCTGATCTACAACGACGGCGTCGAGCTGGCCGAGGCGATCCACACCCGCCTGATCATCGCGAAGGCTCAGGCCGTGGTGACCGGCAAGGTGTCGCTCGCGCAGGACGGCCTCGAGATTGAGGCGGACTTCCAGCGCGACCCCGGCCACACCGTCACCGCGGCCGCGGTGTGGTCCGGTGCCGGCGACCCGATCGCCGACCAGATGGGCTGGTTCAACACCTTCCGGATCCGCAACTCCGGCAACCCCGGCCGCGCGATCACCTCGCAGCGCGTCATGTCCGCGCTGATGATGAACGCGAAGATCCGCGCATTCTGCCTGCCGCCCGGCTCCACCCAGGGGGTCGTGACCCTCGACCAGGTGAACGCACTGTTCACCTCGTTCGGCCACCCAGCGTTCGAGGTCTTCGACGCGCAGGTCGAGGATGCCTCCGGCGCTGCGGTGCGGCTGATCCCGGACGACTCGGTCCTCTACACCGCGAGCACCGCGGTGAAGCTGGGCGAGACGCTGTGGGGCACCACGGCCGAGGCGATCGAGCCCGACTACAGCATCGACGCCGACGAGGCGCCCGGTGTCGTGGTCGGCTCGTACATCGACAACGACCCGGTCGCGCGCTGGACGAAGGCCTCGGGTGTCGGCCTGCCGATCCTCGGCAACGCCAACGCGACGATGATCGCGAAGGTGCTGTGATGGCCCGGCTCGCAACGCATGTCCACGTCCCCGACGAGTCGGGGACGTACCACGTGTTCGGGCCGGGCGACGACGTTCCCGCCTGGGCGGCCGAGGTCATCACGAACCCGGCCGCCTGGGATGGGGACGCTCCGGACCCGGTCGACACGGACGACGCGGCGGACCTGGACGGTGGGCCGTCGGACTCGTGGAAGGTTCCCGAGCTGAAGGCGTACGCCGCCGAGCACGGAATCGAGCTCGGGGAAGCGACGAAGAAGGCCGACATCCTGGCCGCCATCGCAGCCGGCGACCCGGGCGACGACGGCGAGCAGCCGGCGGGCGACGACGGAGACCACGGTGACGGCACCGGTACCGCTGCTGTCGATTGAGGACGTCCAGGCGATCTCCGGTGAAACGTACGTGGATCCGGAGATCGCCCAGGTGAACCGGTTTATCGGCATCGCGCAGGCGAAGCTGCGGGGCAAGGTACCGCGCCTCGACGACCGGCTCGCGAACCTGGAACTGTCCGCGGAACTCGTCAAGGGCACAGCGGCGTTCGCCGTGATCCGCGCACTCGACTCGTTCCGTATCGGCATCCGGGTGCGGCGTCAGCAGTTCCCCGAGGTGTCGACCGACTACGAGGCGCCAGCGAACCCATCGCTGGTCGACTTCCCTGACTCCGAGATCGAGGAGCTGATCGACCGCGACGACCGCGCATCCTCGGACGCCTTCACGATCAGGATCGGCTGATGTCTCGGCTGCCTGAGCGGTGGACGCTGCTGCGCGACAACGAGCCGTTGCAGGACCCGTCGACGGGCAACGAGATCCCGGTCGCCCCGTCCGAGTACCCCTGGACCGGGCTGTTGCAGCAGCGGCAGCTGTCCGCGTCGTCGGTCGATGCGGGCAACGTCGAGTTCGAGGACGGGCACGAGGTGTCGGTGTTCGATCTGCTGCTTGACCCGGGCCTGACCCCGTTCCCCAACCGACGGGACCGGTTCCGCGACGCCGACGGCCGCATCGTCCAGGTCGTCGGCACCCCGCGGGCCCGCCGCCCGGCGCGCGGGTCCCGCCGGCCCGCGTACATCGCCGCGATCGTGCGGCATGTTTCCGACATGAAGGAGTGAGAGATGGCCTCCAAGAAGGCTCCCCAGTCGAACAGTGTCGAGTTCGTCGACGCGGACGGCGTGAAGCGGTGGTCGGCGATTGACGCGCCCGCCTACCTCAACCGGGCCGAAGGGAAGACCCCGTCGGCCGCCACCAGTGCGGTCGCCGACCCGCCGCCGCAGGAGTGATCCCGTGCCGACTCGGGTGACGGTGTACCCGGGCCGCGCCCGTAGTGAGGCGCGCGCGATCTCGACCGACCAGCGGATCGACATCGCGAACGAGGCCGCGCTGGAGGCCCGCGCGACAGCACCGGTGCTCACCGGCGAGTACCGCGACGGCATCAGCGTCGAAGTCGACGGCGACCGGGTGTTCCTCGTCGACAACGACGAGGACGCGGTGTTCAAGGAGTACGGCACTGTCGACACCCCACCGCACGCGGTGCTCACGACCGCGGCCAGTGAGCACGGCCGCTACTCCGGATGGAGGCCCAGGTGACCACCAAGACACGGATCCCGTTCGCGCCCGCCGCGGTTCGCGACTTCCTCAAACGCGACGCCGACTTCACCGCGGTGGTACCGGCCGAACTGATCTCCACCCGCGACGTCCCGAGGATGATCGACCGCCCGTTCGTCACCTGCCGTTCCGCGATGACCGGCGGGCCGGGTGATCCGATGATGCGGACCCCGCTCGTGCAGGTCGACGTGTGGGTGCCGAAGTCGGAGATCCTCGCCGCCGGGCCGATGAACATCACGGCAGACCCCGAAGAGGTCGCGTGGGACATCGCGGGCCTGGCCGGCGAGATCATCGGCCGCGCCCGCGCGGTCCCGTTCCGGAACTGCTCATGGAACGGCGACTGGAAAGACGGGCCGATGAACATGATCGACAAGACCCGCGGCGTCGAGAACCCGCTGTATCGGGCGCCGGTCCGCGTCGAACTGTCGATGCGCATGACCGTCGCACCGACATTCACCTGGCTGTAGCCAGTTCCGGCCGGGCCAGCCCCGGCCGCCCCCTGATCGTCCCCGTCCCCGGGTTGCCTGCCGTGCCCGGGGACGGGGACATCCAACCGTGCCCGAGCCCTCTCGCGGCACCCCTCTGCTGATGAAGGAGAACACCAGTGAGCACCTACGCAGATCCCAGCAAGGCCACCGTCTACCAGGACGGCGACGCGTTCCGCGCCCCAGCCGGTACCCTGCTTCCCGCTGACCTGAAGGCCGCGGCACTCGTCACCGGGACCTCGCCCGGCGTCACCTGGGACGCGTACGGCGGCCTGCAGAAGGGACTCGACGTCGCGCCGACCCAGGACGTGAAGGAGCACAACGTCTTCAACAAGCGTGACTCCGCCTACGGCGTCACCCGCGGCCCTCGGTCGGAGCGGTTCAAGTTCCGGGCGGTCGACCGGTCGAAGGCCACCCTTCTCACCGCGCTCGAAGGCGGAACCATCACCGAGGTCGGGGCAGCCTCCGGGGTGTTCGAGTACGAGCGCGGCGACGGCGAGGAGTTCGCGTTCATCTGGCGCGCGGTCGACATCACCGCGTCGACGTTCTTCTACTGCCCGCGTGTGCGTCTCGCGACGCCGGCGCCGCGCAACTTCACCGGTGAGGACCTCGACGGCTGGGAGTTCGAACTCCTCGCACTCACGAAGGTCCGCGAGTTCGGCACCGAGAACCCCCTCGTCCCCTAACCCCCCCTCATCTCACGGCAGGAGATCACCACCATGGCAGGAAAAGCAGGTAGGGCCGCCCCGCGTCGGACCGTGCTCACCGAGCAGAACCCGACCGGGGCGGTCACGCCGCCCATCGATCTGGCCGCCCAGTTCGCGAACCCGAATCCCGAGCCGCCGCAGGACATCACGCTGCTCGGCAAGCAGTACTCGGTGCGCCGCGACTTCACCGGCGACGAGGTCCTCGAGTTCGGCCGGATGCTGCAACGGACTGTGAAGCTGCTGCCCGCCGAGAAGGGTAAGCAGCCGCTGGTCGACGGCGAGGACTGGGCAGCGTTGAACATCGAGCGTCTGGCGTTCGTGCTCGCGTCCGGCAGCGCAGACGAGCTGTGGGCGGATCTCGCCGACCAGAACGTCGGGCCGACTGACGGGATGACGAAGCAGATCTTCGAGATCGCGGGGTTGCTCAACGCGGCGGGAAAATTCCGGATGCTCTGACCGACCTCCTGACAGAGGACGGCTGGAGCGCCGCCTACGCCAGCCTGTCCCGCCACCACCACCGCGACCTGCGGGCCGCGCTGCGGCAGATGTGGTGGCGGGACATCGCAGCCTTGCTCGACGACGCGACCGAGCAGGACGCGCGCGCTGCGCGGGACTCGGAGAACCTGGCGATGCTCGTCGACCGCCACGACTACTGGCTCAACTCCGAGTACTCGACGTGGACCACCGATCCTGACGACCCCGAGGTCAAGGCAGAACGGGCGCGCCGCAAGCGCGCCGGGCTCAAGCCGCCGCCGCGGCCGCTCCTGATCCCGGTCGCCTGCCGGACACCCGAGGCCGTCACGAGGTTGCTCGAGCAGCACATAGCCGACATCGCACGCTCTGTGAACCCCACGGAGAAGCGGACCGTCGCCGAATACAACCGCCTGGCCGGAATCACTGGAGGACAACAACAATGACTACCCCGGCAGGGTTGCCCCACGAGAACGAGATCGTCGAGCTGTACCAGCAGCTGCAGACCAACCCGAACGCTCACCACGCGTCGGCGGTCGCACCGACCGGGCAGCTGCAGTTCGCGACGATCGACCGCGCCACCGGCGAGGTCCGCGAGCACGTCACCGTAGACGACGCCCGCGCCGCCGCGCCCGACCACGGTGCCGCCGTCTACCATCGGATGGCGTCGCCGCCATGGGACTGGGAACTCGTCGAGCGGACCGACACGTGAGCGCCGCACCGCAACCGCCCGCACCGGACCGGATGCCCGGCGGAGCCGTCGATCTCGCCGCGATGCAGCTGGACCCGCAGGTCCAGCAGATCGCACAGGTCATCCGGATGATCGAGGCGCCGTCCGAGGGCGCGATGCCCCCGATCCGAGTGGAGATGCCGGAACCGACCCGTGTCGCCAAGACGTGGCACGAGAAGGGTCTGCGGTTCCACGACCCAGCCCGGCCGGACCCGATCGAGCGGATCACCGAGATCGTCGCCTTGCTCGATCTGTACCGCGCCAACAAGCGCACCCCCGGCCCGACCAAGTTGACGGCCACAGTGCGCGAAATCCTCACCGGCTGGTCAGCCCGCGACGCCCACGCCCGCGTCAACGGCTACGAGTCGTGGGAGCAAATGAGCACTGCAGCAACAGAATAGAGGTGGTTCCGTGCCCGGTGGTCGGATCGATATCGAGGTCAGCCCCGATCTGAAGGCGTTCCCCGGGAAGCTCCAGTCGGGGCTGCAGGGCACGGTCGGTATGGCGGGCAAGCTCGGCGCCGCGATGGGGCTGGCGTTCGGCGCCGGCGGTGTCGCGCTCGCCGCGAAGTCGATCATCAAGCTCGGCAACGACTTCACCAACGAGCTCAACACCATGCAGGCCGTCTCGTCGGCGACCGCGGAGCAGATGGCGGCGGTTTCTGCTCGGGCGAAGGAACTCGGCAACGACCAGTCCCTCGCGAACACGTCCGCCTCGGATGCCGCTGCTGCAATGACCGAGCTCGCCAAGGGCGGGTTCTCGGTCGAGGAGTCGATGTCCGCGGCGAAGGGCACCCTGCAGCTCGCCGCGGCCGCGCAGATCGACGCCGCATCGGCCGCGACGGTCCAGTCCCAGGCGCTGCAGGCGTTCGGCCTCAACGCCAGCGAGGCCGCGCGCACCGCGGACACCCTCGCCAACGCCGCGAACGCCTCCTCCGCCGAGATCGGCGACATCGCGCAGGGTCTGCAGCAGTCCGGTGCTGTGGCGCACCAGTTCGGGTTGAGCCTGCAGGACACGTCTGCGGTGCTCGGCATGTTCGCCAACGCTGGCATCACCGGCTCCGACGCGGGAACCCTGCTCAAGTCCGCGCTGCTCGCGTTGACCGACCAGGGCAAGCCCGCGCAGGCCGCGATCCGCGAACTGGGTCTGACCGTGTACGACGCGCAGGGCAAGTTCGTCGGGATGCACGAGCTGTTCAAGCAGCTCAAGGATGCGTCGGCGAACATGACCGACGAGCAGTACCAAGCGGCGACCGCGACCCTGTTCGGGTCCGACGCGATGCGCCTGGCCGGCGTCGCCGCGGAGCAGGGCGCCGAGGGCTACGACAAGATGCGCGGCGCCATCGACCGCCAGGGCGCCGCCGCGGACGTCGCAGCCGCGAAGACTCAGGGCCTGCCCGGCGCACTCGCCGCGGTGGAGAACAACGTCGAGACCCTTGCACTCGGGCTCTACGACCTCGCCAAGGGGCCACTCGAGAACGCGGCGGATGGGTTCGCGAACTTCGTCGAGGACGCGACCCCGAAGGTGGTCGGTGGGCTCTCCGTGATGGGTGGGGCAGCCGCGGAGGCAGGCTCGTTCTTCCTCGATCTCCCGGCGCCGGTGCAGGCCGCAACCGCCGCTCTCGTCGCGCTGAGGGTCACGGGTCTCGGCGACAAGCTGTCGGAGCAGACCGGCCGCGCGACGTCGATGTTCAAGGGTCTTGGTGACGCTGTCCGGGCGCAGCAGGTGCTCGCACGGCAGTCGACGCAGTCATACGACCAGTTCGGTGTCGCGATCGAGGGCTCTGGCAAGAGCATCGGAACCACCACGGCGGCACTGGCGGTCCTAGAACAGCGCGTCCCGGTGATCGGGGCGATGGGTGAGGCCTACCGGACCGCGGGCTCGAGACTGTCCGATTTCTCAGCTCGGCACCGGACGGCGTCGACGGACCTGCAGACTCTGGCCCTCCGGACCAGGGATGCTGCGTCCTCGGCGGATATCCTGACGCGCTCGATCGGGCACGGTGCTGTTGCTGGTGTCGCGGATCTCGGCCGCGCCGCGGCAGGTGTGGGCGCGGCGGGCGTCAAGGGCCTGACCACCGCCGCGGGCGGATTGGTGAGTGCCCTCGGAGGCCCGTGGGGTGTCGCCATCATGGGCGCGACGACCGCGATCGGGTTCCTGGCAGACAGCCACGCGAAGGCTGAGCAGAAGGCCCGTGATCAGGAGGCAGCCGAGAAGGCTCTCGGTGACACGCTCGACGAGCAGACGGGCAAGGTCACCGCCGCCACGCGCAAGAAGCTGGCGGAGGAGGCGGAGTCATCGGGTGACCTGGCTCGGATGGAGTCGTACCGACTCGACACCCGCGACTACGTCAACGCGCAGACCGGCGATCAGCCTGCGTACCAGCGGATCGCTTCTGTTGCGCGTGAGCATGCCAGCGCGGGACTCGATTCCCAGAGGACCTTCAGTGCGGACGCGTACAAGGCTGCCGGAATCAGCCGCGAGGAGCTGGTCTCCGGACTGCTGCGTGAGGGCCAGAGCTGGGACACCCTGAACGAGAAAATCACTCGGTACAACGATGTTCAGAAGGGCCTCGCGGCCACGGGTCAGAAGTTCGGTGCAGCGCTGACTCCACTGCAGGACCTGATCGACGGAATGCAGCCCTACGACGAGTCCGCGATCACGATGACGCAGAACATCAATGCGACTCGGATATCGCTCGACCGCCAGGCCCGCGCGACCATGGACGCCAACAAGGCACTCGGTCAGTCGATTCCGATCACCGAGTCCCTCAAGGCGAAGTTCGCGGAGTACGGCGCCACTGTCGAGTCGGTGCCGGACGAGAAGACCGTCATGGTCCGGGGTCTGACGGAGGAAGCGCAGAAGAAGCTGCGCGATCTCAACTTCTCGGTCGAGAAGATGGAGGACGGCTCGTTCAAGGTCGTCGCCCGGGACGACGAGGCGAAGGCGTCGCTCGCCGACATGATCGGCCGCCTGAACATGCTGTCGAACACAAAGGCCATCGCGAACGTCGCCCTGGACAAGACCGTGTTCGAGATGAATGCGCAGCAGACCCGCGACCTGATCCGCATCCTCGACCAGGAAGAGGCTGCGCCCGAGGTTCGGCTGATTCTCGACAAGCTGCGCGAGGGTAAGCAACTCACCCTGAAGGACCTGCAGACGATCAGCGAGAAGACGGCTGATCCGAAGGTCATCGCGCACGTCGCGGACGCGCTGCGGGACATCAATGCCGTCGACGTCGCCGCCGACAATGCAACCCGACCCCGGACGATCAACATCGATGTCGCTGCGACGGCGGCAGCTCAGCGGGCGTTCAACGCGACCGGACAGGAAGGACCGATCGCGCCGGTCCTGCGGGGCAATGCCGACGGTGGGCGGCTTCCCGCATTCGCCGGCGGCGGCCGCATGCCGGGCAGCGGCCCGGGCACCGAGAGGACCGACGGCATCTATGCGGTCACTCGCGAGGGTCGGGGCATCGCGATGGTCGACGGACGCGAGTGGGTCGTCAACTCGGAGATGTCCGACAAGTACGACCGCGAGTTGGCGGCGATCAACGCGGGCACCTTCCCGAAGCTGCCCGGGTATGCCACCGGCGGCAGGATCGGGTCAGCGTCGCAGGACGCACACCAGTTCCTCGCTGGCGAGTCGGGAAAGAAGTACCAGTACGCCGGGGTCGGCAATCCCTCGTGGGACTGCTCGGCCTACAGCTCGGCCGCGTACGCGATCCTGACCGGCCGCGACCCGCACACCCGTTGGTACACCACCGAATCCGACTTCCTGTCACTCGGATTCGTGCAGGGACTGGGGCCGCGATCGGCACTGAACCTCGGCGTCCACAACGGCGGCGGCGGACAGTACTCGCACATGGCGTCCGCGCTCGGCGGGATCCCGTTCGAGTCCGGTGCCAACGGCGTCCGCTACGGCTCCGGGGCCGCGTCCCCGACGGACCCGCAGTTCGAGAACCACTGGCACCTGCCGGCGTCCCGCTTCAGCCCGCCGGAGGACGACTCGAACTCGGCCACGGCGTACGGGCGGCCGGCGCGTAAGAAGGCGACGTGGGAGGAGAAGGACGAGCTCCAGCTGAACTCGGCGAAGATCGCGGTACAGCAGGCGATCGAGGCTCGTGACCGCACCAACGGGAACGAGAAGAAGACGCCGGCCGACAGGGACCAGGCGGCGAACAAGGTCGCCCGCGCCGAGCAGCGGGTCAAGGATCTCGAGGCGAAGAAGTCCGCGGCCGAGTCCGGCGCGGACGCCGGTCCGGCGCCCGCGGCACCCGGTCTGGAGTCGTCCCTGACCGACGACGAGCTCCGACTGCGGGATCTGCAGCGAGCGATCAACAAGGCCGACGCCGATCGCAACGAGGTCTACGACGACCTGGAGCGGATCGGCGAACGCGACGATGCCGACGACGCACTGCAGCGGGCGATCAACGCGCTGGCCGCGGAGCAGAAACGGCAGGCCGAGGAGCTGAAGAAGTCCAGCACCTTGGGAACGTCGGCGGCCGGTGGCGGTGGCACTCAGTCGCTGTCGCAGATGCTCGGCGACGTCGCCTCCGAGTTCGTGACGTCGAACGTCTCGGATCTGTTCTCGGTGCTCGGCGTCAACGATTCGGCGGTTGGCCGGCTCGCTGGCCTGGGTGTGGGAATCGCGCAGTGGTCGCAGGACCCACGCGGAGAGAAGTCCGGCGTCGGTCCGGCACAGGCGCCTACGTTCTCCACAGCGGAGATCGAGACGCAGGCCCCGGCGGTGCCGGGGACTCCGGAGTGGGCGACGGCGATGGCGAATGCGATGTCGTTCCCGAACCTGTTCAAGAACCTCAAGGACATCCCGACGGTCATCCGCGACACGGGCGGACCGCTGCCGCACGGTGTCGCCGGCCTGAACCTGTCCGGCGAGACGGAGTGGGTGCTCAACGGGGCGCAGCGCCGTCAGTACGAGGTGGACCGGCGGGATCTCGCGGCACTGCGCGCGGGCCGCGGCGGCAACGGTGGGCTCTCGCGTGCCGACCTCGCGCACCTCGCGCAGACGGTCACCGAGGCGATCGGACGTCCGATCGCGGTCAACAACTACGCACCAGGAGGTGACGGGGTGGAACGCACGCTCGTGAAGGTCGAACAGCGGCGCGTGCAGCGCGTCCGGCTGGGGGCACGGTGACCGGCACGTTCTTCCCGGACCGCACAGCGAACGTCGTGCTGTGCGGTCCGGGCGCCGCCGCTGGCCTCCCTGAACGAGCGTGGCACCTCTCGACCGGCGAAGAGGGAGTCGCGCTCGGCGAGGGGTGGGCGGACTTCGAGGAACCGCAGCAGACGCACCGGTGGTACACCGGTGCGCGGCAGGACGGTTCGACGTGGCTGGGGTCGGTGCTCGAGCGCCGGGAGTTCGACATCCCGGTGCTGGTCCACAAGACGCAGGAGCACAGCTACATGCGGGTGCAGGACCCGTGGCGCTCGGACATCGACTTCGACTACCAGTCCCGGCTGTACGTGATCACGCAGCACCGCGGCTTCTGGTGGGTGGACCTGCGGCAGGCGGATGCCCCGCAGATCGTGCACCAGCTCGATCCGATGCTCGAACAGTTCACGGGCTACCTGCTGCCGGTGGTGGTGGAGGACCCGCACTGGTACGGCATCGAGTCGACGTTCGAGTACGTCAACGGGCAGTACATGCAGGGCAAGGTGCTGCGCAACGAGGGCGACCGGCCAGCCTGGTACACGGCGGTCGCGAAGGGCCCCGGGATGGTGGTCCTCCCGGACGGCGACGGGTCGAACGAGATCTTCATCGGCCCGCTCCTTCCCGGCGAGGTCGCGTACATCGACACCCATCGCGATCACCGCACCGTCACCTCGTCCTACAACCGGAACCTGTTCAAGACGTTGGGGCTGCAGCGCTTCCGCCAACCGATCCCGCCGCGCGGGCACCTGGACCTGTCCCGGATCCGGTTCCTCGACGGCCTGGCCGAGTCGTCCGTGGTCCTGCGGGTGGATCCGAAATCGAAACGACCCTGGTGAGGTGAGATGACTACGGGCACATGCGTTCTCAACGGTATCAATCCAATCGACGTCGATCTCTACTCGAAGCCGGGCCCGCTCGACGCGGAATCGGCGGCGATCTGGACGGAGATCCTCAAGCCGGCGCCGAAGGAGGACCAGCTCGAGGCACTGATCCTCGACAAGTTCAACCAGCCGCTCGGCGAGATCGTCGGCTACGAGGCCCTGACGTGGGAGTGGGTGTGGAACGCGGTCGGCACCGCGTCGTTCACGATCCCCGCGGACCACGACTGGGCGAAGCTGGTGATGTCGATCGACCGGACCGTCGTCCCGATCGTCATCACCTACAACGGAAAGCGATGGTCGGGCCGGATCAACAAGTCCACCCGGACGGGCATCACCCGCGACAAGAAGATCACGTGCGAGCTGATCTCCGACTACGCGTGGTTCCACGCGATCCTCGCGTACCCGCAGCCGCTCAGCATCCCGGAGATCCAGTTCCCACCGCAGGACATCATGATCGCCGGCGTCCGGACCCTGGTCGCGTGGTACACGATCCGGAACGCGTTCCGGATCGGTCTGCCGATCACGTTCATGCCGTACACCCTGCTGCGCGACACCACCCCGGTGCGGGTCGGCATGGCGCGCATGGTCCCGCTCGACGAGCTGTTCGAGCAGTGGCTCAAGGACACCGGCTGCCACCTGACGATCACCCTGTGGATGCCGGGCGACAAGCAGCCACACCCGGACCTGTTCCTGACCAAGCCGCAGTACATCGTCGACGTCGTTCAGCAGCCCCGCACCGGTGGCCTACTGAACACCGGCACGGTGCTCGACGGGATCGCCGACACCATCGGCAACCTCATCGCCGCGGGCGTCAACCTGTTCACCGGCTGGCTGAACCCCGGCATCGGGCAGGCGATCTCGGACGCACTGACCAGCGACGAGATGCCACGTGTGGTGTTTCGCAGCGACGGGTCAGCGATCGACGACGCCACCGTGACGGTGACGCACCCGCTGTACTACTCGGCGGTGATCGGCGGCAAGTCCCCGACGTGGGTGAACAAGCTGATCGACCTCGGCGTGCAGATGGCGATCACGTGGATCTTCTCCCTGCTCTCCCTCGCCGTGATCCCCGGGCTGGCGGCGTTCATCTCGGGAATGTTCCACGACGTGTTCCTGGCGTTCCAGAAGTTCGTCGACTGGTCCCTGAAGCAGGACCTCGGGCCGCTGGGATTCCCGGAGGGGTTCGTCAACGCCGGTGCCGCGTACACGTTCTCCGGGTTCCAGGCCGGCACCAAGGGCCTGTACGACGGGCGCGGCACCCGGTCCGCGTCGATCACCCTCCGCGACGGCTACCCGTACACCGCGTTCGTCGACTACGACCTCGGTGTCCTCGCCGGATGGGAGGACGAGGACGACGGCGAAATCTACTACGACCGCATCACTTCCATCCGCGGCGAGCACACACGCGAGGGCGGAATCGTCCTCAAGACCGTGATCGGCGATGACAAGGCCGACGAGGCGCCGTGGGAGGTCGGGATGCGGCAGATCAAGGAACTGTTCTCCGTCACCAACTTCCTTGCCGTGAACTGAGAGAAGGAGCCCCACCATGGACCAGTACCCCGTCGACCAGACCCTGCTCACCGAGGCCGACAGCGGCGTCCGCCCCACGACCCAGTTCCTCGCGATCCACACGAGCGAGGGCGCACTGACGATCGAGTCGCTGCTCGCGTGGTGCGCCGACAAGAACCGCGGCGCGAGCTACAACACGATGATCGACCGACAGGGCCGCACAGGCCGGTGCAACGACGACCAGTACGCACCATGGGCCGCCGGCTGGACCGGCAACGCCCGCGGATGGCACGTCTGCCTGCTGGGGTTCGCAGCCCAGTCCCGCGGCGAATGGCTCTCGTACACAGGGCAGCTCGACCGACTGGCCGACATGCTCGCGTTCTACTGCCGCAAGTACCAGATCCCCGCCGTATGGCTCACCGCCGCCGACGTGCGGGCAGGCAAACGTGGAATCTGCGGCCACGCCGAGATCTCCGAGGCGTGGCGCGAAGTCAACCACACCGACCCCGGACCGAACTTCCCGAAGGACGTCCTGATCGCGAAGGTCGCCGCGAAGCTCGCACCCCAACCCACCGCCCCGAAACAGGGAGGCTCCGACATGGACGCACTGACCGCCGCAGAGCAGCGTGAACTGCTCGTCAAGACCCGCGAGATCTGGGAACAGCTACGCGGACCCGGAGGTAGGGGCTGGGAACAGCTCGGCAAGACGAGCGACGGCCACAACCTCACACTGGTCGACTCCCTCGCCCGGCACACCGCGGGAGGCTCCAAGTGAACGGGCACACAGGCGATCTCGTCTACGGCGTCGGTCTCGTCGACGACCTGATCGGTGACCGACTCCGCACCGAGCTCGACCGGCAGCCGTGGTGGAGGCGCGTCGCGAACACCGTCACCGCCGCGGTCGGCGCCATCGTGAGCGTCGCATGGATGGCCCTGTCTGTTGGCCTGGACCTCCCCGACGCGGTCATGCAGTGGGTTCCGGTGGGCATCGCCGTCCTCACCGTGTTCGGGATCAAGCTGACCCCGAACGGTGTGACGCAGCGGCAGATCGAGGACCTGACCGCGGGCGGTCGGCACCGGAGCCGCGGGTGACGCCGGAGTGGGCGACCGCGATCGGGTCCGGTCCGATCCTTCTCGCGTTCATAGCGTGGGTGGTCACCCACCGCAAGACCCGCGCGGACACCGCGAAGGTGCTCACCGACATCGCCCGGGACCTGGCGCAGGACCTCGCCGACGACCTCGCCGCGGTCCGCACGGACCTCGAGGCACACAAGACGGCCGACAAGGCAGACAAAGACAAGCGGCGGGCCAACGCGCGCGAGCACGCCCGGTGGGACCGCGACGTCGCCGAGCAGCTCCGCGCCGCCGGTATCGAGGTGGAAGACCCGCCGCCGCTGGACGAGGAAGGGTAGCCCGATGTACCAGCTCGAACGATCCGTGAAGCTCCTGCTGTCCTTCAAGGACGCATGGAACGTCCGCGAGACGAACAAGGCGGTGCTTGAGTTCATCGACGACGCCATCGAGGTCGAGATCCCCGCCTACAAGGGCGCCAAGGGCGACCAGGGCGACCCGGGTGCGCCGCCGGTGTACGAGTGGGAGGTCCCCACCACGGCGGACCTGCCCTCGACCTCGGACCTGACCGACAACGAGATCGGCCACTTCTGGACCGTGGTCGGGTCCTCGTCAGCGTGGTTTTGGAACGGTGCCGCGCTGATCGAGAAGAAGAACTACATCGGGGAGAAGGGCGACCCCGGTGTGACGCCGACGCTGTCGATCGGGACGGTGACTGGCGGGCCGGCAGCGAGCGCATCGTTCACGCCCGGTGCCGCGGACAACTATCACCTCAACCTCGTTCTGCCGAAGGGTGACCCGGGCGAGAAGGGCGAGAAGGGCGACAAGGGGCCATCGTCAGGGATCCTGACCGCCGTCGACTTCGTCGCGGCGGCCGGCGCCGCGCCCGGTGACGCGCTGGTCCTGTCCCCGACCACGGGCAAGGTCACGTCGGCACCGGTCGCGCGCGGCGGCTGGTACGGCATCCCGCCGTCCTCGTTCACCGCGGCCAACGTGCTCGTGGGGTCCTCGACCACCCGTGTGCAGCTCGCGCAGATCACGATCCCGGCGCAGCCGACCGACTGGTTCCCGCGGGTGTCCGGCCATATCCGCACGCGCGGCGGCAAGTCCACGCGGATCGACGTCGAGGTCCGGCTCGGCGACCCCACCTCCGGAACTCTGATCGGGTACGGCAGCGGAATCGTCACGGAGAACTACTTTCCCGTGACGATCACCCCGGAGCTCGCGTCCGCTATGGCGCCGAACGCGTCGGTCGCCCGCGTCACGAAGAACACCTCCGGGCCCGGGTCGACGATCTACGTGGTCGCGGTCAAGAGCGAGGGGTTCTGGGATGCGTGGCTGACCGACACTGCGCACGCGCACCTCGACGTCGAGTGCAGGCCGGCGGTCTGACGTGGACCTCGCACCCGAAATCCTCGCCGCGTCGCAGACCGTCGCGACGCAGGCACTCGGCGGTGTCCGACCGTCGTGGCAGGCGCAGGACGCCGACTCCGACGAGACGTTTCCTCGGCAGTCGTGCACGCCGATCTACGCGGCCCCGGGTAGTGGGGCGCAGATGTTGATCGCGTTCCGCGCCACCCGGGACGCGATGCGCGACTCGATCGGGCTGATCGGGGGGAACCCGGTCGATGCGGCGCCGTTCTTCCAGCTCGGCGCCTACAGTCTCGACACCCAGTCCGGTGCGATGGGTCTGCTCGGGAAGACGCAGAACATGCGGACCATGTTCACACCCGAGTTCATCGAGCGGCGGTTCTACGCCTACAACAGCTTTCAGGTGAGGGCCGGCCAGTACTACGTGCTCTCGCTCGCGTGGTGGCAGAACAACGTCGCGGCCGCCAGTTGCCTGCAGGGTCTCGGTGCGCCGCAGTCGAACATCAACCCGCCGTTCGGATCCGCGTTGGGCGCGATGGCCCGTACCCGGACATGGAGCACGAGGCCGGCCGACGACGTGTACATGCCGGAATCGTTGTCCTGGTCGTCGCTGTCGTCGACCGGGTCGACCTACTTTCCCTACCTCTACCTGTGCTCGGGAGGAGACCTGCTGTGACCACCCATCCTCTGCAGTACATGAAGGTGACCGGGACCATCGGCGACATCATCGCCGACGGTCTCGACGCCGACGACCTGCCCGACGAGGTCGCGGTCAAGGCCACGATCCGGTTCACGTTCATGCTGAATCCGGGCGACTCTGTGCTGCTGCCGTACCACCCGCAGGGACCTCGGACGATGTTGGTCGATCCGATCGCCGCGACCCTCGACGTGCAGGGCCGGGTGACGATGCGCGGCAAGCCGTACGTGAAACTGTGGTGCCCGGACCAGTGGACGAACCCGGCCACTGGCTTCTACCGCGTCGACTTCATCGACGTCACCAGCGACGGCCGGCCGCTGCAGCTGCGGTCGATCCAGATACCGGCGATCCCGGACAGTGAGGTCGACCTGACCGACGTGTGGGCCGTGCCCGGCACCCCGCCGCCCGGGGTGACGCGCGGTGAGCGGGGCGTCGGCGTCGACGGCTGGACCGTCACTGGCAACGACGTGGTCCTCAACCTGGACGACGGGACTTCCCTGCCTGCGAAGACGTTTCCCGCGCTCGTCGACGCGGCTACGAACGCCGCCGCCGCGCAGCAAGCGAAGTCCGACACCAACACCCTCAAGGGTGAGGTGCAGGAGATCCACGACAACGTCTACGACGTCGCGATCCCGCAGATGCAGGGCCTGCTCACCGACACGGTCGCCGCGAAGACCGGCGCTGTCACCGCGAAGGGGCAGTCCGAGGCTGCGCGGGACCTCGCCCGCCAGTACCGCGACGATGCGGCGGGCTACGTCGGTGGTGTCGCCGACAACGCGATCTCCACGCCGAAGATTCAGGACGGGGCGGTCACCAAGGCGAAGACCGCGACCGCGGTGCAGACCTCGCTCGACAAGGCGGACTCGGCGTACCAGAAGCCCGGCACCGGGATCCCCAAGACCGATCTCGCGGCGGCAGTGCAGACCTCGCTGGGCAAGGCGGACTCGGGTTACCAGAAGCCGGGCGCCGGGATCCCGAAGACCGACCTCGCGGCCACAGTCGGAACCTCGCTCGACAAGGCCGACTCGGCGTACCAGAAGCCGGGCGCCGGGATCCCCAAGACCGACCTCGCAACCGCGGTGCAGACGTCCCTCGGCAAGGCGGATGCCGCGGTCGCGCGCAGCGTCGAGCCGCTCGTCCTCGTGATCGGGCACACGGGCGACACGGCACGCAAGGTCGGCACCGGTAGCAACCTCACCGGCTTCTACATCCCATGGCCGACGATCATCACCCAGATGATCGTCGACTTCGGCACCCCAGACGGGTCACTGTCATCGGTGGTGCGGATCGACAAGGGCGGGCCCTCGCTCGGGTCGGTGACCATCAATGCCGCGGCAGTGAGGGGTACGGCCGCCGGCCCGTTCTCGTTCGCGGCCGGCGACTACCTGTTCATCCGTATCGACAGCATCGGCGGCACACCCGGCAAGGGATGCACCGTCACCCTCGTCGGCACCATGAACCTGGACGGGTGATCGATGTACCTCTACGTTCCCGCCGCCGGCGGCGGTGCCGTCCCGATGGGCATGGACAAGTCCGGCAACGGCACCACCCCAACCCTGGACACGTGGGTCACGGTCCCGGGCTGGGCGCCCCGAACCGGCTACGCGGACACCGTCATCCAGTCGAATGCGCTCGCCCTGTACCCCGGGACCTACAACCTGTCCGGTTTGATCACGTTCACCAACGATGACAACAAACGGGAGGTCCGCATCCTGCGGAACAGCACCGCACTGTGGACTGACTCGACCACCGACTACCGGACCACCGTCGCGCTCTCGGGTGCCGCACTCAACAACGTGACGATCGCCGCCGGCGACCTGATCAGCGTCCAGATTCGGTTCTCCTACAGCAAGGGCGCCGTCGCGGGCGGCGTGAACTCCTACCTGATCGCCACCCCAGTATGACGGCTCTCGTGCCGACACCCAGTTGGAGATGGCCCCCACCTGATTTCGGGTGGGGGCCATCTCGTGCTTCTAGCCTATTTAGTTGTTGGCCATCTGGAAGCCCTTGCCGGTGAAGTCTCCGGCCTTCGTGTTCATGTCGTCGAGGATCCTCTTGGCGGAGGTGTACCGGTAGAAGTTCTGCACGGGCACCCCGAGGATGAAGCGAGCGATGTGCGCATTGACGATTCCGGCCCACTTCGTGTTGGAGCCGTCGACGAAGGCAGGTCCGCCCGAGTCGGCTGGCAAGTTCTGGGTCCAGGCATCGATCAGTCCGTTTTGGGTGGTGAGGACGACACCGCAGCGCGCCTGCTTCGGATCATCTGCCTGGGCGTAGCCCCCGACGGTGCTGGAGCCGACTTGGCAGATGGTCTGTCCGGGCTGGGCTTCCTTGGGGTTCCCGGCGGCGTCGGCGTAGAGCGCGTTCATGTTGAGCCAGGGCTCGGATGGAGTCACAATCGGGCCAGGCGAGGAGGCGTTCACGGGATCGAATGCGATCCCATTCGTGGGTCCGTACTTGGGGGCCGTCTTCATGCGGCTCGAAACGGTGATGTTGTCCGCGAACTGGATCACCATGTAGTCGAGCTTGCCAAGAGACTCGTCGAAGCCGTAGCGCTGATCGTGGGATACCCAGCGGATCCAGCCGATGGGGCCTGCCGCACGGTCACGCCAGTCAAAGACCGGGTGGGTGTTGTCAGTGGTGTAAACCTGCCGGTTCGGACCGGGGTAGTACGGGGCCGGATCGTTGGGGAAGTCAGTATTCGTGGTCGGGTTGCAGTGTCCGGCGGTGATGCCAACCTTCCGGCCGGCCGAATCGGTGCCGACCGCACCGATCGTGCACGCATCCTTGGCTTCCGTGTGGTTGTCGAAACTGATCCGCATACCGGGCTCGACAGTCTTGGCGGGCGGGACGGCAGGGTAGGGAATCAACGAGGCGTGGGCTGTTCCCGCACCGAGGCCGACGGTCAGGGCCGTGGCGGCGAGTATGCCGGTGATATAGCGGCTGGCGCGATTCATGCACTCTCCAAATCGTGGTTGTCGATTGGCAATCACGCGGACGCTATACCTACTGGTCTGTTTTGATCTTGGGAACATCCACCCAGTTCTCAGCCCTCGAGAAGCCGGCCAAAGCTAACGAACTGAGATCAGGCAGGTAGTCGCCAACTTGCTTGGAGGCGGGAACCGAACCGGACGGGGGAGCGTCCAACCTGGTATGACCGAGCCTGAGCGACTGCTCCTTGCCGAGCTGCACGCCGACGGCGACCCCGCGGTGCTGGCGCCTGCGTCAGGTGCCTGAGTGGGCCGCGGAGCTCGACGGGCTCGATTGGGCGCAGCGCGAGCTTCGCAGCCTTAGGGCAGACCATGCGTTGACCGAATGGCCTTGAGGTTCCCGTAGATGTGGATGCCCCGGCTGGCCTGGGGGTAGGCCAACCGGGGCTACGAGGCACGGCCTTCGAGGGGTGCGGCCGTGACGCGCTAACCCGAACATTAATTGAGCGCGGCGATGGGCACGGCACAAACGTCAATGACGTGGGGCACGAGCTCTGCTACGGGCGGACCGGCACGACGGCGCGCGCCAACTCCTGATCGGCATGCCGTTCCACGAGCAGCGGTATGAAGTCCCGGATACGCCCACCCGCAAAGCCACCGTATGCGCGGGCGACTGCATCACTGACCTGGGCGTAGGTCTTCTCTGGGTACCTCAGGGACAGACGATCGACCACGAGCTTGATCTGACGTTGCTCTTCCTCGGGCGACATTGTCGACAGTGTTCTCGCACCGTGCGAACCTCGTCAAGGTCCGGATGGCCACCGATGCACGTTCGGGTTCGGCGTCTCTCGGTTCGGACCCACCCAGCATGGCTGAGGGTTCAGCTGAGCTGGTCGGCCCCGGCGGGCTCCTTGGAGGTTCACCCTGCCGGGGCCTAGCACCGACCCGACCCCATCCATTCGGGTCGATGCTGCTCTGGCGCCGTCACGGCTTCGGGTTGCTAGCTCAGCAGGATGAGTAGCCCGAGCGTCGTGCCGACGATGACGTAGGTTGCCACGAGCCAGGGCCACATCGGCGCCCGTCGAGACCTGTCCATCCGGTCGATCAGTCCCATGTCCATTTGGTCCCCCGACCCTGGATCTATGGTGCTCCTGATGCGTCGCTGAAAGTCCGGGGGCCCCGGCCAGCCCGCAGGGTTAGTCGACCAACCGGGGCTTGACGCCGTCCGCCGGTAGGTGGACGACGTCCGGATTCGACGATAGTCCTGCGCCGACACGACTGTGGGGTGAACGTCGGCGTCGGCAGGGGTGGCGCCGACGCGACCCCGAGTCCGCCGCTGTGCTCGACGCCCTCGACCAGGTGCATCGCGAACTACGCGACCTCGGCACGAATTCGCCCCCATCCTTCCGAGGGTGGGGGCTTTCGGCGTCTCCGGGAACCCACTAACGGTCCGCCGCGTCCAACCATGCATGACCGACTCAGAGCGACTGGCCCTCGCCTTACTGCACGCCGACGGAGACCCGGAGGTGCTCGCGCGCCTGCGTCAGGTGCCCGAGTGGGCGGAGGAACTCGATGGGCTCGAGCGGGTCGTCGCGGAGATTCGCGCGCTAAGAAAGTCGTAGCCCCACCCTTGAACGAGGGCGAGGCTACGACTTTCTTATGGCTTCATTACGCTGTGAAGGCTGGTGAATCGCTTAAGGATCATCCCGCTCATCAGCAGAATATGCAGCAGCATCGCTGCTGCAACTCCGTTGAAAACTCGCGTAACGACTGCGCCACCTGTTGGCATGCTGAATAGAAGCATCCCTGTCAGCGTACCTGTAAGTATGATCCCAACGAGTACCGTGTAGTTCACGTTGGCTTGAAGTTCATCTACGAGTTGAATTGCGTCTGCATCCGCACTCTGAAATGGGTCGCGGCGAATTTGGAGGCTCTTGTCGAAAATATGGAAGGCCAAGTTGAATATCAGACCAGTAAAGACCGCGACCGCGGCCAGGATCGCCGGTACATCCAGCTTGGCCACGCCCCAGACGCCTACGGCGACACCCAGCGCCGCAGGAAGTAAGTAAAGGAGCGCGAGGTCTGAGTATGACTGCCGATCTCGCGCATCGTCTCGGAGTGTTGCAACCTGGTCGCGCAGTACATCAGCTGGTAGGAGTTTCATCGCATACCGTCCATTTCGCCTGCAGGTTGTCGACAGACACTACGTTGTCATTGCCTGACTGGTCAACGACCTTGAGCGCGCCGAGCCCAACGCCTTGCCGCACCTCGTCGACGATGCTGGTTGCCGTCTTGTAGAACTCCGACGCCGTTGGAGGCCTGAGGGGGGTCTCCCGGTCGATGGGAAATGAGATCGAGGATGGCGTGCCTTCTTCGACATTGACCTTTCGCGGTCTACCGCTCGGCATTACAACGCTTGCAGTTGCAGTTGTGTCATCGCGAATCTCGTCGTTCGACATGAATCCGTATGCTGCAACAAGTTCACTAGGCGTCTTTCCCTTGAATTTCGAGAATGACCCAAGTCCGCCGCGCCGCTGAATCTTGATTACCTTCGAATATGGAATCTCCTTTCCGCCTTTCTTGGCATTCTGCGACTTGTCGCTTGATTTGATCAATGTTCGAAATTCAATCGACTGGGTCTGCAGTTCGGTAATCTGCTTCCCGAGAGTGAGCGCCTCCTGAATTGGATCGATTCGCACGATGATTCCACTGTCAACGCTCGCCCGGATCGACTGCCGCAGGAGATCCCCCACGTGCTTCCCAATGCCGAAGTTGCCGACACTTTCAACCAAGAGGATTCCTGCCCGAGCCGACGGGGACGCCGCGAAGAGGACCCGCAGATCGAACCACTCTGCGTCGGAATGTTCCCGCACGGCGGGGACATCGAGTGCCTCGAGTGACAGCTTGCTTGTGTAACCACTCACTCCCAGTAGGCATCCGGCTTCAACTTGATGTTCGACCGTTGTGACACTCTGGACGTCGAGGTGCCGAGTGCGGTCATCGGATCGCTTGCGCGGGGTTTCCTCTAGGCTCAGTGCGACCAACGTGTTCGTCACTGCTTCAAGTGCCGAGATGTTCGTTCCCGGACTTACCTCGCCCATGCGATGAGGTGAACTCGGGTCGCCAGCCGGCGTCACGTAGACCTTGTACGGAGTGATCTGGTAATCCGCCACGCACGAACTCCTAGTCGAAATCAATGGGCCCCGACCCGACTGCGGGCAAGGTCAGCTGGACATTACCGAACGCAGAGTGGTCTGTTTGCCCAGTTTCGCGGAGCGCAACCGCCACGAGCCGTACCGTCTCGCTTGACCGAACATCGGTCGAGCACGATGCCGCATTGGACGCATGAGAAGACCCCGCCGGTCAGTGACCCGCGGGGCCTGTCGCAGCTGGCCCAAGTCGGGGGTCGGGACAGCTCACGGTGATATTCGGACGTGGTGCGACTTGCGTTACCGCTGTCCGTCGTTCAGCTGTCCGCCATTCGACTGACCGGTCTCGGGGATGATCAGCTCGTCGCTGCCCGGGTAGCGGTACGCAGTGCGACCATCGGGCAGCTTCACCCACCCGGGCTGGCCCTCGTCCGAGGGCGGCTCGGACTGGCTCATCGCGAATCTGGTGCTTTCGTTGCGCGCGGGCGGCCGCCGTGGCCCGGTCTGGCCGCGTTCCATTCGTCGACCGTGGCAGGAAGCCAGCCGCGCGTCGTGCCGCGCGGCAAGCTCCCGTCCTCGTTCACCGGGCCGATGATCGCATCAGGTTCGGGCAGGTTGTACCGCGACATCGTCGGCGGCTCGACGCCGATCCGCTCGGCGAACTGACTCACAGACAGGTAGCGCACCTGCTCAGGCATGCCGCCGGGCCTGACGTACGACAATCGCGATGATGCTGACCCAGATCACGACGGCAACACTGATATAGACAGGGCCCCATCCAGTTGCGGCGCCGTAGCCGATCCACGCGCCGCTTGCGACGGCGAGCGCGACGGCCGGGGTGACGTACTTCCTCATTGCTCGATCCTCCCTCACGGAAAGTCCCAACGGAGCACACCGTCCTCAATGACGGGTACCCACCCGGCGCAGTCTGTTCCCTGCTCGAGCGCCGAGGCAGTGCAGTTGAGCATGGCCTCGATTGAGTCCCACCGGACGGTTGCACCCCCTTCATTGAAGAACTCGACGACGCACCCGCTGCGGTCTCCGCCGCGGGTGTCGACAGCGAGATAGTCGCCGGCGCCGGTGTCGCCGATCGGGATGAAGGCAGGCAGGTATGTCTCGGTTTCGCTTCCCGCCAGTTCTGCCATGAGGGCTTCAGTACCGCCGAGATCTTCTGTTTCGTCCTCCCACAGCCGGGTCAGCCGGTCGTGGATCTCGACGGCATCGGCAACGGAAAGCGGCTCGTTGCTGGGGAGAACCAGCGGGACTGGGTACTCGCGGTAGCCGCCGCCATGCAACGCGAACCATTGGAACAACTGCTCAGGCCAGGTCTGGCCTGTCGCTGCTTGGGCCGCGCGGACGGCCTCCGATTCGGCCGGCGGGAGCAACCTAGTTGGAGTCGTGGGGGCATGCTGCTCACACCATCTGATGATCCGGGCCCAGTTCGCTTCGACACTCATGCCCTGAAGCTAATGGCGGACGTTCCGAAACTCGGCGAAACACTCATAACGCCAGCAGAATTGGTGCGGACCGGTACTTCCCGAGCTGGCTGCTCCACCGGCGGTAGGTTCGTCGTCATGGCTGTGAACGTGCTCGGCGAAGCTGGGCTGAGCGAATGCGCTCGAACCGATATGGATTGCATGCCCGGGTTCGGCATGCTCCTGGTCACGTGGGCGGTCGCTGGATTGCTCGTGATCGTCTGGCTCGCCGCAGCCCTGACCGCCACGGTCGCCGTCATCGACTCGAAGCTCGGAGTGACACGAACTGTCTTGTGGATCCTTGCTGTGTGGATGCTGCCGCTGTTCGGGGTGATCGCATGGTTTGTGCACTCACATGCGGCAATTCTGTCGACTTGCGACGGAGATTAGCGATACACGACGCTAGTTTGACCAGGCAGCGATGCGAACAGCCAAGGCGGGTCGGCGGTTCCCGAACCCGGTAGGACATGCTGCAGTACATGAACCGTGCGGCCGCAGTTGCCTCTCTTCTGGTGGGTGGGTTCGCCGCCACCGTCTCCTTGGTCTCCGCGATGCCCGGCGCCTTCGGCATCGCCAGCGGCGGCAGCCGAGCGGGGGTACTCGTTCACAGCACCGCCGCCGGTGCGACCCTCGGTGCCATCGTCGCGGTGATTTCCGTTGGTCTCGTCCGTCGGCGGCGCGCCTTGGTTTGGACCGCGGCGCTGGGGCTCGTGTTGCTGGCCGTGATGTCGTCGTTGCCGGGCTCCGGTCAGTGGGAGCTGTATCCCAACGCTGTCGGTGCAGGCTTGCTCCTGGGAGCACTCGCCGGACTGTGCGACGCACGCGAACGGCCCCTACTCCAGACCGCGTTGGCAACCGGTGCACTCGCAGGTGTTCTGTTCGCCGCGCCGATCGAGCTCTACCTGTCGCCGTCGCCCCGCCGCTATGCCGACTATCTACCAGCCTCTGCCGTGCCCCCCGATACGTTCATGCTGGGCCTGCTGACGCTGACCGCGGTTGCGTTGTTCATCGCGCTTCGCCGAGGCGCCTTCGGGATGCCGGAGCCGACGATGACTGATGGCCGGGTCCGCGTGCTCGCGGTCGGTGTGGCTGTGCCGGTGGTCGGGTTGCTGCTCTACTGGTCGTCCGTCGGCGCCGTTGGCGACATGGGCTCCACAGTGGCGACACCGGGTCACTGGGTGTTCGGGTTTGCGGTGGTCCCGGTGTTCGTTGTCGGTTCGCTGTGGCTTCCTCGCCGCCACGGGTTGGTGTTGCTCGCTGCTCTCGCGGTGGTGTCCGCTTCCTACGGCCGTCTCGAACTGTCCACCGATTCGTGGCCGGCGCTACTCGTTTCTGGCGGGCTGGTCGTTGTGGGTGCGGTCTGTGGACGACGATGGCCGCACCCCCTTGCGGGTGTTGCCGCACTCGCGGCTGTCGCGGCGACGGCGGTGTTCGAGGACCAACCGTGGGACAATCTGCACATCGGGGCCACAGCGTTGGGGTTGCCGTTTGCGGCCGCGTTCACGGTGGCGGCGTGCTTGCCGTCGAGTGCGGCCGCTACCACGATCTCTCTAGCGGCGCCTGCTGCCGTCACCGTGCCGTTGCCCGCGCAATTCGGATGGACGGCGTACTCACCGTTGACCAGTTCACAAAGCGGGTTGTCGTCGGGTTCCGGTTTGTGGGTCTCGACTGGAGTCGCGGTGGCCGCGGTGGTGGTGTCTGGGATCACCATCGCATGGTTGCAGCGACGCCCGATCGAGCAACCACCGTCAGCCGCGACACCTGTGTAATGTCCCGTCCGCTCTGGTCGCACGGTTACGCGCCGCCTACTTTGGCGGGAAGTCCTGACACACCAGGCTTTTGCCGAATTGCGGTGCCGTATCCGGTGACTACGAGCTGCGTCTTGACAAACGCACCTACTTTGACGAACGTCGACATCTCGGGTGTGTCGACTGAGCCCGTCAATGTAGCTGCATCAGTGGATCATTCGATTCCGGTCGTTCGTCATGGACGTGCACTTCCGTCCTTCCGCCGCGCCCGTCACGAGTCCTACGACAGCGGTACGGTCCGTGTGATGAATCTTCAGACATATGACGAACTCGCCATTGGCAAGCGGCTCGCCGCGCTGGACCGTAGGTCGAAGACCGCGTTCGCCGCTTCCTGCGCGGAACGTCTGCTCCCGCTCTTCGAGCGCTATGCGCGCTCAGTGGAAGCCGTGGAGCTGGGATCCCAGCTGGGAGTGATCGTGGCCGCAGCCTGGGAAGTTGCCTCGGGTGTGGAAGCGGATGTTCGGGCGTATCAGGATGAAGCCGGGGCCATGGTTCCCTCGGACGAGGACAGCTGGATTCTCGAGACCGGCTACGGCCAAAACGCGGCTGCTGCTGCGGCGTACGCGGTCGGGACGTGGCTGACCGATGATCCGCAGGAGGCGGCGTTGGCCGCGTACCAGGTCTACGAGCTCGCCGATTACGCGGTGCAACAGGCCAACCCATCACTCGACCTCAACGCTCCTGGCAGCGAGACACGGATCTTGGCGTCGGGAATCGTCCAGAGCGCGCTCTCTGCGCTTGATCGCGCATTGGCTGCTGTCGAATCGGCTCCATCGACCTGGCAGCAGCTCCGTACAGACGCTGCAGCTGACGGTCAGGAGTGGGCTGGAACGCTGCCCTAAGACTTAGTCGTCGCGTTGGGCTAGTTCTACTGCAAGTCGACAACATGGCCAGCACAACGCTGTTTCGATGCGCCAAACACCTTGAAGCTGAGGAGTGGTCCGCGATCAACGCGAGATAGAACGGTGCGGGCCGGCGCCCCCTCGTCGAGCCGAAACACCTACCCGTTCAAGTGTTGCGTGGCGGCGGAGCTCGCGCGCCTAGAATCCATACATGGACCACTACGTCAGGCGGGAACCGATCCCGGATCCGCGGCTTGAACAGCCGGAGGTTCGCACTCGACTGTGGTCGATCCGGGCAATCTTCGATTTCCTTCGCCCGGGAAACCTGCTCCGCGACCGAACTGCCAGCGGGTACTCATCGGTGGCCCCTCGCCGTCCCGACGGGACGCGCACCAAGATATTTCCGTTCAACAGCAACGGCTGGGGGCGATAGGCGTCCAATCGCCGCCGCCAGGACGGGCCCCTGCTTCGAGGAAATGGTGCGGGCCGGTGCTTCCCGAGCTGGCCGCTCCACCGGCCCGCGGCGGATACCGTAGCGCGTATCGAACGAGTGTGCGAATCGAACTAAGCTCGGGACATGGCCCCGCTCATCGAGACGTCCCCGAGTCACTGCCCCCGCGGGCACCGGCTCGGGCCGCGGCGGGTGCTGGTCGGCTGGCAGGCCTGTGCGTGCTCGCCGCGCCTCGGGCACCGGACGCACGAATGCCGGACGTGCGGCGCAGTGATCTACACGCCGCCGTGCACCGGGCTGCAGTCGCAGCGCGAACGGTGGTGCTAGCTGCGCTCCGGGCCGTCGAGGTCCGTCGGGCTGTGGTCGCTATACAGGCCCGAGGCGTCACCCTCGAGGTAGCGAGCGTTCTGCTCGTCCGCCCGGGTGGCGATGACGGAATTCTCCGCCGCGCGTGTTCGTCGCCGGACCGCGAGCAGGTACGCCGCCGCGCCGCCACCGACGAGCACCCACACCACACCGCCCGCGACGGTGCCGATGGCGATGCTGCCGACGACGCCGAGGACGGCAGCGGCGATTGCCGAACACGCGGCGAGTCCGAGGGACCGTTCACGGATCATGCTCGCCTCCAAGTCAGTTCCGGACGCCGCGCTCGCGGTCGTAGCCTTCGGGCCGCCAGTTCGCGGGCATGTTCTCGCGCGCGTACTCGAGGAGGATGCGCACGAGCTCGGAGCGGTTGGGCTCCCCACTCTTGGTGAGGAGCCCCTCCGCGGTGGCCTGCCGGTCGAGGGACTCGACCTGCTCGTCGGTGAGCCGGATCGCCACCTGGACACGACGCGGCCCCAGGCGCGCCATCAGCGGCCACCCTGGTGGTTGACCTTGACGACCGCCACGGTGGTGACGATCAGCCACACGACAGCGAGTGCTGCGATGTACCAGCTGGGGGCGACGATCGCGGCAATGAGGACAACGATGCCCGCGAGGATTGATGCCCGGACTCCGGGGCTGTTCACGTAGGTCTTCATGGCCTGTGTCCTGTCTGTAGTGCGCGGTTGGTTGTGGGTATCGCGATGACTGCTGTGGTAGCAGTCGCTGCTGTGTCATGCCGTGCACTCAACTCGCCGCGCCTCGGGCACCGGACGCACGAATGTTGCGAGTGCGGGGCCATCACCCCTACCGGCCACCGTGTACCGGAGCGCAGCCACAGGAAGGCCGGTGGGAGAACTAGGCCGGCGGCGGGACAGATCCGGTGTCAATGAACTTGACCTGCTTGGCACTCTGCGTTGACGGATCGTAGAAACCAAAGAACATCGGCCGGGCGCTGCTGGGGATTTCGTAGACGTATTTCATGTCAGCGGAGAACCCCGGCTGTAGGTTGTCGTTGCACTCGGGGTTGCCCTCGACGCGGTAGAGGCTGTCGATCGTGTCGAACTGCCGCTTCGATTCGTCGGCGAGGAGGTTTGCGACCGCGTATCCGCAGGTAAGGTCCAGGCTTTTACTGCCTACGTTTTCAACCTTGGTCGAGACGATGATGAACTGGCCGCCGTTGCGTGCGGTCTTGGTCTCGTAGACGTTTCGGTACGTCTCCTTGGTGTAGGAGATGTCGTGGGCCGCAGTGACCGAGTTGACGGTGATCGCCAAACCGCCGTTCCTGACCTGCTGGCCGACTGTTGCGAGAGTGGGTGCGGCGGTAGTTGTTGCTACAGCTCGGCTCGTGGTACTTACGTCAGCGATGGCGGAGTCGCTCGACGTGTCATTGGAGCCGCAGCCCGCGAGCATGAGGACGCCGGCCACGGCAGCTCCTGTCGCAATTATCCTTTTCATGCCCGCATCCAATCAGACGAACCGGGCAGTCGGTCGAATGAACGACACCGTCACTTTCATTGCGACGCATGGCCACCGGCCGCCGGCCCTACTTCCCT
Source organism: Rhodococcus sp. NPDC127527 (assembly GCF_042672245.1). Taxonomy (NCBI): domain Bacteria; kingdom Bacillati; phylum Actinomycetota; class Actinomycetes; order Mycobacteriales; family Nocardiaceae; genus Rhodococcus; species Rhodococcus sp. NPDC127527. The sequence goes on from NZ_JBHXVP010000003.1 coordinate 286,502, forward strand.
AATGCTCGGGATACCCGGTCGTACGACTGGAGCATCTCGGCATACTCACTGCACTTGAATTGTGAGCTCAGCAGATACCCAGTCCGGACCTGCTGCTCAGTTCGCCCGAACTCCCGCGCCTGCTTGGCCACGAGTGGGTCGAGGGTGTCTGCATTCGTCGAGGTGTCACCCTTTGAGGATGTGAGTACGCCAGACTTGGTGAACTGGCGAAGTACGTCGCAATTGGCCTCTCCCATGGCCACCGTCGCTTTGACCGCGTCCGGTCGATCAGCTGCCGCGTCAGCCGCCGCCATACTCTTGCCGTAGACCTCGTGCGCGACTGCGTAGGCGTAGTCGCGGTCGCTCATGGTCGGTGCAGCGCCACTGGATTCACTCGAACCACACGCAGTCACGAACGAGAGTGAGAGCAATAGCAGCCCTCCGGTGAGGGCACGCAACTTCGTCATGCCCCGCATCCAATCAGACGAACCGGGCGGGTCAGTCGAATGAACGACACTCCGCACTGGGGCCAGACGAACTGGGCATCGCGGGCCGACCCCCTGCGCCGGCCCGCGTGCCACAGGTCATCCCGTCGCAGCGGTGGCGAGTTCTGGTGCGCCGTGATGCTGTAGCGCGTCACGGCCACCGGCGGCGCCGAGGATTCGGCGCACCGACGCCTCGGAGGTACCGGCCGCGTCGGCGATGTCTCGTCCCGACATGGGGGTAGTCGCGGCGAGACGCAGCACCTTGGCGCGCTGCTCGGCCGTGACGCTGCCGCGTCGTCGCGTACGTCGCGCGGGTGCGTCACGTACCAGGTCGAACAGGGCCGCGTCAGGGGTGCAGTCCGGCGCTGGCGCGTCCAGCTTCACTACGTGCGTCACCGCGACAGGCTTTGGCGCGCCGCCATTCGGCGCGTCGGGCCGCGTCACATCCGCTGCGTCGCCCTGGTCCTCGACCTCGACCTCGACCGGCGCGGCCGCTGCGTCGCGGTGCAGCTGCACGGCGAGGTGCGGCGCGACGAGCAGACACAGCGGCGGCACGACCGCGACGGCCGCGCCAGCCCACCCGGGGAGCGGGCCCGCCGGTAGGAGGTGCGCCGCGGCGCCCGCGACGATCGACACGACCGTCGACGCGACGAGCAGCAACCAGGCGTAGAGGCGCGACGAACGCAGGCGCATCACGGCGGCCGTCGCGACGACCGCGAGACCATCGACGGCGAGAGGCCAGACATGCGCCATCTCCGTGCCGTAGCCGGCGCGCGCCGCGAGGGCGGCGAGGTTGCTGTAACTCAGGGCGAACGCCAGGACGGCGATCACGTACGTGCACGCGGCGGCGAAACGGGTCACGGCTGGTCTCCTTCGTGAAGGCAGGTGGCGAGCTGGCGGAGTTCGTCCTCAAGTGCCCGGAGAGCGCGGGCGTAGCCGAGGGCCGCGGTGCGATCGGGATCGGTGGCGTGGAGCTCATCGGTCAGGCGCGTCTGCGACGCGGCGAGGAGCTGGGCTAGTTGGCGGGCGATGGTCACGAGCTCGCCCCCGCTCCGGTGGTGCGGCATGAGCAGCGGACGGCGCGACCGTCCTCGTCGTCGTCGAGCCAGCCCTCGACGCAGCTACCGCACAACGGCGCAGCGGGTCGGACCGGGCGGGGGAGCGGCAACGCCTTCCACAGGCGGATCCAGCCGTGCACGTGCATCGTCGGGTTCTCTTCGCGGTGTGCGCGTTTCGCGGCGTCGACCAGGGCGGGGATGCCATGGAGGTCGATCATCGCGAGGATCTCGCCGCGCTGGGTGGCCTTCGTCCGGGCGTACGAGGCGGGCAGGCCCGCGGCAAGGGTGGCTGCCTCGAGGTTGGCGAGCGACTGGTCGGCCGCGGCGAGGCTCTCCCGGGACTTCTCCGACAACGACAACATGAATCTGGCCTCAGCGCACTGCCGCGTGCCGCGACCGCGCAGCGGGGCAGGGTTGTCGTTTGTCTCAGTCCTATGTGCTCCGTCCTTTGTGAAAGCGCCGGACTGGCCGCCGTCGGACTGACCGTGAGTCGTTTTCTCAGGCCCCGGAGCGGCCGCGGTCACCGGCTCCTCGTAAATGGTCTGGAGTGTGTGCCAGCGGCCGCGATCATCTTGGACCTTCTCGCGGACGAGGTAGCCCAGCCCTTCGAGCTCGCGCATCGCGGTGCGGATCGCGTCACGGCCCTCGGTCGGCGACTGGTCGGCGATCGCTTCGGATCGGGTTCGCCAGTCGGCGGGCTTCGAGAGGAGCCACATCAGGACGCCGCGAGCGCGGAAGCTCAGACGGGCGTCGTTGAGGACGGCGTTGGAGAGGATGGTGAAGCGATCGGCGCGGCGTGGACCACGCTGAATCCCACCTTGGGCATGGGTATGCTCTGTCACGTCGAACTCCTTGTCAGTTCGGCCATGCCCCGGGAGCGTTGGCGCGCTCGCCGGGGTCCTTTTCTGTTGTGGTGGCGATCGTGGCACAGGGTGAACCATCTGTCCATCAACCTGATTCGCGATTCGCCGGTCGTCGATCGGTGTGAATCGTCGGCAGCGCGAGTTGTCACACGGTTGTCACAACTCGCGCTTCGCCGCCCCGTCGTCCGCTTCGCTGGGCTTCCCGAACGCGCTGGTCGACTCGCTCAGCTTCGCTCCACTGCGGCCTACGGAGGGACTTAAAATCCGCCAAGTGTCGGTTCGAGTCCGACTGGGGGCACGGCAGTGGTGTCGTTCTGTGCCGGCACCGCGTGACTCGTGCGCCCGTTCATTCAGTTGGACGATTGTTCAGTTAAAACTCACATACAGGACGCCTCGGTCCCGTACCGTCTTCGACGACACACTGACACAGCAGCAGAAGGAGCACACATGGGCAGCGCGGAAACCATTCTCATCGGCGTTCTCGCGCAGGTTCTGACGAACCTGGTCAAGGATGCCATCGGCTCGTAGTCGCGACGCATGCACGATGTCCGCCCGCCTCACCGGCGCGGCGGACATTGGTCGTTTCGGGGCATGTGTCGCTCCCCGGCCCGCATCCGAACCAGGGTGCGGGCCGGGGGTGTTTGTGCGTGTTGAGCCGTGTCTCGGCTCCAGGGTTCCGCACCGAAATCGGCCAGACCGGCCGTCAAGTGACCGGCGTCACGGGAAACTCGTGAAATCTGCATAGCCGCTGGGCACGGCGTTTACCTTACGTCGTACAGCAAGATCATAGTTTAATAAACATTTGGTCACAATCGACGACTTGATACCAAGTCGTTACCTTCGTGGGCGACGACGGACCGGACCGCGGAAGCGGAGCCGGCCGAGCCGACGAAGATGAAGGAAAGAAACTGTGGCTATTCACCACAGGACGTTCAATCGTTCTCGCGCACTGACCACCCACCTCAAGATCGCAACGGTCGCCATCGCGACCGGCGCCGTCGTGGCGGGCGGCGTCCAGCTCGGCGCCGCGAGCGCCTCCGCTGCACCGCTGCAGGTCGCCCCCGGTGTCCTGCCCGCGGGCGTCGTTCTCCCGCCGGTGGAGGCGCCCGCCGGTCCGGCCGGTCAGTGGCTGACGGACCTGGTCGGCTCCTTCGGTGGGGGCAGTGCCGCGCCGAGGTCGCTGACGGTCCAGCCCGTCGCGGGCACCCTGAGCTCCGGATACGGCGCACGCTGGGGCACCCGGCACGGCGGCATCGACATCGCCGCCCCGATGGGCGCGCCGATCAAGTCCGCGGCGGCCGGCGAGGTCATCTCGGCGGGGCCCGCGTCCGGTTTCGGCCAGTGGGTCCGGGTTCGGCACGACGACGGGGTCGTCACCGTGTACGGCCACGTCGAGACCTATCTCGTGAGTGTCGGCCAGCGGGTCGAGGCCGGCCAGCAGATCGCGACCGTGGGCAGCCGCGGCGAGTCGACCGGGCCGCACCTGCACTTCGAGGTGTGGGACCCCAACGGCCACCGGATGAACCCGAGCCAGTGGCTCGCCGACCGTGGCGTCGGCGTGACCTGGGGTTCCTGACCGGTTTGGCATAAAGATCCGGTAACGGTGGACGCTGTCGATACCGTTTTGTTATGTTCGGACGCGGACAAACGGTGCGCACTATTTGGCGCCCCGTCAGCCGACAACGGATGAGGTACCGCACCGTGGGAGATCACCGCAGGTCGAACAGGCACGTGACGGCGTTTCGCATCGATCCGGACGCGATGCGCGGACGTCACCGCGCGCAGGCCGCGGGCAGCGGCGCGGGCGTGAAGGCCGCGACGGTCGCCGCCGCCACCGGCGCGATCCTCGCCGGTGGGGCTCAGCTCGGGGCGGCCAGCGCCTCGGCCGCACCCATCCAGCTGCCTACGCTGCCCACCGAGGTGACGAATCTGCTGCCCGCGGGCGTCGAGCTGCCGACCTCGATCGAGGTGCCCGACGTTCCGGCCGCCGACTCGATTCCCGGATTCGCGACGGCGCGGCAGTGGGTCGACGACCAGGCCAAGCAGTTCAGCCCGCTCAAGGCGCGCACCGTGCAGCCCGTCTCGGGGACGCTGACGTCCGACTTCGGGTCGCGATGGGGCGCCCACCACGGCGGACTCGACATCGCCGCCCCCATCGGGACGCCGATTCGGGCGGCCGCCGACGGCACGGTCATCTCCGCCGGCCCGGCTTCGGGATTCGGCCAGTGGGTGCGGGTGATGCACGAGGACCGCACCATCACCGTTTACGGCCACGTCAACGACTACCAGGTGACGGTGGGTCAGCAGGTAGTCGCGGGCCAGCAGATCGCGACCGTCGGCAACCGCGGCGAGTCCACCGGACCGCACCTGCACTTCGAGGTCTGGGACACGACCGGAACCAAGGTCGACCCGGCAAAGTGGTTGCGCGACAACGGCGTCACCGTCACGTGGACCGGCAACGGGCACAACGACCAGTGACCGAGACGGCCCTCGTCGCGCAGACCCTCACCGAACTGCTCGACACCCGCTACAGCTGCCGCGCATTCCTGCCGCAACAGGTGCGCCGCGAGGTGATCGAGCAGATCCTCGCACTGGCGCAGCGCACCCCGTCCTGGTGCAACACCCAGCCCTGGCAGGTCGCGATCACCGAGGGCGAGGCCACCGACCGGTTCCGGGCCGGGCTCGCCGAGGCGATGCGCACCGTCACGCAGGCCAGTGACATCGAGTTTCCTCGAGAATATCGCGGCGTGTACCGCGACCGGCGCCGCGAGTGTGCAATGCAGCTCTACTCGAGCCTCGGCATCGCGGGCGACCGTGCTGCCTCGGCCCAGCAGACCATGCGCAACTTCGACCTGTTCGACGCGCCTCACGTGGCGGTCGTGACCACCGACGACGCGCTCGGCACCTACGGCGCGGTGGACTGCGGGCTGTACGTCGGGACCTTCCTGCTCGCCGCCCAGAGCCTCGGCGTCGCCACCATCCCGCAGGCCGCGCTGGCCGGCTGCTCGCCCTACCTGCGCGACTTCTTCGACATCCCCGAGGGGCGAAACGTCGTGTGCGCCATCTCGTTCGGCTACCCGGACACCGATCACCCGGTGAACGGCTTCCGCACCACCCGGGCAGACCCGGACGGGGTGGTCAGCTGGGTGTCGCGGTAGCCCGCCGAGTCACCTGAAACACTGGACCGCGTGCCGGTTCCCGAAGAACTCCTCGCCCAGTTGCGGCGCTTCCCCGACGTGGAGGCGCCGAACCTGTTCGCCGCCGACAGTGCCGATCGACTGATCCTGGACGAGGCGGGGCAGACGCTGCAGGCCGCACGGTCCGGGACGGTCGTGGTGGTCGGCGACCGGTACGGCGCGCTCACCCTCGGTGCCGTGTCGGGGTTCGGCGCGAACAACGTTCGGGTGCACCAGGATCCGCTCACCGGCGAGCAGGCTCTGGCCTTCAACGCGGAGCGTGCCGGACTCGCCGGCTACCGGAACTGCGCGCTCGGCGCGGAGCTGCTGACCGGCGCGGCCGTCGTACTGCTGCAGCTGCCGCGCAGTCTCACCGCGCTCGCCGAGATCGCCGAGGCGATCGCCCGGTACGCCGATCGGGACGTGGTGGTGTACGCGGGCGGTCGCATCAAGCACCTGACGGTCGCGATGAACGAGGTGCTCGGCCGCAGTTTCGCCGACGTCCACGCAACCCTCGCCCGGCAGAAGTCCCGGGTGCTCGTCGCGCGTGGTGTGCTGCCCGTTCCCCACGAGCCGACCTTTCCGCTGCGCGAACGGATCGAGGAACTCGACCTCGAGGTCGTCGCGCACGGTGCCGCGTTCGCGGGGACCAGGCTCGACATCGGTACCCGCTTCCTGCTCGCATCGTTGCCCCGGATGGACCCGAGCGCCGAGACTGCTGTCGACCTCGGGTGCGGCACCGGCATTCTCGCGGTCGAACTGGCCCGAGCCCGGCCCGGACTTCGAGTGGTCGCGACCGACCAGTCGATCGCCGCGGTCGATTCCACCGCGGCGACCGCCGCGGCGAACGGCGTCGGCGACCGGGTGACCGCCCTGCGTGACGACGCCATGTCCACCCTCGGCGACGGCTCGGTGGACCTGGTGGTGTGCAATCCGCCGTTCCACGTCGGGGCCGCGGTGCACACCGGCGCGGCGCTGGCGATGTTCCGGGCCGCCGGGCGGGTACTGCGTCCCGGCGGCGAACTGTGGACCGTCTACAACTCGCACCTCGGCTACCGGGGGGCGCTGCGCGGCGCCGTCGGTCGGACCGAGGTGATCGCGCGAAATCCGAAGTTCACCGTCACCCGCTCCGTCAAGGGGGAGTAGGGCTTCCTCCGAGGGGTACTGCCCCGAGCAGGGTGGACCGGTAGAGTCCGTTTTGTCCGGCCGCGGTTTCGGTCGTGCTGGTCACGCCGGGAACTTACCGGCGGATGCCGGTCGTTTGACCAATCAAGAGCGGGTGCGAACCCGCGGCGGTCGGGCCACAATGGCGCGACGGGCCCCGCAAGGGGCAACGAAAGAAGGGACACGCACGGTGCGCACCACCAGCAACCCGGTGTTCCGCAACCTCCCCAAGCAGGAGGGCGGATACGCCTCGTTCGGTTCTGCCACGGCGGGCGCCGGGCAGATGACTCAGCAGTTCGGCCAGCCCCAGTACACCCAGGCCGAGCCCTACACGACCGGCCCCGCGCAGCGGGCCATGACGATCGACGACGTGGTCACCAAGACCGGTATCACCCTCGGTGTGCTGTCCGTCGCGGCGATCATCTCCTACGTGCTCGTCAACTCGAATGCCGCCCTCGCGCCGCCGTTCGTGATCGGCGGCGGACTCGTCGGCTTCGTGCTGGTGATGGTCGCGACGTTCGGCCGGAAGATGGACAACCCGGCGATCGTGCTCGCCTATGCCGCCTGTGAGGGCGTGTTCCTGGGTGCGCTGTCGTTCATGTTCACGTTCCAACTCCAGGGCGCGGACGCGTCGATGCTGATCGGGCAGGCCGTGCTCGGTACCTTCGGCGTGTTCTTCGGCATGCTCGTGGTCTACAAGACCGGCGCCATCCGGGTCACGCCGCGGCTGACCCGGATGATCGTCGGAGCCCTCATCGGCGTCCTGGTGCTCGCGCTCGGCAACCTGATCGCCAGCTTCTTCACCCCCGGCGGGATGGGCCTGCGTGACGGCGGCACGTTCGCGATCATCTTCAGCCTCGTCTGCATCGGCATCGCCGCGTTCAGCTTCCTGCTGGACTTCGACGCCGCCGACCAGCTGATCCGCGCGCAGGCGCCGGAGAAGGCGGCGTGGGGCGTCGCGTTCGGCCTCACCGTCACCCTGGTGTGGCTGTACGTCGAGATCCTGCGACTGCTGAGCTACTTCAACAGCGACTAGTCACAAGCGCTGAACCGCGAACGGGCGGTTGTCGGGACATCGGCCGAGGGGCCTGCCCGACAACCGCCCGTTCGGCGTCCGTGGGGGCATTATCGTGCCATGACCTTCGACCACTGCATCATCGGTGCCGGGATCGTCGGGCTCGCGACGGCGCGGGCAATCCTGCGACGGCAACCCGGCGCATCGGTGGTGGTGCTCGAGAAGGAGGACGGAGTCGGTGTCCACCAGACCGGGCACAACAGCGGCGTCATCCACGCCGGGATCTACTACGAGCCGGGCAGCCTGAAAGCAGACCTCTGCAAGCGCGGCGCGGAGGCGACGAAGCGGTTCGCCGACGCGCACGGCATCGAGTACCGGGTCACCGGCAAACTCCTGGTCGCGACCGACGCGACCGAGTTGGGGCGGATGGAGCGGCTCGTCGAACGCGCGCGGGTCAACGGCATCGACCACGAACGCCTCGGCGCCGTCGAACTCCGCGACCGCGAGCCGCTGGTGTCCGGGGTGGCGGCACTGCTGGTCACGGCCACCGGGATCATCGACTACCGGCAGGTGTGCGCCGCCCTCGCCGAGGAGATCGCAGTGGCGGGCGGCGAGGTCCGCACTGGCTGCGCAGTCACCGAGATCGTCGAGCGGGCGGACGGGGTGACGGTCTGCGCCGGGGACGCGACACTGACCGCCCGCACGCTGATCGCGTGTGCCGGGCTGCAGGCAGACCGGATCGCGCGGCTCGCCGGGCTGCACACCGACTTCCAGATCGTGCCGTTCCGCGGTGAGTACTACCGGCTGCGACCGGAGAAGTCGTCGATCGTGCGTCACCTGATCTACCCGATCCCGGATCCCGACCTGCCGTTCCTGGGCGTGCACCTGAGCCCGACCGTCGACGGCCGCATCACTGTCGGCCCCAACGCCGTCCTCGGGTTCGCGCGGGAGAAGTATCGGCCGTTCGGCGTCGAGATCGGCGACGTCGCGGAGATGCTGCGTTTCCCGGGGCTGCGCCGGGTCGCGGCCGCGAACGTGCGCACGGGGATCCGCGAACTGCGCAACGCCGTCTTCAAACGCGGGTACCTCGAGGAGTGCCGGAAGTACTGTCCGTCGCTCGAACTCGACGACCTCCGCGACAAGCACGCCGGCATCCGGGCCCAGGCGGTCCTCGCCGACGGCACTTTCGTGCACGACTTCCTCATCCGGGCCACCGACCGGATGGTGCACGTCGTCAACGCGCCCTCACCTGCGGCCACGTCTGCGCTGCCGATCGGCGAGATGATCGCCGAACGGGCGGTCACCTGAGCATCGCCTGAAGGGGATACCCGGTGACCGCCCGTTCGGCGGAGACGATCAGCTCAGGCGCTCCAGCACCATCGCCATGCCCTGGCCGCCGCCGACGCACATGGTCTCGACGCCGAAGGTCTTGTCCTGCTCACGCAGGTTGTTGAGCAGGGTGTTGGTGATGCGGGCACCGGTCATGCCGAACGGGTGGCCGATCGCGATGGCGCCGCCGGAGACGTTGATCTTGTCCTCGTCGAGGTTCAGCGCGCGGGCCGAGCCCAGCACCTGCACCGCGAAGGCCTCGTTGATCTCGTACAGGTCGATGTCCGAGGTGGTCATCTTCGCGTAGCCGAGGGCCTTCTTGACGGCCTCGATCGGGCCGAGGCCCATGATCTCGGGGGACAGGCCGGTGGCGGCGGTGGACACGACGCGAGCCAGCGGGGTCAGGCCGAGGGCCTTGGCCTTGGTGTCGCTCATGATGACGAGCGCGGCCGCGCCGTCGTTGAGCGGGCAGGCGTTGCCGGCGGTGACGGTGCCGTCGGGACGGAAGACCGGCTTGAGCTGGCTGATCTTGTCGTACGAGGTGCCGGCGCGCGGGCCGTCGTCGGTGGAGACGACGGTGCCGTCGGCGAGGGTCACCGGGGTGATCTCCTTCTCGAAGAAGCCGCGGTTGATGGCCTCCTCCGCGCGGTTCTGCGAACGGACGCCCCAGTGGTCCTGGTCCTCACGGCTGATGCCGGTCAGGGACGCGACGTTCTCCGCGGTCTGGCCCATCGCGATGTAGATGTCGGGCAGGATGCCGGCATCGCGGGGGTCGGTCCACGTGACGCCGCCCTGGGTGGCCAGCTCGGTGCGAGCCTGGGCGTCGGCGTACAGGGCGTTCTTGGTGTTCGGCCAGCCGTCGGCGCTGCCGGTGGCGAAGCTGGACACGGACTCGACGCCGGCGGAGATGAACACGTCACCCTCGCCCGCGCGGATGGCGTGCATGGCCATCCGGGTGGTCTGCAGCGACGAGGAGCAGTAGCGGTTGACGGTCACACCGGGCAGGTAGTCGTACCCGAGCGTGGTGGCGACGACCTTGGCGATGTTGTAGCCGGACTGTCCGCCCGGCTGGCCACAACCCATGATCAGGTCGTCGATCTCGGTGGGGTCGAGCTCCGGGATCTTCGCGAGGGCGGCGGCGACCATCTGTGCGGCCAGATCGTCCGGGCGAATGTCCTTGAGCGAACCCTTTCCGGCGCGGCCGATGGGTGAGCGCACGGCGGAGACAATGACTGCCTCAGGCATGGAGTACTCCTTTTTCTCTGCTTGTGTGTACGACGCGAAACACGGGTGTTTGGCTCAGACGTTACGTGGCGCTTTCCGCGCGCTGACGATGTAGTCGGCCATCGACGGCTTCGGGCGCTGCCGCGCGCGGTTCGGCGAGGCCCCCATCGGCGCCGTTGCCCGCCTCCGCCGGGTGCCGGTCGAGGCCGCGGCGAAGCAGGAAGTGGTTGGCAGCGGCGCTGATTCGCGACCCGATCCGCTGGGCCTCCGCGGCCTCGGACACCTCGGGGAGAACGGGTAGCGGACCGCCGTCCCACTCGCCGAGAGCCGCGGCGAGGACGGGCAACAGCTGTTTGGCCGCGAGTTCGTAGCCCGCGGCCGACGGGTGGAAACGGTCCGCGGAGAACATCGCGTCGGGGGCGGCCAGGAACTCGGGGGCCAGCAGGTCCGCCAGCGCGACCGGATGCCCGCCCGCCTCCAGTGTCGCCGCGGTCTGTGCGCGGGCCAGCAGGCGGCCCCACCGCCTGACCACCGTGCGCAGGGGCTGCGGGATCGCCCCGATGACACCGAGGTCGGGACAGGTGCCGACCACGACGACGCTGCCGGCGAGGCGAAGCCGCATCGCCGCGTCGCGCAGTCGCCGAGCCGAGGCGTGGATCGCGTTCTTCGCGGTGACGTCGTTCGCGCCGATCAGGATCACGGCGGCGTCCGGCGGCGGCCCGGCGATGAACATCGCGTCGACCTGCCCCTCCAGTCCCTTCGAGGTGGCGCCCGCGATGGCCTTGGTGCTCAGCCGCACCCGCTTGCCGGTCTCCTCGGCGAGGCCGCGCGCCAGCCGGACCCCCGGTACCTCGTCTGCGCTGGTGCAGCCCACCCCCGCCGCGGTCGAGTCGCCGAAGATCATTAGATAGATGTCCCAGTCCACGCCGGGCCACCACGGCTGCGGGGCCCCGCACCCCGGTGTGTACACGCCGTCGGCCTCGGGTGGCTTGGTCACGTTGCGGCCGATCACACCGCGCGCGGTGGAGGCCTGCCCCATCAGGTAGTTGTAGAGCGCCCACGACGCCGTGCCCGCCGAGGACCCCGCCACGACCGCCGCCGCACCGGCCTTCGTGGCGGTCTTCCATCCGCTGCTGGGCACCGCGACCATCCCCCCTCGGCACACGAAACTGTCACCCCGAATCTAGTGCCGATCGCCGCGTTGTGCCCCGCTGAGCGGTCCACGTGTTGCCGCGGCCGCGCGCTCTGGGACCATGGAGGCATGCGCATCGCGGATCACGTCGTGGACCTCATCGGAAACACTCCGCTGGTCAAGCTGAACTCGGTGGTCGAACCCGGTTCCGGCCTGGTCGCGGCGAAGATCGAGTACCTCAACCCGGGCGGCAGCTCGAAGGACCGCATCGCGGTCAAGATGGTCGACGCGGCGGAGGCCTCGGGTGCACTGAAGCCGGGCGGCACCATCGTCGAGCCGACCTCCGGGAACACGGGTATCGGCCTGGCTCTGGTGGCGCAGCAGCGGGGCTACAAGTGCGTGTTCGTGTGCCCCGACAAGGTCAGCGAGGACAAGCGCAACGTCCTCAAGGCCTACGGAGCCGACGTCGTGGTCTGCCCGACCGCCGTCGCGCCGGACCACCCGGACAGCTACTACAACGTCTCCGACCGGCTCGTGAAGGAGATCCCCGGGGCCTGGAAGCCGGACCAGTACTCGAACCCGGGCGGACCGGAGAGTCACTACGAGACCACCGGCCCGGAGATCTGGCGCGACACCGAGGGCAAGATCACCCACTTCGTGGCGGGCGTCGGCACCGGCGGCACCATCACCGGCACCGGCCGCTACCTCAAGGAGGTCTCCGGCGGGAAGGTCAAGGTCGTCGGCGCCGACCCGGAGGGCTCGGTGTACTCCGGCGGGACCGGTCGGCCGTACCTCGTCGAGGGCGTCGGCGAGGACTTCTGGCCCACCGCCTACGACCCGTCGATCCCGGACGAGATCATCGCGGTCTCCGACGCCGACTCCTTCGACATGACCCGTCGCCTGGCCCGCGAGGAGGGCCTGCTGGTCGGCGGCTCCTGCGGCATGGCAGTCGTCGCGGCCCTGCGCGTGGCCGAGCGCGACCCGGACGCGGTGGTCGTCGTACTGCTGCCCGACGGTGGCCGCGGCTACCTCTCGAAGATCTTCAACGACAAGTGGATGGCCTCCTACGGCTTCCTGCGCAGCCCGCTGGACGGCAAGGTCCACGAGCCGACCGTCGGGGACGTGCTGCGCGGCAAGTCCGGCGAGCTGCCGGACCTGGTGCACACGCACCCCTCGGAGACCCTGCGTGATGCCATCGAGATCCTGCGCGAGTACGGCGTCTCGCAGATGCCGGTCGTCGGGGCCGAGCCGCCGGTGATGGCAGGCGAGGTCGCAGGCAGCGTCACCGAGCGCGACCTGCTCTCGGCGGTGTTCGAGGGCCGCGCGCAGCTCGCGGACCCGGTGGCCAAGCACATGAGCGCGCCGTTCCCGCTGATCGGCTCGGGCGAGCCGGTGACCGCCGCGACGAAGGCGCTCGGCGAGTCGGACGCGCTGATGGTCGTCGACGACGGCAAGCCGGTCGGCGTCATCACCCGGCACGACCTGCTCGGATTCCTCAGCGCGGGGGCGTAATGGCGAGTTACTCGGAAACTGGCGGCTCGCTAGGCTTACCGGCATGAGCGAGCAGCGCAGCAGCGACCAGCACGGATTCTCCACCAGGGCCGTCCACGCCGGCTACGAGCCGGATCCGCAGACCGGCGCGGTCAACGTGCCGATCTACGCCAGTTCGACCTTCGCGCAGGACGGCGTCGGCGGGATGCGCAACGGCTTCGAGTACGCGCGCACCGGCAACCCGACCCGCCGACCGCTGGAGGCCAACCTGGCGGCGCTCGAGGGCGGCACCTTCGGTCGCGCCTTCGCGTCGGGCATGGCGGCGACCGACTGCCTGCTGCGTTCGGCGCTGCGTCCGGGCGATCACCTGGTGATCCCGAACGACGCCTACGGCGGAACGTTCCGGCTGATCGACAAGGTGTTCACCCAGTGGGGCATCGAGTACACGCCCGCGGCGGTCTCCGACGTCGACGCCGTGCGGGCCGCGATCCGGCCGAACACCAAGCTGGTGTGGGTCGAGACCCCGACCAACCCGCTGCTCAACATCGGCGACATCGAGGCGCTGTCCGCGGTCGCGCACGATGCGGGCGCAAAGATCGTGGTGGACAACACCTTTGCTTCTCCGTACCTGCAGCAGCCGCTGGCTCTCGGTGCGGACATCGCGCTGCACTCGACGACCAAGTACATCGGCGGGCACTCCGACGTGGTGGGCGGTGCGCTGGTGACCGACGACGAGGAACTCGACGCGAAGTTCGCGTTCCTGCAGAACGGTGCCGGCGCCGTGCCCGGACCGTTCGACGCCTACCTGACCATGCGCGGGATCAAGACCCTGGCGCTGCGGATGGAGCGGCACAGCGAGAACGCCGAGCAGATCGTCGAGCTTCTCGCCGGGCACAAGGCCGTCTCCCAGGTGATCTACCCGGGCCTCGAGTCGCACCCGGGTCACCTGGTCGCGAGCAAGCAGATGCGGCGCTTCGGCGGCATGATCTCCGTGCGTCTGGCAGGCGGCAAGCAGGCCGCGCTCGACTTCTGCTCGCGCACAGAGATTTTCACGCTCGCCGAGTCCCTGGGCGGCGTCGAGTCGCTGATCGAGCACCCCGGTGCGATGACCCACGCCTCGACGGCAGGTTCGGCGCTCGAGGTGCCGGAGGACCTGGTGCGCCTGTCGGTCGGTATCGAGGACGCCGCGGACCTGCTCGCCGACGTGGAGCAGGCGCTGCGCTGATGCGCTGACGCGCAGTGGTGCGGATACGGACAGTCTGGACTCCGTATCCGCACCACTGCGGCGCAGCCGCGGTTACGGCCAGCCGCCGAGTAGTCGGACCCGGAACTCCCGGTCCACCATGCGGGCGGGCAGTCCCAGCGTCTCGAGCCAGTCCGCCCCGCTCGCACCCGCCCACACCGCGGCCCGGCTCACCGCCGCCGCGGTGCACGCGGACCCCGCCACCACGCTGGCCGTGCGCCAGTACGGGGGATCGGTGGGGTCGGGGTGCAGGGGCGTGACGGTGCTGGCGGTGGCCAGTCCGGACCCGGACGGGATCGAGACCTGACAGGACGGGTCCCCGGGCAGGTCCTCGACCTTGATCTGCCAGCCGTCGGACGGATCCGGGCCCGCGGTGGCCACGTCGCCGCCGAGGCTGACCAGGACGCCGCAGCCGAGCAGGGTGGAGACCGCCTCGGCGCACTGGTCCGCCGTGGCCGCCCGCGAGGTCGCGTCCAGGTTGAGGGTGATGCCGGTGGGCACGGTGATCAGATGGTCGTGCACCACGACCGAGCGCCAGGCCCTCGGCCGGGCCGAACCTGCGGTCGGGTCGACGAGGCCGTCGGTGAGCTCGGCTGCCGCGAGGGCACGCCGAACCTGTTGTACGAGAGCGGCACTCGCCGAGAACGGCCGGCCGTCCGATTGGTTTAGCGCCCGGATCTCGGAATCCTCCCTGGTGTCGCTCACGGCGACGTCGGCGACCGCCAGGTGTCCGCGAACCAGGTGCCAGGCCGAGTCCAGCAGGTCGGGTTCGGTGACGACCACCGCCGCCCGGACACCCCACAGGGACCGGCTCTTCGAGGCCTTGTGTGTCACCGGCGTCAGGATCCACCGGAGATCACGTCGAAGGCGCCGCTGCCGGCGCTGACGGGCGGCGGCGCGGTGTCGGCCGCCGCGAGCGGGGCGGCGGCGAGGGACCCGAGGCCGATCGCGCCGACGATTCCGGATGCGGCGATGGCTCGGCGGACCCGCGAGGGGCGGTTCACCGGGACGGATCCGGCGGTCGCGGGCTGTCGGGCATCGGGTCGGGCACTCATGGCTCCCAGGGTCCACCTCGGGCCTGAGAACTACCTGAGCGTGGGCTGGCAATTGCCCCAGGTAACGGCCGACTCGCCGGGCCCGATTCCACGGTGTGGGCAGCAACCTGAAGGCAAACTAAGAGAACGCGTCAAATTCGCCCCAGCACCACCCCGCGAGTCATAACGTTGGACCTCGAAGGCCCGCTCGACCAAGGGAGATTGCGAATGCCGGTTGACCCCACGGCGGTGATAGTCGCCGTAGCGACAGCTCTCGGCGGCCTGGTACAAGGTGCAGACATCCCCGCTCCGGTCAAAGAGCAAGCGACACAAGCAATTCAATCGGTACAAGCCTCATCGCCTGCGGCAGGCAAGCAGATCAGCGACGTCATCGGCCAACTGCCTCAGCAGATGCAGGAACCCGCCCGGCAGGCGGTTGCGGACGCTGCCACGGCAGTGCAGACGGCCGTACAGCCGTACCTGCCGCCGCCCGCACCCCCCGCGCCCGCGGACGCGCCACCGCCCGTGATCACCCCGCCCGCACCTGCACCAGTGCCGGTGACGCCGCGGGCAACCACGATCACCGCGGACGACGTCGCCGAGATTCCGCTCGGCGGCGACTTCTCGCGGACGGTCTCCTCGCTGGACGCAGCCTTCCCGGGCGCGAATCTGGCGCCCATCGGGGCGATCGGGGTGTTCGTACCCTGGTTGCAGAAGGCGGGCGCGATCTGTGACGGCGTCAAGGCGCCGGTCATCGCGGCGCTGTACAACGCGGAGAACGGATTTCGGTTCGGTCCGACCGCACCGGTGTCTCGGACGGGCGCGCTCGGGCCCGGCCAGTTCATGCCGGGTACCTGGGCCAAGTACGGCAAGGACGCGGACGGCGACGGCAAGGCCGACGTGCTCGGTGTCGCCGACCCCGTGATGGCGTCCGGGCACCTGCTCTGCGACATGTACGGCCAGATCGAGGACTGGAAGAAGCAGGGCATCGTCAAGGGCGACACCCTGGACCTGACCCTCGCCGGCTACAACGCCGGCGTGGAGGCGGTACGCCGCGCGGGCGGCATGCCCGGGGGTTCGTTCGACTACGAGCACCAGACCAAGCCGTACGTCGCCAAGATCCGGGCGTCGGAGCCGGTGTTCGCGGCGATCCTGGCGCCGTTCAGCGGCGACGGGACCATCGGCAGCAAGGTCGTCGAGGCGGCGCTGCGGTACCTGGGTCTGCCGTACGTGTGGGGCGGCGGCAACATCAACGGTCCGTCCGGCGGCGGTTTCGACTGCTCGGGCCTGACCTCGTACGCGGTGTACTCGGCAACCGGTGACACTCTCGCGTTGCCGCGCACCTCCGAGACCCAGTGGAACATCGGTACCGAGATCCCGATGTCGGAGGCGCGGCCGGGCGACCTGCTGTTCGGCAACTGGCAGGACGGCGGTCCCGGGCACGTGGCGATCTACATCGGCAACGGTCAGATGGTGCATGCGCCGCAGACCGGCGACGTGGTGAAGGTGGGGAAGGTGTTCGACGGGATGAAGGTTCGCCGCATCGTCTAGTCGTCAGCGCCTAGGATCGAAGACGTGACCGATCCGATCGATCCTCGTGACGTCATCGCCGATGCGGCGATGAGCATCCTCCGCCGGCACGGCCCGCTCACGGCCGAGGCGTGGGGGCAATTGCTCGCCGACGCGGGGCACGGTCCCGTCGTCGAGATGGTGCGGGTGGTCGAACTGCTCGACGACGAGGACTTCGGGTACCTGCCGGACGGTCGCACCGTCGCGCTCGACACGTTGCTCGAGAGCCGAGTGTTCACGCACCGGCTCACCGAGACGGAGATCGCGGCGGGCATTCTCGACGCCAACCCCGACCTGACCCCGCTCACGGTGTTCGTCCTCGACTCCGAGCAGGAGCGGGCCGGCCAGTTCCGAGTCGTCTTCGCCGACGTCGACGAGCCGACCTTCGCGGATCGCGGCGTCGACGACCCGAACTTCCCGTACAGCGAGGGCCTGCTACTCGCTCCGGACGCGCTGTCGGGTTGTGCCGCAGGCGATCTCGTCGGACTCGCCGTCCGCCGCGGGCAGGTGGAGTTCGAGTCGGTCGATGCGGTGGAGGGCGCGGACCTGTCGGCCGGGCTCGGCCGGATCCTCGGCGACGAGGGGGCCGACAACCTCGACGCCGTGATCTGGCAGCTGGCGGCCGACGACCCGACACTGTTCACCCGCCCCACCGCGCCGCTCGGTGAGCTGATCGAGGCGGCCGGATTCGAGCGGGACGGCGATTACGTCGCGGTGCGCGGATTCGACTTCGAGGCACACCATCTGGCGACCCACATCGGCATGGTCGCCCGCGAACACGAACTGCACCCGGACGAGGCGTCCGCGGTCGTCGCGTTCCTCGCGCTGGTCGGGCAGACCCGGGACGTCGCACACGACGGCACCGACCCGGGATCCTGGGCGCGCGAGCATGTTTCGTCGGAGCCGGATCGCTATGCGGGTCTCGCCGACCCGGTGGCCGCGGCCGCCGCGCTCGAACTGGTCGCCGGCTTCTCCGACCGGCCCGACGCGCTGTACGCGGCGTCGGTCGGGTTGGTGGTGGCGGGTCCGCGGCGGGCCAAGGCGTCGGCGCACTGGCTCGCGGGCAATGCCGCCGATCGTCTCGGCGACGTGGGCGCCGCGGAGGCACACTTCGAGGACGCCGCGGCGCTCGACGACGGCTGCGCGCCAGCCGTGTTCGCGCTCGCGCAACTCGCCTCCGATCGGGGCGACGCCGTCCGGGGACTCTCGCTGCTGGGCCGGATCGAGGGCGGGGACGCCGAGCCGTTGTACGCGCTGCTGCAGCGGTACGTCCCGACCGAGCATCCCGGGCTGGGGCGCAACGACCGGTGCTGGTGCGGCTCCGGCCGCAAGTACAAGGCCTGCCACCTGGGCAAGGTCGACAACTCCCTCGACGACCGGGCGCTGTGGCTCTACCGGAAGGCCGAGTGGTTCGCGTTGAGTCCGGAACTGTTCGACCTCACGTACGACCTGGCCGAGGTTCGGGCGGCGCACTGGGACGACGAGGACGCGGTGGGCCGGGCCTTCCAGGACCCGCTCGCGCTCGATGTCGCGCTGTTCGAGTGCGGGGTGTTCGCGCTGTACCTGGCGCGGCGTGGCTCGCTGCTGCCCGCCGACGAGTTCGAACTGGCCCAGCGTTGGTCGGAGGCGAAGCGGTCGGTGTTCGAGGTGATCGCGGTGCGGCCGGACGACGGACTGACGTTGCGCGACGAACGCACCGGCGAGGTGGTCGAGGTGCTCGAACGGGCGGGCAGCGCGCAGTTGGCATCCGGCGACTTCGTGTGCGCCCGAGTGGTTCCCGCGGGATCGACGACGCAGATCTTCGGCGGCATCGAACCGGTGGCGCCGGGCAGCCGGGCCGAACTGATGGCGCTGCTGGACGCGGAGGACGCCGATCCTGCCGGGCTGGTCGAGTTCCTCAGCGAGCGTTTCGCGTCGAACTGAGTGTGGCGCACCTCCGGGCCGTTTTCGGCCTGACCTGAACGGTTTTCGGCGAACTCCGGTGGTCGCATACGATCACAGCGTGATCGCCTCGACCGAATCCCGCGGTGACCGGCACCTCGAGATCGTGGGTCGCCGCGCCGCCGAGCTCCGCACCGAGCCGCTGCCCGATCCCGAAACCGTCCCCGTCCCCGAGCCGGACACGGTCGACGTCGCCGACGCGGCGATCTCGGTGCTGCGTCGACGTGGGCCGCTCACCCGCGACGATTGGGTCGCGGCGCTCGTCGACCGGGGGCTCGGCACGTCGGCGGAGATGGCCGCGGTGGTGCGTACCCTCGAGGATTCCGCGCTCGGCGTGCTCGCTGATGGGCGCATCGCCGCCATCGACGGCCTGCTCGAGGGGCGGGTGTTCACGCACCGGCTCTCCGACGAGGAGATCGCCTCTGGCGTGGTCGACATCGATCCGGACCTGTCCGCGCTGACGGTTCTCGTCGGATCCCCAGCCCTCGGCGCCGACTGCGAGGTCGACGTCGTCTTCCCCACGTCGGACGCCACGGTTCTGGCCGAACGCGGTCGTACCGGGATCGTCGGCCCGGAGATCGAGCGGCTGCTGCTCGATCCCGACACCCTTCTCGACTACACGGCGGGGGACATGATCGGCCTCGGTCTGGCGGGCGGGAAGCTGCGGCTGGTCCGGGTGGACCGCACCGTCGCGGCCCCCGACCTCGTCGAGTCGCTGCGCGGAATCATCGCCGACGGCACCGCCGAACACACCGACCCCGTCGTCTGGCAGCTCGTCGCCGACCACCGTGACCTGTTCACCGCGCCGACGGTGCCACTGGCGGAACTGCTCGACGGCGCCGGGTACGTCTGCGAACGCAACTACCTGGCACCCCGGGGGTTCGACTTCGACGCGTTTCACCGCGCCGCACTCGTCGAGTCGATCGCGCGGGAGAACCGGCTGCGGGTGGCCGAGGCGGGCGCGGTCGTCGACTTCACCGACCTGGTCCACGAGATCGGCGACGCGGCCGCGCGGGGTGAGGAGCCGGGCGCCGTCGCAGCCGCCCGTGTGGCCGCCGACCCGGGGGCCTTCGTCGGGCTCGAGGATCCGTCTGCCGCGGCGGTAGCGCTCGACCTCGCCACCACCGGGGGCGATCGTGCCGAGGCCCTCGGTGCCGCCGCGGCGGCACTGATCGAGCATGCGCCGCGCCGGGTGAAGCCGGCCGCGCTCTGGCTGGCGGGGAAGGCCGCCGACCTGCTCGGGGACGCTCTCGTCGCCGTGAGGCACTACGAGCGTGCCCTGAAGCGGGACCCGGACTGGATGTTGGCGGTCTTCGACCTGGCGTTGCTCGCCTCCGACGCCGGCGACGTGACCCGCGCACAGTCGTTGCTCGCCCGCATCGAGGGCGGGGACGCGGAGACCCTGCAGGAGGTGCTGGCGCGCTACCAACCGGCCGAACGGCCCGGGTTGGGCCGCAACGACCGCTGCTGGTGCGGGTCCGGACGCAAGTACAAAGCCTGCCACCTCGGCCGGTCCGACCTCGGCGCCGACGCGCGTGCATCCTGGCTGTACACCAAGGCGCTGATGTTCGCGCGGACACCGGAACTGTTCGATCTGGTGCACGAGCTGGCCGAGATCCGGGTCTCGCACGTCGACGACAGCGAGGACGCCACCATCGCGGCGCTCGAGGGCGGCCTGGTCATCGATGCCGCGCTGTTTGAGGGCGGCGTCCTCGAACAGTTCCTGGCCCGCCGCGCCCAGGTGCTGCCCGAGGCGGAGCTCGAACTCGCGCGGCAATGGCTGGCCGGCCGGCGGGGCCTGTACGAGGTGACGGCGGTGACGTCCGGCAGGTCGCTGACCCTGCGCGAGGTGACCAGCGCCGAGACCGTGGAGGTGGTCGACGCCGTGGCGGGAGACAATTTCGCGGTCGGGTCGCTGGTCTGCGCCCGGCTGCTGCCGACCGGTGAATCGATCCGGGCGTTCGGCGGCATCGAACCGGTCGACCCGCGGTACCGGGGCGAGCTGATGGAGCTGTGCGGGTCCGCGGAGACCGAGCCGGACGAGCTGGTGGACGTGCTCGGGCTCGCGTTCACGCCATCATGAATCCGGTGTCGGAAGATTCCGGTGAAACTGTGCGGAACCGTCCTGCGCTCCGCCGCGTCTGACTTGTTGTGAGCCGAAGAAGGCCGGGCCGGGGGAGGACCGGTCTTCGGACGGTTCCACGTCCGGTGGGCAGTCGTGCTGGGGGAGACTGCCCACCGGAATCGAATGAAACGAACGAACCCCGGCCGCGATGCGCGGGCCGGGGTTCGTCGCGTCCGGCGTCGGTTCGTCCGGAGGGGTGCCTCAGCTGTGGTACGGCTCCGCGCTGAGCAGCGTGACCTTCATGGTCTTGCCGTTCGGCAGGGTGTACTCGCGCGTGTCACCGACTGCCGCGTTGAGCAGGGCGCCGCCGAGCGGGGAGTTGGGGGAGTAGACCTCGAGCTTGTTGTCGCGGGCACCCTCTTCGCGGGTGGCGATCAGGAAGGTCTCGGTGTCCGACTCGTCGCCGTCGTAGTAGACCTTGACGACCGAACCGGGCAGGGCCACGCCGGACTGGGTGGGGGCCTCGCCGACCTTGGCACTGTTGAGCAGCTCCTGGAGCTGGCGGATCCGAGCCTCCTGCTGGCCCTGCTCCTCGCGGGCCGCGTGGTAGCCGCCGTTCTCCTTCAGGTCGCCCTCTTCGCGCCGCTCGTTGATCTCGGCTGCGATGACCGGACGGTTCGCAATGAGCTGGTCGAGTTCGCTCTTGAGCCGGTCGTGGGACTCCTGGGTCAGCCAGGTCACCTGGGTCTCGGTCATGCTCGATCACTCCTCGTAGTCGGAGCCCTTGCGGGCGCCCCGGACGGACCACCGAAATCCAGTGGTCGGCGGTGGCAGAGCGCGCGGTCCCCCGGCTGATGTGATCCCCCGGTCGGCTCAGTCATGTGAGCAGTGCACCCTGCCGCCTTGCAGCTGTGCAATCACACAGCAGTACGCAAATGCAGCAATACACGGTTCCAATCCGGAACCGTGTATCGACGTATTCTAGCACGAGCTGGGATTTCGCCAGGAAGACCGCGGGCAGCCCGGGCGGGCGGTTGTGTGCCCGATCAGCTGCCGGCGAGGTACCGCGGGACGTCCGCGCCGCAGCCGTAGATGTCCGCGATGCCGGGCGCCTGGGAGGTCCGGATGAAGGTCGTCAGGTCGACGGTGCCGCTGTCGGACGGCGCCACGTACACCTCGCGGCGGCCGGTCTCGGAACCGTCCCGGGAGCGGGCGCGCACGATGCAGACCGCGGGCTCGGAGGGTTCGTCGCGGGTCACGGTGAACCGGATGTTGATCGTCGAGTCGTTGACGATGTCGTAGGAGATGACGCTCGTCGAGATGTCCTTGTTGTCGAACTTGTTGTACGCGTAGTACGCCAGTGCGGTGCCGAGCAGGATCACCCCGATGGTGAGAACGATCGCCATGATCCGCGACCCGTGCAGGCTGCGCTGCGTAGGCGTCGGATAGCGGTCGGCGGGAAGCGTCTCGGTCATGGCTCAGCTCTCGTGAAGCGGTCCGGGCGAGTTGCCCCACCCGGTGGGCACCCCCGCGGGGTCCGGGCGGGGCCACGGCTGACGCTGGAGGTATCGGGTGGAACTATAGGGGAAGGACAACGGCGGCTCGCTGGCGCGGTACGCGTCGAGGGGCGGCGTTGTCAGGCAGGCCGACGATGGCTACAGGCGAAGCTGAGGTGAAGGAACACAGTGAGCGGATTGCGTCTCATGGCCGTGCACGCCCATCCCGACGACGAGTCGAGCAAGGGGGCCGCGACGACGGCCCGCTATGCGGCCGAGGGCAACGACGTGCTGGTGGTGACCCTGACCGGCGGCGAACGCGGCGACATCCTCAATCCGGCGATGGACGTGCCGGGTGTGCGCGACCGGATCAGTGAGGTTCGCAAGGAGGAGATGGCCGCCGCGGCGCGCATCCTCGGCGTCGAACAGACCTGGCTCGGCTTCGTCGACTCGGGACTGCCCGAGGGCGATCCGCTGCCCCCGCTGCCCGAGGGCTGCTTCGCGCTGGTCCCGCTCGAGGAGTCCACCGAGGCGTTGGTGCGGGTGATCCGCGAGTTCCGGCCGCACGTGATCACCACGTACGACGAGAACGGCGGCTACCCGCATCCCGACCACATCCGCTGCCACGAGGTGTCGATGGCCGCCTACGAGGCGGCCGGCGACGCCGAGCGGTTCCCCGACTCGGGGGAGCCCTGGGAGGTGCAGAAGGTCTACTACTCGCACGGGTTCATCCGCAAGCGCCTGCAGCTGTTCCAGGAGGAGTACGACCGCCGGGGCGAGGAGTTCCCGATGGCCGAGTGGCTCAAGAAGTGGAAGACCGAGCAGGGCGACCTGATGGCCCGGGTCACCACCCAGATCACCTGCGGCGACTACTTCCCGCAACGCGACGACGCCCTGCGCGCGCACGCCACCCAGATCGACCCCAACGGGTCCTTCTTCGCGGTGCCGCTCGAGATGCAGCAGAAGATCTGGCCGACCGAGGAGTTCGAGCTGGCGAAGACCCGGGTCCGCACGGCGATTCCGGAGAACGACCTGTTCGCCGGCATCGATCACGTCGGTGTGGCGCCCGGCCATCAAGAGGAGACGAAGTGATCTTGGCAAGTGCGACGGTCGACTGGCTGGCGCAGACCCCCGGCACCCCCACCGGCCCCGAGTTCGGCAAGGCGTCGCCGGTCGGGCTGGTCCTGATACTCGCGCTGCTGGCCGGCACGGTGCTGCTGATCCGCTCGATGAACCGGCAGCTGCGTAAGCTCCCGGAGACCTTCGAGCCGGAGCACCCGGAGGCAGATCAGGCCGCCGACGAGGGCACCGACCGGGGCGCGGCGGTGCCGCCCGCCGAGCCGACCACCCCGGACGAGCCGAACAAGCCGGAACCGCCGGCTCAGGCACCGAGCTAGGCCGGCGGCCGCGGTGAACTCGGACGCCCGCGCACGCAACACCCTCGGCGAGGCGACCAGCCCGTACCTGCGTCAGCACGCGGACAATCCCGTGCACTGGCAGCAGTGGGGCCCGGATGCGCTCGCCTGGGCGGCCGAGCGGGACGTGCCGATCCTGCTGTCGATCGGGTACTCGGCCTGCCACTGGTGTCACGTGATGGCGCACGAGTCGTTCGAGGACGAGGCCGCCGCCGCGGTGATGAACGAGAACTTCGTCTGCATCAAGGTGGACCGCGAGGAACGCCCGGACCTGGACGCGATCTACATGAACGCGACGGTCGCGATGACCGGGCAGGGTGGCTGGCCGATGACCTGCTTCCTGACCCCCGACGCGGAGCCGTTCTACTGCGGCACCTACTACCCACCGGCCCCGCGCGGCGGCATGCCGTCGTTCACGCAACTGCTCGACGCGATCACCGACACCTGGCGTGGCAGGCGCGAGGACGTCGAGGAGGCGTCGGCCTCGATCACCGCGCAACTGAAGGCCAACGAGGTCGGGCTCCCGGCCGGTCCGGCGCTCGACGCCGCTCTCCTCGACGCCGCGATCCACGCCGTGCTGCACGAGGAGGACCAGACCCGGGGCGGATTCGGCCTGGCCCCGAAGTTCCCGCCGTCCGCGTTGCTCGAGGGCCTGCTGCGCGGCTACGAGCGCACCGGCGACGAGCGGGTGCTGGCGGCGGTCGAGCGGACCGCGTCCGCGATGGCCCGCGGCGGCATCTACGACCAGCTCGGCGGCGGCTTCGCCCGGTACTCGGTGGACGCGGAGTGGGTGGTACCGCACTTCGAGAAGATGCTCTACGACAACGCCCTGCTGCTGCGGGTGTACGCGCACCTCGGCAGGCGCACCGGGTCTGCGCTGGCGACGCGGGTGGCGGAGGAGACGGCCGAGTTCCTGCTGCGCGACCTGGGCACCGAGACCGGCTGCTTCGCCTCCGCGCTGGACGCCGACACCGAGGGCGTCGAGGGGCTCACCTACGCGTGGACCCCGGAGGAACTGGTCTCGACGCTCGGCTTCGCGGACGGGGTGTGGGCGGCGGGGCTGCTTGCCGTCAGCTCGGCGGGGACCTTCGAGGCCGGCACCTCGGTGCTGCAGCTGCCCGCCGACCCGGACGACCCGGCCCGCTGGGAAGCGGTGCGGGCCAAGCTTTTCGAGGCCCGGTCGCGTCGACCGCAACCTGGACGCGACGACAAGGTCGTCACCGCGTGGAACGGGATGGCCGTCACGGCACTGGCGGAGGCGGGCGCCGGTCTCGGCCGCCCCGAGTGGATCGCCGCCGCCGCCCGCTGCGCCCGGAGCCTGCTCGACGCGCACCTGATCGACGGTCGGCTGCGGAGGGCGTCCCTCGGTGCGGTGGTCGGCGAGGCCGCCGCGGTGCTCGACGACCACGCCGCGCTGGCCACCGGACTCCTGACCCTGCACCAGGCCACCGGCGATCCCGAATGGCTCACCCGTGCAGGGGAACTGATCGACCTGGCGATCGAGCACTTCGGTGACCCCGAGGATCCGGGCAGCTGGTTCGACACCGCCGACGACGCCGAGGTACTGATCAGCAGGCCGCGCGATCCGCTAGACGGGGCCACGCCCTCGGGTGGCTCGTTGATGGCCGAGGCGCTGCTCGTCGCGGCCGCGCTGGCGGAGCCCGAGCGCGCGGCCCGATACGGCGCGGCCGCCGGGGCGACCCTCGACCGCGCGACCGTGCTGATGTCCCGCGCGGCGCGCTCGGCGGGGCACTGGCTGGCCGTCGCCGAGGCCTCGGTGCGCGGACCGGTCCAGGTGGCGGTGGCCATGGGCGACGGCGAGTCCGCGCTGCTCGACGCCGCCCGCCGGGCCGCCCCCGGCGGGGTGATCGTGCTCGGCGGTGCGCCGGACTCGGCACCGCTGCTCGCCGACCGTCCCCTCGTCGACGGCGCCCCGGCGGCGTACGTCTGCCGCGGCTTCGTCTGCGACCGGCCGGTGACGTCCCCGGACGAATTGGTCGCTGCGTTGTCCCGTTGACGCCTGCGGGCACCGGTCCGGCGCATACGATCGCACCACGAGACGTCGACGATCTGGGGTGCGCAGATGAACGACTACGCGGGCATGTCACGGCGCGGGTTTCTCGGGCGGGCCGCCGCGGTCGGGGGCGCCGCGCTGCTGAGTTCGTGGGCCGGCCCGATCATCGAACGGGCCTACGCCGCCGACCCGGGCGGTTCGGGCTCCCTGCGCGATATCGAGCACTTCGTGCTGCTCATGCAGGAGAACCGCTCGTTCGACCACTACTTCGGCACGCTGTCCGGGGTGCGCGGATTCGACGACCCCTCGCCGGCCTGGCGCCAGTACGGCTACCAGCCGGGCACCGGGCCGACGCCGAGCGGCTACCTCAACCCGTTCCGGCTCGACTCAACCCGTGGGCCGAGCCTCGACGGCCAGTGCGTCAACGACCCGACCCACGCCTGGGGTCCGCAGCACCAGGCATGGAACGGCGGGGCGATGGACCGGTGGGCGGACGTGCATCTGCAGCACGAGGGGCCGGGGAACGGGCCGGCCACGATGGGCTACTACACCCGCGCCGACATCCCGGTGCACTACGACCTCGCCGACGCCTTCACGGTGGGCGATCACTACTTCTGCTCGGTCCTGGGCCCCACCGACCCCAACCGGTTGTACTGGATCAGCGGCACCCTCGACCCGGACGGCAGGGCCGGCGGACCGTTGGTGGAGACGCCGACCCTGCTGCCGAAGAACGTCTACTCGTGGCGCACCTACCCGGAGAACCTGCAGGAGGCGGGAGTCAGCTGGAAGGTGTACCAGAACAAGGACGTCGGCCCGGTGTCCGGTGTGCTGCTCGACGGCATGCTCGGGTGCTTCAAGCAGTACTCGAACCCGGCGTCCGAGCTCGCCCGCCGTGGCGTCGACCCGGTGTACCCCAACGATTTTCGTGCCGACGTGGCGGCCGGGACGTTGCCGTCGGTGTCCTGGGTGGTGCCGTCCGTGTTCACCTGCGAGCACCCCGCGCTGCCGCCCGCGGCCGGTGCGGTCGGAATCATGGAGGTCCTCGACATCCTCACCTCGAACCCGGCGGTGTGGGAGAAGACCGCGCTGATCGTCAGCTACGACGAGAACGGCGGATTCTTCGACCACGTGCCGCCGCCCGTGCCGCCGCCGGGCACCCCCGGCGAGTTCCTCACCGTCCCGCTCGGTCCTGTCGCCGAGTCGGACGGGATCACCGGGCCGATCGGGCTGGGATTCCGGGTTCCGTGCCTGGTCGTCTCGCCGTACAGCCGCGGCGGCTTGGTGGCGTCCGAGACCTTCGACCACACCTCACAGCTGCGCCTGCTCGAGCGGCGGTTCGGCGTAGAGGTGCCGAACCTGACGCCCTGGAGACGGCACGCGGTCGGGGACATGACGTCCGCGCTGAACATGGCCTCCGCGCCGAATCCCGCGCGACCGCCGGTGCACGACCCCGGCCCGTTGCTCGCCGCCGCGGAGGCGCAGTGCGGGACCAACGTGGCCGCCGGATTCCTCAATCGCGGGACTCCGTACCCGGTGCCCCCGAACTCCATGCCGGTCCAGGAGCCGGGCACCCGCGGGACGCCGTCCGGAGTGGTGGGCGCGACCCGCTGACCGCGAATGGAACCGATCGCCGCGGCGGTGCGTCTTATCCGGGCGTGACCGATCAGTGGCGATTCACCGCACTGGAATTCGACGTGCTGTGGCAGCAACTCGGCCGCGACCGGCTGCCGTATCCGATGCGGATCCGCGGCGGCGCCGCCACCGAGGGCGACTTCCGGCGGCAGCGCCGGGCCGCGGCGCGGCGGGTCCTGCCACGCCTCGACGAGGGCCTGCACGCGGCGCTCTCCACGCTCGCGACACCGGCCGTGCGCGTCGAGGTGTGCGGCTTCCACGGCCGCGGCCTCGGGACGATGACGCGGGCGCACGCGGGAGTGCGCGGTGAGCGCGCCACGCTCGCTCGCCAGGACCCGGGCGTCGATCTCGATGCCGGCGGCGACGTCGTGCTGCTGTCGGTACCCGCGGGCAGCGTGGCCGCGCGCATCGCCGCGGCGCTGCCGTCGGCGCGGCGCGGCATCGGGCGCGGCGCCCCGCCCGCCCTCGCGAGGCCACGAGCGGCGGACGAGTCGCTGATGCTCGCCGCCACCCGGCTCGGCCCCGACGAGGCGTGCGTCGAGTTCTTCGCCCGCCCGCGAACGGGACTCGGCGAGATCGGCGTGTTCGCGGGCCCGGCGCTCGACTGGCGGCCGACCGCGGACGGGCGGGTCGTGCAGTGGATGGACTTCGAGGACGACGGGCGCTACCTCGTCCGCGACGCCGAGGCCGTCAGTGTCGTGCCTGCCGGGGGAGACGACATCGCAGCCGAGTTGCGGCGACTGATCGGACTCGTCGGCGGCGAGCGGTGACCGGGTCCGACGTCAGCCGAACACCACCAGGCACACAGCGGCGTAGTGACACAGGGCCGCGACGACGGTGCCGGCGTGAAAGAACTCGTGGTGGCCGAAGGTCGCAGGCCACGGGTTGGGCCACTTGGTGGCGTACAGGACGGCCCCCACGCTGTAGAGCACCCCGCCGACCGCGAGCAGCACCAGCGGAGCCCAGCCGACCTCGCGCACGAGCTGGCCCGCGACCGGCACGATCGCCCAGCCGAGGAGCAGGTACAGCGGCACGCCGACCCATCTTGGCGCCGTCGGCCACAGCATCTTCAGCGCGACCCCCGCGAGCGCGCCCGCCCACACCACGGCGAGCAGCGGCCGGCCGGTACTCGGGGGCAGGGCCAGCATGGCGAACGGCGTGTAGCTGCCGGCGATGAACAGGAAGATCATCGAGTGGTCCGCGCGCTTCATCCAGATCCGGGCGCGGACGGTCGACCAGTGCACGCGGTGGTAGGTGGCGCTCACCCCGAACACCCCGCACACCGTCAGCGCGTAGATCGCGGTGGCGATCCCCGCCCGGGCCGACTCGCCCGCGGCGAGGATGACGAGAGCCCCGCCCGCCACGACCGCGACGCCGAACGCCCACAGGTGAATCCAGCCGCGCAACCGCGGCTTGACCGGTGGCGTGTCGAGATCCAGTGCGGTCATTCGCTGCTCCCGTGGTCGACAACGGCGAACCTACGGAACCGTAGGTTCGAGTGTGGGTCACTGTACCTGCAGTGGAACGCGGCAGGCGCGGGGTGAGATGCCGATTACACCGGTGCCCGTCGGAACCTCGTGAGCCCGGCGTAATGTGGGCTCCCGTGGTGATGTCCTGGTGAAGCCGTCGAACCTGCTCTACAGCATCTACGAGCGTCGCCTCACCCGGCAGCTCGAGGGCCTGCGGCAGCCTCGGCACGTGGCGGTGATGTGCGACGGCAATCGTCGGTGGGCGCGGGAGAACGGGTTCACCGACGTCGCGCACGGTCATCGCATGGGCGCACTCAAGATCGCGGAGTTGCTCCGCTGGTGCGACGACGCAGGCATCGAGATGGCCACCATCTACCTGCTCTCCACCGAGAACCTGCGACGCGACCCCGAAGAGCTGGACTCGCTGCTCGAGATCATCACCGACGTGGTCGAGGAGATCTCGGGACCGGACCAGAACTGGTCGGTGAAGATCGTGGGCACCCTCGACCTCTTGCCCGAGGAGTCCGCGCGACGCCTGCGCGAGGCCGCCGACAGAACGGACGGCCGCACCGGGACCCACGTCAACGTCGCGGTCGGCTACGGCGGCAGGCAGGAGATCGCGGACGCCGTGCAGTCGCTGCTCGGCGAGAAGCTGGCCGCAGGCCTGTCCGGCGACGACCTGGTCAAGGCGATGAGCGTCGAGGGCATCGACGGGCATCTGTACACCTCGGGCCAACCCGATCCGGACCTCGTGATTCGCACCTCCGGCGAGCAGCGACTGTCCGGCTTCCTGCTCTGGCAGAGCGCGTACTCGGAGATCTGGTTCACCGAGGCGTACTGGCCCGAGTTCCGTCGCGTCGACTTCCTGCGGGCATTGCGGGACTACGCGGCCCGGCACCGCCGCTTCGGTACCTAGGAACTACGCCTGCGGCCCGTTGAGTGCCGGGAACCAGATGTCGGTGAGCACGGTGGCGGCCAGCTCGCGTGGAATCTCGATCGTGCCGTGCACCGCCCACCGGGTGAAGAACCGCTCGAGCTGCGCGACCAGCAACTCGATCCGCAAGCGTGCCTCGGTCTGCCGGTCCGGGCCCCACCGGGCGAGATAGGACGGCATCGCACTCGGCAACGACCCGTACGCACCGCGGGCGATGTCCCGGAAGCCGGGCTCGAGCGCCATCGCCTCGTCCCAGGCGGGCAGGATCGCCCGGTGCTCGTCGAACCAGTCGATGGTGCGTTCGACCCACGCGGTGAACTCGGCCCTGGATCCGGTCTCGAGAATCCGGTCCAGATCGGTGTAGACGGTGGCCGCGCGAGGCGGGAGGGACTCCTCGCCGACCTTCTGCAGGACATCGCCCTTGCTCGTGAAATGCAGGTAGAACGTCGCCCGGCTGCAGCCGGCGGCGGCGGCGATGTCGTCGATCTTCACCCGGGCGTAGCCGTTCGCCTCGAAGAGTTCTCGCGCGCAGTCGAGGAGGGCCGCCCGGGTTCTGCGCTTCTGCTCGTCCCGGGTGGTCGGCTTCCTGTCGGGTCGATCCGTGGTCTCGCTCACCGCAACACCTCCCGTCGGATCATAGGAGTTCGGGTCGAAAGTTTCGCTTGACAGCGTGTCAGCGAATCCTGTTTTATGGCGTACATCACACTGCGGCGGGTGCGTACGGGCCGCGCCGTCGGATCGGAGGGAACCACATGTCGACATCTCCCACGGTGTGCATCATCGGCGCCGGTTGCTCGGGATTCACGACCGCCAAGCGGCTCAAGGATCACGGAATTGCGTACGACTGCTTCGAGGAGTCCGACGACGTCGGCGGCAACTGGTACTTCCGGAACCCGACGGGGCGTTCGGCCTGCTACGAGAGCCTGCACATCGACACCTCCTCGACTCGACTGCAGTTCGAGGACTTCCCGGTGCCGGACGACTGGCCCCACTTCCCGCACCACTCGTTGATCCACGGCTACTTTCGCGACTACGTCGACGAGTTCGGCCTGCGCGAGACGATCACCTTCGGCACCCGGGTCGAGAAGGCTCGACGCGCCGCCGACGGAACGTGGTCGGTCCAGCTCGACAACGGCGAAACACGCTCGTACGACGCGCTTGTCGTCGCCAACGGGCATCACTGGGATCCGCGGATGCCGGAGTATCCGGGCACACTGAACGGCCCGATCCTGCACAGTCACGACTACGTCAACCAGTTCGAGCCCGTGGACATGCGCGGCAAGAACGTCGTGGTGGTGGGGATGGGGAACTCCGCGCTCGACATCGCGTCCGAGCTCTCGCACCGATCGATCGCCAAGCACGTCTGGGTTTCTGCGAGGCGCGGGGTCTGGGTCCTGAGCAAGTACCGCGAGGGCAAGCCGGCCGACAAGATGATGATGCCGCCGTGGATGCCCCGCAAGCTCGGCCTCGCGATCGCCCGCCGCAAGATCAAGAAGTCGCTGGGCCGGATGGAGGACTACGGTCTTCCCGTGCCGGACCACGAGCCGCTCGGCGCGCACCCCTCGGTGAGCATCGACTTCCTGGCCAAGGCAGGGTCGGGCGACCTGACGTGTGTGCCCGCCGTCGAGGCGCTCGAGGGTGACCACGTGCGGCTCGTCGACGGGCGTGTCGTGCCCGCCGACGTCGTCGTCTGCGCGACCGGCTACAAGATGAGCTTCCCGTTCTTCGACGATCCGTCGCTGCAGCCCGACGGGCAGCACCGTTTCCCGCTGTTCAAGCGGATCGTGTTGCCCGGTGTGCCCAACCTGTTCTTCGTGGGACTGGCCCAGGCGTCGCCGACCATCGTGAACCTGGCCGAGCAGCAGAGCAAGCTGATCGCCGGCATTCTCGACGGGTCGTACGCCCTGCCGGCGACCGAGGAGATGCACCGGGTGATCGCGACCGACGACGCCGCGAGCCTCGCGCAGTACTACGAGGCCCCGCGGCACACCATCCAGGTAGATTTCGCGCGCTACGTCCGCGACCTGACCAAGGAGATCGAGTCCGGGCGCAAGCGTGCGCAGTCCGGGGCCGTGCCCGCGCGTTAGCCGCGAGATCCCGTTCGGCCCTGTCCGTTTCGCGACCTACAGCTTGCGCAGGCGCAGCCGGTTGATGGAGTGGTCGGAGTCCTTGCGCAGCACCAGCGTCGCGCGCGGGCGGGTCGGCAGGATGTTCTCGACCAGGTTCGGCCGGTTGATCGAGTTCCAGATGTCGTCGGCCGCCAGGGTCGCGTGCTCGTCCGAGAGCGCGGCGTAGTGGTGGAAGTGGGCGTTCGGGTCGGCGAAGGCGGTCTTGCGCAGCGTGAGGAAGCGTTTGATGTACCAGCGCTCGATGTCCTCGATGCGGGCGTCCACGTAGATCGAGAAGTCGAACAGGTCCGAGACCATCAGTCGCGGGCCGGTCTGCAGGACGTTGAGCCCCTCGATGATCAGGATGTCGGGCTGGCGAACGAGGTGGTACTGGCCGGGCACCACGTCGTAGGACCGGTGCGAGTACACCGGTGCGGCAACCTCTTCCGCGCCCGACTTGACCTCGGTGACGAACCGCAGCAGCTTGCGACGGTCGTAGCTCTCGGGGAATCCCTTGCGGTGCATGATGCCCCGGCGGGTCAGCTCCGCGGTGGGGTACAGGAATCCGTCGGTGGTGACCAGGTCGACGCGCGGATGGTGGTCCCAGCGCGCGAGCAGCGCCTGCAGCACGCGCGCGGTGGTCGACTTGCCCACCGCCACGCTTCCCGCGACGCCGATCACGAACGGCACCTGACGGTCGGGGTGCTTCTCGCCGAGGAACGTCGCGGTCGCGGCGAACAGGCGCTGGCGCGCGGCCACCTGGAGGTGGATCAGTCGTGACAGCGGCAGGTAGACCTCCGCCACCTCGTCGAGGTCGATCTGCTCGCCGAGACCCCTCATGCCGAGGAGCTCTTCCTCGGTCAGGACCAGCGGAGTCGACTTGCGCAGAGTTCGCCACTGTTTGCGGTCGAACTCGACGTAGGGGCTGCTCTCGCTCACCCGCGCCATTCGCGTCCCCCGAAATCGGTCTGCATAGTTGGAATTGTGCGCGTCCCCACACCGCGCCGGATCGGCGGGTCCGGGCACTACCCTTCAACAGCATGGACCCCGACGCATTCGTCCGCGAATACCTGCTGCTCGGACTCGGTTTCGACCGGGTCGAGGAGGGCTTCGTCGACGCCTACACCGGCGACCCCGCGCTGCGCAGGCAGGTCGAGAACGCACCCGCCCCGGACCCTCGCGAGCTGGCGACGCGGGCCTCCCGTCTGCGGTCCGAACTGCCGAGCGCGGACCTGTCCGCGGACCGCGCGGGCTTCCTCGACGTGCACCTGCGGGCGCTCGAGTGCTCGGCTCGCAAGTTCGCCGGCGAGCAGATCGGATTCGTCGACGAGGTGCACGCCTACTTCGACGTGCGGATCGAGCCCGGCAGCGTCGACGACTACCGCGAGGCGCACCGGGCGATGGACGAGGTGCTGGCGGGCGACCGGAGCCGACCGTTGGCCGAGCGGCTGCAGGCACACCGCGTCGCCGACGAGATCCCGCCGGACCGGCTCGCCGAGTGCGTGGACGCGTTCTCCAGCGCGCTGCGGGACCTGGTCCGCGGCCGCTATCAGCTGCCCGAGACCGAGCGCGTGGAGTACGAGGTGGTGGGGGACAAGCCGTGGTCGGGCTTCAACTACTACCTCGGCGACTACCGGTCCCGGGTCGCGATCAACTCGGACCTCAAGCAGCACATGGCGAATCTGCCGCACCTGATCGCGCACGAGTCGTACCCCGGGCACCACACCGAGCACTGCCGCAAGGAGGCCGGCCTGGTCGGTGCCGGTCAGGCCGAACACACGCTGTTCCTGGTGAACACCCCGCAGTGCCTGATGGCCGAGGGCCTGGCCGACCTGGCGCTCGCGTCGATCGTCGGTCCGGGCTGGGGGCCGTGGGCCCAGGAGATCTACGCCGACCTGGGCCTGCGCTTCGACGGGGAGCGCGCCGAGGCCTTGTCGACGGCGTCGGCCAAGCTGCTCGGGGTGCGGCAGGACGCGGCGTTGCTGCTGCACGACCACGGACGCAGTCACGACGAGGTCGCCGAGTTCCTGCAGCGGTGGACCCTGGCGAGTCCGGAACGCGCCCGGCAGTCGCTGAGATTCCTGTCCTCGCCGCTGTGGCGGGCGTACACGAGCACCTACGTCGAGGGCTACCGCCTGCTCGGGGCGTGGCTGGACCGCGGCGAGACGGCCGACGAACGTTCGGAGCTGTTCCGGCGGCTGCTCGACGAGCCGTTGATCCCGTCCGCGCTGCGCTGACCCTGCGCACCGGTCGGCAGCGTGGGGTCAGCCGCGCGGCGACCAGCCCTCCGGGCCGGGACCGAGCGCGGCGAAGGAGCCGACGTGTCCGCGGTTGTGC
Organism: Rhodococcus sp. NPDC127527; assembly: GCF_042672245.1. Taxonomy (NCBI): domain Bacteria; kingdom Bacillati; phylum Actinomycetota; class Actinomycetes; order Mycobacteriales; family Nocardiaceae; genus Rhodococcus; species Rhodococcus sp. NPDC127527. Next base: position 320,675 of record NZ_JBHXVP010000003.1, read on the forward strand.
TTGACCCGCCGGGCCAGCCGCCAGACGCCGCCGCTGCGCACCCAAGAGTCGTGGTAGTCGCCGAGGGTGCTGAAGGTCAGGTGCGACCGCTCGCCCGCGCCGATGTGCATGTCACTGACGTACGCCCGGCTGGTTGCGGTGTCGCCGTCGACGTCGACGAGCACATTGCCGAGCAGGTGCTGGGTGGGTCCGCACTCGTCGAGGAACGAGCGAATGCTCGCGACGACGTGCGCGCGACCGGTCAGTTCCCCGGTGCCCAGGTTCGCGGTCATGTCGGGCAGGGTCAGCTCCTCGAGGGCTTCCCAGTCCCGCTGGTCCATAGCCCGTGCGATCTCGGTCAAGGCGCGGTTGATCGCTCGTTCGGTCAGCAAGTCGTCGAGGGTCATCTGGGCTCCCGAAAGTCGGTGCAGAAGTGGTGGACGGGAACAGCGAACCCGATCACGGCGGCCGGGTGGGACCGCGATCCCGGCGATCGGGACGCAGGTGTGTGCGGCGTACACGGATCCCGCGGATGGGTGCGGGTGACCTGGCCTTAGAATGAGGGCTGCCCCTGCCCGGACATCCGCTTGGAGATCCCTCGATGACCGCTGTGCCCAGCACCGACGTCAACAATGCCTCGCTCGCCGAACTCGACCCCGAGGTCGCCGCGGCGATGAACGGTGAGCTGGCCCGTCAGCGCGACACCCTGGAAATGATCGCGTCGGAGAACTTCGTGCCGCGCGCGGTGCTCCAGGCCCAGGGCAGCGTGCTCACCAACAAGTACGCCGAGGGTTACCCGGGCCGCCGCTACTACGGCGGCTGCGAGCACGTCGACGTGGTGGAGAACCTGGCGCGCGAGCGTGCCAAGGAGGTCTTCGGGGCGGAGTTCGCGAACGTGCAGCCGCACGCGGGTGCGCAGGCCAACGCCGCGGTGCTGATGGCGCTGATGAACCCGGGCGAGAAGCTGCTCGGCATGGACCTCGCGCACGGCGGTCACCTCACCCACGGCATGAAGCTGAACTTCTCCGGCAAGCTGTACCAGGTCGCGTCGTACGGCGTCCGCGAGGACACCCACGTCGTCGACATGGACAAGGTCCGCGAGATCGCCCTCGCCGAGCGTCCCCAGGTCCTCATCGCCGGCTGGTCCGCCTACCCGCGGCACCTCGACTTCGCCGCGTTCCGGTCCATCGCGGACGAGATCGACGCCAAGCTGTGGGTCGACATGGCGCACTTCGCCGGACTGGTCGCCGCGGGCCTGCACCCGTCGCCGGTGCCGCACGCGGACGTCGTCTCCACCACCGTGCACAAGACCCTCGGCGGCCCCCGTTCCGGCATGATCCTCGCGAAGCAGGAGTGGGCGAAGAAGCTGAACTCCTCGGTGTTCCCGGGTCAGCAGGGCGGACCGCTGATGCACGCGATCGCCGCGAAGGCCGTCGCCATGAAGATCGCGGCCACCGACGAGTTCCGGGACCGTCAGGCCCGCACCCTCGCCGGCGCGAAGATCCTGGCCGAGCGTCTCACCGGGGCCGACGTCGCGGGCAACGGCATCTCCGTGCTCACCGGCGGCACCGACGTGCACCTGGTGCTCGTCGACCTGCGTCACTCCGAGCTGGACGGACAGCAGGGCGAGGATCTGCTGCACGAGATCGGTATCACCGTCAACCGCAACGCCGTCCCGTTCGACCCGCGCCCGCCGATGAACCCGTCCGGCCTGCGGATCGGCACCCCCGCGCTGGCCACCCGCGGCTTCGGCGAGGCCGAGTTCACCGAGGTCGCCGACATCATCGCGACCGCGCTGGCCGCCGGCGCCGGAGCCGACGTCCCGGCCCTGCGGGCCCGGGTGTCCAAGCTGGCGCTGGACTTCCCCCTCTACGAGGGACTCGAGGACTGGGGCCTGCTCTCCAAGAACGTCTGACCGATCGCCTTCACGGCCCGCGTCCCCTTGGGGCGCGGGCCGTTCGCGTATTCGGTCGGCGCGCCGACGGCGGTGCCGAATTTGTCGTCGCCGACCTCGGTTAACGCAACGTTCATCGTGTTGTTCACGCGGTCGCGGGGCGTTCGGACGTAGCGTTCTGCTTACCGGGTGACAGGGGAAGTCGCCCGTCCGGGAGGTTCGAATCGTGACTGACTCGTTCAGGGCGAAGGGGCCGGCACCCGGCCCCTGTGGGACGTAAGACCCACCCGGACCGAACGGCCCAGCGAACGCCGCCTGCGCGGGTGCCGCGCAGGTCGAGGAGCCACCGTGACCGAATCCCGCTCCGTCCGCACCTACGTTCTCGACACCTCGGTCCTGCTCTCGGATCCCTGGGCCGTCACCCGGTTCGCCGAACACGAGGTCGTGCTGCCGCTCGTGGTGATCAGCGAGCTGGAGGGTAAACGCCACCATCACGAGTTGGGATGGTTTGCGCGAGAGGCGCTTCGGATGCTCGACGACCTGAGGATCGAGCACGGGCGGCTGGACCAACCGGTGCCGATCGGCACGGTGGACGGAACCCTGCAGGTGGAACTGAACCACACCGACCCGGCGGTGCTGCCGGTCGGCTTCCGCACCGACTCCAACGACTCCCGGATCCTGGCCTGCGCGTTGAACCTCGCCGCCGAGGGCAAGGACGTGGTGCTGGTCAGCAAGGACATCCCGCTGCGGGTCAAGGCCGGTGCGGTGGGACTGCCCGCCGACGAGTACCACGCGCACGACGTGGTGCCGTCGGGGTGGACCGGCATGACCGAACTCGACGTCGCGTCCGGTCGCATCGACGAACTGTTCTCGGAGGGGGAGATCGATCTCGACGAGGCGCGAGAGTTGCCGTGCCACACCGGCATCCGGCTGATCAGCGGCAGCTCGAGTGCGTTGGGCCGGGTCAACCCGGACAAGCGGGTGCAGCTGGTGCGCGGCGAGCGGGAGGCGTTCGGGCTGCACGGGCGTTCCGCGGAGCAGCGCATCGCGCTCGACCTGCTGCTGGACGAGAGCATCGGCATCGTCTCGCTCGGTGGCAAGGCCGGCACCGGCAAGTCGGCGCTCGCGTTGACCGCGGGCCTCGAGGCGGTCCTCGAACGCCGCACCCACCGCAAGGTGGTCGTGTTCCGCCCGCTGTACGCGGTCGGCGGTCAGGAGCTGGGCTACCTGCCGGGCAGCGAGAGCGAGAAGATGGGGCCGTGGGCGCAGGCCGTCTTCGACACCCTCGACGGGTTGGCCAGCCCCGAGGTGATGGACGAGGTGGTCAGCCGCGGAATGCTGGAGGTGTTGCCGCTCACGCACATCCGCGGTCGTTCGCTGCACGACTCGTTCGTCATCGTCGACGAGGCCCAGTCGCTCGAACGCAACGTGCTGCTCACCGTGCTGTCGCGGCTCGGCACCGGATCGCGGGTGGTGCTCACCCACGACGTCGCCCAGCGCGACAACCTGCGGGTCGGCCGGCACGACGGCGTCGCCGCGGTGATCGAGAAGCTCAAGGGACACCCGCTTTTCGCGCACGTCACGCTGACGCGCAGCGAGCGGTCGCCGATCGCCGCACTGGTCACCGAGATGCTCGAGGAGTTCGGCCCCACCGCATAGGCGGCTTCGCCGCAGTGGTGCGGACACGGAGGGTCAGGACTCCGTAACCGCACCACTGCGCTTAGCGCATTGTTACGATGCGGTGTGCGCAATGTGATGGGCGTCATACTTTCGACCGTTGTCGCGACGGTACTGGCGCTGCTGTGCGCGCCACACGCGGTCGCGCAGGGACCCTGGTTCGAGGGGACCGTCGGCGCGGCCACCCAGGTCGTCACGGTCAACGGGGCGGGCGGCTCGCAGGCGACGGTGGAGGCCTGGCAGCGCTCACCGATCGGCTGGCACCGCATCTCGCCCGCACTGCCCGCGAAGGTCGGCTCGGCGGGTTTCGCGCCGCAGTCGCACGACGGTGTCCCCGCGACGCCCACCGGGGTCTACAGCCTCGATGCGACCTTCGGTACCGCACCCAATCCCGGTGGCGGTCTGCCGTACCGGACGGTCGGCGCCGACGACTGGTGGGACGGCGACCCGCACAGCCCGACCTACAACACCCATCAGGTCTGCGCGCCGGGTGCGTGTGCGTTCGACGAATCCGAATCGGAGCGGTTGCAGATTCCCGCGTACCGCTACGCCGTGGTGATGGGCGTGAACAAGGACCGGGTGCCCGGTGACGGCGGCGCCTTCTTCCTGCACGTGACCAACGGCGAACCCACCGAAGGGTGTGTCGCGATCGACGAGACGGCGCTGGTCTGGCTGATTCGCTGGCTCCAGCCCGGCGCGGTCATCGCGATCGAGGCCTGAACCGGACTACCGATCCTCGACCTTCGCCATCGCGAGCACGTCCAGGCGGCGGTCGAGTTCCTCGAGTGACAGCTTGTCGCCGATCAGGCCGCGGTCGATCACCGTCTGCCGGATGGTCTTGCGCTGCGCGAGAGCCTCCTTCGCCACCGCGGCGGCCTCCTCGTAGCCGATAGCCGAGTTCAGTGGCGTGACGATCGACGGCGACGACTCGGCCAGGGTGCGCAGGTGCTCGACGTTCGCCACGAGACCCGAGACGCACCGATCGGCGAACAGTCGGGACACGTTGGACAGCAGTCGAATTGACTCCAGCAGGTTTCGTGCCATGACCGGGATGTAGACGTTGAGCTCGAACGCTCCCGCGGCTCCGCCCCAGGCGACGGTGGTGTCGTTGCCGACGACCTGTGCGGCAACCTGGGTCACCGCCTCCGGGAGGACGGGGTTCACCTTGCCGGGCATGATCGAGCTGCCCGGCTGCAGATCGGGCAGGCGGATCTCTCCGAGGCCGGTGAGTGGCCCCGATCCCATCCAGCGAATGTCGTTGGCAATCTTGGTCAGTGACACCGCGACCGTGCGCAGCACGCCGGACGCCTCGACCAGCCCGTCGCGCGCGGCCTGCGCCTCGAAGCTGTTGCGGGCCGGCGAAAGGGCGTCGATTCCCGTCGACTCGACAAGCCGGGCAACGACTTTCGTTCCGAACCCGTCCGGAGCGTTGAGGCCGGTGCCCACCGCGGTACCACCGATCGGGAGTTCGCCGAGTCGGGGAAGGGTGGCGAGGATCCGCTCGATGCCGGCCTCCACCTGTCGGGCGTAACCCCCGAACTCCTGGCCAAGGGTGACCGGCACCGCGTCCATCAGGTGCGTGCGACCGGACTTGACCACCGTCTTCCATTCGGAGGCCTTGTCGCCCAGTGCGAGTCGCAGGTGGTCGAGTGCGGGAATCAGATCCTTGACCTCGGCCTCGGCGGCGGCGAGGTGGGTGGCGGTGGGGAAGGTGTCGTTGGACGACTGCGACATGTTGACGTGGTCGTTGGCGTGCACCTCGACGCCGTTCGCGAGCGCGATCGAGGCGATGACCTCGTTGGCGTTCATGTTCGAGCTGGTGCCCGAACCGGTCTGGAAGACGTCGATCGGGAACTGGTCGTCGTGGCGGCCGTCGGCGATCTCGTTCGCCGCCGCGATGATCGCGTCGGCCTTCTCGGCGTCGAGCAGTCCGAGGTCCCTGTTGACCTCTGCGCAGGCGGCCTTGAGCAGACCCATCGCGCGGATCTGGGCGCGCTCGAGACCGCGACCGCTGATCGGGAAGTTCTCCACCGCCCGCTGCGTCTGTGCCCGCCACAGCGCGTCCTTCGGGACGCGAACCTCGCCCATGGTGTCGTGCTCGATGCGGTACTGCGGTTCTTCGGTCATACCTTGCTAGCTTGCCACCGAAGCGGCTGTGCCGCCCGTGAGTCCCCTTGGCCCATATCCGGACCAGAAGGACTCACGGGCGCGGAGCGCCTACGGCATGGGGAACTGGGCGTCCGGGTCGCCGTCGAAGTCGACGGAGGAGTACTCGCGCAGCTTCGACAGGCGGTGATAGGCGTCGATCATGCGCACCGTGCCGGACTTGCTGCGCATCACGATGGACTGGGTGTGCGCGCCGCCGCCGCTGTAGCGGACGCCGCGCAGCAGGTCGCCGTCGGTGACGCCGGTGGCGGTGAAGAAGACGTTCTCGCCGGAGACGAGGTCCTCGGTCAGCAGCACCCGGTCCAGGTCGTGGCCCGCGTCGATGGCCTTCTGCCGCTCGGCGTCGTCGGTCGGGGCGAGCCGGCCCTGCAGGGCGCCGCCCATGCAGCGCATCGCGGCCGCGGCGATGATGCCCTCGGGGGTGCCGCCGATCCCGATGAGCATGTCGGTGCCGGAGTCGGGGCGGGCGGCGGCGATGGCGCCGGCCACGTCGCCGTCGGAGATCAGCCGGATGCGGGCGCCGGTGTCGCGGACGTCGGCGATCAGCTGCGCGTGCCGGGGGCGGTCGAGGATGCAGACGGTGACGTCGGAGACCGAGGACTTGCGGACCTTCGCGATGCGCTTGACGTTCTCCGCCACGGGGGCGGTGATGTCGATGACGTCGGCGGCGTCGGGGCCGACGGCGATCTTCTCCATGTAGAACACCGCGGACGGGTCGAACATCGCGCCGCGCTCGGCGACCGCGAGAACCGAGATCGCGTTGGGCATGCCCTTGGACATCAGGGTGGTGCCGTCGACGGGGTCGACCGCGAAGTCGCAGTCCGGGCCGTCGCCGTTGCCGACCTCTTCGCCGTTGTAGAGCATGGGCGCTTCGTCCTTCTCGCCCTCACCGATCACGACGACGCCGCGCATCGAGACGCTGGAGACGAGCTGACGCATGGCGTCGACCGCGGCGCCGTCGCCGCCCTCCTTGTCGCCCCGTCCGACCCAGCGGCCGGCGGCCAGCGCACCCGCCTCGGTCACTCGCACCAACTCCATCGCCAGGTTGCGGTCCGGGGCCTCGCGGCGACTCGTTGGGGTGCTGGCCGTCATTGGGCAGTGCCTCCTTGCGGTCGACGCGGTCGGCGTCGCCATAGGTTCGGTCGATGGGGGAGACCGTCGGTCTCGAAGCGTGATTATCTCATCACGCCTCCGGTCCGATCCCGGCGCGTCTACGGCTCCCGCGTCAGCGACCATCCGGTGCCCAGGTCGCGGGCGAGTGCCGGCATCCGGTGCAGCACCCGCTGCTGGTCCATGAAGTCGCCGAACGGCAACGCCAGCAGCGCGTACGCCTCCGCGGGACGGTCCTGGACCAGCCGCGCGTACGCGGGCACGGTGTCGCCGCCGATGTACGACCACCGTGGTCCGCGATCGGCCCAGTTGAAGTCGGGCAGGGGGGCTTGCAGACGGTAGGTGGCGCCGCCGACCCTGCCGACGACCGACAGCGGCGCGACCACCCCCGGCGACCGCGTGCCGGGAATCGACGGCTGTGCGGCGACGGTGGTGACGTAGCTGAGGACCCGTCCGGCGCCACCGCGGCCGTTCGCGGTGGCGTCCCACTGGTCGGCGACGATCTCGTTCTGCTCGCGGTCCGCCATCCGCCTGGTGGCGTCGGCGCGGCCCTCGGCGGTGCCGGAGAAGATGCCCTGCCACGCGGACCGGGCATTGGCGTCGAGCAGGCCGGCGGCGCCGAGTTCCTCGATCGCCGGGCGCCCGGCCCGCACGTACGCCTCGTGCATCGGGACCATGTCGAAGTAGATGTGCTTCTGCATGATCAGCAGTCGCTCCTGGTACCAGTCGAGGTCCGCGGCGGTCATCGCCGGACCGAGGGTGGCCAGGGCCCGCACGTCGTCGGGCAGCACGGCGGCCGCCTCGGCGGGCAGCGCTCCGACGGCCGACCCGACCGCGGTGCCGAGCCGATGGACGGCGTCGACCGTCAGTGCGGTGCGGCCGCCGTCGAGGTCCCAGAAGCCCGCGGCGAACGACGCGCCGGCCATCCCCGCCATGCCGGCCCAGTTCAGCTCGGAGTGCTCGCGTTGGTAGCGGCCGTAATTCGCGTACACCCGGTCGACGAGGGTCGAGTTGGCCGCGAACCCGGCGTTCGGGTCCCAGGAGGCCAGGTCGATCCCGGTCGCCTGGGCGCCGAGCGCGAGCCAGTACTGGTGCAGCAGCGCGGCATAGCGGACCGGGGGCACGTGGTCGGTTCGGGCCGACGCCAGCGCCCCGCCGAGGACGGCCGGATCGGTGGGCAGGCGGGGATCGAGGCCGCCCGCGAGTTCGGCGTTCGCGTTGGCGGGGGTGATGTCGAGGTACTCCGTGTAGGTGGCGGGCTGGGCCGCCGCCGGCGCGGACCCTGCCGCGACGGCGGCGGCGCCGAGGACGGCGACCAGGACGCCTCGAAACCAGGCGTGGGACCGGACGGCCGGACGCGTGGCGATGCTCGCACTCATGCTGTGCAAGTTATCTGCATATATGTGACTCGATGGTCGGTTTCGGTCGGGAAGGGACCGGCCGGAGCAGGGTCCCGGGGTGCTGGGATACTGGACATCGTGGCTGGCAACAAACCCCGAATTCTGCAGAGCAACCGCGACATGCTGTGGTCGATAATCCCGCTCGTCGTGCTCTGCCTGATCATCGCCGGCATCGCCAGCCAGTGCACGCTCAGCCCGGGCGGCCCGACTCCCGGTCAGGTCCCGCACTTCGACATCAACGCCGCGCTCCGCTACGACTCCCGCGAACTCGGCTTCCCGGTCCGCAACCCCGCGGTCCCGGCGGGATGGCAGCCGAACTCGGGTAGCCGGGGCACCGTCACCGGCGAGGGCGGCGGCGACGTCAGCACCGTCGGATACATCACCGACAAGGGGCGCTACCTGCAGTTGAGCCAGAGTGCCGCCACGGAGGAGGCGCTGGTGCCGTGGGTGGCCGGCAATCCGCGCACGTCGACCGGCGTCGAGCAGATCGGCCCCGACTCCTGGGTGAAGTACTCCGAGCAGGGCAGCGAACCGATCTGGATCACCAACCTCGGTGACGTGCGCGTGCTGATCACCGGGTCCGGGTCCGAGCCGGAGTTCACCGACCTGGCCACCGCCGTCGGCGAGGCCCAGCCGCTCACCCGCTGAGTGCCGCGCGGCGACGCCTCGCCGAGATCAGTTCGCCGAGTCCTCGTCCTCGGCATGCGCGAGCGCCCGCTCCACCCGGGCCCGCGCGCCGGCCAGGTGCTCCTCGCACCGCTTGGCCAACGCCTCGCCCCGTTCCCACAGTGCGAGGGAGTGGTCGAGGTCGAGACCACCCTGCTCGAGCATCTTGACCACCTCGGCGAGTTGGTCGCGTGCGGCCTCGTAGCCGAGGTCCGACACCGGTTCGTTCACCTGGAATCTCCTGACTTGTCCTTGCCCATGACGGCCGCGACGACCGCGCCGTCGGCGACCCGTACCCGAATCTGTGTGCCCGGTGGGGCGTCGTCCACCGACCGCAGAACCTCGGGATCCGACCCCGGAACCACCCGCTGCACCACCGCGTAGCCGCGCGCCAGGGTCGCCGCGGGTCCAAGCGTGGTCAGTCGGGCGGCCAGGTGCTCGAGCACGGTCGTCTGCCCGGCGACCAGTCGAGTGACGTCCCGTCGGCCCGCCTCGCGCAGCCGCTCGACCTCCTCGGCGCGGCGGTCGACGGCGGCCAGCGGGTCGGCGAGCACGGGCCGGCTGCGCAGGTCCGCCAGCGAACGTGCCTCGCGCGCAACCCAGTTCCGCAGCGCGGCTGCGCCACGGGCGCGGTACTCCGCGACCAGCGCCTGCTCGGCGACGGCGTCGGGCACCACCCGCTTCGCCGCGTCGGTCGGGGTGGCGGCGCGCACGTCGGCGACGTGATCGCACAACGGATTGTCCGGCTCGTGGCCGATCGCGCTGACCACCGGCGTCGTGCACTTGGCGATGGCGCGGCAGAGCGTCTCGTCGGAGAACGGCAGCAGGTCCTCCACGCTGCCGCCGCCGCGGGCCAGGACGATCACCTCGACCGCGGGGTCCTCGTCCAGTTCGGCGAGCGCCGCCACGATCTGTGCTGTCGCGGTGGGACCCTGGACGGCCGTGTTGCGGATCTCGAACTGCACTGCGGGCCAGCGTTTTCCGGCGACGCTGAGCACGTCGCGTTCGGCCGCGCTGGCGCGCCCGGTGATCAACCCGACGGTCCGCGGCAGGAACGGCAGTGGCCGCTTGAGTCGCGGGTCGAACAGTCCCTCCGCGGCGAGCAGGCCGCGCAGCCGCTCGATCCGGGCGAGTAGTTCGCCGATGCCGACCGGGCGGATCTCGGTGACGCGGAGGGACACCGTGCCCCGGCCGGTGAAGAACGACAGCTTGCCGAACACCACCACCCGGCTGCCTTCGGTCAGCGGCACCGGGCTGTCCCGGATCAGGGCGGGAGAGCAGGTCACCGACAGCGACATGTCGGCGGACGGGTCGCGCAGCACCAGGAAAGCGGTCCGGGTGCCGGGCCGGACTTTGATCTGGGTGATCTGCCCCTCGACCCAGATGCTGCCGAGTCGGTCGATCCACTGCGCGACCTTCGTTGCGACGGATCGGACCGGCCACGGGCTCTCGGCCGAGTTCGACGTCTGCGCGGACGGGCGGGTACCCGCCGGGTTGGGCTGGGCCGAGGTCACTTGGAGTTGGCGGTGGTGATCCGGTTGCCCAGCATGGTCTGGAACGGGGCGCGGCCGAGCGAGCCGTTCTCGTATGCGAGCAAGGCCTCGAGCTCGTCGACGGACAGCGACCGCAGGCGCGCCCGCAACTGCGCGAGGGTGAGGTTGTCGTAGTCGAGGTACTCGGCGATCTCGGGCCGGTCCACCGGCGCCGTGGGCTTCGCTGCCGCGGCGGTGCGCGGCTTCTCCGGAGTGGCGGCCTTCGCGGGCGCGTCGACCGCAGGCGTCATCGAGTACAGCTCGAAACGGCCCTGGTTCGCCGGCTTGGAGTCCGTCACCACGGGCGTCGCCACCGCGCCGTTGGTCGCCGGCGGCTCGAGATCCTCGTCGAAGGTGGCCCACCCGGGCTGTTCCTCGGTGGTGTGGAACAGGAACGCGAGCGCCTCGTCGCCCTTGATGGCAAGCGCGGTCATCGACTGCTGGATGCGCATCGAGGTCTGCAGGACCTGGCTGACCGTGGTCATCGGCAGCGCCACCGCGGTGCTCGGCAGCTTCTGTACCTCTTCGACGACGGTGGCCGCGATCCCGGCCGCCACCCGGGCAGCGAAAGGGGGACGAATCATGGTCCTAGAGTGCCTCACGAGGGCCTCATTTGGTAGCCGACGCGGTGTGGGGCGCCTGATCGGACGGCCGCGGCCACGCCCCGTACCCTGGAACCATGTCTTCCGCAGTCCCCCTGAACCTGGGTATCGCCCGTTCCAACGCGCCGGCCGCCGCACGCGGCAAGCGTGTCCTGCTGGCCGAGCCGCGGGGTTACTGCGCCGGTGTGGACCGGGCGGTCGAGACGGTCGAGCGCGCGCTCGAGAAGCACGGCGCGCCGATCTACGTGCGCAAGGAGATCGTGCACAACAGGCACGTCGTCGAGACCCTGTCCGAACGCGGCGTCGTCTTCGTCGACGAGACCGACGAGGTCCCCGAGAACTCGGTCCTGGTCTTCTCCGCGCACGGGGTGTCGCCGGCGGTGCACGAGGCGGCCGCCGAGCGCAGCCTGCACACCATCGACGCCACCTGTCCGTTGGTCACCAAGGTGCACCAGGAGGCGAAGCGGTTCGCCCGCGACGACTTCGACATCCTGCTGATCGGCCACGAGGGTCACGAGGAGGTCGAGGGGACCGCAGGCGAGGCACCCGACCACGTGCAGCTGGTGGACGGTCCCGACTCGGTGGACGCGGTGACGGTCCGCGACGAGTCGAAGGTCATCTGGCTCTCCCAGACCACCCTGAGCGTGGACGAGACCATGCAGACGGTGGCCCGCCTTCGCGAGAAGTTCCCGCTCCTGCAGGATCCGCCGAGCGACGACATCTGCTACGCCACCCAGAACCGTCAGGTCGCGGTGAAGGCGATGGCGCCCGAGTGCGATCTGGTCATCGTGGTCGGCTCGCGCAACTCGTCGAACTCGGTTCGGCTGGTCGAGGTGGCGCTGGGGGCCGGCGCGAAGGCGAGTCACCTGGTGGACTACGCCCGCGAGATCGACCTCGCCTGGCTCGAGAGCGTGCAGACCGTCGGCGTCACCTCCGGTGCGTCGGTGCCGGAGATCCTCGTGAGCGGGGTCATCGACCTGCTTGCCGAGCAGGGGTTCCACGACGTCCAGACGGTGACCACCGCCAACGAGACCCTCGTCTTCTCGCTGCCCCGCGAGCTCCGCAAGCCGAGCCCGACGACCGGTTAGCGGGTGTGCCGCGACTGCTCGGTGGGCGCGTCGTAGCGGTCCCGGTACCGGACCTGCGGGATCGGGTGCAGCGGCATCTCGGGCTCGGACGGCCTGCTGAACTGCGGGGCCCGCACGGGGGCGGGTCCGCGTTCCGGGCGGCGCGAGAGGTTGTCGCCGTACGGGGGTGCTACCGGCCTACGAGCCGGTTCGGGGCGACGCTGCTGCCTGTTCGGCTCCGAATCGAACGCGACCTCCTGGGTCCGTTCGGTCTCGCGGGGGCGCTCCGGGACCACCGGCCGGGCTCCGGTCGAGTGCTGGCCCGTCGGGAAGCGGCCGGTCGCGGGGGCGGTCCGCGCCGGGCGGGGCGCGTCCGCCGTCCGGTCCGCCGACTGTCGCGTGGGCTGGTCGGAGCGACCGGCGGCCGCCGACTTGCGGCGAGGTCGCGCGGCGAGCTTGTCGGCCTGGCGGCCCATGTACATCCGGCCGAGGCCGATCACGAGCGCCGCCACGGTGGTCAGCAGCATCAGCGGAAAGCGATTGACCAGCGGGATCGCCGCGTTGAGGATCAGGTCCTTCATGCCGCCGCTTGGCCCGGTGGAGAAGTGCTGGTACGCCATCGGGACCGCCACCACGAGTACGAGCGGCGGCTGGACCATGGTGGCGAACAGACCGCGGCTGCGTACCGCGAGAACCGCCGCGACGCAGCCGAGGAAGTAGAAGATCGAGAACGCCGACGTCAGTTCCGTACCGCGCATCGAATCGAGCAGAAACCCAACGAAGGTGGCACCGACGGCAACGAACACCGCGCCCCAGGCGGGGAGGCCGGGGACGGTGGGGAGAACGGACCGCGCATCGAGCGGCACCCCAGAGCGAGCACGTTGGGTTGCAGACACGCCTCGACATTAGTCGCTCGTCAGCCGATAACCTCGTTAGCGGCGCCGTTTGTGGGAACGATCTCCGAAAGTCCGACGGTCCGCGGCCACGATTCGACCCGCCCGACCTCCCGTATCTCGCCGTCCCCGACCTCGAGCTCGTGGAGTTTGCGGGCGGTGACGGTCACCCGCGATTCCATCGACGCGGCGGTCAGGTTGAACGAGTCGACGGCCTTACCCAGCTGGGAGCCGAGTCGGTCCAGGTGACTGCCGACGACACCGATCCGGTTGTACAGCTCGCGGCCGAGCCGATGGATCGTGTCGGCCTCCCGCGAGAGCGTCTCCTGGCGCCAGGTGTGGGCGATGGTCCGCAGCAGGGCGACCAGCGTCGTCGGCGTGGCGAGGATCACATTCTTCGAGAAGGCGTGCTCGAGCAGTCCCGCGTCCGCGGTCAACGCGGCGTCGAGGAACGAATCGCCGGGAACGAAGAGGACGACGAACTCGGGAGTCGGGTCGAAGGCCGCCCAGTACGCCTTGGCCGAGAGCTGGTCGACGTGGGTGCGCAGCTGCTTGGCGTGCCGGCCGAGGTGACCGTCCCGGACCGCGACGTCCTCCTCCTGGGCCGCGTCGAGGTAGGCGGCGAGGGGCACCTTCGCGTCCACCACGATGTTCTTGCCGCCGGCGAGTCGGACGACGAGGTCCGGCCGCACCCCCTCACCGACCACCTGGGTCTCGAAGTCGCAGTGCTTGACCATGCCCGCCAGCTCGACGACCCGCTCGAGTTGGATCTCGCCCCACCGGCCACGAACCTGCGGGGCGCGCAGCGCGGTGACGAGCCGACCGGTCTGCGTCGAGAGCAACTGGGAGGTGTGGCGCATGCCCGCGACCTGTTCGGAGAGTCCGGCGTACGCGTGCACGCGGCTGCGCTCGACCTGCTGGACCTGGTGCGAGAGCGCGTCGACGGCGTCGTGCAAGGGGCCGACGAGATGCGCGACCTGCTCGCCGACGATCCCCGAGGTCCGCCGCGCGGAGTCCTCGTTGACCGCCGCGAGGGACTGGCGCAGCAGCTTCTCGTTGTCCCGCAGCGCGGCCAGCTGTGCCTCGGCCCGCGCCGTGCGCTGTCCGGTCCGGGCGGAGTGCCAGAGCCAACCGACGGCGATGCCGAGGACCAGCGCGACGAGCAGTCCGAATGCGGTGACGGCGTTCATGGCGCAGATGGTGCACCAGGGCACCGACAAGTTGTGTGGGGTGGGGCCGCTCGGCGTGCGTGCGCGGGGCTGTCGGTGGGGTGAACTACGGTCGGCCCATGCGAATCCTGCACACCTCCGACTGGCACATCGGGCGGACCTTTCACGGGGTCGACCTGCTCGGTGACCAGGCCCGGGCACTCGACGCCGTGGCGGCCCTGGTCGCCGACAAGGCCGTCGACGTGGTGGTCGTGCCGGGCGACGTGTACGACCGTGCGGTGCCGAGTGCCGACGCCGTCGCGGTGTGCAACAAGGGCTTCGAGGCGATTCGGGCGGCGGGTGCCGTGATCGTGGCGACCTCGGGCAATCACGACTCGCCGGTCCGGCTCGGCGCAGGGGCCGCGTTCGCCGCGGCCGGCGGGCTGCACCTGATGACCAGGGTCTCGGAGGTCGACCGTCCGGTGGTCGTGTCGGACGAGTTCGGCCCGGTCGCGTTCTACGGCATTCCCTACCTCGAGCCGGAGACCACGCGCGCCGAGTTGGGCGTGCCGACGGCGCGCACGCACGCGGCGATTCTCGACGCTGCGATGGCCCGCGTGCGCGCCGACCTCGCCGACCGTGCCGTCGACGGCGCCGCGCCGCGTTCGGTGCTGCTCGCGCACGCCTTCGTCGTGGGTGGCGAGGCGGCCGGGTCGGAGCGGTCGATCTCGGTCGGCGGGGTCGAGACCGTGTCCGCCGCGGCCTTCGACGGTGTCGACTACGTCGCGCTCGGCCACCTGCATTCGCCGCAGACCCTCGCGGACGGGGTCCGGTACTCCGGCTCGCTGCTGCCGTTCTCGTTCGGGGAACGCTCGCACCGCAAGGCCGTGTGGATCGCCGACCTCGACGCGAACGGACTGTCCGAGGTGGTCCGGTACGACCTGCCGGTGGTGCGCGGGCTCAGCCAGCTCACGGGGACCGTCGAGGAGTTGCTCTCCGAGGACCGGTTCGCGGCGGCCGAGGACGACTACGTGTCCGGGGTCCTCACCGACCCGGTTCGGCCGCTGGACGCGATGCGGACGCTGCGGTCCCGGTTCCCGCACCTGGTGCATCTGGAATGGGTTCGGCCGGAAGGAGACTCGGACCTGCGGTACCGGGAGAAGGTGCGCGGCCGAACCGATCTCGAGATCGCGACCAGCTTCCTGTCGGACATGCGGGGCGAGCCGACAGCGAGCGAACTGCGCTGGACCGAGCAGGCCTTCGCCGCGGCCGCGCGTGAGGTCGACGGTCCGGACCGGGACGAGTCCGAAGCCGCGGAGCGCATCGCATGAGGCTGCACAGTCTGGAGGCGACGGCCTTCGGCCCCTTCGGGAGCTCGGTGTCGGTGGACTTCGACGCCCTCGGCGCGGACGGCCTGTTCCTGCTGCACGGGCAGACCGGCGCGGGCAAGACCACGATCCTGGACGCGGCGGCCTTCGCGCTCTACGGCCGGGTGCCCGGTGCGCGCCAGGAGGGCAAGCGACTGCTCTCCGACCATGCCGAACCGGGCGCGGTACCGAAGGTGGTGCTCGAGGCCACCATCGGCGGCCGCGACGTGCGGATCACCCGCAGCCCGGAGTTCCAGCGCGCCAAGCTGCGCGGCACCGGTACCACCAAGGAGAACGCGAAGGCCACCCTCGAGTGGCTGGACGGGCGGGGCGAGAACCTGACCCGGCTGGACGAGATCGGTGACGCGGTCGGCGGCCTGCTGGGGATGAGCGCCGACCAGTTCTTCCAGGTGGTGTTGTTGCCGCAGGGCGATTTCGCCCGGTTCCTCCGGGCGGACACCGAAGAGCGCGGCAAGCTGCTCGAGCGGCTCTTCGACACCGCCCGGTTCGGCACCGTGGAGGAGTGGTTCGCCGAACGCCGCCGGGAGAGCGCGGCGAAGATCGAGTCCAGTCGACGAACGGTCGACATCGCCGTCGCGAGGGTGTCGACCGCGGCCGGGATCGAGGCGGGCGCCGACGCGGACCCGATGGCGTGGGCCCGCAAACTGCTCGCCGACGCGACGGAGTCACGCGACACCGCGGCGGCGGAGTTGCTGCGGGTGCGCACCCTCGACACCGCGGCGGCCGAGGTGCTCGCGGAGTCGCAGCGCGTGCACGAACTGCAGCGTCGCGCGGCGGGCGCCCAGGCCGATCTGGCCGCACACGCGGAGACCGCGGACCGGCGTGCCGACGTGGCGCAGGAGGTGTCCAGGGCCCGCGCGGCCGAGCCGGTTGCCGCGCTCCGCGCACAGGCCGACGCGGTCGCGAACGAGGTTGCTGCGCAACGCCGAAGACTGGCCGGCCTCGGGGACGGCGTCGGGACCGCGGACGAGGGCAGGGTGCTGCTCGACCGGCTCAGCTGGCCCGAGGCGGAGTCGGACCGCGACACCCTCGCCGCCGCCGTACGGGAATGGACCGCCGAGGTGACCCGCCTCGCCGCCTTGATCGAGCAGGCGTCGGGAGCGGACGAGGCGCAGGCCGCGGTCGACCGGGACGAGGCGTGCAGCCGCGAACTCGAGACCACCGCAACCGAACTCGTGCGACGCCTCGAGGCGCTGCCTGACCTGGTCGGCGCCGCCGAGGCCGAGCTCGCCGAGGCCCGGTCCGCTGCCGCGCGGGTGGACGGGTTGGGCGCCGAGCGGGCACGACTGGCGGACGCCAGGGAGGCGGCGACCGCGCTCGCACTGCAGCGCCGTACGGTCGCCGAGCTGGCCGAGTCGCGCGCGGACGCGCGCGAGAAGCACCAGCAGGCTCGATCCGATCTGCTCGACCTGCGGAAGGCCCGGATCGACGGCATGGCCGCCGAGCTGGCGGGCGTCCTCGTCGACGGTGCGCCGTGCGCGGTCTGCGGATCGGACGTCCACCCGGCACCGGCCCGCCCCGCAGAGACGGCGGTCAGCAAGGCGGACGAGGACGACGCGCTGGCGCTCGAACAGCGCCGGGCAGCCGAATTCGACTCGGCGACCGTCAAGCTCGGCGCAGCGGAACGGGCGGTGGACGCGTACGTGGCCCGCGGCGGCGATCGCGACCCCGACGAACTCGACGCCCTGGTGCGCGGGGTCGCCCAGGAGCACGGGCGGGCGCTCGCCCTCGCCGCCCGAGTGGACGAGCTCGCCGTCGGGGTGACCGCCCTCCGCGCCGAGGGCGACGGCTTGCAGGAACGGATCCGCGCGCTCGAGGTCGAGCGAGCGGGCCTGACGGAGCGGATCGCCACTGGCATCGACAGGGTGGCGCGGGTGCGCGCGGAGATCGCGGTGGCCGCGGGCGCCGACGAGGACCTCCGCACCCGCCGTGACCGGCTCGACGCGCTCGCCGCCGCGGTCTCGCGGCTCGGCGAGTTGCGGATTCAGGTCGCCGCCGTCGAGGAGAACGCGACCGCGCTGGAGGCCAAGGTCTCCGCCGTGGCAACGGCCGCCGGGTTCGACTCGCCGCAGGCGGCCCTCGCTGCGGTTCGTGAACCGGCCACGATTGCCGAACTCGAGTCGATCCTCATGCAGGCGCGGGACGTGGCGGTGCGGGCCGAGTCGGTGCTCGCCGAACCGGAGGTGTCGGCGGTGGCCACTGCCGATCCTGCCGATCCTGGCGCGGCGGCCGTGGAGCGGGAACGGGTGGGCGAACTGCTGGGTGCCGCGATCTCGGTGGAGGCGAAGGCGGACGACCGGGTGCTCGACCTCGAGCGGCTGGTCGGGCAGCTCGAGCGCGAACTGTCCGCGCTCGGACCGGCACTGCGCAGGCACGACGAGTTGGCGGCACTGGCGGACGTGATCGCCGGCCGCGGTCAGAACGCGCGCAAGATGTCGCTGCGGTCCTACGTGCTGGCGGCCCGGCTCGAGGAGGTCGCGCTGTCGGCGTCGGTGCGGCTGCGCCGGATGTCCGGCGGCCGTTACGAGTTCGTGCACGAGGACGGTGCGGGTCCGCGCGGTAAGCGCGGCGGGCTCGGCCTCGACATCCGCGACGACTACACCGGCGTGGTGCGGTCGGCGAAGACGCTCTCCGGCGGCGAGTCCTTCCTGGCCTCGCTCGCACTCGCACTGGGGCTGGCGGACGTGGTCGCCGCCGAGTCGGGCGGCGTGGTGCTCGACACCATGTTCATCGACGAGGGTTTCGGCACCCTCGACGCCGAAACCCTCGAATCGGTGATGGGCGTGCTCGACGAGCTGCGCGAGGGCGGCCGGGTGGTCGGCATCGTCAGTCACGTCGACGAGATGCGCGCGCGGATCCCGAGCCGGCTGCACGTCGTGCGTGGCCGCACCGGGTCCAGCGTTGAGGTCGTCGCGGGGTGAGCCGTCGAAGGACCCGTCAGCGGGCGGTCGCGGGCGCGAGGCCGTCGAGCTCGTCCGGAAGGTCGGACCCTTGTTCGCCGGATACTGGCTCGTCGGCTCCCGGCTCCGTGGGACCGGCGGATTCGGGACGGTCGGAGGCGCCGCGGTCGCCCGGGCTGTGGCGGTGCGACTCGTCGAGCTTTCGGTCGACCTGCTCGCCGATGTAGCGGATCACCACCGCGGCACATGCCGCGACCGGCACTGCCAGGAACGCGCCGACGATCCCGTACAGCGAGCTGCCCCCGGTGACGGCGAGCAACACGATCGCGGCGTGCAGGTTCATGCTCCGGCTCTGCAGGACCGGCTGCAGCACGTTGCCCTCCAGCTGCTGCACCGCCAGCACGATGATCAGGATGATCAGCGCGGTGGTCCACCCCTTCGCGACCAGTGCCACCAGCACGGCCAGCGCCCCCGCGACGAACGCGCCGACGATCGGGATGAACCCGCCGAGGAAGGTGAGCACCGCCAGCACCGGGGCCAGGGGAACGCCGAGCACCACCAGGCCGAGACCGATGAAGAACGCGTCGACGAAACTGACCAGTGCCTGGGTGCGGATGAATCCGCCGAGGGTGTCCCAGATTCGCACGGCCACGGCCTCGAAGTGCCTGCCTGCGCGTCCGCCGCTGACCCCGTGCAGCCACGGCAGGAACCGGGGGCCGTCCTTGACGAAGAAGAAGGCGAGGACGAGCACCAGGAACGTCGTGATCAGCATGGAGCCCGCGGTGGTCACCCCGCTGAACACGCCGCTCGCGATGGTCTGGGCGCTGGACTGGAGCTTGGAGGTGATCGCGGCGATCGCCGTGTCGATCTGGTCGTCGCGCAGGTTCACCGGCGGCCCCTTGAGCCAGTTCTGCACCTGGCTCAGGCCCTGGCTGGCCTTGTTCGCGAGTTCGGGAGCCTGGTCGACGACCGACGGCACGATCAGCGCGACGATTCCCGACAGCACGGCGACGAACCCCAGCAGCGTGATCCCGGCGGCCGCCGCGGGCGGCACCCCGCGGCGCGTCATCGCGCGCGTGGGCGGCCACAGCACCGTCGACACCACGATCGCCATGACTACCGGGAGCACCACCACCCACAGCTGGCCGAGGACGGTCCACAGCACCCACGCGCCGCCCGCGATCGCGATCAGGCACAGCGACCACTTGGCCACCCACATGCCGCCGATGCCCAACACCTCGCCGCGGTCTCGGAAGCTGCGTCGTGGTGCTGCGGGCGGTGTCGATGTGGGCTGTTCGCTCACGTTTCGGTCCTTCCTGGCGGGGATCGCCCCGAATCTACCGCGCGGTCTCCTCGTGGGAGAGGAGCCAGCGCTTGGCGGGCAGCCCCCACCGGAAGCCGCCGAGGGCCCCGCCGACGCGCACGACCCGGTGGCAGGGGACGAACAGCGCGGCGGCGTTGCGCGCGCAGGCCGAGGCCGCGCCGCGGACCGCGGCGGGCCTGCCCGAGAGGGCAGCGAACTCGGTGTAGGTGACCGGCTCGCCCGCCGGCACCTTGCGCAGCACCTCCCAGGCGGCGACCAGGAACTCGCCCGAGTGTTGCCGCACCGCAATGGAATCGATGCAGGTCAGGTCTCCGTCGTGGTAGTCGGCGACGGCTCGGGTCACGGCACCCAGGTCGGTGCGTCGGGTGAGGGCGGTCGGCCGCAACGACGGGTGCACCAGCGTGCACAGCTCCTGCGGGTCGGCCGTCCAGCCCGACGCGAGGACGGCTCCGTCGCCGTCGACGACGGCGGTGAAGGGGCCGATCGGGGTGTCGGTGGTCGCATAGCGTGCGGTCATCGGAGGTCCTCCGTTGCGCGGTTGGTGGTGGGTGGGGGTGTGGTCGGATAGGCGCCGCGCGCGAGAAGTGCGCTGCGCCACAGGTGCATCGACGCGTACGAGCGCCAGGGGGTCCAGCTCGTGCCCGCGTCGAGGTCCACCCCGAGGGTGCGGGCGCCCTGCCGGACGACGAGGTCGGTGCCGAGCAGGACGTCCGGGTCGGCGAGGGTGCGCATCACCACGTAGTCCGCGGTCCACGGACCGACTCCCTTGTACGAGAGCAGTTCTGCGCGTAGATCGGCAGCGGTGCGACCGGCGTGCAGCGTGAGGGTGCCCTCGGCCAGCGACTCGGCCACCGCGACGACGGCGTCGACCCGGGCCGCCGGGCCGGTGAGTACCTCCCGGCCGTGCCGCGCGACCGCGTCGGCGCTCGGGAAGACGTGGGTCAGGTGCGGATCGTCGACCGGGTCGCCGAGCGCCGCCACCAGTCGGGCGGTGTGCGTCGCGGCCGCCGCGAGGGAGATCTGCTGGCCGATCATCGTGCGCAGCAGCAACTCTGCGGGGTCGACGTTGCCGGGCACGCGCAGGCCCGGCGCTGCCGCGACGGCCGGGGCGAGCGCCGGGTCGGTGGACAGCGCGCCGTCCACGGCGTCGGGATCGGCGTCCAGGTCCAGCAGGTGGCGTAGCCGGGCGACCGCGGGGGCGAGGTCGCGCATGTCCGTCAGCGCCAGGTCGGCCCGGACGTACCCCGGGTGTACCACCGTCGCGACCACCCCGGTGCCGTGCGGAAGTCGCAGGGCCCGGCGGTACTCGCCGCCGGACCAGTGTTCGGCCCCGGTGGCGGCGTGCGCCGACAGGAACCAGGCCAGCCAGGCCGGATCGAGTGGGGCGCGGTAGGGCAGCCGCAGCGAGACGGTCCCGGTCGAGGGTGGCGCGTCGGGGGTACGCCGGGCCGCCTCGGAGCGCATCGTCGACGGCGTCGCGGCGAACACCTCGCGCACGGTGTCGTTGAACTGCCGGATGCTCGAGAAGCCCGCGGCGAAGGCCACGTCCGACATCGGCATGGCGGTGGTCTGGATCAGGATCCTGGCGGTGTGGGCGCGGTGCGCGCGGGCCAGCGCGAGCGGTCCGGCGCCCAGTTCGGCCGTCAGCGCCCGGGTGAGCTGCCGGGACGAGTAGCCCAGCGAGGCGGAGAGTGCGTCGACACCGCCGCGCTCGACCGCGCCGTCGGAGATCAGGCGCATCGCGCGGGCGGCGAGGTCGGAGCGGACGTTCCACAGGGGTGATCCGGGCGCGGCGTCGGGCAGGCAGCGGCGGCAGGCGCGGTAGCCGGCCTGCTGGGCGGCGGCCGCGGTGGGCAGGAAGGTGACGTTGCCCGGCTTGGGGGTGATCGCCGGGCAGGAGGGCCTGCAGTAGATGCCGGTGGTCCGTACGGCCGTGATGAACTGCCCGTCGAAGCGCGCGTCGCGGGACGACACTGCGCGGTAGCAGCGGTCGAAGTCCAGGTACGGGGCGGTCATGGACTCCACTGTGGCAGCCGCGTGGGCGCCGCGCTAGCGGGAATCGGACACGACGGTGGTCGGCGTCAGAACCGGTCGGCGGCGGCGTCGATCCAGTCGCTGCGCCAGCCCTCCGGCGGGTGCTCGAGCAGCTCGCCGACCTGTAGCCACTCGTACAGTTCGGCGTAGGTCCGGGTGGTGTGGGCGTCGACCCGCCGGTTGAGCATGGCCGGACGCAGGTCCGCGAAGCCGTCGAGTCCCATCGACCCCACCAACTCCTTGGCGCTGTCCACCGTCGCGCGCTGGAAGCGATGCACCCGGGCGGACTTGTCCGGCACGTCGAGCGCCCGTGACCGCGCGGGGTCCTGGGTGGCGACGCCGGCGGGGCAGTGGTTGGTGTGGCACGACTGGGCCTGGATGCAGCCGACCGCGAACATCATCGCGCGCGCAGACAGCGTGAAGTCGGCGCCCTGGAGGAGCCGCTTGACGATGTCGCTGCCGCTGGCCACCTTGCCGGACGCGCCGATCTTGATCCGGTCGCGCAGCCCGGTGCCGACCAGAGCGTTGTGCACGAGCATCAGCCCCTCGGTCAACGGCATGCCCATGTGATCCTCGTACTCCGAGGGTGCGGCGCCGGTGCCGCCCTCCGCGCCGTCGACGATGACGAAGTCCGGGGTGACCCCGCGGGCGATCATGGCCTTGCAGATCCCGAGGAACTCGACCCGCGAGCCGACGCACAGCTTGAATCCGACCGGCTTCCCGCCGGAGAGGGTGCGCAACGTGACGATGAAGTCGATCAGGCCGTCGGGGGAGTCGAACGCGCTGTGCGCGGGCGGCGAGACGACCGTCTTCCCGACCGGTACACCGCGGGTCTCGGCGATCTCCCGACTGACCTTCGCGCCGGGGAGCACGCCGCCGTGCCCCGGCTTGGCGCCCTGCGAGAGCTTGATGGAGATCGCCTTGACCTGGTCGTCGACGGCCTTGGCGGCGAACGCGTCCGGGTCGAACCCGCCCGCGGCGGTGCGGCATCCGAAGTAGCCGGACCCGATCTCCCAGATCAGGTCGCCGCCCCGCTTGCGGTCGTACGGGCTGATGCCGCCCTCGCCGGTGTCGTGGGCGAACCCGCCGAGCGCGGCGCCGGCGTTGAGGGCCTCGATCGCGTTGGCGGACAACGAACCGAAGCTCATCGCGGAGACGTTGAGCAGGGCGATGTCGTACGGCTGGGTGCAGTCGGGGCCGCCGAGCCGGACGGTCGGGGTCTCCTCGTCGGGGTGTCGTGCGCGCAGTGAGTGGGTGAAGAACTCGTAGCCCGGCGCGTACACGTCGCGCTCGGTGCCGAACGGTTCGGCATCCTTGATGCCCTTCGCCCGCTCGTAGACGAGATCGCGGGTCTCACGGTCGAACGGCGTTCCATCCGTGGATGATTCGATGAAGTACTGCTGGATCTCCGGGCGGATCTTCTCGAGGACGAACCGCGCGTGCCCGAGGATCGGATAGTTCCGCAGCAGGCTGTGCCGGCGCTGGGTCAGGTCCCGGGTCCCGACCGCCGCGAGCGCGAGCAGGATCAGCGCGAGCACCCACCAGCCGGCGCCGACGCCGATCGCGAGCGCCGTCGCGGCGAGACCCGCCGTCCACACCCCGGCAACGATCAGCCATCGAATCACGTGCATTCCCTTCGACATCGGGCCCTCAGGGCGACCGGGCGACAGCGCGGCGGCCCGGGACGAAGGTCCGAGGCCGCCGCGCTGCCAGGGTGACTACGCCGGGATGGTCAGCACCTGACCGACGTTGATCGCGTCCGGGTTCGGGATCCCGTTCGCGTCGGCGATGCGCTGGAACTGGTTGCCGTCGCCGTAGAAGCGCTGCGCGAGGTCCCAGAGGGTGTCGCCGCTCTCGACCGTGTGGGTCTGCGCCGCGGGGGCCGGCGGTGCCTCGGCGGCGGCGGGCTCGACCGGAGCCGGCTCGGGCTCGGGCGCCGCGGCCGGGGTGTCGGTGACGGTGTCCGTCGACCACACGGCGTTGTCGCCCGCGTACAGCACGACGTTGCGGTCGTCCTGCAGGACCAGGCGCACGCCCGAGTTGCCCGCGGTCTGCGACGCCCAGACGGCGTCGTTGCCCCCGGTGTAGAGGACGAAGTTGCCGTCGTCCTGCAGGTCGGCCTTGGTCACGGACTTGCCGTTGGTCTTGCTCGCCCACACCGCATTTCCGTTCTCGCTCAGGACGAGGTTGCCGTCGTCCTGCAGCGTGAGGGTGTATGCGCCGTTGTCGGACGTGAGCGACTGTCCGGCCGTGAGACCCGATCCCGCCTGCAAGGTGTTCGCCACAGTGATTCCCCTTTCGGAGGTGCATCGTCGATGAAGCGCATGGATGGGTGATTCGCTGGGAGACCTCGCGATTGAAGCCCCCACGACCCCCTGCGAGACATTACGTGGAACTCGTGAACTTGGGTGGAACTCGTGCGGTCCGCCGCGTGGTCGGGCCGAACCTGCGCATAGTCTGAGTGGTGTGACGCGATGGGAACAGGAACGCGGCGAGGCGCAGTCGCGCGAGTACGTGCGGAGATTCGACGAGCTCGCTGCGCAGGGCGTCGACCTGCACGGCGAGGCCCGGATGCTCGACGCGGTGATCGGACGCGGGTCGCGGGTGCTCGACGCGGGCTGTGGCACCGGGCGCGTCGGGGCCGAACTGGCGAGGCGCGGCCACGCGGTGACGGCCGTCGACCTCGACCCGGTGCTGCTCGAGGTGGCGGCGACACAGCCCGGGCTGACCGTCGCGCGCGCCGACCTGTCGGAGCTGGACCTACCCGGGCCCCGGTTCGACGCGATCATCGCCGCCGGCAACGTGATGATCTTTCTCGAGCCGGGCACCGAGCGAGCCGTCCTGCAGGGGTTCGCGGATCACCTGGTTCCCGGCGGCGTGTTCGTCACCGGCTTCGCCACCGACTACCGGTACACCGTCGAAGAGTTCGACGCGGACCTCGCGGCGACAGGCTTCGTGCGGGAGCACCGCTTCGCGACGTGGGACCTGCGGCCGTGGCGCGAGGGCGCGGACTGGGCGGTGACGGTCGCACGCAAGCGAGGGTAGCGGCCGCCTCAGACCCAACAGGCTATGGCGAGTGGCCCGGCGAACGGAATGAAGGCCAAGGGCGAGCAGGTCAGTGCGGCACCCAATGGGCCCTGCTGTGGATTGAGGGCTGCGGGCGAAACGGGTGTGGGGGCCGGCGATGCCGGTCCGGCGGAGGCGATCGCCGGGCCGAACGCGATCATCGGCACCGTGGCCGCAGCTGCTATCGCTGCACGGAGTCGATTTCTGGTCATGGCTTTCCTCCTGGTGGCGGCTGTGGCGCACCGCGCGTTCCGGTGGGCCCTCGGATTGCGCTCTACTTATTGTGAGCGCCAGAACAGGGCATGTCACGGCCGTGGGCTACCCGTTTGTATGCCGTGGTCAGGGGGGGGGGCATGCCCGAGACCGAATTTGCGAGCGCGCCCACGACCGCAGCGGTGCCGTCCCACGGGGCGCCCGCGTACCCGTCCTATCCGCAGCCCGCACAGGGCCCGCAGCCCGTGCAGGCCCCGGCCCCGTACGGCGCTCCGGTTCCGGGCGCGGTGCCCGCGCCGCATCATCGCCGCGATCAACGCCGCGGACAGCGGGTACTGAGCCTCGGTCGGGGAGTTCCGCGGACCGGCGTGACCACACGGTGAGCGCCGGTCCGTAGACTCTGGAGACCGTGAGCCTTACCCTCGGAATCGTCGGACTGCCCAACGTCGGCAAGTCCACCCTCTTCAACGCCCTGACCAACAACGACGTGCTGGCCGCGAACTACCCGTTCGCCACCATCGAGCCCAACGTCGGCCTGGTCGAGCTGCCCGATCCGCGGCTGAACAAGCTCGCCGAGATCTTCGGGTCCGAGCGCATCCTGCCCGCGACGGTGTCCTTCGTCGACATCGCCGGCATCGTCAAGGGCGCCTCCGAGGGCGCTGGCCTGGGCAACAAGTTCCTCGCCAACATCCGCGAGGCCGACGCGATCTGCCAGGTCGTTCGAGTGTTCGCCGACGACGACGTGGTGCACGTCGACGGTCGCGTCGACCCGGCTTCCGACATCGAGATCATCGAGACCGAGCTCGTGATCGCCGACATGCAGACCCTGGAGAAGGCGCTGCCGCGGCTGGAGAAGGAAGCCAAGAAGAACAAGGAGCTCAAGCCGCTGCACGAGGAGGCCGTCAAGGCTCAGGCCTTCCTCGAGGAGGGCAAGACCCTGTTCAGCGTCAAGGACAAGCTGGACTTCGGCCTGCTGCGCGAGCTGCACCTGCTGACCACCAAGCCGTTCCTGTACGTCTTCAACGCCGACGAGGCGGTGCTGACCGACGAGGCGAAGGTCGCCGAGCTGCGCGACTCCGTCGCGCCCGCCGACGCGGTGTTCCTCGACGCGAAGGTCGAGCAGGAGCTGCTCGAGCTCGACGAGGAGGACCGGCAGGAGATGCTCGACTCGATCGGACAGTCCGAGCCGGGCCTGCACGCGCTCGCCCGGACCGGCTTCCACACCCTCGGCCTGCAGACCTACCTGACGGCCGGTCCCAAGGAAGCGCGCGCCTGGACGATCCACAAGGGCGACACCGCCCCGCAGGCCGCCGGCGTCATCCACACCGACTTCGAGCGCGGCTTCATCAAGGCCGAGATCGTGTCCTTCGACGACCTGGTCGCCACCGGGTCGATGAACGCCGCCAAGGCCGCCGGCAAGGTGCGCATGGAGGGCAAGGACTACGTGATGGTCGACGGTGACGTGGTGGAGTTCCGCTTCAACGTGTAAACCCTCGTCAGGGTGAGGTCATGGCCGCTCGTTGCGCGCGGCCTTCTCGACGATGCCGGCGATTCGCTTGGTCTTGGTGGCGGGTTGCTTGGCGAACGCGATCTGGCTGAGCGCGAACTTGCGGACACTCGGCGGCCACGCGTCCCAGTGGGTACGGGCCTGCGGGTCGGCGTCGAGGGCCGCGGCGAGCTCCGGTGACTCCACCAGTGCCTCGGCGTCGTCGAGCAGGGTCCACAGACCACGCTGTTTGGCGTCGTCGATGACAGTCTGTCCGGCTGGCTGCATGCGTCCCTCGGCGAGCAGGTCGGTCACGCGTGCCTTGTTGGACGCGGCCCATGCGCTGTTGCGTCCGCGTCGGGTGAACCACATGCCCCGTCGGTGCTCGTCGATGGTCCGGGTGTGCCCGTCCACCCATCCCCAGCAGAGCGCCTCCCGGACCGCCTGGTCGTAGTCGAGTGGAGTGTTCCCGGACTCCTTGCGCCAGAACACAAGCCAGATGCCGGCGGATTCGGCGTGATTGTCCCGAAGCCACGCGTGCCACTCGTCGAGGGATTCGGGATGCAGGTGTTCGGCATTCGAGTTGGCCATAGGGCAAGGCTAGGCGCTGACGGTCACGCGCCGGCCGGCCTCGGTGCCGGTCGCGCGGTCGAGTCGGTGGATCGGCGTCCGATCCGGACGGCAGCGAGAGCTGTCCAATGGCGAATGCCGCAACTCTTCGGTGAGTTCCCGTGTCCTCTTGACGCGATGTCAGTAAGTAGTTACTTTCACGGTGTGTCGACAAAGGATCGGATCATCGAAACGGCGTTGCGACTGTTCGGGGAGCAGGGCTTCGCGCGGACGTCGGTGGCGCAGATCGAGGCCGAAGCGGGACTGACGGGAGGATCGGGCGCCCTCTACCGGCATTTCCGATCGAAGAACGCACTGTTGGTCGCCGCCGTCGCGAGCCGTCTGGAACAGAAGGAGGAGTGGGCCCAGTACCTCGATCCCGACTTCTCGATCGTTCGGATGCTCGACGCAGTGGCGCCGGACGCAAACATGGCCGACCGCCTGACCCTGCTGTGTGGGATCGGGTTGGCCCGGCTCGAACACAATCGCGATGTCACGCGAATCCTTTTTCGGGACAACACCATCGACAAGGAGGTTCTCGAGACCTTTCGCCGCGAGGAGTATGAGACGTCGATGCCCGTGTTCACTCGCGGGCTGGCTGAACTCTCGGGCGATGCCGACACCGATTGGCGGCCGGTGGCCGCCGTGCTGATCGGTGCCGTCGCGCACTTCTGGATGATCACCGACATCTTCGAGGGCGAGCATCCGGCCGGAGTGGACGCACAACAGTATCTGCGTGCCACCGCAGAACTCGTCGCCGCACGACTGTCCTGGTCGGGCAGTGGAGATGCACATCCTTAATCCGCTTCAAACACAAAGGGGGCAATTGTGAAGATCGTCGTGGTGGGTGCCGGCTATGCGGGAACGATCGCCGCGAACCGGCTCGCGAAGAAGCTCGAGGACGCCGAGATCACGGTGGTCAACCCGCGGTCCGACTTCGTCGAACGGGTGCGACTGCACCAGCAGATCGCCGGAAGCGGTACCGCGGCAACGCCTCTGACCGAGATGCTGCGTGAGGGTGTCGCCGTGCACGTGGGCTCGGTCGACAAGATCGGTGACGGCACCGTGAACCTGGACGACGGCACCGGTATCGGCTTCGATTACCTCGTCGTTGCCGTCGGCAGCACGGTCACGCCGCTGCCTGGCGCGGTCCCGGTCGGCAGCTGGGAAGGCGCGCAGCAAGCACGCGCCGCATTGGCGGACCTGCCCAGCGGCGCCGTCGTCACCGTCGTCGGCGGCGGGCTCACCGGGATCGAGACTGCGACCGAAGTCGCCGAAGCACGCCCGGACCTGCAGGTGCGGATCGTGGGGGAGACGATCGGCGCGACCCTCTCGCCCGGCGCGCAGCGACGGGTGCACGCCGACCTCGAGCGGATGAGCGTTCAAGTCATCGAGGGCGCGGTCAGCGAGGTGCGCACGGCGGACACGGACGGCGGCGGCGCTGTGGTTCTGCGGTCGGGGCAGGCGTTGAACTCCGATCTCACGTTGTGGGCGATCGTCGCGGGTGTACCGGATCTCGTCGCGAGCAGCGGCCTGGAGGTCGATGCCGAAGGCCGTGCGGTGGTCGACGAGCACCTGCGCAGCGTGACGGACTCACGCATCTTCGTCGTCGGCGACTGCGCGGCCGTTCCGGGTGCGCGTTTCGCCTGTGCCACGGCCACCCCGCAAGGCGCGCACGCAGCGGGCACGCTGATCCGGATGGCCAAGGGACGCAAACTCAAGCGGTTCTCCATGGGCTACACCGGGCAAGCGCTGAGCCTCGGGCGACGCAACGGTCTGGTGCAGGCCTGTCGCCGGGACGACACCCCGAGGCGAATCTTCATCGCCGGGCGAGTCGGCGCGGTGAGCAAGGAAGGGATCAACCGCTACGCCAAGTACGGGTCGCGCACCGCCATCTACGCGTGGCTTCCTGGCGCGAAGTGACCAGGCGGCAATGGAACCGGCGGGAATGATCGACCATGAAGTAGTGATCGTGGGCGCGGGGTTCTCCGGTATCGGACTCGGTATCGAGCTACGGAAGGCCGGCCTCACCGACTTCGCGATCCTCGATGCCGCCGACGACGTCGGGGGCGTGTGGCATCACAACAGGTATCCGGGGGTGGCCGTCGACATTCCGTCGACGACCTACTCGTACTCCTTCGAACCGAACCCGTACTGGTCAAGACTGTTCGCGCCCGGCGACGAGCTCGCCGCCTATGCCCGCCATTGCGCAGACAAGTACGACGTCCGCCGCCATGTGCATCCGCTGACGCGCGTCGAGGCCGCCAGATACGACGGTCGGAATCACCGGTGGGTCGTCGAGACGAGCAGGGGGATCCTGACGGCCCGCTTCCTCGTCTCGGCGGTGGGGCCGCTCGATCAGCCGAAGTACCCGGACATCCCCGGCCTCGGCACCTTCGACGGTCCCACCGTCCACACCGCACGCTGGGACCCGCACGTCGCGCTGGCCGGTAAACGAATCGGCGTCATCGGGACCGGTGCATCCTCTCTGCAGCTGATACCGGAAATCGCGCCCGCGGCGGAGCAGCTGACGGTGTTCCAGCGGACACCGATCTGGGTGATTCCGAAACCGAACACCGAAATCTCCCCGCGGATGCGGGAACTGTTCGCACACGCTCCGGTCACCCAGCGGGTGCTGCGCGCCGGCACCTCGCTGCTGGCCGAGTTCGTCATGACCGTGGGCGTCGCGTACCACACGCGGGCACCACTGTTTGTTCGCAGCATGGAGCGAATGTGTCTGCGGCAGTTACGCAAGCAAGTGGTGGACCCCGAGGTACGCGCGAAGCTGACGCCGGCGTACGCACTCGGCTGCAAACGCCCGTCCTTCTCCAACACATACCTGCCGGCCTTCAACCGCGACAACGTGGAGCTGGTCACCGAACGGATCCTTCGGGTCACCCCGGAGGGCATCGTCACCGCCGTGGCGGACACCGCTGCGGGCACGGTGACCGAGACTCACCGTGAGCTCGATGTCCTGGTGCTGGCAACGGGGTTCAAGACCATGCAGCTCGGGGTGGTTCCGCCCTTCCCTGTCCGCGGCACCGCCGGCGTCGATGCCGGGCAATGGTGGGATGAGCACGGCTACCAGACCTACGAGGGCATCTCCACGCCCCTGCTACCGAACTTTTGGCTCATGAACGGGCCCTGGTCGGCGGCGGGGCCGTCCTGGTTCAGCGTGATCGAGTCCGGGAGCCGCCACATCGCGCGGTGCCTGATGGAGGCTCGCCGACGCGGCGCAACCCAAGTCGTCGTAAGGCAATCGGCGCACGATGCCTACATGCGGAGCATGCGCGTGAAAGTGCGCCACACCGCGTTCGCGCAGCCCAGCTGCATCAACTCGAACAGCTACTACTTCGATCGCCACGGCGAAGCCCCCTTCGTTCGCCCCGTCTCGGGGCGCGGCCTCCGCCGTGCCAGCCGCACATTCGACCTCGACCACTACGAATACAACCGATCCGGGCCCGCGAGCTCGACTGCCGGTCGATACACCGGCGCCACCCGTCGGTAACGATCCGCCGCGCCTACGGCCAAAATTGCGCATCGCGCGCCTGTTGTCGTCGATACTGCACCAGTGCTGATGACCAAACGAAACGGCTTTTCCGCCATATCGATGGTGATTCTCGCTGTCACGGGCATGCTGATCGCGACCCCGGGGAGCAGTGGCGCCGCGCCGCCCGACTGGCGATACACGATGGTGGCGTTCAGCAACGCCAGCGACCGCGACATGGATGTGTACGAGTCGGGGGACGCCACTCACTTCCAACCGGTCCGGCTGTCGGCGTATCGGCCGCCGTCGGGGGTGGTGCGCGACCCGAGCATCTTCAGGCACACGGACGGGTCCTATTACGTGACCTACACGACCTCCGACGGTGCGAACATCGGCTTCGCGCGCAGCAGCGACCGCATCAACTGGACGCCCCTGGGGAACTGGCCGGTCCCGTTCTGCTGCGCCTTCCTGCCGGGCACGGGAGACGGCACCGGATCGGCGAGCCCGCCGGGCTTCTCGGGCTCGGCCGGGTTCAAGGACGGACCGTCGCTGTCGCCGTTCACCACGAAGGCCTGGGCGCCCGAATGGTTCGTGGACGGCGACCGCGTCAACGTCATCCTGTCGATGTCGACCGGGGGAGGATTCGTGCCGTATCTGATGACGGCGCTGGACCCGTCCCTCAGGTTGTGGAGCCCGCCCGTTCCGCTCGCCGGGATCGGCGCGGACCACATCGACACCACCGTGGTCAAGGTGGGTTCGACCTATCACGCGTTCACCAAGAACGAGACGAAGAAGGTCATCGAGCATGCCGTCGCGCCGTCGCTGACGGGACCCTATTCCTTCGTCCCGCCTGGGAATTGGGGTTCGCTGGTGGAGGGACCGGCCGTTGTCCAGTTGCCGAACGGCACCTGGCGGATGTACTTCGACGCCTACACCGAAGGAAAGTACTTCTACTCCGACAGCACGGATGGGCTGAATACGTGGTCGCCCCGGCAAGAGCTTCCGGGCCTTTCCGGGACGGTGCGCCATGTCGGCGTGATGAGAGAGCCGGTTTCTCCACCGCTGGCAAACGCCCAGAGCTGAGTCCGGTCTCAACGTCTGACCAGTGCGAGGGCGGGCCGACAACCGGGCCCCGGCGCCGCAGAGCGCGGGACGCCGGGGCCGGAGCTTCGGGTGCTGCTAGCTGCCGTTCTCCAGGACGCGGGTGATGGTGTCGCCGAGGACATCGGACACCGAGCCGGTGGAGCTGAGCTGGCCCTCGGAGGAGCCCAGGCCCGCCATGTCCAGGCTGCCGGTGGTGGCCTCACCCGGGTTGGGGATGCGGACGGTGAAGCAGGCGGTCAGGTTGGGCATCTCGTTGGAGACACCGACGGTGCCGGCCACGCCGGTGCCGCCGCTGGTGACCTGCGAGCCGATCGTCGCGTTGCCCGGAACCTTGTAGGTCATCTTCAGGGTGACCGGGTTTCCGGAGTTGACGAACCAGCCGGTGCTGGTGACCTTCCAGCCTGTGCCGTTCTTGGTCGGGGTCACATCCGTGGAGACCTGCCCCTGGGCGAAGTGGTAGGCGGTGACGGTGGCCTTGACCGGCGCGCCGAAGCCGGCGGGCGGGATGTCGTTGATGGTGTTGACGTACGGGTTGCCGATACCGGTGGTCGACACGACAGTGGTGTAGGTCACCTCGGTGCCGCCGGCCGCATCTGCGGCCGAGACCGTCTTCGAGTAGTTGTGTGTGACGCCCCAGGTGCTGATGTCCTTCTTGCTGTCCTGGCTGCTCTGGTTGCAGGTGCCGGCCGCGCCGGCCGTGCCCGCGCCGAGGCCGACACCGACGGTCACGCCGGCCACGACGAGGGCACCGGAGGCGGCGGCCGCAGCAACGCGGGCCATCGAGGATCGGGACATGCATATCTCCGTTCGATCAAGTGCAGGCCCGGCGGTCGGGCGTGCGGAAGTACTCGCTGTCCGGCGGGCCAGACTGTTCACATGTCTTGGCCTCCAGCCAGTCTCACCGCGGCCTCACGCACCGCGGTACGGAAGCGTTGCAGCCGGGGGTTCGTGGGGGAGACGGCCGCGACACGGGTCGCAGCCTCACGTACGCGTCTCCCGTATCTGTCCGGCGGCATGCCGAACCTGAGGAAGATCTCCTCGACGGGGGGACCTCCGAACGGTGCCCAGACGGTGGCGAAGTCGAGGAGCTCGTGGTCCTCCCGGTTCGCCCCGGTCCGCATCTCGTTCGCGGACTCCGGGACGGGCGGAAAGGTCTGCCGCGGCCCGGACGGCCTTGTGGCGTCCGGACCGCCGCTCGATTGGGTCAACCGGTGCTCTCCTGCTGAGGTGGCGGGTTGCCTCCGCCGGCCGATTGGTGCGAGCTATCCGCGTGAGACCCGCACAATGCCGTTGAGCGTGCCCTGCAGGTAGTCGCCCTCGGCGGTGATCAGGCCGGACATCTGGATGGTGTCGTTGAGGGTGCTGGCGGGCAGGTCCGCGGTGCCGCGGACCGCGCCGGTGGTGGGGTCGATCGCGGCGTAGGCGAAGCCGTCCAGCGCTCCGCCGGTGCCCTTGCGCAGCACCGTGTACAGGGTGCCGTCGGCGGTGGACAGGTGCGGCACCGCCGAGCTCTTGACGTCGGTGTCCCACACCACGGTGCAGCCGCCGAGTCCGACGTCGACCCGGGTCATGCCGCCGGCGAAGGGGGCGGAGGCGGGTACCGACGGGCCCGCGTTCTCGGGGACCGCGGGGTAGGGGTAGCCGTAGGTGCCGGCGACGAAGACGCTGGATCCAGCTCCGATGGGCGAGTTCTCGCTGCCGGGGCCGCCCTTGGCCAGTACCGGGGTGTGGCAGAGCTGCTGGCCGTCGGAGACCCGGTACACGAGCAGGGAGACCTGGGTGTCGGCGCTGTCGACGATGGTGACGTACTCGTGTCCGGTGCCGGGTCCGAAGTAGGTGGGGGTGGATCCGGTGCCCCAGCTGAGCTGGCCGGGTTTGCGGGCGCTGCCGCGGTCGTAGGCGGCGCGCCAGTCGACGTGCGGGGTGCCGTCCGGTCCGGTCGACAGTTGGTAGAGCGCGTGGGTGGTGGCGACGGAGGTGCCGTTCGGGGAGGTGGAGATGCTGTTCTCGACGCGTTCGCCCGCGGGCAGATCCACGGTGCGGGCATGGCCGGTGGTGTCGACGACGCCGACGCGTCCGGCGCCGGTGGCGAACCACACGTTGCCGGTCCAGTCGGGGGCGAGGCCGGTGACGCTGTCGTCGGTGGTGATGGCGCCGGTGAGGTCGACGGACTCGTCGACGGTCAGCGACCATTTTCCGCCGTTGTTGTGGTGGCCGACTCGGACCAGGTGGCGGTTGCCGTCGACGGCGACCAGTCGGTCGTTGTTGTCGAGGTAGGCGTACACGCCGCCGAGGAGGCTGCCCTTGGGGAGTTGGAGTTCGGCGAGGGAGGTTCCGGCGTCGCGGCCGCCGGTCGAACCGGCCGCGATCGAACCGAGGTCGGCGGATCCGAGTCCGCCGGTGGAGCCGGAGGCGGGGCGGTCGATCAGGTGCACCGTCGGGTTGCGTCCGATCATGGTGGTGCACAACGCGACCACCATCGAGTCGGAGCCCTGGAGCAGGGTGGGGCAGGCGGAGGCGAGGGTGGTGGCGCCGACGTTCAGCCCTCCGGTGCCGGGTCCCGCCAAGGGTGTCGCGTCGGAGGAGCCGGCGTCGCCGTGCATGGTGGAGGTGCCGTTCGGGCCGAGGAACGGGTTCGGCGGTGCCAGTGGGCCCCAGGTCGGCTGGGCGGCGGCCAGGCCGCTGCCCAGGACGAAGGAAATCGCTACCGCGCTCGCGGCGACACCGGCCCGTACGGGTTTGCGCGAGGCGTCCCTGGGGCGGCGGGTGCCGACGTCGTCGGGATCGGTGGTCATGGTCACGGTCATGCGCGCTCCCCATCTCTGTGATACGAATATTCGCATCAAGTAATGCATATATCCGAACTGTGATGAGGGTAGGAGTAACATTGGCGCCTGGCAAGAGCGAATCGTCGGTGTCGTCGCCCCCGACCGACCGGGTCGTGTCGATCATCGAGCTGCTGTCCGCGCGCAGCACGCCGGTGACGTCGGCGGACCTCGCGGACGCGCTCGGTCTGAGCAGGTCCACCACCGGTTCGATCCTTGGCACCCTGCAGCAGCGAGGATGGGTCTCGCGCCTGCCCGACCTGCGCTACGAGATCGGACCCGGACTTGCTTCGATCGCCGGGCGTGCGCGCAGCGCTCTCGATCTGCCCGACGACGCGTCGGCGCACCTCGAAGCCCTCGCGTCGCGCGTTCGGTGCGGCGCCGCGCTCGGCCTGGTCGACGGAACCGAACTCATCTTCGTCGCGATGACGGACGGGCTCGGACACATTCCGGCGGGTATCGACGTGGGCGTCAGGCTGCCGTTGCAGGCGCCGGGCGGAGCCTCCGTCGTGGCGTTCTCCGATCCTGCGGCACAACGACGATGGCTCGACACCGCGCCCCCGGACCGCCGGGAGCAGTACGCGGATCTCCTGAAGCAGGTCGCCGCAACCGGCGTCGCGGTCTGGGGTGCCGATGCTGCCGACCTCGATCGCATCGACGTGCTGGCACAGGTGGTGACCCACCTGGCTGCCAACGCCGCCAACCAGCGATTGCGCGAACAGGTGCAGGCCCTCATCGGCGACACCAGTGGGTACCCGTACACGGTGGATGCTCTCGGGTCCCGCGAGTCACTGCCGATCAGCTATCTGACCACCCCGGTGTTCGACGCTTCGGGCACGCCGCGGTGGGAGTTGCAGATCGGCCCACTGCGGTCAGCGGTCACCCCGGACGAACGGCGCACCTATGTCGACGAGTTGACTGCCACGGCAAAGGCCATGTCGCAGCCGTGACTGCGGTCACGCAACCGCCGGCCTCGGTGCGGGCGGCGCGCGAGGCTGTGGTGGATGTGCCCGGTGGGAGTGGTGATCCGGACGAGATGTCTGCCGTCCGGGGAGTCGATTGCCTCGGCGTCCCATCCCGGCGCCTGTTTGGCGTAGTTGCACGCCTCGCACAGCCCCTGACCGTTCTCCAGGGTGGTCGGTCCGCCGTCGGCGGCGGAATGGACGTGGTCGATGTGCCGCACGGGTGCATCGCACCAGGGTGTTCAGCAGACGGGGTCGCGGAGCCGGATCAACTCGGCCAGGGAAGCGGGGAACATTCGGGTGTTCCGGTCCAAGGCGACCACCGCGCCGTTGTCCGGCCGCGTGTACACCTGGCGAAGTTCGGCGACACCCACCGCCGAACAGCGTGCGATCGGACACCGTCAGGTGCACCCGAACCGGTGTCGCCGGCCCAAGGGTGTCCTCGGTCGATCCGGCGACGATGCGGGCGACGAGGGTGTCCGCCAGCTTGTCCGCCTCGTACGCCATCTGGCGTGCGCTGGCGACCGCTACCTTGTCGCTCATCTTCTCGAGTCGTTCGGGATCGGCAGCGAGCTTCCGGTCAACCTCGGCTCGGTCTTCGATTGAGAGGCAGGCGGTTTCACGTGCGATCTGGGTGGCGCGCCACTCGGTGATCCACCCTCCACGCAGCGCACCGAGGGTGTGCGGAAGTTCGGAAGTGAGCGCGGTGGCCAGGCCGAGGTGGATGCCGCCGCGGTGCGGGGACTCACGGCGGGCCAACGCGATCTGCGAGGCGATTCCCCGATCCCGACGCTCGCGTGCCACTCCCGCATCGGCGGCCGCGCGGCGTTGTTGCGCCGCGAAATCGGAGGTGACCTGAGCCTGCAGGCCGGCCGCGGCGCAGGTGAGTCGTTGGAGGGCGCGGAGCAGATCGATGCGCTCGGGTTGTTCGTCGGGGCCGTGTGCGTCGGCAAGTCGGCGGATCCACCGATCCAACGCTGCGGTCGTCACGGCCTCGCCCTCCGCCCTCGGTTCGCTCATGTGTTCGATTGTATTGAGCACCACCGACAAACTATCGGTGGTTTCGAGGATCCCTCGCGGCGTCCGCTCAGTGCCCCGATGCGGGCGCCTCGCCCAACGTACGGCGGGTGACGAACCGCCGCGGCGTCCCCGACAGCGGATCGGTGAATTCCAGTTCCCGCGCGAGCAATTGGAGGGGGAGGGAATGATCGTCCGGCGCCTCGGGCAGCAGGTCGGGGTATCGCCGGTCGCCCAGGATTCCGACGCCGAGCGCCGCCAGATGCACCCGCAACTGGTGCATCCGACCGGTGCGCGGGCGCAGGACGGTGTGCAGCACAGCACGTCCGGACGTGCTGACACCGGTCCCGCGCACCTCGACCGCCGTCTCGGCGTTGGGCTCACGGTCGTCGTCGGCGACGACCCGCAGCTCACCGCGTCGAGCCGCGATGTGGTTGCGGTAGACGAGCGGAACGGCGCGCCCGGCGAGCGCCGGTGCGGCCGGGTCCCACCCGGACGGTCGCGCCGACACCGCCTCGTAGACCTTCACGACCCGCCGCTTCTCGAACAACGACTGGTACGCGCCGCGCGTCGCGGGACGGGCCGAGAACATCACCAGGCCCGCGGTCCCGCGGTCGAGTCGATGGATCGGCGCCAGGTCCGGGTTGCCCAGGCGGACCCGCAATCGGACGAGCGCCGACTCGCGCAGGTAACGCCCGCTCGGGGTGGTCGGCAGGAAGTGCGGCTTGTCGATCACCACGAGGTCGTCGTCGACGTGCAGGATCTCCTCGTGGAACGGCACCGGGTCTTCAATCGGCAGATCGCGGTAGTACCAGACGAACGGGTGCGCACCCAGTGCCGCGGCGCGACCGATCGGACGCCCGTCGGCGCCGACGATCTCGCCGGCGTCGAACCGCCGGTACAGGTCGTCGGAGTCCATGTGGTCGAACCTCGCGACCACGTAGTCGGCGATCGTCGCCCACGGCCCGGACGTCGGCACGCGCAGCCGCGTCGGCCCGACCCCGTCCTTGACGGGCAGCGGTGAGGGCATCGGCACGCGCGCCATCATCCCACCGGGTACCGGCTCGGCCGCGCCGCGGTCCGCGACGAGGCGCTATCCGTGCCGCGCCACGTCCTCGCACAGGATGCCGGGCCAGCGGGCGAGATCGGCCGGCGTGTGCGCCACCTCCAGCGTGGCACTGGGCAGCAGGTCCACCAGAGCCTCGGCGGTGGACACCGGATGGGCGGGGTCGTCGATCCAGGCCAGCACGGTGGTCGGAACGCCGATCGCGGCGATCTCGTCCGGTGCGGGCAGGTCGCTCAGCGCAGCCCCGCGGAACAGCGACGGCAGCAGTCGCTCGGCGACGTCCGGCACGGTCTCGGGCGCCCGGACGGTCGCCGGGGGGCGGGACACGGCGAGATCGGCGCCGAGGAACGCGTCGAGCCCCTGCTCCTCGATCATCGCGGCATTGCGCCGGTAGTCGCCGGCCTTCGCGGCGCGGGTGCGCCACGCGGTCGCCGGCACCATCAGGGTGAGGCCGGCGAACCGGCCGGGATCGCGCACGGCCGCGTGCAGCAGCGTTCCCGTGCCCATCGACGGGCCGACGCCGTGCACCCGCTCCCCGGGGAACCAGTGGTCGAGCAACCTCAGCAGATCGTCGGCCAGGACCGGCCAACGGTAGTCCTCGGGGACCGCGCGCCCGGTCGAGCGGCCGTGCCCGCGCGCGTCGTACCGCAACAGCCGGGTGCCGCTGAGCCCGCGTCCGAGGTCGAGATCCATCACGCGGTCGCGATGGCGGCTGGAGGTGAGGCCGTGGAGCTGGACGACTGGGTGGCCACCCTCGTCGCTCAGTTCCACGTCGAGTTCGGCGCCAGGGACACTGAAGGTCGACATGGCGGCTCCTGCGTGATTGAAAGGCGAGGTGGCGGTCGCTGGGGAAGCGCCTAGGCTACCGCCATGCGGCTGACCAACGTCGCGCACCTGCGCCTGCCCTTCGGTCGGCTGCTGGGCTACGACGTGTCTGTAGGCCGGCCGGGCCGATCGCTTCCCGTCTCCTTCGACCAACGACGCCACGTCGGTGCGGGAGACCGTGCCGGGTCCTGGATGGCGTTGTCCTTCAGGTTGTCCGAGCCGGTGCCGGCCGACGAGCTCGCGGCCGCGTGGCTGTCGGTGATCGCTCGGCACGGCACGCTGCGGTCGGTGTTCGTGCCTGGCGAGGACGGCGAGCCGCGGCTGCACGAGGTCGAGATCCTCCCCGGCGACTGGGCCGAGCACTCGATCGCACCCGGGCAGGCCGTGAACGACGCGCTACGGGAGGTGCTCGACCGCGCGTGTTCGCCGTACAGTCGTCCGTCGCACCGGCTGTGCGTGCTCGAGACCGCGGTGGGCCCGACGGTCGTCGTCGCCGCGGACCATTCGCACGTCGACATGTGGTCGATGCTGGTGATCGCCCGCGACCTGCTTGCCGCGCTGGCCGCGGTGCAGGAGGGTCGAGCGCCGTCGCTGCCGCCCGCACCCGCCTTCGCCGAGCACACCCGCGCGCTGCGGGACCGCCCGGCCGCACCCGACGATGTTCGCCGCCGCTGGACCGCGGTGCTGGCCGCCGGCGGCGATGTGATGCCGCGCTTCCCGCTGTCGCTGGGCGCGGCGACGCTGCAGCAGGAACGGGTCGAGGTGCGCGACGTGCTCGATGTCGACGGCAGCGCGGCGTTCTCGGCGCAGGCCCGCGACGAGGGCGTCTCGACCCTGGCGCTGGTGGTGTCGGCGATGACCGACGTGACCCGCGAGCTGGCCGGTACCCCGCTGCGGGCGGTGTTTCCGGTGCACAGTCGATACGACGCCACCTGGCACGACTCCGTCGGCTGGTTCATCACCAACTCGGTGCTGGAATCGACCGACCCCGATCCCCGCGCCAGCGCGGAGGCGGTCAAGGAGGCCGTCCGGATGGGGTCCTGGCCACTGGAGGACGTGCTGCGTCCGTGGGGCGGGATGCCCGAGGCGCCAGGGATGTTCGCGATCTCGTGGCTGGACCTGCGCCGGCTGCCGGTCCGGGTCGACGCGACCGGTCTGGAGGCGCAGTACGTCGGCGCAACGATCCGGACCGACGGCGTGATGCTGTGGTTCATCCTCGACGAGTCCGGGTTGCACCTTCGCTGTCGCTACCCCGACACCCCCGAGGCCCGGCGGCATGTCGGCACCTGGCTGGACACGCTCGTCGCGCACCTGCAGTCACGGGCATCGGTCGGTGGGCGGCTCCGAGTCGGCGACAGGATCTATCGGGTGCAGCGTGCCGGCCGTGCCGACGTTTCTGCGCTTGTCGCCCTGCTGTCCGACGACGAGATCGGCCGCCTCCGAGAGGGCGCCGAGATCGCACGGTACGAGGAGGCGTACGACGCCGTCGCCCGGGACTCCTCGCACTACCTGGCCGTGGTCCGCGACGAGGACGACCGGATCGTCGGCACCATGCAGCTCACCATCGTCCCCGGGTTGTCCCGCGGCGGCACCACCCGCCTTCAGATCGAGGGGGTTCGGGTGGCGGCCTCCGAACGTTCCCTCGGCGTCGGAACCGCAATGCTCGAGTGGGCGCACGACCACGGGCGACACCGCGGAGCGACACTCGCGCAGGTCACCACCGACCGGGACCGGGAGCGGGCGCTGGCGTTCTACGCGCGGCTCGGATACGACAACAGCCAGGTCGGGCTCAAGCGGGCACTGTGACGCGGTCCGGCCGCAGCTGCTCGGACGAGTTAGGGTGCCAGGTCCTGCGATCGGCGGGCCCGGTCGAGGCCGTCGAGTATCAGGTCCAGCCCGAACTCGAACTCGGCGCCGTAGTCGTAGCCGGGCTCGAGTACATGCTGGACTGTCAGCTCGGTCAGGTGGGGGTACTCGTCGGAGGTGGACTGCGAGAGGATCGTCTGTGCGACCTCCGCGGTCTCGTCCGCGGTGTCGAACGGCAGGCTCGTCTCCTGAAGCGCGAACCCGTAGACGTAGCTGTCGATGACGGAGAACGCGTGGGCGGCCATGGCGATCGAGAAGCCCGCTCCCCGAAGGGTTCCGATCACGGCATCGTGGTGACGCAGGGTCGCGGGCCCGGGATTGGTCCGCGAGCTCATCAGCTCGGTGGCCCAGGGGTGGCGCGACAGGACCTCGCGGGCCGAGGAGGCCCGGCGGAACATGGCGTCCCTCCAGCCGGCGCCGTCGTGGGGGAGTTCGATCTCGCCGAAGGCGC
This sequence comes from Rhodococcus sp. NPDC127527, assembly GCF_042672245.1. Taxonomy (NCBI): domain Bacteria; kingdom Bacillati; phylum Actinomycetota; class Actinomycetes; order Mycobacteriales; family Nocardiaceae; genus Rhodococcus; species Rhodococcus sp. NPDC127527. The sequence continues at coordinate 361,432 of NZ_JBHXVP010000003.1, forward strand.
TGTCGACCATTCCGTCCCGTAGGTCCTCCTTGTTGGCCACGTGGTTGTACACCGACATGGCCTCGACGCCGAGTTCGCCGCCGAGCTTGCGCATGGTGACCGAGTCGATCCCCGTCGAATCGGCGATCGCGACGGCCGCGCTCACGACCTGGGCCCGGTCCAGGCGGGCCCGGGGTGCCGGTGCGCCGGACGGTCTCGCCATCGGTTTCCACTCCCGTTCCGCCCCGAGTCTTGACGGGACTTACAAAGTAAGTGTCATACTTACGACGTAAGTCTAGCCGGTGGGTGGCAGCGACCTGCGGGCGGATCCGGGCAGACGGACGACGGGCCGTGGCGGAGATGACAACGATGAAGGCGATCGTCCAGGACCGGTACGGCGAAGCCGGCGAGGTCCTGCGGCTCGAGGAGATCGACCGGCCCGAGGTCGGCGACGACGAGGTGCTCGTCAGGGTTCGGGCAGCGGGCGTGGACCGCGGGCTCTGGCACATAATGACCGGGCTTCCCTATCCGATTCGCCTCGCGGGCTACGGGTTTCGCGCACCGCGGACCCGCGTGCGGGGACGAGAGACGGCGGGCGTCGTCGAGGCGGTCGGCAGTCAGGTGACTCGATGGCGAACCGGGGACGAGGTCTTCGGAATCGCCGAAGGCTGCCTTGCCGAGTACGTCAGCGTCGGCGACGGCGTGCTCGCACCCAAGCCGGCGAACCTCACCTTCGAGCAGGCTGCGGCCGTTCCCATCTCCGCGCTCACCGCACTTCAGGGTGTTCGTGACCACGGGCGGGTGAAGTCCGGTCAGAGGGTGCTGGTCATCGGCGCCTCGGGCGGTGTCGGAACATTCGCCGTGCAGATCGCCAAGGCGTTCGGGGCGGAGGTCACGGGCGTGTGCAGCACGGCGAAGCTGGACGTGGTCCGTTCGATCGGAGCGGACCACGTCGTCGACTACCAGGTCCGTGACATCGACGAGTCGTCCACGCGGTACGACGTCATCCTGGATACCGGTGGCCATCGTTCGCTCGCACAGTTGCGGCGGGCGCTGGCGCCGCGGGGGACCCTGGTCATCGTGGGTTCCGAGACGAGCGGTCGGTGGCTCGGCGGTACCGACCGCCAGATCCGCGCACTCCTGTTGTCGCCGTTCATCCGTCAGAACCTGCGCACGTACGTCAGCTCGGAGAATGCGGACGACCTCGCCGTTCTCGCCGAGCTGATCGAGGCGGGTCGGGTCGTCCCGGTCGTCGACCGGACCTTCCCGCTCGCAGACGCCGCCGCGGCGGTCACCTACCTCAGCGACGGGCACGCCCGCGGGAAGACGGTCGTGACGGTGTGACCGTCGACGCCCCGACCGCTGCCGCGGCTCACTCGCAGGCGACCCCGTCGCCGTCGCGGTCCAGCTTCCGGCTGTACCCGGGCTGCCCCGCGTAGATCGGCGCCGCGCCCGCGGCCCGCACCGCGCTGCAATTCGCGTACGACACGCCCGCGCCCGGCTGCGGCACGGGTGCCGGCGCAGGTGCAGGTGCAGGTGCAGGCGGTGGAACAACCGCGGCCGGTGCGGGAGCGGTCGCCGGTGGGGCGACGAACGGAACCGGTGCAGGTGCGGGCGCCACCGTCGTGACCTGCTGCCGCTCGACCGTGGGATCCGCGGCGGGAACGACCCTCGCCGGCGCTGCCCCGCACGTCTCGAGCACCCGCGCCATCGCGTCCCGTTCCGCGGCGGTGACCCACAGGCCGTACGCCGCCTTCACCTCGATCTGCCGGGCGACGTACGTGCAGCGGTACTCCTTGTTCGGCGGCAGCCAGGTCGCCGCGTCGCCGTCGCCCTTGCTCTGGTTGGTCGGACCGTCGACGGCCTGCAGGTTGCGAGGATCGTTCGCGAAGTTGCGCCGGGTCTGCTCGTCGAGTTGCTGTGCACCCTTCTGCCACGAATCCGACAGCGCCACCATGTGATCGATCTCCACCGCGTTCGACGTGCCGGACCCGCGGGTGAAGGCGATGGTGGTGCCGGTGTAGCTGTCGGCGAGGGTGCCCGTCAGGACGGTGCAGCCGTTCGAGCCTGGTTTGAGCGCGACGGCGGAGAGGTCGCGTCGCAGGATGTCGTTGCGGGTGTCGCAGCCGTTGTGGCCGCCCGCGACGGTGACGTCGTCGGACCAGGCCTGCCCGAACAGGGCACGGTCGTAGCCGGTCTTCGGGGCTCGGCCCTTGACCGGCAGGGTGTCCAGTTGTGCCAGCGCGGTGTTCGCGGCGTCGGGTCCGGTGGCGGACAACGCGACCGCGGCGACGGTCGGCGTGGCGGCGGTGGTCGTCGTGGTGGTGGTCCGCGACGTCGGTGCCGCCGCGGACGACGTCGCCGGGGCGCTGGTGGTCGGGGACGGCGCCGCCGCGTCCGGTGCGCGGCATCCGGCCAGACTCACGACTACCAGCAACCCTGCCGCGCCGACGGCCCAGGCGGTGTCCCTGCGTACGAGCCGGGCGCTGACGGGGGTGGCGATCCTGGAGGGCACGGCAGTTCCTTCAACGGTGCGGTGATGCGCGTCGGTCTCGGCGCATCGTCAGCCTCATCCATATCAGGCATTTCGGACCGGTCGGGCGGCTATCGGCGCGGATTCATCCGTTCGACTGGCCTACGGCACCGAGAAGGCGGCGAAACCGGGAGTGATCGGGCCCGGCTGCGGCAGGAGAGCGACCACGACCTGCCCGGCGCCCGTGTGCAGTGTCGCCTCGGCCGGAATTCCGTTCAGTCCGTCCGACAGCCGGCCGGAGCCGGACGCCCCGGTCGACAGGTTCAGCCAGTGCACCTCGGACGAGAGCGGGCATCCCCAGCGACCGGGCTTCCCGCCGGTGATCGTCGCGCTGCCGGGCCGGTCCCCGACCACGACCGCGCAGCGAACCGGTGGCGCGTCGAAGCTTCCGTTCGGGTTCCCGAACGGTGCGGGATCGACCTGAAACGGGACGGTCACCGCCGCCGCGGCGACCCCCGCCGCCAACCAGCTCGAAGCAACGACGCCGGCGGCGGAGATGCCCAGGGCACGAACGAGATTCAGCACGGTGACCTCCCATATCGGCGGGGTGACCCGACCCCGCGTCGGGTCCATCCTCCCTCAGGTCCCGGTCCGCTGCATGCCCGAGGCTGGCGTCGGGTCAGACCAGGTACGGCACAGGGCCCTGCGGTGATGAGCAGGATGACGACCGCGGGGCAGGGCCCAGGTGACCAGTGCGAGGCCGGACCAGGCGGTCAGGTCGCCGAGGTAGGCGGGGTACTCGCACGACATCGCCGTCGCAAAGTTCAGTACCTTCTCCGCACGATGACGGATCCGCGTCGATGCTCGGAACCGGGACGCTTGAACTCGCCACGCAGGCACCGTTCACCCACCGGACCGAAGGAAATCACAATGAGATTCATCATGATGAGCGAGTGTGCAACTGAGCCCGGCACCACGCAACACCGTCGTTACTTGGACATGGTGGAGGAAGCGGTGTTCGCCGAGCAGATGGGCTTCTACGGCTGGGGCACATCCGAGCACCACTTCTTCAACGACATGTGCGTCACGCCTGCGCCGGAGGTGCTGTTCACGGCGGTTGCCATGCGCACCAACAGAATTCGATTGCGCTATATGAGCCGCCTGATCTCTGTGATTCATCCTATCCTCGTCGCGGAGCAGACCGCGGCCACCGACCTGCTGTCCAATGGGCGCGTCGAATTGACAACCGCTCGGGGCAACACGCTGCTCCAGCTCGACGCGTTCGGCGTCTCGCTCGAGGAGACCCGTGGCAGGTCGGAGGAGGCGCTCGAGCTCATCGTCCGCGCGCTGAGCGATGACACCTTCAGCCACGACGGACCGCATTGGGGCAAGATCCCGGAGCGGCGGCTCAGCCCCAAGTCGCTGCAGGAACCGCATCCGCCGCTGTACAAGATCGTGCAGAGCATTGAGTCCGCCGCCGCCGCTCGGCGCCAGGGACTGGGCATGATCACCTCCGACGCGTACCTCGGCTGGGAGGTGCTGCAGGCGAACCTGGACGCGTACAACTCGGTGCCCGAGGGCGAGGTGTCGCCCGTCGGCCGCTACGCGGTCAAGTCCGCGGCCAGCAGCGTCATGTCGGTGCGGTGCGCCAAGACCACCGACGAGGCGCTCGCACTCGCCGAGGCGGACCTGCTGAAGTTCGCGCAGATGATCATCAACGACGTCTACGTGCAGCTCGCCGAGCGCTCGCCCGAACAGTACGGCGAGTTCTCCCGGATCGGACAGCTGCGCAAGCACGCCGACGACGCGGAATGGCTGCGAACCTGCGGCCCGACCGTCCTGGTCGGCGATCCGCAGTACTGCATCGAACAGGTGCAGCGGACCGCGGACATGGGCGCAGACGAGATCGTGCTTCGCATCGAGGGCGGCACCCACGAGGAGCGGATGCAGACCATCGAGAACCTCGGTCGCTACGTGATCCCGTACTTCACCAACCCCGCAGGTGTGGTGCGCACCGGGCCCGTCGGCCTGCTGCCCGGCGACCCCCGGCAGCGTCCGAGCTACGACAACGCGGAAGAACTGGCGGGATGACGATGGCGACGTTCGAGGAGCATCTCACCGAGGTCCACCGCAACGTGGTCCGGGCCGTCGACGAGCGGGATCCGGGGTTGTTCGCGTCGCTGTACACCGATGCGGGCACCCTGCTCACCCCCGACGGGCGTGCCGTGCGCGGGCGGGCCGCGATCGCCGAGGAGTTCGCCCGCTGGCTGATAGACGGATTCGTCCGGCAGTCACTCGAAAACGTGCAACTGACGGTCGGCGACACGGTCGCCGTCGAGGAGGGCGTCGCGGTCGGCGAATTCGCCGGTCGGCCCGCGGTGCGCAGCAACTACGTCGTCGTCCACCTGCGCCAGGACGACGGATCGTGGTTGATGCACCGTGACATCTGGACCCGGGTCGGAGCCGGGGTACCGGCGGAGGTGTCGTACTGATGTTGACGATCGAGGAGTACGCGTCGTACGACGCCACCGGGCTGGCAGAGCTGGTGCGATCCGGTGAGGTGAAGCCGTCGGACGTGCACGAGGCCGGCGTGCGGGCGGTCGAACTGGCGGATGCCGGGTTGCACGCCAGCGCCGAGGGTCCGTGGGAGTCGCCGCTGGACGCCGCCACCGACGGGGTGTTCGCCGGTGTCCCGTTCGTGCTGAAGGATCTGTGTTGCCACGCCGCGGGCGTCCCGATGCACCTGGGCAGCCGCGCCCTGGCGGAGGGGATCGTGTTCGACCACGACTCGGAGTTGATGGCGCGCTTTCGCCGGGCCGGGCTCGGTGCGGTCGCCGTCACGAAGATCCCCGAGTTCGCGCTCAGCCCGACAACGGAACCGTTGCTCGGCGGGGCCACGCTGAACCCGTGGGATCCGACCAAGAGCCCGGGCGGATCCAGCGGCGGTTCGGCCGCGTTGGTGGCCGCGGGCGCGGTGCCGATCGGCCACGCCAACGACGGTGCCGGGTCGATCCGCATTCCCGCGGGTCACACCGGGACCGTCGGGCTCAAACCGAGCCGTGGGCGGATTCCGATCGGGCCGGGCATCGCGGAGGCCTTCTACGGCAACGTGGCGGAGTTCGCCATCACCCGGACAGTGCGGGACGCGGCGGCACTGCTCGATGCCGTGCACGGGCCGATGCCGGGGGAGAGGTACGGCGCACCCGCCCCGGCTCGGCCGTATCTGGACGAGGTGCGGGCGCCGCGGACACCGCTGCGGATCGCCGTGTGTCCGGACTCGTGGACCGACCGGCTGCTGCATCCGGAGGTCGCCGGCGTGCTCGACGCGACGATCCGGTTGCTGGCGGAGTTGGGGCATCACGTGGAGGTTGTGCGGCCCGCGCTGGACTGGGAGCGGTTCCTCGAGGCGCTGACCGTGACCTTCTGCGCGGGGGCCGCGGCCGACGTCGTGCCCCTCGCGGAGTCGCTCGGGATCGGGCTGAGCCCCGAGTTCTTCGAGGCCACCACGGTCGCGGCCGTCGAGGCCGGCCGCGGGTTGACGCCGATGGACCTGGCCCGCGCCTTCGCGACGAACAACGCGGTCAGCAGGCAGCTCGCGGGGTTCATGGTGGACTGGGACGTCCTCGTCACGCCGACCGCGATCACCCCGCCGGTCGATCTGGGAACGTTCGACGCGAACGACGAGTCGTTCACCGCGCAGGGGTGGGTGCGCGAGGTCATCGCGCCTCACCCGACGTGCGCTCTGTACAACGTCACGGGTGCGCCGGCGATCAGCCTTCCGCTCGGTACCACCAGTGACGGTCTTCCGGTCGGGGTGCAGTTCGGCGCCGACATCTACCGAGAAGACCTGCTGCTCGGGCTGGCCGCGCAGCTCGAGCAGGCACGGCCGTGGGTTGATCGTCGACCGGCACTGCACGTCATGAACCTGGGTGAGGCGTCATGATCGTCGTCATCACCGAGAATGCGTCGATCCGCCTCGACGACGGGGACAACTTCACCGAGCTGGCGGTCGACGCGCTCGGTCTCTCCGTCGAAGACGTTGTCGGGGTTGCTGTTTCGGAGGGGGCGGGGGTCGTCGACGGCGATCATCTGTGGATCGACATCGACTTCCTCCGTCAGCGGGGTCGTGGGACCGAAGACTGGAACGGCGGGTTCGCTTCGATGATCGACTACGCCGCCGGCAAGGGCTGGACCGATGCTGAGGGCAGTCGGGTGCGTGCCCATATCCGTTGGAGGTGAGGTGTCCGGTGGAGATTGCCTCCTCGGTGGCCGATGGTCACGGCATGTCCGGACTCGCGGTGACCAACGAGGCAATCTCCGAGCGGCGGCGCAGTCCGCACTTCGCGAGCACATGCGCGACGTGGGTGTCCACGGTGCGTTTGCCGATTATCAGTTGCGCCGCAATCTCTTTGTTGGTCAGCCCGCGCGCCACGAGGTTGGCGATCTCCCGCTCCCGTTGCGTGAGAGGTTGCAGGAGAGTCGATCGTGTGTCCGCGGTGGGGTGTCGACCGCTGGGGCCGGAAGCGGCACCGGGGTCGACGATCGCCGAACCTGAGAGTGCGGCGATCCACTCGAATCCGAGCGCGGCTCCCTTCGCGGTTGCGTTGGCGATGTCGCGTTCCGCGAGGTGTGCCTGGACTTTCGTGAAGCATGCTTCGCGGTACTGCATCAGTCGATGGAGTCCCATCACGGAGGAGCCACTGGCGGACCAGTACGCCTCCGTCGCGCCCAGGAGGGTGGCCGCGTCGAGGTATTTGCCGTTCTCCACGGCCAGCCAGGCGAGTAGTTCCCCGACCAGTGCGATGCCCAGGTGATCGTCGATCGTCGCCATCGTCGCCAATGACAGTTCCGCGATCGATGCGGCGCGTTCGTACGATCCCTGTATGTATGCCGCGAGGGCCTGCACCCACCGGGCGTACGAGATGCACCACTGATCATTGTTCCGCTCGCAGACCGCGATGCAGTCGCGACAGCACTCCTCTGCGAGTTCGAACTCGTGGTAGAGGCAATAGCCCTCCCCGAGCTGATACAAGAACATCGCGGTGGCGAGTTGGTCGCCGCGCTGGCGTGCCTCCACGATCGCGGTTCGGTACAGCTCGACGCCGGTGTCGAAATCGTCCCGGAAGAAGTGCACGGCACCCAGCAGCGCTCTGCCGAACGAGCCCGCGCGCGCGTCGCCTTGTTCACTGGCTTGCGAAAGGCACTCTCGCAGATGCAGTTCCGCGCGATCCACCTCGCCGGTGATCAGTAGATTCCACCCGAGTGTCCACAGTGATCTCGCCTCGTGGGGTATGCCGAGGCTGTGGACCCGATCCCAGGCATGTTCCGACCACAGCCGGCCTTCCTTCAGGTGCCCGCAACCCACCCAGTAGAACCACAGGTCGGCCACCATCGCGGCGCCTGTACCGCAATGGTCTCTGGTTTCGAGCGCCCATTCGAAGGCCGAGCGCATGTTTGCTATCTCTTCGGCGACAGTCGAACTCGCACGACGTTGATTCGGGCCGAACCAGTCGTTCTCCGATTTCTTGGCCAACACCGAATAGAACTGCATGTGTCGATCGCGCAGGTCCGCCTGCGACGAGCTGAGGCCGAGAGACGCGGCATCTCGTTCGAGCATCAACTGGCCGAACTCACGAATGGTGTCGAGCATCTGGAAGCGAAGAACGCTCCCTGATTGCCGTCGCGACAGAATGGATTGCTGAACGAGACCGTCGACTACGTCGGCGACGTCAGCCTCGTCGTCGAGTTCACATACGCTGCGCACCGCGTCCAACGAGGCCGAACCAACGAACACGGAGAACTGGGCCCACAGCGATCTCTGCGCGCTGCTGCACTGCTCCCACGTCCACCCGAGCAGCGTCCACAGGCTGCGATGGCGGGGATGCATGTCTCGTGGTCCGCCCTTGAGGAGCCCGAATCGATCGGTCAGTCCGGTGTTGATGTCGTGGATCGACATCGTCCGTGTTCGTAGTGCGGCGAGTTCGATCGCCAGGGGCAGCCCGTCCAGCCGATTGCACAGGTCGACGATGTCGTCCCCTCGGCTGGCGTCGTATTCCCATCCGCTGGCTGCCTGTGCGCGGTCCTGGAACAGTGCCACGGCGTCGTTCGCGGTCTCCGGGCGCGTTCCGTTGCCGGTATCGGCGGCGAACGGCGGTACATTCAGTACGTATTCAGCGCTGATGTCCAGTGGCGTCCGCGAGGTCGCGATGATCTTCACGTTCGGGCACTGGGTCAACAAACTCGCCGCGACGTCTCCGATTTCGGTCGTGAGTTTGTCGCAGTTGTCGAGTATCAGTAGGAGACTCTTGTCGCGGAGCTGCTCGGTCAGTGACAGTACAGTGGCCGGTCCTGGTACCGAATCCTGGATCGCCTGTTGCACGAATCTGCTGTCCTGTACGAAATTGAAGTCCGTGAGCCACACCCCGTCGCGGAACGCGCGCTGAAACGTCAACGCGGCGGCCTTCACGAGTCGCGATTTGCCCACGCCCCCGATCCCGGTCAGCGACAGCAGTCGCGCCTTGCGTAGCAGCGTCCTGATCTCGCGAATTTCCTGCGTGCGACCGACGAAACTGGTTGTGTCCGCCGAAATGTTGTGTCGCCCGGAACCGGGTTTCACCGGTTGTAGAGCGCCGCCGGTCGTCGCACTCGCTCCGCTTCCGAGCGCGGTGGGTGTCGCCATCTCGTCGACCACCAGCCCCAGGTGACGTTGAATCTCGCGCAGTTCGTTGCCGTATGCCGTTGCCGTGGCGGGGCGGTCTTCGGGATTGTGCGCCATGGCCCTTTCGATCGCGGCGGCTACGTCGGCGGGAATGTCGTACTCGTGCAGGGACGGAATCGGTTCGTTCGAGATGCGCAAGAACTGCGCGACGACGTCCTCGCCGCTGCGCCGCTCGAATGCGGCGTGGCCGGTCACCGCGCTGAACAATGTCGCACCGAGACTGTAGACGTCGGATGCGGCAGTTGCGGCTTGCCCGCGCAGCACCTCGGGTGCGGCGAACGCCGGTGAGCCGAGAACGATGCCGGCGGCGGTCTGGAATCCTCCGGTGATCCGTGCGATGCCGAAGTCGGTCAGCTCGGGCTCGCCGTACTCGGTCAGCAGGATGTTTCCCGGCTTGACGTCGCGATGCAGGATGTCGATCCTGTGCGCGGCGGCCAGCGCACCGGCAATCTTCACGCCGAGCCGGAGTGCGTCGGCCCAGCCGATCGGGCCGTGACGGCGGAGGTGAGTCTCCAGAGACTCCTGTCGGTGGTACGGCATCACGAGGTATGGTCGACCGCTCTCGGTCGCTCCCGCATGGAGGATCGTGACGATGTTGGGATGCTCGGACAGCCGCCCCATTGCGTGCTGTTCCTCGACGAACCGCTCGAAATTCTCTTCGCTTAGGTCGGCAGTGAGAACCTTGACCGCCACCGTGCGATCGAGCGGCTTCTGCTCACAGCGGTAGACGACTCCGAATCCTCCGTGAGCGATCTCCTGTGCGTCGCTATAGCCGTCGACAGCAAGCTCGGCGGCAATATCGACAGCCGCTCCCCGCTGCGTGGCGAGCGGGTCGACTTCAGCCATCGGCGGTCCCAGATTCTGTATCGGTGGGCAACTGTGCCAATCAAGTTTATCGCTGCCCGGAGACGGTCGAGCGGGTTCGACATCGGCTGACCGGGCGGGCTTCAGCTCGACGGCTGGAGGCTCGTGTCCTCCACTGCCCACCCTGGGACGTCGAATGCGACATCGAATCCGGCCAGCAAGAGATGGTCCGCGATCTCGTCGCGCAGCCTGTGCGAGCGCGTCGGCCGCCCACCGACGGTGATCACGGCGCCCGAAGCGACGCCCACCCGGACCGCGTCCGCGATCAAGCCCGCTAACAACCTCGGCGAATCGGGGAACGCAATCGCCTGGCGGTCCCGGCGCGCGCACGTGGCGGCGGGCGCCGATGATGTCGTGTCTATGCGCAAGAGCGGCAGTGGTGTTCTCCCGGAGTCGTCGCGCTCGAGCCGGCTGGACGTCGACGCCGCATCGCTCAGATTGTCCGCGTCCAGGAGATGCGGGTAGCGGGCGCTGCCTGCGCCGGTCGGCGTGAACACCGGATCGGCGTGGTGTCCGGTGACGAAAACGGCCACCCTAACCATGGCGCACCGCCGCGAACTTGCTCCGGAAGAACAGCAGTGGCGAATTGTCGATGCCGTTCGAGATGCTGCGCAGCGTCAGCAGAACCAGGGAGTGGTCGCCGGCGGGGATGGGGTCCGATGCCGTTGCCTCGAACCACGCGGACGCGTCGTCGATGGCGACCGCCCCCGATGCGCTCACGCTGTAGCCGATCGAGTCGAAGCGGCTGCCCGCCTCACTGGCGGACATCTGCAACCCGCAAGCCCCCTGCGATTCGGCCAGGATGCTTGCGCCGACAGCCTCCGCCCTGGCGATCAGTGGCCAGGTGGTGGATTCGTTGCGGATGGACACGACCATCAACGGCGGATCGAGCGAGACGTTGGTGAACGAACTCACCGCCATGCCGACGGGTTCACCATCCACCATCGCGCCGAGCACGAGAACACCGCTCGGTATCCGGCCGTAGAACGACCGCAACGTCGTCTGGTCGAAGGGTTCGGAAATCGTCGTCATGGCGATGCACTCCCGTGGGATCGGTACAAGACTGATGGACCGAATTCTGGAACGTCGTCGCCGACCATGCATCGGTCGTTGTACGTATCCGGCTACGGATTCGACGCTGCCGACCGATCGAATGTGCGTGCCACCGCCCGAACTCCGTATGCGCTCCGCACGATGACGGATTCGCTGAGGGGCCCGCGTCCGCATGCTTGGACGCCATGACCGACGCGAGTCGTCACATCAAGGTCTCGTCGGCAGATCGGCCGAATCCAGGGAAGAAGGCTTCACACGATGAACGCGATCTATGCAGAACCGCAGACCCGGGCAGCGTCCAGCACCGCCAGCCGGCGCATCGCCATGTGCGCCATCGCGAGCACAGCGGCAGTGTGGCTCGGTCTGCTCGGCCCCGCTTGGACCTACATCCCGCCGCAGCCGCAAGCCAACGCTCCCGCCGCGGAGCTGTCGTTCGCTGCTCTGTCCGCTGCCTCAGTCGGTAGCACCTCCACCGCGCAGGCGGCCTATTTCGGTTGGTTTGCATGGCTTTTCGCGGTCGCGGCGACGGCGCTGGTGGTGCTGCTCGCCAGGACCCGCTCTCGCGTGGTCGCCGTGCTGTGCACGGTGGTCGGCGCCGCGCAGCTGGCATTGACGGTGTTGGCGGTCAAGGGCCCGCTGCCGTGGTCGGTGTTCTTCGACGGCATCGCCAACATCCGGCTCGGCGCAGTACTCGAACTGATCGGGATCCTGCTGCTCATCGCGGGCGGGCTGTTGGTGTTGGTCTCGCCCAATGCCGCTCCCGTGCCGAACGCCAGGTAGTGAGGAGATGACGATGTCACGACAACCGGCGGATACGGCTCAGCGGAATGCCGTCTTCCAAGCAGTGGATGCCCTGCGCGACGACATGGTCGCGGTCCTGTCCGACGTGATCGCGATACCCAGCGTGAATCCGAAGTATCCCGGTCAGGTGTACGACGATGTCGTGGGTGCCGAGGGGCGGGTCAGCGAGTTGCTTGCCGAGATCTATCAAGACGCGGGCGCGCAGGTGGAGAAGTGGGCTGTCGAGCCCAAGCGTACGAATGCGGTCGGCACGATCGCCGGCAGCGGCGGAGGTCGATCCCTGATCCTCAACGGCCACGTCGACGTCGTGCCTCCCGGCAACTCCGACCGATGGGAGTCGGGCACGCCGTTCTCCGGCCGTATCGACGACGACCGCGTCTGGGGTCGCGGCGCGAGCGACATGAAGGCCGGGTTGGTCGCGCAGGCCTTCGCCGTCAAGGCACTCGAACGCGCCGGAGTCCGCTTGCAGGGCGACCTGATCATCCAGGCCGTCGTTGGCGAGGAGGTGATGGACCACGAGTGCGGTGTCTCCTCGACGCTGGAGCGCGGCTACCGGGCAGACGCGGCGGTCGTGGCCGAGCCGAGCGGCCCGACACGGCTCGGAGTCATCCCGGTCACCCCGGGACTGCTGTGGTTCTCGGTCACGGTCGGGGGGAAGACCACGCACTCCTCGATGCGCGGCCAGACCATCCGCGCGGGCGGCGGCGGCCCGGACGTAGGCGTCAACGCCATCGACAAGGGTTTCCACGTCTTCCAGGCCATGCAGCGGCTGGAGGAGGAGTGGTCGTTCACCAAGACCCACCCGCTGTTCGCCCCCGGCCACTTCACCATCCATCCGGGAGTTGTCACGGGCGGGCCGCATGGCGTCCAGGTTCCGTTCTTCCTGTCGGAGTACATGACCATCGAGTACTGCGTGTGGTATCCGCCGCAGGACGATCCGGAGGACGTCAAGGCGGAGATCGAAGCGCAGATCGAGGCGATCGCGCGCACGGACGGATGGCTTCGGGAACATCCCCCCACGGTCGAGTGGAAGCTCAACTGGCCCGCCAACGATCCCGGCGAGGCGGCCGGCGACATCACCGCGGCCGTCTCGGCCGCGCATGTTGCCGCCGCCGGCGACACGCCCTACGCGGGCCCGGCGACGGTGGCCGGCTTCTGCGCCGTCGAAGACTGCTCGTTCCTCACCCGCGCGGGTGTCCCCGCGATCAGCTACGGACCGGGTGACCTGCGCGTCTCCCACGCGGACGACGAGTACTGCCTGCTGGACGAGGTCCACACCGCTGCGCGCACCTATGCGGCTCTGGCGCTGGAGTGGTGCGGGCCGGTCACCGGCTGAGACGCACAACCGCACACCCCTCACCATCGAAGGAAGAACGATGTATCTCACGCAATCTCTGCACCGTGCGCTTCAGCAAGAACCCGACCGGATCGCGACGATCTTCGGGGACCGGGTCCGAACCGTCGCCGAGTCGGTGGACCGGATCGCACGTCTGGGCGGGGCGCTGCGGTCGCTCGGCGTGCGGGCCGGGGACCGCGTGGCATTCCTCGGTTTGAATTCCGACCGGTATCACGAGTACCTCTTCGCGGTGCCGTGGATCGGGGGTGTGGTGAATCCGGTCAACATCCGGTGGAGCGCCGCTGAGATCGCATTCTCGTTGACAGACTCCGGGACCCGCGTCCTGATGGTTGACGACGAGTTCGCCGAAGTTGTTCCCGCGCTGCGGGATCGGTGCGACGGTGTGGAGACGGTCATCTTCGCAGGGGAAAGGGAAGCGCCTCCGGGGGCACTGCGATACGAAGAGCTGATCGAGGCGAGTGCCCCCGTGGAGGACACCCGGACCAGCGATGATTCGTTGCTGGGGCTGTTCTACACGGGCGGCACGACCGGGCGCCCGAAAGGGGTGATGGTCAGCCACCGCAACCTCGTCACGTCGGGACTCGGCTCACTGGCGACCGGCTGTGTCGCCTCACCCGGCGGTAGGGTGCTGCACGTCGCCCCGATGTTTCACATGGCCGACATCGCGATGTGGGCGGTGGGCAATCTCGCTGCGTCCACCCACGTCGTCATCCCGGCGTTCACCCCGGATGGCACGGTGAAAGCCATTGCAGAACACGGCATCACGGATGCCTTGCTGGTGCCGACGATGATCCAGATGCTCGTGGAGCACGCCGAGGACGCGGATGTCGACCTCACCAGCGTCGAGCATTTCGTGTACGGCGCCTCGCCGATTTCGGAGTCGCTGCTCGCCCGCGCCCGGACGATGTTCCCCACCGCCCAGTTCACGCAGGCGTACGGGATGACCGAACTCTCGCCGATCACGACGCTGCTGTCGCCTGCCGACCACGACGACCCGACCCTGCAGCGTGCCGCGGGGCGTGCGGTGCCCCATGCCGAGGTACGCATCGTCGACGCCGACGACAACGAGGTTCCGCGTGGAACAGTGGGCGAGGTCGTCGCGCGCGGCGACCACGTCATGCGCGGGTACTGGAACATGCCGAAGGACACGGCGGAGGCGTTGCGTGGCGGCTGGATGCACACCGGCGACGGCGGCTACATGGACGAGAACGGCTACGTGTTCATCGTCGACCGTCTCAAGGACATGATCATCACCGGCGGCGAGAACGTGTACTCCGTCGAGGTCGAGAACGCCCTGGCCAAGCATCCTGCCGTTGCTGCGTGCGCCGTCATCGGTGTGCCCGACGAGCGGTGGGGCGAGCGTGTGCACGCGGTCATCGTGACCACACCCGGCGGCCACGCCAGCTCCGACGAGTTGCGTGCTCACTGCAGAGCGCTCATCGGCAGCTACAAGGTGCCCCGCAGCATCGAGTTCGTCGATGCGCTGCCGGTGTCCGGCGCAGGCAAGATCCTCAAGCGGGCACTGCGCACCCCGTACTCGGCCGCAACGGCGAACGGAGCCTGACCATGCCCGGAAACGTCATCGTGCACGGAGCACGCACCCCGATCGCCAAGCTCTCCGGCGCCCTCCGCACTTTGTCCGCTACCGACCTCGGTGCACACGCGATCGGGGCTGCGCTCGCGAGAGCAGGTGTGCGGCCGGACCAGGTCGATCATGTCGTCATGGGCAACGTGGTCCAGGCCGGCGTCGGCCCCAATCCTGCACGTCAAGCCGCCGTCGCAGCGGGCGTGCCCCTGTCCACTCCCGCTCTCACGCTCAACAATCTCTGTCTGTCGGGCCTCGAGGCAATCAGAGTTGCGGACCGTTTGTTGTCCGCTGGTGAGGCAGATGTCGTGGTCGCGGGCGGGATGGAGTCGATGACGAATGCACCCCATCTCGTCCGGGGCGTTCGACACGGACTCCGGTACGGACCCGGCGCGCTCGACGATGCGCTCGACCGGGACGCACTCGTGTGTGCGTTCGACGGAATCGCGATGGGAGCAGCCACCGAGAGATATCAGTCGGCCGAAGGGTTCTCGCGTGCGGACCTCGACGCCTTCAGTGCCCGATCCCACCGACGTGCTGATGCGGCGACACGGGGCGGCATCCTTGCGCGCGAGATTTCACCGGTCACCGTGACATCGCGCCGTGGCGTCATGGTCGTCGACGTGGACGAAGGGATTCGTCCCGATGCGACAGCCGAATCGCTCGGAGCGCTTCGGCCGGCGTTCTCCGAGGACGGCAGGATCACCGCCGGCTCCTCGTCCCAATTGTCCGACGGGGCCTGTGCACTCGTCGTGATGCGCAAGGACCTCTGCGAATCACTCGGATTGACCTGGCTCGCAGAGATTCGCAGCCACGCCTTCGTGGCAGGACCGGATACCTCGCTCCTCCATCAACCGGCCGCTGCGATCGGCGCGGCACTCGAACGCGACGGGAACCTGTCGGCAGAGGATCTCGACGTCGTCGAGATCAACGAGGCGTTCGCCGGTGTCGCGCTGGCATCCATGAACGACCTTTCGCTCGGGCCCGACCGGGTGAACGTCCACGGCGGTGCGATCGCTCTCGGGCACCCAGTCGGGATGTCCGGCGCGCGTCTGGCACTGACGCTGGCCGTCGAACTCCGATGCCGTGGCGAGTCCATCGGGGCCGCAGCGTTGTGCGGCGGTGGAGGGCAGGGCAACGCACTCGTCCTGGAGACGACGTGACCGGGTTGGGTTGGTGTCGGAGAGACTCAGACCAGGTACGGCACCAGGGCCTTGCGGTCGGTGGGGTAGTCGGTGAACTTCTCCTGGTACCACCGGTGGGTGGCGATCGCTCGGGGGATGAGGTTTCCTGCGGTGATGAGCAGGATGACGACGCCGGGCAAGGCCCAGGTCAGCAGCGCGAAGCCGGACCAGGCGATCAGCTCGCCGAGGTAGGCCGGGCTGGTGACGAAGCGGAACCCGCCGCCGAACGGGATCCGGTACTCGGCGGCGCCGGGGTTCTTCTTGTCGCGCAGGTTCCGCACGATCGACTCCGAGCTGACCAGCAGTGCGAATCCGGACAGGTAGACGACCAGTCCGACGAGGAACCGGGGATCGGTCAGCCAGTCGGTGCCGTACTGGCCGAAGTAGTCGTGGCTGAACAGTGCGCCGTTGAGGTACCCGTGCATCGACGTCACCAGCATGCCCATCACGATCACCGAGATGTTGAACGTGCTGCGCTTGCCGGGCACCTGCCGGATCGCGAGCGGGAAGAACCAGCCGCGATTCGCGTAGTGCATCAGCCAGATCGCCGCGAGGACCAGTGACGTCGGCTCGAACCGGTTCGGCCCGGTCAGGTAGCACACCAGGAAGACCACGGTCGCCGGGATCTCCATCAGCCACCAGCCGAGCTTCGGGTTGAGGTTGAACCCGAGATTCGTGGAGGAGAAGCGCCCGTACGAACTCTGGGCGAAGAAGCTGCCGACGATCACGAACGCGGCGAACGCGAACGCGAGGGTCAGCACGGTGTCGTACGTGGTGTTCCCGGTGTACCAGTGCATCGAGGTCCTTCGTCTTGTGCGCGTGGCCGCTGGTCGGCCACCGTCGTCGGCTGCGCCGTGTGGTGTCGCCGACGCAAGAAAACTAGAACGTGTTATACCGCACGCCGCGGCGCGGTCACGGCGAAACGGGGCGATGATGCGCACGGATTGCCGGGTAGCGAGCGCCCCCGACACGAGGGATGATGCGCTGATGGAGCCGCCGTGGGCACGGCCCGGAACGGAGACCCGTCATGGCCCCCGCTGGCGCCGACGGCTTCCTCGTCGAACGCTCGACCGTCGTGGGCACCGGTCTCGAGGCGCGCTGAGGCGATGACGTGACCGAACCCGGCCGGGTCCTGCCGCTGTTCGCGACCGATCCGGTCGCGGGCGCGGTGCTGGCGGCGGCGTTCGCGGCATTCCTGTTCTCCGAGTACCGGATCGGCCGGCTCCGGCCGTCGGCGTCGCGCCCGCGCGATCGCAGCGGTCTCGCGGTGGGGCTCGGCCTGCTCGTCTCGTATCTCGGCGGACTCGCCGTCAGCGTGCTGGCGACCGCGACGGTGGTCGTCGACGGGCAGTGGTGGTGGTTCGCCGCGGGGCTGCTGGTCGCGGCGGCGGGTCAGGGGTTGCGGCTGCGTGCGGTCCGAGAACTCGGGTCCTCGTTCACCTTCCGGGTCCAGACGGTCCCCGGGCAGACCGTCGTCGACACCGGCCCGTACCGGTGGGTCAGGCATCCGTCGTACACGGGCGCGCTGATCTGTGCGCTCGGGTTCACCGTCGCCTACACCAACTGGCTGGCCCCGCTCGCCGTGCTGGGGTTGGCGGCGGCCTACCTCGTTCGCATCCCGTACGAGGAACGCCTGTTGGCCGCCGAGCTCGGCGAACCGTACCGCCGGTACATGCGCCGGACCACCCGGCTGATCCCGTTCGTGTTCTAGGACTAGTGGGTGGGGAAGTCGAGGACGGTCTGGCTCAACGGCATCTGATCCGTCCGCGGTTCGGGCGTCGGCAGGTAGGTGACGTCCTCGAGGGTGGCATGCCCGGCCAGGGCGAAGGAGTCGAACTCGAACGGCGCGCCTTGCGCCAGTGCGGGATTGGTGTTGTCCATCACCTGGAAGTGCAGGTGCGGGGCGGTCGACTGCCCGGTGTTGCCGAGCTTGCCGAGGACCTGGCCGCGGGTGACGCGATCGCCCGCCTTCACGCGCAGGCTGCCCGGTTGCAGGTGCGCGTAGGCCGCGTACAGTCCGTCGCCCAGGTCGAGGACCAGATTGTTGCCCATCGCCTCGGTGAAGTCCCGCTCGGGTTGCGGGGCGCCGACGACGTTCTCCGCCTTGCCGTCCACCGCGGAGGTGATCGTCCCGTCCGCGACCGCGAGCACGTCCTGGCCGTACCCGACGTAGTTCTCCTTGTTGTTCTCGCCCCGGTACGCGAAGCCGTCACGGTCGACGCCGAGGAAGTCGATCGCGTACCGCTTGAACAGGAGCAGCTTGCCGTTCACAGACCAGGCGCCGCGCCGGTGGTGGGTGTCGGAGCCGCAGCACCCCTCCATCGCCGCCCAGCCGTCCCCGGCCAGCGGCGGCCCGATGACCGGGACCTTCCCGTCGAAGACAGGGACTGTGACCGTCGTGTCGGGAGTCGGCACCGCCGGTGGGCCGGACTCGTCGACCATGCCGGTCAGGGTGCCGCCCTCCGAGGGTGGTGCGGGCGGGGGAGCGTCGGCGACGACTGACATCGAGGTCGCGACCGCGCCGGGGGCCCGGGTTCCGCCGGCCAGGGCGAGGTCCACGTAGAAGATCCCGGTCTGGGCGGGCAGCAGTCGGGCGACCGGAGTCGTGTGGTCGCCTGCGAGGTTCATGTTGGGCGCGACGGCGTCGGCCCCGTACGTCGCGAGGGGCGTGCCGGGCGCATCCGCCGCGGCGATCGTCACCTGGCGCACCGTCAACGGCACCGTCGTCGCGTTGGTCACCACCACCTCGTAGGTGAGGTGGCTGGTGCCGTCGGTGGTGTCGACGGGTGTCGGCGCGAACGGCACCTCGAGCGCCAGTGGGGCGGGGCCGACGATCGGGTCGGTGGACGAGATTCTCTCTGCCGGGGTCCACTCAGTGCCCCACCGGGGCTGCGCCGTCGACGACGACTGCGCGTCGCACGCGGTCACCGCCACGCCCAGGGCCGCCACCGCGGTGAGGCCACGCCACGTCCGGTTCATCTGCGCCTCCCGGTTGCGCGCGATCGATCCCCGCGAGCGTATCCGCGCAGCCGGACCCGCGGCGGCGTATTCGCCGCCCCCGGGTTGCGGTGTCAGGCCATCTCGGGCACGTGCAGGTGCGCGATCGCGAGCTCGAACTCGCACACCTCGAGCACCTCGGCTCCCATCTCCCGGGCGACTCTGGTCCGCAGCGCCTCGGCCGCGTCCCGGTTCCGGTCCATGGCGTCGTGGCTGTCGAAGGTCACCGAGACGACCGCCCGGCCGGCGGCGTGGTCGACCATCAGGCTCGAGCTGCAGAAACCCTCGAGTTCCTGCATCGACGGCATCGCGACGAGTTTGAACACGTCGACGGCCCGGGTCATGCGCCCCGGCTCGATCTTGAGCCAGGCGGCGCGGACGCAGGCGCCGCGCTGGGAGCGATGGTCGCGATGAAGGACCGCGATGTCCCACCGCTCGACGTGGGCGGTGCCGTGGAACATCTCCACGGCGCGGTCGCGGATGTCATTGACGGGCCCCTCGCTGCCGCGCAGCGCGTCCTCGTCCATCCACGAGCTGGTGGCGATGCAGCGTCCGGTGTCGTGGTCGACCAACAGCGAGAGTCCGGCGCATCCCTCGAGGTCGGCGAGCGCGGGCATGACGGTGTCGCGGATGTGCTTGACACCTGCGTCGATGTGGGACGGGTGGGCCTGGATAGTGGTAGAGCGCGCGTACACGATCCACCCCTTTCTGCTCGAGGCGGCGCCCCGGCGGCGCCACCGGTCAACCCCACTTCACACCCTCCTCCCACCGACCGGGCATGGCAATGGTGGGCCGGGCCGGCGCTAAAATCCCGACGACGTGTCCGGGAGCGGGTCACCGCTGTCGAAAGGAATACGAAGTGAACGCGCACATCGGAGAACAGGACGCTCCCGGTCGGGAGCAGTTGGAGTTCCAGGCGGAGACCCGCCAGCTGCTCGACCTGATGATCCACTCGGTCTACTCGAACAAGGACTCCTTCCTGAGGGAGCTGCTGTCCAACGCCTCGGACGCACTCGACAAGCTGCGGCTCGAGGCCTACCGCGACAAGGACCTCGCGGCGGACACCTCCGACCTGCACATCGAGATCGAGGCAGACCAGGACGCCCGGACCCTCACCGTCCGGGACAACGGCATCGGCATGTCCCGCGCCGAGGTCGTCGACCTGATCGGCACCCTCGCCAGGTCGGGCACGGCAGAACTGCGTCGAAAGCTGAAGGAGGCCAAGGACTCCGCGGCCTCGGAGGAACTGATCGGTCAGTTCGGTATCGGCTTCTACTCGACGTTCATGGTCGCCGACAAGGTGACGCTGCTGACCCGCCGCGCCAGTGAGGAGCAGGCCACCAGGTGGGAGTCCAGCGGCGAGGCGACCTACACCATCGAGACCGTCGAGGGCGCGCCGCAGGGCAGCTCGGTGACCCTGCACCTCAAGCCCGTCGACACCGGCGACCACCTGCACGACTACACGTCCGCGCACAAGATCCGCGAACTGGTCAAGCGGTACTCCGACTTCATCGCCTGGCCGATCCGGATGGACGTCGAGCGCCGCACCCCGGCGACCGAGGAGGGTGGCACCGAGCAGGTCACCATCGAGTCCGAGACGATCAACTCGATGAAGGCGCTGTGGGCGCGCTCGCGCGACGAGGTCTCCGAGGACGAGTACAAGGAGTTCTACCGGCACATCGCGCACGCCTGGGACGACCCGCTCGAGACCATTCCGATGAAGGCGGAGGGCACCTTCGAGTACCAGGCGCTGCTCTTCATCCCGTCGCACGCACCGTTCGACCTGTTCATGCGGGACGGCAAGTCCGGCGTCCAGCTCTACGTCAAGCGCGTGTTCATCATGGACGACTGCGACCAGCTGATGCCCGAGTACCTGCGCTTCGTGAAGGGTGTCGTCGACGCACAGGACCTCTCCCTCAACGTCTCTCGCGAGATCCTCCAGCAGGACCGGCAGATCCGCGCGATCCGCCGACGGCTCACCAAGAAGGTCCTCGCGACCGTCAAGGACATCCAGGCCGAGCGTCCCGACGACTACCGCACCCTGTGGTCGGAGTTCGGGCGCGCGCTCAAGGAGGGTCTGGTCTCGGACTCCGACAACCGCGACGCGCTGCTCGAGATCTCCTCGTTCGCCTCCACGCACAGCGACGAGGAGCTGACCACCCTCGCCGACTACGTGGGCCGGATGAAGGACGGGCAGGAGCAGATCTACTACGCGACCGGCGACTCGCGTCAGCTGCTCGAGAACTCCCCGCACCTCGAGGCGTTCAAGGCGAAGGGACTCGAGGTGCTCCTGCTCACCGACCCCGTCGACGAGGTGTGGGCCGCGCAGGTCCCCGACTTCGACGGCAAGGCGTTCCAGTCCGTCGCCAAGGGCGAGGTCGACCTCGACACCGAGGACGACAAGAAGGCGAACGAGCTCGAGCGGGAGGAGCGGGAGAAGGACTTCGCCGACCTGCTCACCTGGATGACCGGGACGCTGAGCGATCAGGTCAAGCAGGTGCGGCTGTCGAGCCGGCTGACCACCTCGCCTGCCTGCATCGTCGGCGACGACTTCAGCATGTCGCCCGCCCTCGAGCGCATGTACCGGGCGTCCGGGCAGCCGGTGCCGCAGACCAAGCGCATCCTCGAGCTCAACCCCGACCACCCGCTCGTCGCGGCGCTGCGCACCGCCCACGCCGCTCGTCCCGACGACACCGCCCCCGCCGAGACCGCGGAGCTGCTGTACGGCATGGCGCTGCTCGCCGAGGGCGGCGAGCTCGACGACCCGGTGCGATTCACCGGGCTGCTCGCCAGCCGCCTCGCCGCGACGGTGTGAGCGAGCGCCGGTCCGACGTCGCCCCCGCGACGCCGGACCGGCGCTGCTATCTTCTGTCGGTGATGCGGATGTTCGCCCCAGATGCGCAGTCGTACTGGATCTCTCGCAAGATTCCCACCGACCAGTTCCTGCTCTACTGCTTCGCCGACCCGACCGACGGGCTCGACGAGATCCGCGCCGCCCTGCTCGGGCGGGCGGCGCTGATCCCCGACCTGCGTGTCAAGGTCGGCGAGATCCCGCTGCGTGCCGACTACCCGCACTGGGTGCCGATGGCCGTCGACGGCGGCCACGTCCGCGTGCACGGGTCCGGCCCGCGGTCCTGGGAGCGTTGCCGCGACGCCGTCGCCGGCCTGCTGACCAGCAGGCTGGATCCGTCCGAATCGCCTTGGCGCCTACACCTTTTCGGTCCCGTGCAGGGCGCTCCCCGCTGCGAGGAGGGCCCGGCGGTCGTCGCTGTGCTGCAGGTCGCGCACGCGCTGGCGGACGGCACCCGCGCCTCGGAGATCGCGCGGGCACTGTTCTCCGAAGAGGCCCCGGCGCCCACCGAGGACCGGCCGTGGCGACCGGCCCTCGCGTTCGCCGCGGCCGCCGCCCGACTGCCGGTCCAGGTCGCCCAGACGATCCGCCGCGCCGGGCCGGCGCACCGCACGCACCGGCAACTCGAACGCGACACCGAGGCCGGCCTCGTGCCCGCGAAGCCGCCGAGCCTGCCCAAGCTGTCCACCAACGCCAGGCCGAACGAGTACCGGACGATCCGAACCGTCGTCCTCGACGCCGCCGACCTGCGTGGGGCGGGAACGAGCGTCACCGTCGGTGCGATGACGGCGATCTCGCTGGCCCTGACCCGGTACCTGGGTCTGCACGGGATCGCGATCGAGGAGGGGCTGGCCGCCGAGGTGACCGTCGCCAAGTCCGGACCGGCGTTGGCGCGCAACCACTTCCGAAACCTCGCGGTCGACCTGTTCCCGGACGTCGAGGATCCGCGCGAACGGGCCGAGTCGATCGCGGAGTCGCTGCAGACGCGCCGCCTGCGCGGCGATCATCCGGCGCGCGAGGCGGAGGACCGCGCGATGGCCGCGATCCCCGCCGTGCTCGTGCGCCGCGGGGTCGAGCAGTTCGACTTCACCGCGGTCCCGGACACCGTCACCGGCCACACGGTCGTCTCGAGCGTCGCCCGCGGGCCCGCCGACCTGACGCTGGGCGGTGCCGCGGTGCGGTTCACCGCGGGCTTCCCGGCGCTGTCGCAGTTCATGGGACTGACCCACGGGGTGCACGGCATCGGCGACACGGTGACGCTCAGCATCGTGACCAGTCCGTCGGTGATGACCGACGTCGACACCTACGAGGACCTGCTCCGGGCGGCGGTGGCCGAGGTGAGGGACGCTGCGGCCGTCGGTCGGCCGGCCGAATGACGCGAGAGTGGTGGCAGACCCGCTGCAACACCTATACGCTGTGGCCTGCGCCGGGACAAAACCGGCAGCGACGCAGCAATCGAACGGAGTCACGACATGTCGACCTACATTTACGACGCCCTGGTTCCCTACGTCGGGGAGGCCACCGCCACTGACCTGGCGAGCCTGCTCGCCGTCGGGCCGTAGGCCGTCCGACAGCCGAGACGATCCGGACCGGAAGGGCCCGGTGGAGCAGCTGCTCCACCGGGCCCTTCCGCGTCCCGCCGCTACAGCTCGCCGAACACGGTCCGTCCCTCGAGCACGGTGGCTCGAACCTCGAGCCCGGCCAGGGCGTCCGGGTCGGTGTCGAGGGGATTTCCGGAGAGCACCACCAGATCCGCGTACGCGCCGGGGAACAGTGACCCGATGCTGTCCTCGTCGAAGAGCTGCCAGGCCGCATCCACGGTCTGCGCTCGCAGTGCCGCCGCGACCGGAATCCGCTCGTCCGGCGCGGCGACCCGGCCCGACGGGGTGCGCCGGGTGACCGCGTCGGCGATGTTGCGCAGCGGGTTCGCCGGGGTGACCGGTCCGTCGTTGTGGAACGAGAACCGTTGCCCGGCGGCCAGTGCCGAGCCCGCCGCGGCCCAGGACCCGCCGTGCTCGGGACCGAAGAGGTCGTCGACCAGCACGTCGCCCCAGTAGTGCAGGTGATCGACGAAGATGCTCACCGTCACGCCGAGGTCCGCCGCCCGCCGGAACTGGTCCGGCCGCATCGCGCCGACGTGCTCGAGTCGCAGCCGGTGGTCGGGGCGCGGGTGCTCGCCCAAAACCCGCTCCCAGGCGTCGAGCACCATGGTGATGGCCTCGTCGCCGTGCGCGTGGCACGCGAGCTGCCAGCCCTTCTCGAAGTACGCGGACGTGATGTCGTGGATCTGCTCGCCGGTGTAGTTCGCGTGGCCGTGGCTGCACGCGATGCCGAGCCCGCGGGTGGCCTCGGTGTCGAGGTAGGGGAATCGCGTCGCGATGTTGCCCACCCACGGCGAACCGTCCGACCACACCTTGATGCCGACCTGCCGGACCCGGTCGTCACCGTCGCCGGGCGAGGCCTCGCTCGTCAGGGCCGCCGTGGACATCTCGTAGAGGCGCAGCCGGGTGGTCAGGGCGCCGGACGCCGCGACCGCCGCGAGCGCGGGCCGCAGCCGCGGGTCGAACGACATCTCGGCGATCGTGGTGATGCCTGCCGCGTTCAGCCGCGCGCACTCGGCGGACAGCAGCTCGGCCAGGCCGTCCCCGGGAGTCAGCGCCGCACCCGCGACCGCGAACACCGCCGGCACCTCGAACGCGGAGCCGTCCAGCTCGCCCGACCCGTCCCGGCCGTAGGAGCCGCCCACCGGGTCGGGGGTGTCGCGGGTGATGCCGGCCCGGGCCGCGGCCGCCGAGTTGAAGTAGGCGACATGGCCGGAGTTGTGCAGGATCACCAACGGATGCCGTGGCGCGACGGAGTCCAGCCAGTCGAGCGTCGGGGCCGGAAGTCCCTTCTGCAGCAACGGGTCCCAGCCGTTCAGGGTGGCCCCGGCCGCGCCCCTCGCCGCCACCGTCTCGCGAACCGTGCGCACCACCGCGTCGGCGTCGGACACGGTGACCGGCCGAATGTCGGCGATGGCCGGGCCGAGGACGACCGCCTCTTCGAGCGGATGCCCGTGCGGCTCGATGAAGCCGGGCAGGACGCACGCGTCACCGAGGTCGACGGTCCTGGTGCCCGCGCCGATCAGCGGCTCGACGCTCGACCGGTCGCCGACGGCGGCGATCCGGCCGTCGCGGACCGCCAGCGCGTCGGCGCGGGGGAGTGCCTCGTGCATGGTGACGATGTCACCGAAGAGCACCAGGTCGGCGGGAGCGGGATGGCCGGGCGGAGGACTCTGCATCGCCCGATTCTGGCAGGGGAACCCGGGAAACCCCGGGAACACGAGAGGCCCGGCGGATTCGTTCGATCCGCCGGGCCTCTCGCGCTGTTCGGGCCTACAGGCCGGGGCGCTTGCCGATCGTCAGGGTGACCTCGCCGGTGTGCGCGAAGAAGTCGTTGCCCTTGTCGTCGACGACGATGAACGCCGGGAAGTCCTCGACGTCGATCTTCCAGACCGCCTCCATGCCGAGCTCCTCGTACTCGATGACCTCGACGTGCTTGATGCAGTCGAGCGCCAGGCGTGCCGCGGGGCCGCCGATCGAGCCGAGGTAGAAGCCGCCGTGCGTGTCGCAGGCGTCGGTGACCTGCTTTGACCGGTTGCCCTTGGCCAGCATGACCATCGAGCCGCCGGCCGCCTGGAACTGCTCCACGTAGGAGTCCATCCGGCCGGCGGTGGTGGGGCCGAACGAACCCGAGGCCATGCCGTCCGGGGTCTTCGCCGGACCGGCGTAGTACACCGGGTGGTCCTTGAGGTACTGCGGCATCTCCTCGCCGGCGTCCAGGCGCTCCTTGATCTTGGCGTGCGCGATGTCGCGCGCGACGACCAGCGGACCGGTCAGCGACAGCCGGGTCTTGACCGGGTGCTTGGACAGCTCGGCCAGGATCTCCGGCATCGGCTTGGTGAGGTCGATCTTCACCGCGGCGCCCTTGCCGGTGCCCGAGACGCCGGACGTCTCGGCGTCGAGCTGGCTGTCGGTGACCTCGGGCAGGAACCGGCCGGGGTTGAACTCGAGCTGCTCGAGGAAGACGCCCTCGGGGGTGATCTTCGCCTTGGCCTGGCGGTCCGCCGAGCAGGAGACGGCGATGGCGACGGGCAGGGAGGCGCCGTGCCGGGGGAGACGGATGACGCGGACGTCGTGGCAGAAGTACTTGCCGCCGAACTGCGCGCCGATGCCGATCTTCTGGGTGAGCTCGAAGACCTGCTTCTCGAGCTCGTGGTCGCGGAAGCCGCGGCCGGTGATCGCGCCCTCGGTGGGGAGCTCGTCCAGGTAGTGCGCCGACGCGTACTTGGCCGTCTTGAGTGCGAACTCGGCGGATGTGCCGCCCACGACGATCGCGAGGTGGTACGGCGGGCAGGCCGCGGTGCCCAGCGAGCGGATCTTGGCCTCGAGGAACTGCATCATCGAGTCCGGGTTCAGGATGGCCTTGGTCTCCTGGTACAGGTACGACTTGTTGGCCGATCCGCCGCCCTTGGCCATGAAGAGGAACTTGTAGGAGTTCTCGTGGCCCTTCGCGGTGTCCGCGTACAGCTCGATCTGCGCGGGCAAGTTGTTGCCCGTGTTCTTCTCCTCCCACATGGTGATGGGAGCGTTCTGCGAGTAGCGCAGGTTCAGGCGCGTGTACGCGTCGTACACGCCGCGGGCGATCGACTCCTCGTCGTCACCGGGGGTGAGCACCTGCTGGCCGCGCTTGCCCATCACGATCGCGGTCCCGGTGTCCTGGCACATGGGCAGGACACCCGCCGCGGAGATGTTCGCGTTCTTGAGCAGGTCCAGCGCGACGAACTTGTCGTTGTTCGACGCCTCGGGATCGTCGAGGATGCTCGCGACCTGCTTCAGGTGGTCGGTGCGCAGGTAGTGCGAGATGTCGTGCAGCGCGGTCTCGGTGAGAAGTCGCAGCGCCTCCGGCTCGACTTGCAGGAACGTCCGGCCGTCGGGTCCCTCGACGGTGGACACCCCCTCGGTGGTGAGCAGCCGGTACTCGGTGGGGTCGTCACCGATCGGCAGCAGGTCCTCGTAGAGGAAGTCGGCCATCGTCACATCTCCTGAACATGGGCGTGTGGAGTCCAGTTCAGGCTAAACGTGCGCATCGGCCGCGCCGAAGGCGGGGATCATACGGCCACCGGACCCGTCGTGGTGCGGCTCCGACGCGGGCGTTCTCCCGCAATCCGGTGTGACGGCAGTCACATTGGCTGCCGCGGCGATCCGTACACTGGTCGGGGTGGACCGAACAGGTGGGCAGGTGAAGCGCATATGAGCGTCGAGGCCGGATACGCGGACTCCGTCGTCGAGGTCGACCACCCCTCGGACGCGCCCCGCCCCCGACATCGGTTTCACGCCTACCTCGACGTCGCCGTCGTGGTGGTGGTGCTGGTCGGAACCAACCTCGTCGCGCACTTCACCAACGCCTGGGCCAGCGTCGCCACCGTGCCGATCGCGGCGGTCGTGCTCGTCGCGCTGACCAAGCGCCGCGGGCTCGGCTGGGCGGAACTCGGCCTGTCGCCGCGGCACTGGCGGAAGGGCTCGCTGTACGCCTTCGCGGCGGTCGGCGTCGTCCTCGCGGTGGTCGCGGTCGGGGTCGCACTCCCGATCACCCGGCAGTTCTTCATGGCCGACCGCTACGCCACCGTCTCCGGCGCGCTGATCGCCTCGATGATCGTGATCCCGCTGCAGACCGTGATCCCGGAGGAACTCGCGTTCCGCGGGGTGCTGCACGGAACCCTGGACCGCGCCTGGGGTGCGCGTGGGGTGTTCGCGGCGGGCTCGCTGCTGTTCGGGCTCTGGCACATCGCCTCGTCGCTCGGCCTCACCACCGGCAACAAGGGCCTGACCGGGATCCTCGGCGGAGGCGTCGCCGGGCAAGTGCTCGGGATCGCCGGCGCGGTCGCGGCCACCACCGCCGCGGGCTTCGTGTTCACCTGGCTGCGTCGGCGCAGCGGCAGCCTGCTCGCGCCGATCGCCCTGCACTGGTCGCTCAACGGTGTCGGCGCGCTGGCCGCCGCCCTCGTGTGGCACATGACGCTGAGCTGACGTCGAGATGACCGCCGCCGCGACAGCCGTGACGGTGTTTCACCGCGAGCCGGACGCGGTCACCTTCGTCGACTGGGCGGATCGGATGGGTGCGGCCGCCGCCCGGGCAGCCGGATTCGTCGAGGCGCGCGTCGCCGCGGACGAGGCGCGCGAACTCGACTGGGCGGTCTCGGTCACGTTCGACTCCGAGGAGAACCTGCAGCGGTGGCTGGACGACCCGGACCGCAGACGCCTGCTGGCCGAGGGGGTGGCCGTGGGCTGTCGCCGGACGAGCGCGGACCTCATCCTCGTCCAGGGCCACCTCCCGCCCGGCACGGCGGTCTTCGAGCATCCCGTCGCCCAAGGACGGGAGCCGCAGTTCGTGGCCGCGCAGGCGCGGCTCGCGGCGGTGGTCGCCGAGTTCCCCGGATTCGAGGGGTCCGCCGTGCTCGGTCCACGCGGACCGGGCCGCTGGTTCTCGGTGCTCCGCTTCCGCACCGACCGCCAGCTCGCGTCGTGGATGGAATCCCGCAGGCGCGCCGACGCGCTGCCGGAGCTCCGATCGGAGCTGACCGAGGACTTCGCGGTGATCGCGAGCAGCACGCCGTTCGGTTCGATCCTGCGGGTACAGGACGGCAGGGCCACGGTCACGCCGCGGTGGAAGACCGCGATGCTGGTCCTGCTCGTCCTGTACCCGACGGTGATGACCCTGTCTCGGTTCGTCACGCCGCACTTCGTCGACTGGGGCGCACCGCCCTGGCTGTCGACCTGGCTCGGCCAGCTCGTCAGCGTCGGACTCCTGACGTTCGCCCTGATGCCCGCGGTGACCGCGCGGTTCCGGCGTTGGCTCGACCCGGTGGACGGGGCGGACGCCCGGATCAGCCTCGCCGGCGCCGCGACCGTCCTGGTCCTCTACGCCGCGACGCTCGCCCTGTTCGGATCGGTGCGCTGGCTGCAGTTCTGGGACTAGCTCGCCGACGCCGGCGAGCGGTCAGTGCAGGACTTCGCGGTGCTCGTTGGCGTACGGAATGTGATCGTCCGTGCGGCCCGCCTGCAGCTTGCTCACCCAGTTCGGGTCGGCGAGCAGCGCGCGACCGACGGCGACCAGGTCGAACTCCCCATTCTCGAACTGCGCGAGCAGGCGGTCGACACCGACGGTGCCGGACGCCCCGTCGGCGGTGAACGCGGTGGTGAAGACCTTGTCGAGGCCGACCGAGCCGACCGTGATGGTGGGCAGCCCGGTGAGCTTCTTCGTCCACCCCGCCAGGCCGAGGTCCGCGTCGGCGCCGGTCAGGTCGGCGAACGCCGGCTCCCAGTGCCTGCGGGTGGACGCGTGCAGCACGTCGACGCCGGCGGCGACCAGCGGCGCCAGCACCTGCTCCAGTTCGGCGGGCGAGTCGGCGAGGCGCGCGTCGTAGTGGTTCGACTTCCACTGGGAGTAGCGGTACACGATGGCGAAGTCCTCGCCGACTGCCTCCCGGATGGCGGCGACCACCTCGGCGGGGAAGCGGGTCCGGGCCGCGAGCGTGCCGCCGTATCCGTCGGTGCGGACATTCGTCCGCGACCACAGGAACTCGTCGAGCAGGTAGCCGTGCGCACCGTGCAGTTCGATGCCGTCGAAGCCGACGTCCTTCGCGTTCACCGCGGCCGCCACCCAGGACTCGCGCAGGTCGTCGAGGTCGGCCGTGGTGAAGGCGCGGCCGAGGGGTGTGCCGTCGAGGGCGAGACCGGACGGGCTGACGGTGGGTGTGTCCGGATTCAGTCGCGGGCGGTCACCTCGTTCGACGCCGAGATGCCACAGCTGCGGGATGATCGAGCCGCCCTCGGCGTGCACGGCGTCGACGACCGCCTTCCAGCCGCGCAGGCTCTCGTCGCCGTAGAGCCGCGGCACCCGGGTGAGCGGCCCGGCGGCCGGGTCGGGGATGTAGGTGCCCTCGGTGATGACCAGCCCGACGCCGCCCGCCGCGCGTCGGCGGTAGTACTCGGCGACGTCGTCGCCGGGAATCCCGTCCGGGGAGAAGGCCCTGGTCATCGGGGCCATGGCGAATCGATTGTTCAGCTGGAGCGACTTGACGGCGAAAGGCTCGAAAAGTCCGTCGACGGGCAAGGGGATGCTGGGCTCGGTCATGACCTGAGGTAACTATGTGCAGGCGCACGTTATTCCGGGGTTACTCGTCTCCGGCCTCACGCGCGAGGCGCTGCTGCCGTGCGATCCGGCGCTGCTCCTCCGCGCGTTCGCGGCACTGCCGGAGGAAGGCCTCGTCGTCGTCGGGATTCTGTGCGATGTGCCGCCCCGGTCGTTCGTACTCGCCGAACGTGGACGGATGCGGACGCTGGTTCGGCGGGCGAACCGGACCCTCCGGACGGCCGAACACCAGCCAGAGGATCGAGCCGATCGTGGGGACCAGCAGCACGATCAGGATCCAGCCGATCCGGGGGATGTTGCGGACCTCCCAGTCCTGCCTGGTCAGCACGTCGACCAGGCAGAAGACCCACAGCAGCAGCGTGATCAGCCCGAATGCCATGTACGGCACGTGAAAATACCCTCCCCGCTAGTGCTGCGGCGCGCCCGATGCGCACCGCCGCCTACGGCGCCGCGCAGCCGAGACCGCGGCGTCGGCGACCCCCGCGGGAAGGGTACTCGGTGGGCCGCCGGGACGACGGCGAATTGTGAGCCTTGCTCAGGATGTGGGCGGTCAACCCTCGTCGAGGGCTACCCACTGCCCGAACGGCGGTGGTCCCTCGCCGTGCACCTTGATCCGGTGCTCTCCCTCGTCTCCGTGTTTGACGTGCATCCATTCGTAGCCGTGCAGGACGTGCTGTTCCGCCGCCGACGTGTCGGTGACGACGAGATCGCCGTTTGCCTGCTGCTCGAACGAGAATCGGCTCTCGGGTGCGATGACCCACCACGTTTCTTTGGCCATGACAGCCTCGTCCTCCTCGGGGAGGGAAGGGTGTGGATACCTCCCGAGACTACCGCCGATCGGTTCCGCGGTGTCCAGGCTCGATGAATACTGTTGTGACTGGTGGAGCCGGTGTGACTGGCGACACCAGAGTGACTGTGGTGAAATGCACGAAACCGTCAAGGCTACCGGCGACCGTGGTTTCGAATCGTCAGGCACACCGGTAGTCCGGCCATCGAAGATGCGAGGCAACGTGCAGGTTTCCCGTCGAGAACTCTTCAAGTACGCGGCCGTCGGTTCGGCGGCCCTCGGTGTCGCCGCGCTGGGGACGAATTCCCTTGCGCAGGCCGCGCCCAACCTCGGCACGCTGGTCGACTACGCGGGCGGTGTGCCCGATGCCGAGGCGATCAGGGCGGCCGGTCACGCGGGCGCGATCCGCTACGTCTCGGACCGCAGGCCCGACGCGAAGTGGATGACCGGCAAGCCGATGCTCGCCGACGAGGCGACCGCCCTCGCCGCGGCCGGGCTGGAGGTGGTCTCGTGCTACCAGTTCGGCAAGGGCAGCACGGCCGACTGGCGCGGAGGCCTCGAGGCGGGCAAGCGGCACGCGCAGCGCGGCCTCGAACTGCACCGGGCGGCGGGCGGTCCCGACGACAGCCCGATCTACGCCTCCATCGACGACAACCCGAGCGACGCCGACATCGAGCGGTTGATCGTGCCGTACCTGCAGGGTTGGGAGTCGGTTCTCGGGCACGCGAACACCGGCGTGTACGCGAACTCGCCGACCCTCGACGCCCTGGTCGACGAAGGCTTGGGGGCGTACTACTGGCAGCACAACTGGGGTACCCCCAAGGGATACGTGCATCCGTCCGCGCATCTGCACCAGTTCGAGATCGACAAGCGCGCCATCGACGGCGTCGGTGTCGACCTCAATGCGATCCTGCAGCCCCGGCACGGCCAGTGGTCACCGAGCTGAGGCCGCAGCGCTCCGTCCGGTGACCACCTGCGTGGGCGAGGCCGGTCAGCAGAGGGGCTTGGCGAGGTCGTAGATGTGCTGCGCCTGTTCCTGAGTCGCCGGCACGCCGTTGTTCCCGGCGCGGGTCTCGAGTCCGGTCACGACCTTGGCCTCGTCCTGGTTGGCGGCGATGTCCGCGCAGGTCTGGTTGAGGATGTCCGCGATCGCCGCGTCGTCGCGGCCCTCGGCGAGGCTGGGGAAGCCGGCCTTGAACGCAACGGTGAAGGTGGTCGTCTTGACGGTGTCCACCGCACCCTGGGCCTTGCTCATGGCGCTGCCCGCCGCGGCACTGGCCGAGGACACCGCTCCGCCGACGGCGTTCGCGGCCGAACTCATTGCGGCGGAAGCCTTGTCCTTGGCATTCGCGGTGGTGGTCGTGGTGTCGCTGCTGTTCGAACTGCAGCCTGCGACGGCGAGTGAAATGGCAGAGGCGGCGATTACTGCTGCTGCAATTTTCATAGTCGCCAAGCGTAGTCCCCGGCGGCCGACGAACGCGGGCATTCGTGCCGTAACGGCGCGGGTCCCGTTGTACGACGTACAGGACACGACAATCGATTCGATCGGGACGGAGAACGCCCATGAACGTGATCATCGACTTCCTCTACGCCGTGGCCTCGGACATCTACCAGGGCGTCTCGGCGGGGTCGACGGCACCGTCCACCCCGCCTCCGACGACGAAGCCCTGAGCGCCCTGCCGATCGGTCAGGCGCCGACCGCCGCCAGCCACTGCTTGGCCTCGTCCGGCAGCGCGCCCGCGGCCTCGGCGCTGCGGCACCACCGCTTGGCCATCTCGAGGAACTTCATCGGGTTGTAGACGTCCTCCTCGCACGACCACAGGCCGTTGCCCGCGTAGTGCAGGATGGTCAGGTTCGACGCGCCGTGCACGCTGCCGTCACCGGGATCCGGCATCGGGTTGTCGATCTCGCAGATCACCCAACCGCGCTCCTCGTCGACGGTGTACCAGAGCGCGGGGAATTCCGTCATGTGGCTGCCGGGGAATCGGGTCATCGTGCGGACGACCCACCTGCGGATCTCCTCGCGGCCGGAGAAGTTGCCGTAGGCGTGTTCGATGTAGGTCGCGTCCTCGGTGAACATGTCCGCGAAGAGGTTCCAGTCGCCGGTCCGCTTCGCCTCCACCACCGTGCGCTGGTAGCCCGCGAACGCCTCCTCGAGCTCCGCCCTGGTCCACCGACCGCTCTCGGTCGCCGTCGCCTTCTTGCCGTGGTCCAGCTCGGTCACGCTGCCTCCGTCGTGGGTTGTCGATACGTCGATCATGGTGTGCCGGGTCAGGTCTGAGTGTGTGCGGTGGGTGAGGTCGCCAGCTCCGGCTCCTCGGCCAGCACGTGCAGCGGTCGCTCGCTGCCACTGTCGCCGTCCGCCCGCCAGGACAGCACCGACCAGCGGGACAGGCCCGACAGCGCCGAGCCGAGGCTGCCGAACGAGCCGGTGGACAGCGCGGAACCGGCCGAGCCGATGGAGCCTATCGAGAGGATCGAGCCCACGCTGCCGATCGACAGGATCGAGTACGCCGAGCCGATGGACAGGATCGAACCCTCGGAGCGGATCGAGAGAATCGAGCGCCTGGCGTGGGTCGACTTCCAGGAGTGCTGCCGTCGGGAACTCTGGGGGTAGGCCATTCCCTGGTGTACCACAGGCCCGTACATGACAGAAGGGCTCCTCGCGCATCGCGAGGAGCCCTTCCGTCATGTACGGCTGCGTCAGGGGACGAAGACCGTCCCGACCGTCGGCAGGAAGCTGCAGGTGATCGGGGCTGCGCCCTCGGCCTGCGTGGTCAGTCCGCCCGAGATCACCGCGAGCACGCGGCCGTGGCCGGTGTCCGCGATCGCGGAGAGGGTCGCCGGACCGTCCGGGTTGATCCGCGAGGCGGTGGTCAGGGTCGCATTGCCGGACTTGCGGCTGTCGATGTTGACCCAGGAGACGGTCAGCGGGTTCGGCTGCTGCGCCGTGGCCGACTTGGTGCCCAGGGCGGTGAACACGAAGCCGGCCTGGCCGGCAGTGGGTCCGGGGGGCGGCAGGTGCGCCGGTCCGGGGACGGCGAGCGCGGTACCGATCGAATCGGAGGTCGGGCCGATGCAGCCCTTGCCGATGGTCGGGTACAGGAACTGCGCGATCACCGGGCCGTCCTTGGGCGGCAACGCCGGTCCGCCGCCACCGCTGCCGTCGAGGAAGGTGATGACCTTCTGCAGGGTCTCCTTCGTCTGCGGAGGCAGGTTGGAGGACTCGAGCAGCGCCTTGGCCTGCGCGAGCAGGTCGGCCTGCGGGCCGCCGGCGATGTTGGACGGCTGCGCGATGTCGAGCGGACCTGCCGCCGCGCCGAGGATCGCGGGCGCGAGAGACGCGAGTGCCTCGATGTCCAGCCCTGCGGGCAGTTGGATCGGGGCGGGTGCCGGTGCGGGCTGGGCGAGCGCGCCCGCCGGTACGGCGAGAGCTGCTGTGGCGGCAATCGCCAGCGCGGTGATCGTTCTGCGCGTTCGTCGCGTACGAAGCACGATGTCCCCATCCTTATGTTCTCGAGCGTCGGCTGGCCTGGCCGGCCACTCAGTGTCGAGGGGCCACTCTATGCAGGCCATCTGGCGTTGTACAGCGTTTGAAATGCCCGTCCCATGTGATGGTGATGGTCCAGGTGATTCGGGGCAGTCTATTCACACGCTGTGTGACCGATGGTTGCCCGGTGACAATAGCGTGGGACTGGAGTGAAGATTGAGATTGTTGATGCAACTGTTATGGATGTGAATTTGCCGGTTCGGGTCGTCCGGGGCCACTGACGTAGGCTCCGGGGATTGCAGGCTTCGGGTTCGCCCCGTCGGTCCACCTCACACGGGAGAACGCGAACACTGTGTCCGAGACGCCCTCCGCATCGGCGGTCCGAAGCCCTCGCACGGGTCCGCGCGCCGCGCGACTGCTGCGCCTGGCGCCGCTGCTACTCGCCGTCTCGGTGCTCGCCCGGATGGCGTGGGGTCTGCTGAGTCCCAACGGCATGAACCTGGTCGACCTGCACGTCTACGTGGACGGCTCGGCGGCCCTGCTGCGCGGCAACCTCTACGACTACACCTACTCGGAGTTCACCCCCGACTTCCCGCTGCCGTTCACCTATCCGCCGTTCGCGGCGCTGGTCTTCCTGCCCTTGCACTACCTCCCGTTCGGGCTGGTGGGGGTGTGTTGGCAGCTGCTCACCATCGGTGCGCTGTACCTGCTGGTCAAGATGAGCCTCGAGCTGTTGCTCGGCACCCGCGGCCTCGACCCGCGCTGGACCTCGATCGCGGTCGTCTGGACCGCCGTCGGTATGTGGACCGAACCGGTCCGGACCACGCTCGACTACGGCCAGGTCAACGTCTTCCTCGCGCTGGGTGCGATGGTCGCGGTGCGCAGCACTCGCTGGTGGGTCGCCGGCGGACTGGTGGGTTTCGTCGCGGGCATCAAGCTCACGCCGGCCATCACCGGCCTCTACTTCGTGCTCCGGCGACGGTGGAAGGCCGCGGTGTTCTCGGCGGTCGCGTTCGGACTCACGGTCGGCGTCAGCTATCTCCTGATCGGGTCCGAGGCGCGCCGCTACTTCGAGCACCTGCTCGGAGACGCCTCCCGGATCGGCCCGGTCGGGTCGGTGTGGAACCAGTCGGTGCGGGGCGCGCTGAGCCGCGTGGTCGGGCACGACGTGGACAGCGGACCGCTGTGGCTGACCGCGGTCGCGGTACTGGCGGTGCTCGCGTTCTTCGCGTGGCGCTCACTCGGCCCCGACGACCTGCTCGGCACGCTGCTCGTGGTCCAGATGCTGGGGCTGCTGATCTCGCCGATCTCGTGGTCGCATCACTGGGTGTGGTTGATCCCCATGCTGATCTGGCTGGTGCACGGGCCGCTGTCGGACCTGCTGGGTTCGCGGATCCTCGCGGGATGCTGGCTGGCGTCGATCCTGGTCGGTGTGCCCTGGGTGCTCAGCTTCTTCCAGGAGACGATCTGGCTGATCTCCCGTCCCGCGCTGCTCGCCTGGCTGGGCGCGGTCAACGTCGTGGGGGCGGTGGCCTTCTACGCATGGGTGATCTACGCCGGACGGCTCACCCGGCGAGCCGATCGATCTCCTGAGCCAGCGCCACGTCCAGTTCCGTGAGCCCGCCCTTGAAATGGGTGGAACAGGTGAACGTGACGGTTCGCCAACGGATGTCGATGTCCGGGTGGTGATTGCGGGCTTCGGCGGCCTCGGCGACGCGGTCGACGAGGGCGATGGCAGCGGGGAACGTGGGCAGCTCGACGGCCCGGACGATCTCCGAACCCACCCGCTGCCAGTCCGGCAGCCCGGCGAGTGCGGTGTCGACCTCGGCGTCGGTCAGCAACTCGACCATGACAATGATGGTCCCATGCGCAGGGGTGTGGGCGACAGTGCCGAGTTACGCGAGGTTGCCGCAGCCGCGATCGTTCACGCAGGTCGGCTGCTGCTGGCGCAGCGGGTCTCGCCGCCGGAGTTGGCCGGGTTGTGGGAGTTGCCGGGCGGCAAGATCGAGGCGGGGGAGATCCCGTCCGAGGGGTTGCGCCGGGAACTGCGCGAGGAGCTGGGGGTCGAGGCGATCGTCCGCGCCCGGGTCGGCGCCGACGTACCGCTGCCCGGCGCGATGGTGCTGCGGGCATACGTCGTCGAGCTCGAGTCCGGGACCCCGACGGCTCTCGAGCATGCTGCCGTGCGGTGGGTCGATGCCGCACAGTTGGCCGCGGCGCACCTCGTTCCCAATGACAAGGTGTGGCTGCCGGAGCTGACTGCGCTGCTGGACTCCTCGGTGTAGGACCGTCGGTGCCTTGCGACGATCGCGTGCCTACCGGCCGGACTCGACTCGCTGACCGACGGTGTACTGCACCACGACGGTCGGGTTCCAGGGCACGATTCCGTCGACCGTGCGCTGGAGGTCGTCGACGGGTGGTAGGTCGGCCGGGCTCGTGACGTCGACGACGACCGTGTCCGACTGGATCGAGACCGTGCCGACCTCGGCGGACGGCGTCCCGCTCAGCCACTGCTCCGCGGCAACCCGGACCTGGCTCGCCCAGAGACTCGAGAGCGAATTGAGCACCATCGGCACGATCACGACGACGAACGCCCCGGCGATGGCGAGGTAAGCGCGGGTGCGCCGGGTCCCGCCGGAGGTTTCGGCCGCATCACGCGCGTAGCCGGCGACCATCAGGACGGCGGTGCACGCGGTGACGAGGGCCAGCACGTTCGACAGGAACAGCACCATCGCCCCGGCGGCGAGGGACGGGGCACCCGACCCGAGGCAGACGCCGACCACTCCCAGGGGCGGCACGAGCGAGATGGCGATGGCCACGCCTGGGAGCACGTCGCCGACGTCGCGTCGGGCGATGGCGATCGACCCGGCGAACCCGGTCGCGATCGCGGCCAGCAGGTCCATCAGGGTCGGTGACGTGCGCCCCGTCACCTGTGAATTGGTCAGCACGTTGGTGGGATTCGGGAGAAACTGCGCGATCAGCGCACCGAGCGCGACGACGGCGACGGCGCTGACGAGGACGTACAGCATGCTCCGGCCCACCGCACCGGCCCGCCCGGTGACGATGCCGAGCCCGATGCCGAGGATCGGGGTCGACAGCGGGGCCACGATCATCGCTCCGATGACGGTGGCGGTGGAGTCGCTGACCACCCCGGCGACCGCGATCGTCGCCGACAACAGCAGCATGATCCAGAAGGCGGACCGCTTGGCGTGGACGTCGCCGGAGTCGAGGTCCAGGCGATCGCCCAGTTCCTCGAGGGTGCGACGCTGGTTGTCGGGTATCAGCGCGCTCATCGTGGTCTTCGATCGGATTCGAGACCCGCGGCCCGGGAGGCGGCGCGGTACGGGGCGGTCACGAGGTCAGCCTGCCGACCTCGTGACCGGTGCGCGTCATCCTCGGGGGATGAACCGCGTCCCCAGGGGTGGGATCAGGACGCGCGGGCCTTCGCGAGCCCCTTCTTCAGGTCCTTGCCCTTGACGCCCTCGTTCTCGAGCTTCTTCATCCGCATGATGACGACCGGGCACTTGAGACAGCGCTTCTTGCTGCGGCAGCACTTCTTCTTCGGCTTGAGGCCCGAGACCTTCTTCGCCTTGACCTTGCCCATCGGCGACCGGGCCCTTCTGCTTCGACGACCGGGGAGGCAATCCCCAGTCGAGGTTAGCGTGTCCTCAGCCGCAACCTCAGCGGCCGTGTACCGAATAGTTCCCGCGGACCGCGTACGACGGATCGACGGCTTCCTTGAGTCGGCGCAGCCGATCCAATGTGCACGAGTCGAAGGCACGCCCCAGCGACTCGCCCGGCCCGAGCATCGTCGGGACCGTCGGGCCCGCGGACCACGGTGCGAGCGCGTCGAACAGGCCCGACATCGCCCGAGTCGCGGCGGCGAGCAGGTCGGGCTGGGGAGCGACGGTCAGCGTCATCACCGCGAACTCCGCCCGGGTGCGTCGCAGATCGACCGCGCCGTCGCGCCCCGTCCGGGCCGGTCCGCCCAGATGCCGGAACTGGACCTGGGTGAGCGGGAGTGAACCGGCCGTGCCGGTCCGCTCGACCACCAAGTCGATCACGTCGTCGTCGAGCGCGGTGAGCATCATCGACGAGTGGAGGCCCGGCGACGGATCGGTCGGCTCCTCGCAGATCGCGCCGACGTCGCCGGGCTGCAGCGGGCGGGTCGTGTCGCGGAGCACCGTGCCCGCCGCGCGGATCGGCGCCAGGTGCGCCGAGTGCTCGAGGCCCGAGCCCAACAGCACCGTGTCGACGAAGCAGAAGGACTGCCCGCGAATCTCGTCGGGCAACTCCGGGATCGGCGGGAAGTGCATGATCGACGCCCACACCGACAGCTCGGCGGGCGCGGTCGCTGTCAGGGCGGCGACGGCACGCAGCACCGACGCGGCGTCGGTGGCGGGAAACGCCAGTCGTCCGCCGGTGATCTCGGGCGCGGGGAAGAGGTCGATCTCGACGGCGGTGACGATGCCGAACTCGCCGCCCCCGCCACGCAGCGCCCAGATCAGCTCGGGTGACTTGTCGTCGCTCACCCAGCGGTGCACACCCTGCGCGTCGACGAGTTCGACGGCGCTGAGCGACCCCGAGCCCGGGCCGAACGGGCGGGTGAACCAGGACAGTCCGCCGCCGAGACAGAAGCCGACGACTGAGACGTCGGGATTGGAGCCGATCAGCCCGGTCAGTCCGGTGCCGTCGAGTGCGGACTGCAGGGCGCCCCACTTCACGCCCGCACCGACCCGTGCGGTCCGTGCGGTCGCGTCGATCCAGATGTCGTCGAGGGCGCTCGTCCGGATCAGGAGGGTGTCGTCGAGCCGCTGGGTCGCGCCGTGGCCGCCCGGCTGTGCGGTCACCGGGACGTGGTTGTCGGCCGCGAAGCGGACGGACCTGACGATGTCGGCGGTGGTCGCGGCGGTCACGACCGCGGCGGGGCGCTGGGTGATGCTCACGTTCCACGCCTGTGTCACGGCTGGCCAGTCGGTGCTGTCGGGCAGGTCCAGCCGGCCGTCGAGAGCGGCGGCGAGCCGGTCCCACGGAACGGACGCGAGGCGGGCGCGGGAGCGGTGGGCATCGAGATCGATCGGTGTGGATGTCATGGTCGAAAGCCTGTGCGGCCGGACTCGCCGGGAACATCCCCCGGGGCGGGGTTTCCGGTACCCCAGGAGTCTGGGGTACCGGAAACGGCCGGGGCGCGGGAGAATTCGACGCCATGGCGACCATGCGCGCGGAAGCGGCCCGCACCCGGCTCGATGCGCTCTCCCGGGCCGGCCTGCCGTGGCAGGAGTTCGGGCACAGCGCGATGGAGGTGCTCACCAAGGCCGTGCCGTTCGACGCGGCGTGCTTCGGCACGCTGGATCCCGTCACCGCGATGGTCACCGGGTCGGTCAAGGCGGGACTCGACAACCCGTGCGAGGTCGAGTTCGCGCACCACGAGTACGTCGAGGACGACGTGAACCTGTTCAGCGACCTGGCCCGCCGCGACGTCGGCGCGAGCATCCTGCACGAGGCGACCGGTGGTGATCCGCGCCGCAGCTCTCGCTTCCGCGAGCTGTTCGAGCCGGTGTTCGATCTCGGTCACGAGATGCGGGCGACGATGCGCACCGGCGGAGACGTCTGGGGCGGGTTGGCGATCTACCGCAGGGCCGGCGGCAGCGGATTCAGCCCCGCCGAGGCCGGCTTCGTGGACGGCCTGTCGGGGATGCTGGCGGTCGGCGTGCGTGCCGGACTGATCGCCGACGCCGCGCCGGGGGCGGAGGTCGTCAGCGCGGAGGACGGGCCCGCGGTGCTCACCTTCGGCCACGACAACACCCTGTACCAGGCCACCCTGGCCGCGCAGGTCCGCGTGGAGGAACTGGGCGGGGACCTCTGGTCGGAGCTTCCGCAATCGGTGCTGGCGACGCTGTCGGGGGCGCGGGCGCTCGCCTCCGGACGGAACACCTCTGTGCCGCGTGTGCGGGTGCGGTCGCGGACCGGGCAGTGGCTCGCCGTGCACGCCGCCCCGCTCGCCGGGCGCGCCGGCCACCCGGCGCAGGTCGTGGTCACCATCGAGCCTGCCGGTGCCCCCGAAATCGTGCCACTGGTGGTGGCGGCGTTCGGGCTGACACCCAGGGAGCGGGACGTCGTGGACGGCGTACTGCGTGGGGCGAGCACTGCCGAGATCGCGAAGGCGCTGCACCTGTCCCCGTACACGGTGCAGGACCACCTCAAGGTCGTCTTCGACAAGGCCGGGGTCTCGAACCGCAAGGAGCTCACCGCACGGGTGTTCTTCGACCACTACGCGGCGCGCAAGGATTCCCGGTTGGGGCCGTCGGGTTGGTTTGTCTCGTCGCCGTGACGGTGGCAGTGGTGTAGATCACGATCCGCAGGTCAACGGTGCTGATTGCCGGTCGCGGGGCGAGAAGTGGCGACGAGGGCGGGTACTGTATTTGCTGGCCGCAGTCCCTGCGCCGGCGCACCGATCGTGAAGCTCGAGCGTTGTTCGGTGGACGGGGATCGCGAATGGGAATCACGCATGCGCGTAGCGGCAGCCAGAAGCCGTACGACACCAACTTCGTGTGGCCCCGTCAGCAGCCAGGAGAACGCCCCGCGTGAGCACCACCAATTTCCGTAACGTCGCCATTGTCGCGCACGTCGACCATGGCAAGACCACCCTCGTCGACGCCATGCTGCGCCAGTCCGGCGCCTTCGCCGAGCGCGCCGAGCTGGTCGACCGCGTCATGGACTCCGGTGACCTCGAACGCGAGAAGGGCATCACCATCCTCGCGAAGAACACCGCCGTCCACCGCCACAACGCGGACGGCACGGTCACCGTCATCAACGTCATCGACACCCCCGGCCACGCCGACTTCGGCGGCGAGGTCGAGCGCGGCCTGTCCATGGTCGACGGCGTCGTCCTGCTCGTCGACGCGTCCGAGGGCCCGCTGCCGCAGACCCGCTTCGTGCTGCGCAAGGCGCTCGCCGCGTCGCTGCCCGTCATCATCGTGGTGAACAAGACGGACCGTCCCGATGCCCGCATCGAGGAGGTCGTCACCGAGGCGCAGGACCTGCTCCTCGACCTGGCGTCCGACCTCGACGACGAGGCCGCCCAGGCCGCCGAGGCGCTGCTCGACCTGCCGGTCCTGTACGCGTCGGGCCGTGAGGGCAAGGCGTCGCTCAACCGTCCCGAGGACGGCCAGGCGCCCGACACCGAGAACCTCGACGTCCTGTTCGACGTCCTGATGGAGCACGTGCCGGCCCCCAAGGGTGATTCCGCTGCGCCGCTGCAGGCTCACGTCACCAACCTCGACGCCTCCGACTTCCTCGGCCGCCTCGCGCTGGTCCGCATCCACAACGGCGAGCTCCGCAAGGGTCAGCAGGTGGCGTGGATGCACGCCGACGGCGTCAAGACCGTCAAGATCACCGAGCTGCTCAAGACCGTCGGCGTCACCCGCGAGCCCGGTGAGAGCGCTGGCGCGGGCGACATCGTCGCCGTCGCCGGCATCCCCGAGATCATGATCGGCGACACCCTCGCCGACACCGAGAACCCGGTCGCGCTGCCGACCATCACCGTCGACGAGCCCGCGATCTCGGTCGTGATCGGCACCAACACCTCGCCGCTCGTCGGCCGGGTCAAGGGCCACAAGCTGACCGCGCGCATGGTCAAGACCCGCCTCGACTCCGAGCTGATCGGCAACGTGTCGCTGCGCGTCCTCGACATCGGCCGTCCGGACGCGTGGGAGGTGCAGGGCCGTGGTGAGCTGGCGCTGGCCATCCTCGTCGAGCAGATGCGTCGCGAGGGCTTCGAGCTGACCGTCGGCAAGCCGCAGGTCGTCACCCGCCAGGTCGACGGCAAGGTGCACGAGCCGTTCGAGGAACTGACCATCGACACCCCCGAGGAGCACCTCGGCGCGATCACCCAGCTGCTGGCGAACCGCAAGGGCAAGATGGTCCAGATGACCAACCACGGCACCGGTTGGGTCCGGATGGAGTTCATCGTCCCGTCGCGTGGTCTGATCGGTTTCCGCACCGACTTCCTCACCGAGACCCGCGGCACCGGCATCGCCAACGCCGTCTCGCACGGCTACGCGCCGTGGGCAGGCGAGATCCGCGCCCGCCACACCGGCTCGCTGGTCTCCGACCGGAGCGGCAGCGTCACCCCGTTCGCGATGATCCAGCTGTCGGACCGCGGCACGTTCTTCGTCGATCCGGGCGCGGACACCTACGAGGGCATGGTCGTGGGCATCAACCCGCGTGCTGAGGACCTCGACATCAACGTCACCAAGGAGAAGAAGCTCACCAACATGCGTTCGGCGACCGCCGACGTCACGGAGACCCTCGCGAAGCCGATCGAGCTGACGCTCGAGTCCGCGATGGAGTTCTGCGCCGGCGACGAGTGCGTCGAGGTGACCCCGGAGGCGATCCGCGTCCGCAAGGTCCATCTCAACGCCACCGAGCGCGCCCGTGAGCGTTCGCGTGCGAAGTCGCGCGACAAGGCCGCGCTGT
This sequence comes from Rhodococcus sp. NPDC127527, assembly GCF_042672245.1. Taxonomy (NCBI): domain Bacteria; kingdom Bacillati; phylum Actinomycetota; class Actinomycetes; order Mycobacteriales; family Nocardiaceae; genus Rhodococcus; species Rhodococcus sp. NPDC127527. The sequence continues at coordinate 404,242 of NZ_JBHXVP010000003.1, forward strand.
AAGGTTTCGCTTCGCGCCTGTGCGCGGTCGACGAGTCCGTGGACTCGTCGACCGCGCACAGTTGTCATGGCGGTAGATCGAAGGGACTGGCGAGTGCATCGAGCGGGACGGCTGTACGACGGGTGGTCGCTGCGCAGGCTCCGCTCCGGCCGCGTCCTGCCGGTGGTGGGCGCGCTGGTCGTGGGGGTCACCCTCGCGGGCTGCACAGCCAATCCGCCTCCGCCCGTGGAAAGTACAGACAGCCCCAAGCCGACCACGGCCGTCGCCACCAAGAACACCGTCGTGGTCGCGATCGACGAGATCGGGAGGGGCTTCAACCCGCATCTGCTCGCGGACCAGTCGCCGGTCAACTCGGCGGTCACCTCGATGGTGCTGCCGAGCCCGTTCCGCCCGGTGCCGAGCCCGACGCACCCCGGCGGCACCGACTGGCTGCCCGACCAGTCGTTGCTCGTCTCCGCGGACGTCACCTCCCAGGCTCCGTTCACCATCACCTACCAGCTCCGCAACGAGGCGCAGTGGTCCGACAGCGCGCCGATCGCCGCCGAGGACTTCCGCTACCTGTGGCAGCAGATGACCAGCCAGCCCGGCGTCGTCGACCCCGCCGGTTACGCCCTGATCGACGACATCGGGTCCTCGGGCGGGGGCAAGACGGTCACCGTCACGATGCGTTCGCCGTATCCGGCCTGGCGTGAGCTGTTCACCGACCTGCTGCCCTCGCACCTGGTGAAGGACTCGCCGGGCGGCTTCGCGCGCGGCCTCGCCGACAACATCCCGGTCTCGGGCGCGCACTTCCACATCAAGTCCATCGACCGCGGCCGCGACGAGATCCTGCTCGAACGCAACGACCGATTCTGGGGCAAGCCCGCCACCGCGGACCAGATCCTGATGCGCCGCGGCGGTTCGAACGCGCAACTGGCGGACTCGATGCGGTCCGGCGACGCGCAGGTCGCGCAGGTCCGCGGGGCCGGGCCGTTGCAGGCGCAGCTCGGGGCCATCCCGTCGGTCCACGCCGCGACCTCGGCCCAACCGCGGACGCTGGCACTGACCCTCAACGGCCGGGTGCCGTCCCTCGGCGACCAACGCGTCCGTCGTGGCCTGCTCGGGATGCTGAACCCGGATCTGCTGGCCGCGGTCGGCACTCCCACCGGATCGAACGCGACGGTGGCCCGGGCGCAGGTCCTCGCCCCCTCGGATCCCGGATACGCGCCGACCGCCCCGCCGCCGCTGACCCGCGACCAGTCGCTGGGGTTGCTCGGTGAGGCGGGCTGGGTGTACTCCGCCGGCACCGGTCCGGACGGCACCGAGCCGCCGCGAATCATCAAGGACGGCAAGCAGTTGGCCGTCGTCATCGGTGCACCGGAGAACGACGACACCGCGATCGCCGTCGCGGACACCGCCGCGGACCAGCTGCGCGGCACCGGGGTGAACGCGACGGTGACCACCGTGCGTCCCGACGAGCTGTACGGCAAGGCCCTCGTCGGCGGCAAGGTGGACGCGGTGGTCGGTTGGATGCGGGCAGGATCGGACCCGGCCACCTCGATGGCCTCCCGCTACGGGTGTCCGCCGCCTGCCGGGCCCGTCCCGGCGCCCGGCGCGACCGCCACCGCCACCGCCACCGCCGAATCCGAGGAGGCGGAGCCGAATCTCGCTGCGCCGAGCAATATCTCGGGGCTGTGCGACCCGTCGTTGCAGGCGAGCATCGACGAGGCGCTGCGGGGGAGTGTCGACGTGGGGGAGGCGATCGCGCACGCCGAACCGCGCCTGTGGGACCTGGCGGCGGTGCTGCCGCTGATGCAGGACGCCACGGTGGAGGCGGTCGGGCCCGATGTTCAGGGCGTGACGCTGCCCGGCGCGATCCAGGTCGGCGTCTTCGGCGACGCCGAGGCCTGGTCGAGGAGGCAGAAGTGACCGCCCACGACTCCCGGCCGTCGCGCCGGCTGCTGCTCGTGCACGCGCATCCGGACGACGAGACGATCACCACCGGCGGCACCATCGCACGCTATGCCGCGCAGGGCGCCGAGGTGACCGTGCTGACCTGCACCCTCGGCGAGGAGGGGGAGGTGATCGGGCGGACGTGGGCGGGACTGGTTGCGGCGCAGGCGGATCAGCTCGGCGGCTTCCGTGTGCTCGAGCTCTCCACGGCGTTGGCGGCGTTGGGCGTGGCGGGACCGCGCTTCCTCGGCCACGCCGGCCGCTGGCGCGACTCCGGCATGATGGGCACCCCGTCGGCGGACCATCCCCGCGCCTTCGTCGGCGCCGACCACGACGAGGCGATCGAGGCGCTGGTGGCGGTGATTCGGGAGCTGCGACCGCAGGTGGTGGTCTGCTACGACCCGGAAGGTGGCTACGGGCACCCCGATCACATGCAGGTGCATCGGTTGACGACGGCGGCCTTCGAGGCGGCGGGCACCGTCCGGTATCCGAATGCGGGCATCCCCTGGGTGCCGTCGAAGCTGTACTGGACTGTCACGGAGGCGGATTCGCTCGAGCGGGGGATCGAATCGATCGGCGAGCTGCCGTCCGGCTGGCGGCTGCCCGAGCCCGGCGAGCTGCCCTGCGTGCCCGACGAGTCCGTGACGACCACGATCGACGTCCGCGGTGTCCTCGACCGCAAGGTGTCGGCCCTGGCGGCGCACGCGACCCAGGTGACGGTGTCGCCCAGCGGCGTCGAGTACGCCCTCTCCAACAACATCGCCCAGCCGATCCTGGCGGAGGAACACTTCGTCCTGGTGCGGGGAACCCGCGGCGAGACCGCGGCGGACGGCCGGGAGCGGGACCTGTTCTCGGGAATCGCCTGATTCGTCTGCCCGACGCCGCGATGCCATCGGGGTTACCCTGAGGGCGTTCCACCTAGTACCTGCTCTGGACGCGTTGTATCCATTGTCGAATTTCGATATCGGATGACGGAGGACGAGGTAGATGGCGCTGCATCGGGTGAGCAACAAGGAAGACACCGTCGACGACATCTACTCCTCTCCGCTGAGCGAGGCCGTGCTGCCGAAGTACCAGATGCCGCGGGAATCGTCGGATCCGAGGATCGCGTACGCGCTGATTCGTGGCGAGCTGGCACTCGACGGCAACTCCTCGCAGAACCTGGCCACCTTCTGCTCGACCTGGTCCGAGGACGAGGTTCATCGCCTGATGAACGACTGCCTCGACAAGAACATGATCGACAAGGACGAGTACCCGCAGACCGCCGAGATCGAGTCCCGCTGCGTGCACATGCTCGCCGACCTGTGGAACTCGCCGGACGGGCGCGGGACGATGGGCTGCTCGACCACCGGGTCCAGCGAGGCGGCCATGCTCGGCGGGCTCGCGCTGAAATGGCGCTGGCGGCAACGCCGCGAAGCGGCGGGCAAGCCGGCCGACCGGCCCAACCTGGTGTGCGGTCCGGTGCAGGTGTGCTGGGAGAAGTTCGCGCGCTACTTCGACGTGGAGCTGCGGCAGGTGCCGATCGAGGAGGGTGCGACCGGGCTGCAGCCGCATCAGCTCCGGAAGTACGTGGACGAGAACACGATCGGTGTGGTGGCCATCCTCGGCGTCACCTACACCTGCGACTACGAGCCGGTCGCCGACATCGCGGCCGAACTCGACGCGATCGAGGCGGACAGCGGGTGGGACGTGCCGATCCACGTCGACGCCGCGAGCGGGGGATTCATCGCGCCGTTCCTGGAACCGGACCTGGTGTGGGACTTCCGGGTGCCCCGGGTGGCCTCGATCAACTCCTCCGGGCACAAGTACGGGCTGGCGCCGCTCGGCGTCGGCTGGGTGGTCTGGCGGTCGGCCGACCTGCTGCCGGAGGACCTCGTGTTCCGGGTCAGCTATCTCGGCGGCGACATGCCGACCTTCGCGCTGAACTTCTCGCGGCCGGGAGGCGAGATCGTCGCCCAGTACTACCTGCTGCTGCGCCTCGGTCGGGAGGGGTACCGGCAGATCCACCAGTCGTGCGTGGACACCGCGCAGTACCTGGCCGGGCAGGTCAGCGAGATGGGCCCGTTCACCCTGCTCTACGACGGCCGCGGCGGGTTGCCCGCGGTGTCGTACACGCTCACCGACCCGGACTCCGCGGGGTTCTCGCTGTACGACCTCAGCGAGCAACTGCGAATCCGCGGCTGGCAGGTGCCGTCCTACCCGCTGCCGCCGGACCGCCAGGAGACGGTGATCCAGCGCGTGCTGGTCCGCCACGGCGTTTCTCGTGACGAGATCGCCCTGCTCGCGGACGACATCAGGGCGGCCTTGACGAGGCTGAAGTCGGGCACGCCCAGCGACGCGGCCCGCACCGGGTTCCATCACTGATCTGCCCCCGGTAACACCCGCCGACCCGGCTACGATGTGAGGTAGGTCATAGCGGTCGGGCCGGCGAAGGGTGTCGAAGTTGAACTGGGACGTGCAGAACGCGATCGTGGCTTTCGTGGATTCGTTGCGGCCGAACGCGCAGATGTACCACGACATGTACATGAATGCGCTGTACGGATTCGTCGACATGCAGAGCCATCTGTTGACGATGCTCGGCTATCCGCCGGTGCCCTGATCGCTGCCGAGAACGTGGTTCGGTGACCCGGGTCCTACGATCGAGGTCATGACGGCCAGCCCGCGAACCACCGGAACGCCAGGAATCCTCGACTCGGCGATCCTGGCGTTGCTGGTGTTCGACGGCCTGCTCACCGCGGTGCTCGCGGTGCTCTTCCTCCCACTGCGCCTCGGCACGGTGCCGTTCCCGGTGAGCGCTCTCGCCGCGGGACTGATCAACGTGCTCCTGGTGATCGGCGCACGGACGGTCACCGACCGCACCTCGATGACGGCGTTGCCGGTGATCGGCTGGTTCTTCGGCTTCGCGGTGTGCATGTTCGGCGGTCCCGGCGGCGACGTACTGCTGCTCGCGGACTGGCGCACCCTGCTACTGCTGGTCTGCGGGTTGGTGCCGCCCGGGGTCCTGCTGTTCAAGTTCGCCTCGGACGCCGCCGTGGCGCGGGGCCAGGCGGCACGACCGCGCTAGCTGTATGAGGCCACCACGTTGGTGACGCCGGCGTGGAGCTTCGAAGCCGGTGGCAGGTCACCGGCGGCACTGTGGGGCCGGTGATAGTTGTAGTGCACGGTCCGCACTCCGAGCGCTTCTGAGCGTTGGTATTCGGACTGCCATTCCCGGGCATAGAGGAACTCCTCGGCCAGGATCCTGTTGTAGCGCTCGACTTTGCGGATCGATCTAGAAGCCCGAGGTCGCCGAACTGGCGATAGCGGCCGACCAACTTGCTCGCGCAGGCACGCGAGATACCCATTTCGGCGGCCACGTGCGCAATCGGTCTGGTCCAGCACCGCTCGATGAGACGTCGGCGCCCCTCCGGTGTGAGGGGCGCGTTCTCGTGTGTCACGCGGTCACGCCAGGCGCCGAAGCGCGGACCGCGGTGTCCCGATTCTCGACGGCCGTGGTCACCTCGTCGATCACCGCACGAATGAGTTGCCCATAGGAGTCGGGGGGCAGCGCCGACGAGCGCTCCCGAGCTACGTCGAGGTGTTCACGTGCGGCTTCGAAGGAGCCCAGCCGCCGATAATTGTCGGCGAGGTTGAGGTGAAGCGAGGGATAGAAGCCAGCGATATGCAGGCCGGCGTGGTGTTCTTGGACGCGCTGCTCGCTGATGGAGTCGGCGGCATCGAGTGCGCGCACATCCCACGCCAGCGCCTGGGCGGGATCGGCATAGAGGTCGGCGAGGGAGTGCGCGAGTGTGCAGCGGTGCAAGGGATCGCCGCCGACGCCGATCGTCTTCCACAGGTCCAGCAGTTGGCCGCGGGCACCGACGACGTTTCCACTGCGCCCCTCGGTGATGGCCTTGCCAATCGCGTCCATCATCGAGTCCGTGCCAATGGATTCTGTCATTTCCCCTGCTCCTTCGGTTGTGGTGAGATCGCCGTAGTCGGCCGAGGGTTAGCGAAAGTCCGCCACCCCCCAGCATCATTCGGCTTCGACCTACCTGAAGGTCAAGGGCGGTGCTGCCATCAACGTCATGACCCGCAACAGCTAGCCGGCGCGAGGGATCGAGGAAACCGCTCCCTCGCCGAGGTTCAGTCGCTACCCTTCGGCGCGTAATCACCGGCTCGACGACAGGAGTGGACACGTGGCGGCGGCATCGACTCGGTATCTGTGCGGACGTCCGATCCGATGGGCCACGGCCTCCGCCGTCGCGGTGTTCGCGCTCGGAACTTTCGGAATCGCCAATGCCGCACCGCCGTCACCGGACGGGCTGAGGGAGGTGCTGTTCGTCGGCAACAACTGGGAGGGCACCGCCGACGTGATCGCCTCGACCGGCGACTACGCCAAGATCGGCCGGGTGAACATGATCCCGGACCGGGCCCAGCGAATGCGCGAGATCCAGAGCGACCCGGTCCGGTACGGCTTCTACCAGGGCATCCGGCTCACCGCGGGCGAGGGGCACGACCAGAACGTCGACGACATGTACACGACGCCCGACGGGTCCGCGGTAGTCGCGTCCCGGCCCAGCTTCGCCGACGTCGTCTCGATCGACCTCGCGAGCGGAAAGATCAACTGGCGCTTCCCCGTCTCCGGCTACCGCTCCGACCACATGGCGGTCTCGCCGGACGGCCGACGGGTCGCGGTCTCGGCGTCGACGAGCAACACCGTGCACGTCCTCGACATCTCGACGGGCGTCCAGATCGGCTCGTTCAGGACGGGTGACAAGCCGCACGAGAACGTCTTCACCGACGGCGGCCGGTACCTGTGGAACATGGCGATCGGCGAGGTCAACACCCCGTTGGACGACCCGTCACTCGACTTCACCAAGGGCGACCGCAAGATCACGGTGGTCGACACCCAGACCTTCCAGACGGTCCGCGTCATCGACATGCGGGACAGGCTGGACGCATTCGGTCGCAAGGACCTCTCGGACGCGGTGCGGCCGGTGGCCTTCGCACCCGACGAGAGCAAGATGTACTTCCAGGTGTCCTTCTTCAACGGCTTCGTCGAGTACGACATCGCCGCCGACAAGATCACCAGGGTCAAGGAACTGCCCAAGAATCCGAAGACCAGCCCGGACCGGACGACGTGGGTCAACGACTCGCGGCACCACGGCATGTCGATCAGCCCCGACGGGCGCAAGCTGTGCATCGCCGGGACGATGGACGACTACGTCACGGTGGTGGACACCGACACCCTGCAGGAGTCGCCGACCGTTCCCGCCGGAAAACCCTACTGGGCCACGGTGAACGGGGACGGCACCCACTGCGTGATCTCGGAGAGCGCGAACGATGCGGTGAGCGCGATCGACTTCGCGACGGGGCAGAAGGTGGCCACCGTTCCGGTCGGCGACCACCCGCAGCGGGTTCGCCTCGGACACGTCCCCGCCGGCTGGACGGGGACCGCGGCCGGCGGCGATCCGGGGACCGGGGGAGGCGGGAGCGCCGACTCCTAGCTGAGCAGCCCGGCGGCGCGGCCCGCGTCGGCCAGTACGGCCTCGAGCATGGCGGGCGTGAGCCTGCCGGTGAAGGTGTTCTGCTGGCTGACGTGGAAGCTGCCGAACACCTCCAGTGCGTGGCCGCCGCCGGTCGAGGGCAGCGTCACCCGCGTGCCGTGGCCGAACTTCGGCCGCGGCCTCGGCACCGCCCAACCCGCGTCGGCGAGCACCGGAAACAGTGCCTGCCAACCGAATCCGCCGAGCACGACCACCGCGTGCAGGGTCGGCGTGAGCAGCCGCAGTTCCTCGTCGATCCAGCGACGGCAGGTGTCCCGCTCGGCGGGGGTGGGCTTGTTGTCCGGCGGAGCGCAGTGCACGGGTGCGGTGACCCGGACCCCGCGCAGCAGCAGGCCGTCGTCGCGGCTGACGGCGGTCGGCTGGTTGGCCAGCCCGACCGCGTACAGCGCCGCGAACAGCACGTCACCGCTACGGTCGCCGGTGAACATCCGGCCGGTGCGGTTCCCGCCGTGCGCGGCGGGTGCGAGCCCGACGATCAGCATCGCGGCATCGGACGGACCGAATCCGGGTACCGGTCTGCCCCAATAGGTCTCGTTGCGGAATGCCGCCCGCTTCTCGTCCGCCACCCGCTCGCGCCAGGCGACCAGTCGGGGGCAGCGCCTGCAGGCGATCAGGTCGCCGTCCATGTCCGCGAGGCTCGGATATCGCGTCACGGTCGTTCCCGGCGCGCCCAGATGTCGCCGGCCCCCGGCGTCACCGACTCGACCAGATCCCACGCCCGCTCGGCGGGAAGGTCGATCACCTCGTAGTGGCCGGTGCCTGCGGGCGTCGCCGCGACCACGGTGGCCACGCCCGCGCGCCGCTGGAAGAACGTCTGGCGCACGGTCCAGCCGACGATGCCCGCAGCCTCGAGGCTGTGCCTGCTGCGGTCCAGACAGCCGCTCCGGGTGACCAGCCAGCCCGGCGCCGTGGCATGGCCCAACCCGCGGTAGCGGTCGTACGCGAGCGCGGCGGCACACCCGGCGAGCAGCACCAGCACGATCACTTCCGGCCAGCCCGCGCTCCGTCCGAACGCGGCCGCGACGGCGACGACCGCGGCGAGTGCGCCGACCGGCAGCAGTGCCCGGGTGTAGCGGCGACGGCGGGCGGCCGGCCCGTGCTCGGTGAGCGACGCGGTGACGTCGGCGGGAAAGTCGTGCTCGCGCAGGACGATCCCCATCATGCGGGTGGCCTCCTCGCGCGGCGACTGCGGCAGCAGCATCGACGAATGCCGCTTCTCCACCGCGACTCCGGTCATGATCGCGTCCAGCCGCGCGCCGTGGGCGAGCCGCAGCAGCAGCGGCTCGTGCAGCGTGGCACCGCGCAGCCTCGTCCGGTCCAGGGTGGTCTGGCGGGTCTCGAGCAGGCCGTGGCTCACGTGCAGCACCCGCCCGTCGTCGGTGACGCGAAGGTTGCTGAACGCGATGAGGTAGCGCGCGCACGCCAGCGTGCTCGCGACGGCGAGCAGCACGACCAGGCCGGAGACCACGGCCACGGTGATGCCGACACGCTGGGCCGTGTCGAGTCCGCGTGAGACGGCGGACGAGTGGGCGATCTGCTGGCCGATGCCGTACTGGAACGCGAGCGCGACCGCCGCGAGGACGGTGAGTACCCCGGTGACGGAGAACGGCGCGTAGCGCACCCAGCCGGGTGACCAGTGCGCGATCTCGACCTCCTCCTCGGCCGCCGCCCGGAGTGTGGCGATGGAGGGTGCCGCGGCGGGCGGGGCGTCGACGTGTCGGGCGAGCAGGGCCGCGCGCAGGGCGGGCACCAGCCGGGAGTCGAGGGCGTTCAGCTCGAACGTCGAAGATTCTCCCGGCCGACCGGTGCGTCGCCCGGTGCCGACCCGCACCACCGACAGTCCGAGCATGCGGTGCAGCACGCCGGCTTCCACGTCGACCGAGCGAATCCGGTTGCGCGGCACCGACAGCAGCTTCTTCTGGAAGAGCCCCGACCGCATCTGGACGTGGACCGGTCCGAGTCGGTAGCTGGTGGTGAACCAGCGTGCGACCGCGTAGGCCACCAGGACGGCGACGGCACCGAGTCCCCAGAGGTGATTGCCGGTCCGGGTGCCGACGACGAGCGAGATCAGCAGCACCGGAAGAAGTCTGACCACCTCGTTGACCGGGTGCACCAGCAGCATCCGCTTGTCGAGACGAAGCCAGGGCTGCTCCCGCTCCGCGGCCAGTGCCTCCTCGCCCGACGCCTCGGGGGGAGCGGTGCCCGGAGCGGGGTTCACGGCGTCGAGCCGTTCGGGGGTGCTCACGTCGCGTCCCCGAGGTTGCGGCCCGCGATCTCGGTCAGCTGGGCGACGGTCGCGTCGGCGACGTCCCGGTCGAGTGCGGTGATCTTGACGGCGCCCGCCGAGGAGGCGGTGGTGACGGTGACCGTGGCCAGTCCCAGCATCCGGTCGATCGGCCCGCGTTCGGTGTCGACCGTCTGGATCCGGGAGATCGGGGCGATGCGCCGCTCCTGGTTGAACCACCCCGTCTTGGTGTACACGGCGGTCGGGCTGACCTCCCAGCGGTGCACGCGGTAGCGCCACTGCGGGACCACCAGGACGTGCACGAGGGCGAGGACGAGGGTGGCCGCGAACATCGCGACGTGCGGCCAGTCGGTCCACCGGTCGGTGACGGCCGCCCACACCGCCTGCGCGACGAAGACCGGGATCCAGGCGAGGACGGCGTTGATCGCCCACAGTCGCGGCGCCCTGGTGCTCGGCCGGTACTGCGGATCGGCCATGGTCACGACGGAGGGTGCGGGGCTGCTCACATGCTCAGCCTGCCCGATTCGGGGCGGCCGTGCTTGCGTGGTTCTCGCCCCTTCGAGCAGGACTAGCCTGGACACTGGGCCGAGCAGGAGGTGCACATGGACCGATTCGAGGCCGAGGTTCCCGAGGCGGACGGTGTGGAACAGGGCACCGCGGTCGGCGGGACCGACGACGGCGAGGACCCCGTCGAGGAGATCGCGACCGACGCCCTGGAGGTGAACGAGGCGGACGTGGCCGAGCAGCAGCGCAGCGTGCCCGACGACGAGGACTATCCGCGGGGGTGAGTGAGCGCGGACCTGCTGTGGCACAAGTCTCCGTCGATGGCGCATGATCGAACGCGTGACCACGAGCGACGACCACGCCACCACGTCCGCACCGCTGCCCGACCCGGCCATGCCGTCGGGCGACCGGCGGGCGGTCACCGCCCCGTCGGCGTCGGCGATGCGGCGCGCACTGCGCCGGGCCCGCGACGGTGCCACGCTGAACGTCGACGAGGCGACCGTGCTGCTGCACGCCCGCGGCGCGGACCTCGACGACCTGTGCACGTCCGCGGCGCGGGTGCGTGACGCGGGACTCGAGGCGGTGGGGCGACCGAACACGGTCAGCTATTCGCGCAAGGTCTTCATCCCGCTGACCCGGCTCTGCCGCGACAAGTGCCACTACTGCACGTTCGTCACCGTCCCCGGCAAGCTGCGCGCGGAGGGGCAGGGGATGTACCTCGAGGCCGACGAGGTCCTCGACATCGCCCGCCGCGGCGCCGAACTGGGCTGCAAGGAGGCCCTGTTCACCCTCGGCGACCGCCCGGAGGCGCGCTGGCCGGAGGCCAAGGAGTGGCTCGACGCCCGCGGGTACGACTCCACCCTCGACTACCTGCGGGCAATGTCGATCCGGGTGCTCGAGGAGACCGGACTGCTCCCGCACCTGAACCCGGGGGTGCTGAGCTGGGAGGAGATCAACCGGCTCAAGCCCGTCGCCCCGTCGATGGGCATGATGCTCGAGACCACCTCGACGCGGCTGTTCACGGAGAAGGGTGAGTGCCACTACGGCAGCCCCGACAAGGATCCGGCGGTGCGGCTGCGCACGCTGACCGACGCCGGCCGGCTGTCGGTGCCGTTCACCACCGGCATTCTGGTCGGCATCGGCGAGACGATGCTCGAGCGGGCCGAGTCGATCATGGCGATCCGCCAGTCGCACAAGGCGTTCGGGCACGTCCAGGAAGTGATCGTGCAGAACTTCCTGGCCAAGGACGACACCGCGATGCGCGAGACGCCGGATGCGGGGATCGAGGAGTTCCGCGCCGCGATCGCCGTCGCCCGGCTGGTGCTCGGACCGTCGATGCGGATCCAGTCGCCGCCGAACCTGGTCTCGGGCGAGGAGTGCCTCGCGCTGATCGCGGCGGGCGTCGACGACTGGGGCGGGGTGTCCCCGCTGACCCCCGACCACGTCAACCCCGAACGTCCCTGGCCGAATCTGGACACCCTCGCCGCGATCACGGCGGAGGCCGGCTACACCCTGGTCGAGCGCACCGCGGCGCAGCCGCAGTACGTGCTCGCCGGGTCGCCGTGGATCGACCCGCGGATCGCCGGGCACGTGCAGGCGCTCGCCGACCCGAACAGCGGACTGGCCAGGCCGGACGCGGCCCCGGTCGGGTTGCCGTGGCAGGAGCCGGACGAGACCTGGGAGTCGACCGGCCGCGTCGACCTCAACACCGAGATCGACACCGAGGGTCGGAACACCGAGACCCGCAGCGACCTGGGCAGCGCGTTCGGCGACTGGGAGACGGTCCGCGAACAGGTGCTCTCGCTGAGCGCGCCGGCTCGGGTGGACACCGACGTGCTGGCGGCGCTGCGCAGTGCCGAGGCCGACCCGGCCGGCTGCTCGGATGACGAGTACCGGGCGCTGGCCACCGCGGACGGCGAAGGCCTCGAGGCCCTCGTCGCGCTCGCCGACGCGCTGCGGCGGGAGGCGGTCGGCGAGGACGTCACCTACGTGGTGAACCGGAACATCAACTTCACCAACATCTGCTACACCGGCTGCCGGTTCTGCGCATTCGCGCAGCGCAAGGGCGACGCGGACGCGTTCACCCTGTCCGCGAACGAGGTCGCGGACCGGGCGTGGGAGGCGCACGTCGCCGGGGCGACCGAGGTCTGCATGCAGGGCGGCATCGACCCCGAACTGCCGGTCACCGGCTACGCGGACCTGGTGCGCGCGGTCAAGGCGCGGGTGCCGTCGATGCACGTGCACGCCTTCAGCCCGATGGAGATCGTCAACGGCGCCTCCCGGGGCGGGCAGAGCGTCCGGGACTGGCTGACGGACCTGCGTGAGGCCGGCCTGGACAGCATTCCCGGCACCGCGGCGGAGATCCTCGACGACGAGGTGCGCTGGGTGCTGACCAAGGGCAAGCTGCCCACCAGCACGTGGATCGACGTGGTCACCACCGCCCACGAGGTGGGCCTGCGGTCCAGTTCGACCATGATGTACGGGCACGTGGACCAGCCGCACCATTGGGTAGGACACCTGAACGTGCTGCGCGGAATCCAGGACCGCACCGGCGGATTCACCGAGTTCGTGTTGCTGCCGTTCGTGCACCAGTCCTCGCCGCTGTACCTGGCCGGTGCGTCGCGGCCGGGCCCGACGCGCCGGGACAACCGCGCGGCACACGCCCTGGCGCGGGTGATGCTGCACGGGCGGATCCCGAACATCCAGACCAGCTGGGTCAAGCTCGGCACCGAGGGCACCCAGGCGATGTTGCAGGGCGGCGCCAACGACCTCGGGGGCACCCTGATGGAGGAGACGATCTCGCGGATGGCGGGTTCGCAGCACGGCTCGGAGAAGACCGTCGCCGAACTGCGCGCCATCGCGGAGGGGATCGGTCGCCCGGCTCGTCAGCGCACGACCGGCTACGCCGAGAGAGTGGGGGTTTCATGAACGCACCGGATCGGAAGGCCGCCAAGGATCGGAACGCAGGGGACCCCATCGGAGACGAGCGCGTCGTCGCCGTCCTGGACCGAGCCGCGTGGGGCGTCAATCCGCTGCTCGAGCTGGCGAGCAGCGACCCGCTGGGCATCAAGGCGCGAACGTTCGTGCTGCATGCAGCGGAGACGGATGGACCGTCGCGGAACGTACTCGACAGGGCGCTCGACGGGGTCGCGTGGTTGCTGGACGTGGCCGAGGTGCCGGGCACCGCCGCGTGGGTGCGGGCCAGTGACGAGCGCCGTGCCCGGTGGTGGCTGACCAGGCTGGGACTGCTCAACACCATCGTCGTCGCGTTCCCGGGTGTGTTGGGTCCGCTCGCGAAACGCTTGCCGCTGCAGGATCTGCTCGGGTTCGCCAACCAGACGATGGTGCTCGTCGCCGTCGCGCGCGAGCTGGGGGTGACCGACCGCGCGGCCCAGGTCGACATGCTCGCGGCGGTGCTGTGCAAGCGTTCGACCGACGCCCGCACGCTGCTCGCGCAGGAGGGGGACGCGGAGCTGCCGGGCAGGTCGGCGGAGACGTGGCGTCCGCTGGCGATGCTCAGCGGGATGTGGCGGACCGCGAAGACGCTGCGGGCGATCCCGGACGAGCTGCACAAGCGGCCGCAGCCGTCCCGGCCGTACCAGGCGCTCGGGCACGTGCCGTTCCTCGGCGCGATCGCCGACTTTCTCGGTGAGCGCGGCGCACTGTTCGACGCCGCGGTGCAGGGCAGGCGGTGGATCGACGGGCACACGGTCCGCACGGCGGTCGAGTACGGCGGTGCGCTCGGGACGACCACGGTCTGACGCACTCTGAGGGCACCCTGCCCGGCCGGGTGCGCGCCGGAGGGGGGATACTGGTAACTCGTGAGCGTTCACGTTGTGCGCTCGACGAATCAGGTCCGTTCAGAAAGGCAGCGGCAGTGCCCTACACGATTGCTGAACCGTGCGTGGATGTGCTCGACAAGGCGTGCATCGAGGAGTGCCCCGTCGACTGTATTTACGAGGGCGGCCGCATGCTCTACATCCACCCCGACGAGTGTGTGGACTGCGGCGCCTGCGAGCCGGTCTGCCCGGTCGAGGCGATCTTCTACGAGGACGACGTGCCGGACCAGTGGAACGCGTACGTGAGCGCGAACGTCGACTTCTTCGTCGAACTCGGTTCTCCGGGTGGCGCGGCCAAGCTCGGCAAGGTCGACTACGACCCGCCGTTCATCAAGGCGCTGCCGCCCATGGGCGAGGACTGACTTGCCCCGTACACCCGTCTCGCGAGGACTGCCCGACTTCCCGTGGGACTCGCTTGCCGAGGCGAAGGCCAGGGCGCAGTCGCATCCCGACGGCATCGTCAACCTGTCCGTCGGCACGCCCGTCGACCCGGTCGCACCGCTGATCCGCGAGGCTCTCGCCTCGGTGTCGGAGGTGCCCGGCTACCCGACCACGCACGGCACCCCGGAACTGCGTGAGGCGGCGTCGGCGGCGCTGGCCCGCCGGTACGGGGTCACCGGGATCGACCCGTCCGCGGTGCTGCCCGCCCTCGGCACCAAGGAGATGATCGCCTGGCTGCCGAGCCTGCTCGGGCTCGGCGCCGACGACCTGGTGGTGATCCCGGAGGTCGCCTACCCGACCTACGAGGTCGGCGCGCTGCTGGCCGGCTGCCGGGTGCTGCGCGCCGACGGCACGATGCGGCTCGGGCCCGAGAGCCCCGCGCTGATCTTCGTCAACTCGCCGTCCAACCCGACCGGCAAGGTGCTCGGCGTCGACCACTTGCGCAAGGTCGTCGACTTCGCCCGCCAGCGCGGCGCGATCGTGGTGTCCGACGAGTGCTACCTGGGCCTGACCTGGGACGCCGAGGCCTACTCGATCCTCGACCCGCGGGTCTGCGACGGCGACCACACCGGCCTGCTGGCCGTGCACTCGCTGTCGAAGACCTCGAACCTGGCCAGCTACCGGGCCGGCTTCGTCACCGGCGACCCGGCGCTCGTCGCCGAACTTCTCGAGGTCCGCAAGCACGCCGGCATGATCATGCCGACGACCGTGCAGGCCGCGATGACGGCGGCGCTGCGCGACGACGAGCACGAGGACGCGCAGCGTGAGCGGTACCGCGCTCGCCGCGAGGTCCTGCTCGCCGCGGTCCGCGGTGCCGGCTTCACCGTCGACAACTCCGAGGCCGGGCTGTACCTGTGGCTCACCCGCGAGGAGGCGTGCCGCGATACCGTCGACTGGTTCGCCGACCGCGGCATCCTCGTGGCCCCCGGCGACTTCTACGGCCCCGGCAGCCGTCGCCACGTGCGGATGGCGCTGACCGAGACCGACGAGCGGATCGCCGCCGCGGCTGCCCGGCTGCGCTGACGCGCAGTGGTGCGCTTACGGAGTGTCTGCCCTCCGAAAGCGCACCACTGCGCGAAGCGCCTTTTCCTGGGCTAGCGTGGACTGCACCACCTCGGGGCAGGAGGCAGCATGGACGCCGTCACACAGGTTCCCGCACCCACCAACGAACCGGTGCACTCGTACGCGCCCGGTAGTCGCGAGCGTACGATCCTCGCCACCGAGCTCGCCGAACTCGCCGCCGACCGCATCGACCTGCCGCACGTCATCGGTGGGGTCCACCGACTCGGTGAGGGCGCGCGGGTCGAGGTGGTGCAGCCGCACCGCAGGCGTGCGGTGCTCGGCACCCTGACCGAGGCCACCCACGAGGACGCCGACGCCGCGGTCGAGGCCGCGGTCGCGGCCGCACCCGGCTGGCGGGCGCTCTCGTTCGACGACCGTGCCGCCGTGCTGCTGCGCGCCGCGGACCTGCTGTCCGGGCCGTGGCGCGAGACCCTCGCCGCGGCAACGATGCTCGGACAGTCGAAGACGGTGCAGCAGGCGGAGATCGACGCCCCGTGCGAGCTGGTCGACTTCTGGCGGTTCAACGTGCACTTCGCGAGGCAGATCCTCGCCGAACAGCCTGGATCGAGTCCCGGCGTGTGGAACCGGATGGAGTACCGGCCGCTCGAGGGATTCGTGTACGCGATCACCCCGTTCAATTTCTCGGCGATCGCGGGCAACCTGCCGACCGCCCCCGCACTGATGGGCAACACCGTGGTGTGGAAGCCCTCGACCACTCAGACGCTCGCGGCGTACTGGACGATGAAACTGCTCGAGGCGGCAGGCCTGCCGCCGGGGGTGATCAACCTGGTCACCGGATCCGGCGCCGCGGTTTCCGATGTGGCACTGGGCGATCCGCGGCTGGCGGGCATTCACTTCACCGGCTCGACCCGCACCTTCCAGCACCTGTGGCGGGAGGTGGGCAGCAACATCGAACGGTACGAGAGCTACCCGCGGCTGGTCGGGGAGACCGGCGGCAAGGACTTCGTCGTCGCACACTCGTCCGCAGACCCGGACGTACTGCGCACCGCCCTGATCCGCGGCGCCTTCGAGTACCAGGGGCAGAAGTGCTCGGCGGCCTCGCGGGCGTACGTGCCGCGGTCGGTGTGGGAGCTGATGGGCGCGGACTTCCTCGCCGAGACCGACGAACTCAGCTACGGAGACGTGACGGACCTGTCGAACTTCGGCGGCGCGCTCATCGACCGCGCGGCCTACGACAAGAACGTCGCGGCGATCGAGCGCGCCCGTGGCGCCGCCGGGGTGGAGGTCGCGGTCGGCGGCAAGTACGACGACAGCGAGGGCTACTTCGTGCGTCCGACGGTCCTGCTCGCCGACGACCCCGCCGACGAGTCCTTCGCCACCGAGTACTTCGGACCGGTGCTCTCGGTGCACGTCTACGACGACCGCGCCCCCGGTGCGTTCGAGCAGCTGCTCGCGGTGGTCGACGCCACCGCGCCCTACGCGCTGACCGGAGCGGTGATCGCCGACGACCGTGTCGCCGTCGACACGGCTTCGGCCGCACTGAGATTCACGGCGGGCAACTTCTACGTCAACGACAAGCCGACCGGAGCGGTGGTCGGGCAGCAGCCCTTCGGCGGGGCCCGAGCCTCCGGAACCAACGACAAGGCGGGCTCGCCGATCAACCTGCTGCGCTGGACCTCCGCCCGCACCGTCAAGGAGACGTTCGTCCCGCCGACGGACTACCGGTACCCGCACATGGGGCCGGAGGTCTGACCGTGGTGCCCCGGGCGCTGGCGAACCCGCTTCGCCCCGCGATCCTCGCCGCGGCCCGCTCGCCCCGGGTGAAGTCGGCGATCACCCACGCGCCGGGCACCCGATCCCTGGTCACCAGGTTCGTCGCGGGTGAGACCCGGGCGGAGGTGCTCGCGGTGGCCCGAGCACTGCTGGACTCGGGCCGGATGGTGAGCATCGACCACCTCGGCGAGGACACCACCGACCTCGCCCAGGCGCGGGCGACGGTCGCCGAGTACCGCGGTCTGCTGGCCGAACTCGGCGATCTACCGCAGGCACATCCGCCCGGCGGCGGGACCCGCCGGCTGGAGGTGTCCGTCAAGCTGTCCGCCCTCGGGCAGTCGTTGCCGTCCGGTGGCGGTGCGGTCGCGCTCGAGCACGCGCACCAGCTCTGCGCGGCGGCGCAGGAGGCGGGAGTGTGGATCACCGTGGACGCGGAGGACCACACCACCACCGACTCGACCCTCTCGATCGTCACCGAACTGCGCGCGGAGTACCCGTGGCTGGGCGCCGTCCTGCAGGCGTACCTGCGGCGCACCGAGGGGGACTGCCGCGACCTGGCGGGGCCCGGATCGCGAATCCGGTTGTGCAAGGGGGCTTACCGGGAGCCGGAGTCGGTGGCCTTCCAGTCCAGGACGGAGGTGGACGCGTCGTACCTGCGGTGCCTGGAGATCCTGATGGACGGCCGGGGCTATCCGATGGTGGCCTCGCACGACCCGGCGATGGTCGCCGCGGCCGCGGTGTCGGCGCGCCGAGTCGCGCGCGGCTCCGGTGAGTACGAACACCAGATGCTCTACGGGATCCGCGACGTCGAACAGGTGCGGTTGGCCGACGCGGGGGTCCAGATGCGGGTGTACGTGCCGTACGGCCGCCAGTGGTACGGCTACTTCATGCGCCGGCTCGCGGAGCGACCCGCGAACCTGACCTTCTTCCTGCGTTCACTGGCCACGAGGGGCTGACGGGTGAGCAAAGTGCCCGGTGGATGGGAGGTTCTCTGGTGAACACGTTCTAGTGGAACGAGATTGGAAGTGTTGTGACCGGTATCACCGCGGCCATGGGTGGCCGCTGAACGAGAGGACGCTTGATGACCAACGTCGAGACCGATGCGACCGACGAAGTTCGCATCATCGACCAGGGCACCCCGCCCGATCGCTTCGCGCGAGGCTGGCACTGTCTGGGCCTCGTCGAGGGGTTCCGTGACGGCGTGCCGCACTCCATCGAGGCCTTCGGGACCAAGCTGGTGGTGTTCGCGGACAGCAAGGGCGACATCAAGATCCTCGACGCCTACTGCCGGCACATGGGTGGCGACCTGAGCCAGGGGACCGTCAAGGGCGACTCGATCGCGTGCCCGTTCCACGACTGGCGCTGGGGCGGCAACGGCAAGTGCACCGCAATCCCGTACGCGCGGCGCGTCCCCCCGCTGGCCCGCACCCGCGCCTGGCTGACGATGGAGAAGGACGAGCTGCTGTTCGTCTGGCACGACCCCGAGGGCAACCCGCCGCCGCCGGAGGTCGCCATCCCCGAGATCCGCACACCCGACGCGGAGTGGACGGACTGGGTGTGGAAGACGATCGAGATCGACACCAACTGCCGCGAGATCGTCGACAACGTAGTGGACATGGCGCACTTCTACTACGTGCACTACGGGATGCCGACGTACTTCAAGAACGTCTTCGAGGGCCACATCGCCATCCAGGAGCAGGCCGGCGAGAGCCGCGAGGACATCGTCGAGTGGGACGACCCGGACGTGCCGAAGCTGCTGGGCAACCGGTCGGTTGCCGCGTACTACGGCCCCTCCTTCATGACCGACGACCTGGTGTACGTGTACGACCGGTACGAGGTCGAGTCCATGCTGATCAACTGCCACTACCCGGTGGGCCCGGACAAGTTCGTGCTCATGTACGGCATCTCGATCAAGAAGACCGAGGAGGTGCCGGCCGAGATCGCCAATCAGCTCGTCGAGGCGATGATCGGCTACATCGGCGTCGGATTCGAGCAGGACATCGAGATCTGGAAGAACAAGACCCGGATCGACAACCCGCTGCTGTGCAGCGAGGACGGCCCCGTCTACCAGCTGCGCCGCTGGTACGAGCAGTTCTACGTCGACGTCGCGGACGTCACGCCGGACATGGTGGACCGCTTCGAGTTCGAACTCGACACCACCAAGCCGGTGGAGGCCTGGAAGAAGGAGGTCGCGGAGAACCTTGCGCGCAAGGCGGCGGCGGAGGCGTCGGCCTGATGGAGCCGGTCGAGTGCGAACGCTGTGGGATCCGGGTCCTCGTCGAGAAGAGCAGCTGGCAGCACACGAGCGTCCAGTGGAACACCGACCACCCCGAGGTCATCTGTGAGGAGTACCGGCAGGATCCGGCCCTGACCCTGCGTGGGGCCCGGGTCGGCCGGTGCTCTGCGCTGCGCGAGTCGATCAACAAGGCCGTCCTCGAGGGGCGGATCACCGTCCCGGACTGACCGAGGCGACCGCCTCCCCGGCCCCGACGACCGTTCGATGTGGCGGGGGAGGCGGCCCCGTCGCATCCGCTGTGAGACGCTGGCAGTCGTGCTGCTCCGTTCCCTGAACCCCCTCTCCGTCGCCCGCGGTGACGACGTCGCCGACGCCGTTCGGATCGGCGACGACGTCCTCTCCCGCAGTGATGTCCTCGGCGGTGCCGGGGCCCTGGCTCGGCGTATCGGCGGTGCCGAGCGGGTCGCGGTGCTGGCCACTCCCAGTGCATCCACCGTGATCGCCGTGGTCGGCTGCCTGCTCGCCGGCGTGACGGTGGTTCCGGTGCCCCCCGACTCGGGGCCGGCGGAGCTCGCCCACATCCTGTCCGATTCCGGCGCCCAGGCGTGGCTCGGCTCTGCACCCGAGGACTCGACCCTGCCGGTGGTCCCGGTGCGGGTGCACGCCCGCGACTGGCACAGTCACCCCGAGCCCGACCCGTCGTCGATCGCATTCGTGCTCTACACCTCCGGCACCACCGGGCCGCCGAAGGGCGTGCTGCTCAGTCGCGGCGCCATCGCCGCCGGCCTCGACGCCCTCGCCGAGGCCTGGCAGTGGAGCGAGAAAGACACTCTGGTCCACGGCCTTCCGCTGTTCCACGTGCACGGTCTGATCCTCGGGCTGCTCGGCCCCCTGCGGGTGGGCAGCCGGCTGATCCACACCGTCAAACCCACCCCGCGTGCCTACGCGGAGGCCGGCGGGTCGCTGTACTTCGGCGTCCCGACGGTCTGGTCCCGGGTCGTCGAGGACGAGGAGTCGGCGCGCGCGCTGAGCGGGGCGCGCCTGCTGGTCTCGGGCAGCGCGCCGCTGCCGGTGCCGGTGTTCGCGCGGCTCGCGGAGCTGACCGGGCTGACGCCGATCGAGCGCTACGGCATGAGCGAGACGATGATCACCCTGAGCACCCGCGCCGACGGTGAACGCCGTCCCGGCTGGGTGGGGACGCCGGTCCGGGGAGTCGAGACGCGACTCGTAGGTGAGGACGGGACGCCGATCCCCCACGACGGCGAGTCCATCGGCGGTCTGCAGGTGCGCGGGCCGATGCTCTTCGACGGCTACCTGAACCGGCCCGACGCGACGGCGGCGTCGTGGACGGCGGACGGCTGGTTCGTCACCGGCGACGTCGCGGCGATCGACGCCGACGGTTTCCACCGGATCGTCGGACGCGAATCGACCGACCTGATCAAGTCCGGTGGCTACCGGATCGGCGCGGGTGAGGTGGAGACCTCGCTGCTCGGACACCCCTCGGTGCGCGAGGTAGCGGTGGTCGGACTGGCGGACGACGACCTGGGGCAGCGAGTGGTGGCATTCGTCGTCGGCGACACGGTGGATCCGGAGTCCCTGATCGCGCACGTGGCGGGCGAGCTGTCGGTGCACAAGCGGCCGCGTGAGATTCGAGTGGTCGACTCGCTGCCGCGCAACGCGATGGGCAAGGTGCAGAAGAAGCTGCTCGGCTGAGCGTTGTCGGGCCGGTCGCTGCGTTCTAGGCCAGTCCGCCCGCGCCGGTGAGGGTGACGAATTCCGTTCCCGCGCGGCGCAATGCGGGCAGGGCGGCGGCCAGACCCGCGGCGGTGTCGCCCCTGGGTCGGTTCATGTGCATGATCACGATGGACCCTGGTGCCGCGGCGGTCACCGCGCCCTGGACCTTCGCGGTGGGCAGGGTGGCGCCGGCGTCGCCGTTCACCGTGAAACCGACCACCTCCTCGCCGAGATCGCGGACGATCGCGGTCGCGACGTCGTCGCAGTGCGCGGTCCCGGGCCGGAACCACCTCGGTGCGGAGCCGGTGATCTGTTGCAGCCGTTGGTGGTTCCCCCACACCTCGTCCACCACCTCCGCGGCGGATCGGGTGCCCGCGATGCCGTAGGCGCTGCGCCCGGTCACCGACAGCGGAAGATGACGCGTTCCGTGATTGCCGAGCTCGAACAGCGGGTTGGCGGCCAGCCGGACCGCGACCGCCGGATTGGCGTCGATCCAGCGACTGTTGAGGAACAGGGTGGCGGCGACTCGTTCGCGCTCGAGCAGGTCGAGGAGCGCGGTGTCCACCGCCGCGCCGCCCCCTGGCCCGCCGCACGCGTCGAAGGTGAGCGCGAGACGGTGACCGGCCGACCCGAGCCGGGTTCGGATCCCGGTCACGGCCGTGCCCCACTCGTGCGGGACTGCGGTCGCGTACTTCGCCTGCACCGCCGCGGGGTCCGGTGGCGGCGGAGTCGGGGGCTCGGTGAACCAGGGCGCCGCGGAGCCGACGTCGGGGAGTCCGGGGGCCGGGAGCGCGGCGTCCGCGGGTGCCGGGCTGACCAGCGAGGGGCCGACGTACGCCCAGCTCGCGGCGCCGATGCCGCCCCCGAGCAGTCCGAGCAGCACGGACCGGCGGGTCACCCTCGAATTCACATACCGAGCCTAGATCCGGCGGGCCGCGCCGTCGCGTCGAGAGCGACCGGCACGAGCACGGTTCGCCGAGAGTTCACGCCGCGGTCACGGTTCGGCGGCTGCGTCCGATGAACGCTCGTTCCTGAGGACTTTTCCCGCGATACGGGACTAGCCTCGACAAATATGAGCCAGCCTGCAGAGAACACCCGCATCGTGCTCGCTTCGCGCCCCGTGGGCGAGCCCCAGCAGTCCGATTTCCGAATCGAGTCCGCGCCGCTGCCCGCGCCGGGCGAGGGACAGTTGCTGCTCGAGACCCGCTACCTGTCGTTGGATCCGTACATGCGTGGCCGGATGAGCGACGCCGAGTCGTACGCCGACCCGGTCGCGCTCGGCGACGTCATGGTCGGTGGCACCGTCTGCACGGTGCTCGAGTCACGGGATCCCGGCTACTCCAGCGGCGATGTGGTGCTGTCCTTTTCGGGATGGCAGAGCCACTCGGTCGCGGACGCGCACCACGTCCGCAAGATCGACCCGAGCGTCGCGCCGGTGGAGACGGCCCTCGGGGTGCTCGGGATGCCCGGATTCACGGCGTACGCCGGGCTGCTCCGGATCGGCAAGCCGCAGCCTGGCGAGACGGTCGTGGTCGCCGCGGCGACCGGGCCGGTCGGCTCGGCGGTCGGGCAGATCGCCCGGATCAAGGGCGCGCGGGCGGTCGGGATCGCCGGTGGCGCCGAGAAGTGTGCCTACCTGCGCGAGCTCGGCTTCGATGCCGCGATCGACCACCGCGCCCCCGATTTCGCCGACCAGCTGGCCGCCGCGGTGCCGGACGGCATCGACGTCTACTTCGAGAACGTCGGCGGCAAGGTGTGGGACGCGGTGCTGCCACTGCTCAACACCTACGCCCGGGTGCCGGTGTGCGGATTGATCGCGAACTACAACCTCACCTCGGCGCCGCCCGGCCCGGACCGGGCCCCGGCGTTGATGAGCCGCATCCTCACCAAGAGCCTGACCGTGCGCGGCTTCATCCAGTCCGAGTTCGTCAAGGAGTCGTACGCGGACTTCATGCTGGACATGTCGGGCTGGATTCGCGACGGCAAGGTCGGCTACCGCGAGGACGTCGTCGACGGGCTGACGAACGCCCCCGAGGCGTTCATCGGACTGTTGCGGGGCAAGAACTTCGGCAAACTCCTGGTGAAGGTGGCCGACGCGTGACCGGGCTGGTGAGTCACCAGCCGCAGGCCCGCGTCGGTGTTCTCGACGTCGTGGCGTTCGTGTGCGAGCTCGCGATGCTCGTCCTGCTCGCCCTCGCGGGTGCCGAGTCCACCGATGCGCTGCCGTGGCGGGTGGTCGCGGCGATCGCCCTGCCCGCGGTGGCGGCGGGAATCTGGTCGGTGTGGATGGCGCCGACCTCCCGTCGCAGGCTGCGCAACCCGGTGCGGCTGTACGCCCAGATCGCGTTGTTCGCGGTGGCCGGGGCGGTCGTCGGAGCGTTCCTCGCGTGGCCGCTGGGCGCGGCCTTCTTCCTGGTGTCCGCGTTGGTGTTCGGGGAGTTGTGCCGGCGCGAACTCCGCGCACCGTGATCGGGTCACCTCCGCAGCGACACGGCGCCCTGCGCTGAATTCTCTTCATCATCGGTCACTCTTTCGCGCACGGCCAATCCGGCGCAAGCTCAGCTCCGAATGCCGATCATGTACACGATCGTGCTCATCGGGTTTCTCGGCGGCCTGATCACCGGCATCTCCCCGTGCATCCTTCCGGTCCTGCCGGTCGTCTTCTTCTCCGGTGCCCAGAACGCCCGCACCGGCGAGTCCGCCCAGCGGGCAGCCGACAGTGGGGACGTGCTCGCGATGGCCGCGCCGAAACCGTCCCTCGGCGACGCGCTGCGCCCGTACCGGGTGATCGCAGGGCTGGTGGTCAGCTTCAGCGTGTTCACGCTGGCCGGATCGGCGCTGCTCTCGCTGCTGCGCCTGCCGCAGGACGCGGTGCGCTGGGCCGGACTCGTGGTGCTCACCCTCATCGGTCTCGGACTGATCTTCCCGCAGGTCGAGCAACTCCTCGAGCGTCCCTTCGCGCGACTTCCGCAACGTCGGGTACGCACCGGCAGGAGCGGGTTCGGACTCGGCCTGGCGCTCGGTGTGCTCTACGTCCCGTGCGCGGGACCGGTTCTCGCGGCAATCGTCGTTGCGGGGGCCACCGGGCACATCGGCCCGGAAACCATCGCGCTGACGCTGTCGTTCGCAATCGGCGCGGCGCTGCCGCTGCTGGTCTTCGCCCTGGCCGGACGTCGAGTCGCCGAGCGGGTCACGGTGTTTCGCAACCACGAACGTCAGATCCGCGTCGTAGGCGGAATGCTGATGATCGCGCTGGCGATCGGGCTGGTCTTCGATCTGCCTGCGATGCTCCAGCGCGCCATCCCCGACTACACCAGCGGCCTCCAGGGCAGGGTGGCAGGCAGCGACGACTTGCAGGGCTCACTCGACCTCGGCGGCATTGTCAACGACCAGAACCGGGAACTGTCGAACTGCACCGACGGTGGCGCCACGCTCGAAAGCTGCGGCACCGCGCCGGACATCACCGGGATCACGGGATGGCTGAACACACCGGACGGCGGGGCCGTCGACCTGAAGTCGTTGCGTGGCAGGGTCACCCTGATCGACTTCTGGGCGTACTCGTGTATCAACTGCCAACGCGCGATCCCGCACGTCGTCGACTGGTACAACACCTACAAGGACCGGGGCCTCGAGGTGATCGGCGTGCACACCCCCGAGTACGCATTCGAGCGTGTCCCGGGCAATGTCGCGGCAGGTGCCGCCGGTCTGCACATCGACTATCCGATCGCGTTGGACACCAACTACTCGACGTGGACGAACTACCGCAACAGTTACTGGCCCGCGGAGTACCTCGTCGACGCCAACGGTACTGTGCGGCATGTCAAGTTCGGAGAGGGCGACTACGACGTCACCGAGAACCTCATCCGGCAACTGCTCAGCGAGGCGCGCCCCGGCGCCGATCTGCCCGCGGCGACGAACCTCCAGGACACCGCCCCCCGGGCCGAGATCACACCCGAGACGTACCTCGGGGTCGGCAAGGTGGTCAACTACGGCGGGGGCGGGACCTACGACCAGGGCGCAGCGACGTTCGACTACCCGCCGTCGCTGCCCGCCGACAGCTTCGCCTACCGTGGGTCCTGGACGCTCGACCACCAGGGTGCGACGGCCGACGGCGACACCTCGAGCATCGAACTGAACTACCACGCCCGCAACGTCTTCCTCGTCGTCGGCGGTTCCGGGACGGTCACCGTGGTCAAGAACGGTCGGGCCACGACGGTGCCGATCGCGGGGCCGCCGACCCTGCGTCAGATCGTTGCCGGTGACGCCTCGGGTTCCGGTCACCTCGAGGTGACCTTGTCCCGAGGCCTGCAGGCCTTCTCGTTCACCTATGGGTAGCCGTCGAGTGACCGACGGCGGTCGGTCGGTGTGGGCGCAATCGCGTGATCGTGAAACAAACCGGGACCTGTGGACGACAAGAGGCGAGAGAGTATCGATATGGGGGAGATCGAAATGAATCCGGATGTGCCGATGGTGGAGTTGTCGGGCTGTCTCGTGGTCGGGATGCTGCCGTTGCGCGACGACCAGGCTGCGGTCGCGGTCGGCGAGCTGGTTGTCGCGGAGGCGGTTCGAACGGGGGTACGGGGGGTGATCCTGGACATCGAGGCGATCGGCAGCGTCGATTCCCGGGTCGTGGGAACGGTGAACGCGATCGGCATCCGGCTGCGTTCGGCGGCGGTGGACTGCGTGGTGGTCGACGGCCGATCGGCAATGCAGCGGTTTCGCGACGACCAGCGCGAACGGTCCCGACTCGACACCGTGGACTCGCTCGACGACGCCTTGGCGTGCCTGCGCTAGCGTCGATCGTCCCTAGCGCATGTCCCGGAACACCGGGTCCCGCTTCTCGCGCCGGGCCAGGGTGGCCTCCTCGAAGTTGTCGGTCATCAGCCGGATCATCAACTGGCCGAGGCCTTCCTGGTTCATGTGCTGCGCCATCGAGGAGGCGTCCAGGCTCGACCACAGGGTTCGCTTGGTGAGCTCGACGCCGGGCCGGGAGAACGCGGCGATCCGTTCGGCGAGCGTGAAGGACTCCTCGAGCAGGTCCTCGTCGGGCACCAGGCGCGAGACCAGGCCGATTCGCTCGGCCTCCTCGGCCTCGATGTCGCGGCCCGACAACATGATCTCGAATGCGCGCGACGAGCCGATCGCGCGCGGCAGGAGGTAGCTCAACCCGAGCTCGCTCGCGGTGAGCCCGTTGTTGATGCCCGCGGCACGGAAGTACGCGTCGGGGGACGCCAGTCGAATGTCCGCGGCCAGCGACAGGCAGAATCCGCCGCCGATCGCGGCGCCGTTGACCGCCGCGATCACCGGCTGATGCATCCGGCGGATCGCGAGCACCACGTCGTCGAGGATCTCCATGGCGCGCAACGCGATCGACGGTCGCGTCAGTCCGTCGATGTGCGGGGGACTGCCCGCCGAGGCCTGGTCGGCTCCCGAGCAGAAGCCGCGGCCCGCGCCGGTGAGCACCACCGCGCGCACCGAGTTGTCGTTGCTGATCGCCTCGAGCGATTCCTTGAGCGGCACCATCACGTCGAACGCCATCGCATTCATCCGCTCCGGGCGGTTCAGCGTCACCAGCGCGACGTTCTCGCGAGGCCGTTCGACGAGGATGAAGCTCACGGTAGTTCTCCTGCTCTGCGTCAACGGTCGGACCAGCCGACCCTACGTCGAGCGGGCGTGAATTGGAACAGGTTCTAGAAGAAGGTTCCCGCGATCGGCCGACGCCTACTGGACGTTTGGTTTACTGTCCCGGGTGGCAGTGGCAGCGATCCGTCCGACAATGGGGCTCACGTGACCTGGAATTCTCTCTCCCGACGAAGGTTTCTCACCGCCGGTGCGGGGGCCGCCGCAGCCGTCGCCGCGACCTCGATGCTGCCGCCGTCGCTGCAGCGTGCGCTGGCCGCGCCGGTGCCGTCGGGAGGGCTCGACTCGATCGAGCACGTCGTCCTGCTCATGCAGGAGAACCGGTCTTTCGACCACTACTACGGAATGCTGCGCGGGGTACGAGGATTCGGTGACCCCAACGCATTGCGATTGCGAGGCGGGGCAACCGTTTTCGAGCAGCCCAGCCCGAACGGTCCGGTGCTCCCGTTCCCGATTCGGGACTCCGCCGCCGCCCAGCGGATGGACACCCAGAACGTCACCGGCCTCGATCACAGCTGGGACGGTGGACACCAGGCCCTGGCGGACGGTTGGCACGACGGCTGGATCGCGGCCAAGACCGGCACCACGATGGCCCACTACGACCGTCAGGACATCCCGTTCCACTACGAGCTCGCCGACGCGTTCACGATCTGCGACGCCTACCACTGCTCGGTGCCGACGTCGACGAGCCCCAACCGCAACTACTGGGTGTCCGGGTACACCGGATTCGAACCCGCCGGCCCGAATCCGTTGGGTTCGACCGCATCGTTGGGGTCGACCGATCTGGCGAGTCCGGCGAGCCCAGAGGGTCGCGCGGTCACCAATGCCGCCTACGACCCCTGGCACGCCGGCTACGGGTGGACCACCGTGCCCGAGCGGCTGCAGTCCGCCGGCATCACCTGGAAGACGTACCAGGAGTGGGACAACTTCGGCGACAACAACCTCGAGTACTTCACCACCTTCAAGAAGGTGGGGGCTCACCTGCTCGGTAACCCCGGCCTGGTGCCGTACGAGCTGCAGACCCTGGCCGGGTTCTACCTGGCGCTCCCGTCACTGCCGGCGCCCGCCCAGGACGCGGCGGTGCGCGCCCTCGAGATCGCCGTCGACCAGCTGTCCCCGGCCGACCGACAGCTGTACGACCGCGCGCTGTACCGGTCACGGCCGGGCACGCTTGCCGCCGAGTTCCGGCGCGACGTCGAGGCGGGCAGGCTGCCGCAGGTCAGCTATCTGGTTCCGTCCGAGGTCGATTCGGAGCATCCGTCGGGATCGTCGCCGGCGGCGAGTGCGACGCTGCTGTACCAGGTGCTCGACGCCGTCGCGTCCGATCCGGAACTGTGGGCGAAGACGGCCGTGATCGTCAACTTCGACGAGAACGACGGCTACTTCGACCACGTGCCGCCGCCGCGTCCACCGCAGTCGGTCGGCACGGAGTGGGTCGCGGGACAGCCACTCGGACTCGGCCCCCGGGTGCCGATGACGATCGTGTCGCCCTGGACGGTGGGCGGCTTCGTGTGTTCACAGGTGTTCGACCACACTTCGGTGACACAGTTCCTGGAGAAGCGGTTCGGGATCACCCAGCCCGAGATCGATCCGTGGCGGCGCACGGTGAGTGGGGATCTGACCTCGGCGTTCGACTTCGTCAATCCGCGCAGCCGGCCGAACCTCACCCGCCCGCGGCCCGCGCCGCCGTTGGATCCGAGGTGGACACCGACTCCGCCGGCCCTGCAGCGAATGCCGCTGCAGGAGAGTGGCACCCGTCCCGCTCGCGCACTGCCATACCAGCCCGACGCGTGCGCGACCGTGGACGCCGGGGCCCGTTCCCTGACGGTGCATTTGGTCAATGCCGGTGCCGCGTCGGCGCACCTGGCCCTGTACCCGTACGCGGGGGAGTTCGACGTGCCGCGGCACTACGACGTTCGGGGTTCGGTGGAGGACACCGTCGCCCTACCCGGCTCACTGTACGAACTGACCCTGTTGGGCCCGAACGGTTTCCGGCGGGAGTTCGCGGGTTCGGTCGACGGCGCGGCAGCGGGACTAGCGGTGTCGACGACGGTGAACGCGGCGGCGCGAACGCTGGACCTGACCGTGAAGAATTCGGGGCCGCACGAGGTGACGGTCGCGGTGGACGGCCAGCACCGCCGACTCGCGCCCGGTGGCCGCGAATCCTGGACGGTGCGGTCGGTGGACGGCTGGTACGGGTCCACCGTGACCGTCGACGAGGACGCCGCCTTCCGGCGCAGGCTAGTCGGTCACGTCGAGAACGGCAGGGAGAGCATCAGCCAGCCGACGTGAATTCGGTCTCGCTGTTTCCCTCACGTGGCGGCCGCCGCTGGGACATGATGTCTGGACCAAGCGTCCAGTGGGAGGTTCCGTGCGTCGTATCCGGCTCGCATCCCTGATCGTGACGGGCTCGCTGATCCTCGGTGGCGGCGTCGCAGCCGCACAGGGCAGCCTGCCGACGGGCAGCGGTGACGGCGGTGCGGTGTCGCCGTCCTACCTGAAGGACCAGTCCGGTCGCTCCCTCGTCCTGCGGGGGTTCAACACCGCATCGAGCGCGAAGAGCGCGCCGGACGGCATGCCGGAGTTCACCGAGGCGGACCTCGAACGCGAACACGCCGACATGGGAACCAACTTCGTGCGTTTCCTGATCTCGTGGCGTTCGGTGGAACCCGCACCGGGCCAGTACGACCAGGCGTATCTGGACCGCGTCGAGGACCGGGTGAGCTGGTACGCCGAGCGCGGCTACAAGGTGATGCTCGACATGCACCAGGACGTGTACTCCGGCGCGATCACCGCCGACGGCAACACCGGCAACGGCGCCGGCGCGATCGGCAACGGCGCGCCCGCGTGGGCGACGTTCACGGACGGCCTTCCCGTGGAACACCAGGATCGGTGGGAGCTGTACTACATCCAGCCGGGTGTCATGCGTGCGTTCGACAACTTCTGGAACACCACCGGCAAGCACCCCGAGCTCGCCGAGCACTACGCGAACGCGTGGCGGGCGGTGGCCGAGCGGTTCGCCGGCAACGACGCGGTCGTGGCCTACGACCTGATGAACGAGCCGTTCGGCGGGACCCTGCAGGGGCCGAAGTTCGAATCCGGTCCGCTGGCCGCGCTGTACCAGCGGACCACCGACGCGATTCGACAGGTCGACAAGGACAGCTGGGTGTGTGTCGCCTCGCAGGCGATCGGCGTCAACCAGGGCCTGCCCAGCGGGCTCACCAAGATCAACGATCCCCGCCCCGGCGAGCAGCGCATCGCCTACTGCCCGCACCTCTACCCGCTCAGCACCGAACTGGGCGGCGGGTACGAGGGCGTTGCCCGCACGCTCACCGACGCGACCGTCGAGGCCTGGCGGGCCAACGCCGTACACACCTCCAAGGTGCTCGGCAACGCACCGATCATCCTCGGGGAGTTCGGTCTCGACACCACCAAGCCGGGTGCCCGTGACTACATCGAGCGCGTCTACGCGACCGCCCGAGAGATCGGGGCAGGAGTCTCGTACTGGTCCAGCGATCCCGGACCCTGGGGTCCGTACCTGCCCGACGGAACGCCGACGATCCTCGTCGACACCGTGAACAAGCCGTACCCGCGCGCGGTGGCGGGCACGCCCACCGGATGGTCGTCCACCGCGAACCGCCTCGAGCTGACCTTCACCCCCGCCCCCGCAGTCACGGCACCCACCGAGATCTACCTCCCCCGGAGCGGGTTCCCGGGCGGTGTCGACGTCGACGGCGCCGACGTCGTGGACTGGAACCGGCAGAGTCGACTGCTCACCGTTCGGACCCCGGCCGACGCACACAGCGTGACGGTCACGGTGACGCCGACGGCGTGATCACCGGCTCGGTCGTCGCTCGACAGCGACGGTCAGTCGGGCAGTGCCGCCGTCGCCTGGCGACGACGCCGCGCGTTGAGCACAGACAGTCCGGTGATCACCAGGAACAGCACCGCCGTGGAGATCAGCTGCTTGCGCGCGTCCACGTCGGTGAGCATCAGCAGGATCAGGGCGCCGAGGGCGGCGAGGGTGAGCCAGCTCAGGTAGGGGAAGCACCACATCCGCACGGTGAGCTCGCCCTCGGCCTCGAGTCGCGGACGCAGCCGCAGCTGGGAGACCACGATGAAGATCCAGATCACCAGCAGGGCGGCGCCGACCGCGTTGAGCAGGATCGAGAGCAGAGAGTCGGGCAGCAGCCAGTTCAGCAGCACCGACACGAATCCGAAGAACACCGACAGGATCACCGCGTTGGTCGGCACGCCGGTCGAGGACAGCTTGGACAGCAGCGCGGGACCGTCGCCGCGGCGCGCGAGCGAGAACGCCATCCGCGAGGTGCCGTACACGTTGGCGTTGAACGCGGACAGCAGCGCCACCACGACGACCAGTTCCATCAGGCCCGCGACGTACGGGAGGTGTGCCTGATTGAGCACCGCGACGAACGGCCCGCTCTGCAGGTGCTCGGAATTCCACGGCAGCACCAGCACCATGATGGCGATGGACCCGATGTAGAAGACGCTGATCCGCCACACCACGCTGCGCACCGCGGTCGCGATCGAGCGTTCGGGGTCGTGTGATTCGGCCGCCGCGATGGTCACGATCTCGATGCCGCCGAACGCGAAGGCCACCACCAGCAGTCCGGCCGCGATCCCCGCGAAGCCGTTGGGCATGAAGCCGCCCTGGCCCAACAGGTTGGTGAAGCCGACCGGGTCGGTGTCGGGCAGCAGCCCGAACACCAGCAGGACGCCGATCACCAGGAACGCGACGATGACCGCGACTTTCAGTGCGGCGAACCAGAATTCGAACTCGCCGAAGTTGCTGACCTTGGCCAGGTTGACCACCGCGAAGAAGCTGACGAACACCAGCGCGATCACCCACTGCGGCAGCCCCGGCAGCCAGCCGTGCACGATCGCCGAGGCGCCGGTGATCTCGGCGCCGAGGACCATGATGAGCATGAACCAGTAGAGCCAGCCCATCGTGAACCCGGCCCACTCGCCGATGCCGATCCGCGCGTAGTGGCTGAAGGATCCGCTGGCCGGGATCGCCGCGCCCATCTCGCCGAGCATGCGCATGACGAACACGACGATCAGGCCGGCGATCATGTACGAGATCAGGACCGCCGGCCCGGCCTTCGCGATGCCGACGCCGGTGCCGAGGAACAGGCCCGCGCCGATCGCGGAGCCCAGGCCCATCATCGTGAGATGGCGGACCTTGAGCCCGTGCCCGAGATGCGAGGTGTCGCCCTCGTCGGTGCTCGCGGGGGTACTCGGCACTGCGTCGGTCATCGGTCAGTCGTTC
This sequence comes from Rhodococcus sp. NPDC127527, assembly GCF_042672245.1. Classification (NCBI taxonomy): domain Bacteria; kingdom Bacillati; phylum Actinomycetota; class Actinomycetes; order Mycobacteriales; family Nocardiaceae; genus Rhodococcus; species Rhodococcus sp. NPDC127527. Next base: position 436,448 of record NZ_JBHXVP010000003.1, read on the forward strand.
TTGTGCAGCGCGGCGTTGAGCTCGACGCCCGTGCCCGCCTTCGCAACCACCTCGACGCCACCGGTGACCGAGTTCCGGCGGAACAGGATGTTGGACTGGCCGCTGAGGTCCTTGGCCTTGACGACGGTGCCGTCCGGGCCGGTGACCTTGGTGCCTGCGGTGACGTACAGGCCCGCCTCGACGACGCAGTCGTCGCCGAGGGAGACGCCGAGGCCGGAGTTCGCGCCCAGCAGGCAGCGCTTGCCCACCGAGATGACCTCCTTGCCGCCGCCGGACAGGGTGCCCATGATCGAGGCGCCGCCGCCGACGTCCGAGCCGTCGTCGACGACCACGCCGCCGGAGATCCGGCCCTCGACCATCGAGTGGCCCAGGGTGCCGGCGTTGAAGTTCACGAAGCCCTCGTGCATGACGGTGGTGCCCGACGCCAGGTGCGCGCCGAGCCGGACCCGGTCCGCGTCGCCGATCCGGACGCCGGACGGGACCACGTAGTCCACCATCCGCGGGAATTTGTCGACGCCGTAGACGGTGACCGGGCCGCGGGCGCGCAGCTGGGCACGCACCAGCTCGAAGCCCTCGACCGCGCACGGTCCGAAGTTGGTCCACACGACGTTGGCGAGCAGGCCGAAGACCCCGTCGAGGTTCAGGCCGTGCGGCGCCGCCAGGCGGTGCGAGATCAGGTGGAGGCGCAGGTAGGCGTCGTGCGCGTCGACCGGTGCGGCCTGCAGATCGGCGATCGAGGTGCGAACGGCGACCTGGCGCACGCCGCGGGCCTCGTCGGCGCCGGTCAGCGCGGCCAGCTCGGCCGGGACGTCGGCGCCGTCGAGGACGACAGTGCCGGTGTCGGCGAACTCGCCGAGCACGGGCTCCGGGTACCAGGTGTCGAGGACGACCCCGCCCGTGGTCACGTTTGCGATGCCGACTGCGGATGCTCCCTGAATGCTCACGGGCACTCAGGTTACCGGCAGGCGCGATTGAACCTTCACGCGAGCGCATCCGTGCCAGGCTGTGACGGGGGTCGGGGAGACGTGCCGGAAGGACGTGGAGCCATGCGTGGGATCAAGTTCGTGCGCTCGACCCGGATCGCGGCGGTCGGTGCCGTGTTGGCAGCAGCTGTGGCCGCCCTCGGATCACCCGTCGCGGTCGCGGCACCGATGTGCCCGGGCGCAGGTCACGCCCCGGTGCTGGTGGGCAGCGCACCGGGCACGGTGATCGAGGGTGCCACCGTCGACGGTCTCGGCAGGCTCTACCTCACCGACCTGAGCAGCGCCCGCGTCCTTCGGATCGACCGCCCCGGTGCGCCCGCGGTGCCGATCGCGACCGTGCCCGGCGCCATGAGCGGCGGACTCGCCTGGGCGCCGGACGGCGCACTGCTGGTCGGCTACGGCGACGCGCGGGTACTGGTCGGTGATCTCACGCGGTCGGCGGGCATCGTGAAGGTCGACGTCGACACCGGGGCGGTGCGCCCCTTCGCGACCGGACTGTCCGCGGCGAACGGGCTTGCCGTGGCCCGCGACGGCACCGTCTACGCGACCAACGACCTCGCGTCCCTGGTGGGGCGGGTGCTGCCGAACGGGGTCGTCCAGCCGGACTGGGCGGTGCTGCCCAGCGCGAACGGCGCGGCGCTCAGTGCCGACGACCGCTACCTCTACGTCTCGCGCACGTTCGCGAACCCCGGCGTGAGCCGGATCCCGACCGCGAACCCCGGCGCGCCGGAGTCCCTGGTGACCTTCGCCGGCGCGGACGTGCTCGCTGCGCCGGACGGGTTGGTGCTGGACCCACAGGGCCGACCGATCGTCCCGACCGACGTGAGCGGCGAGATCCTGCGGGTGGACGGGCCCAACCAGTTCTGTGCGCTGGCCGGCGGCCTTCGAGCCTCCAGCGTGCTGACCTACGGACGGGGCAGCGGCGGGTTCTCCGAGGGCCGGCTCTTCCGGGCGGGGTTCGACGGCGACATCTACGAGATTTAGGCGCTGCGCGCCCGTGCGCAGTTGACGAGTCTGTGCACCCGCTGACCGCGCACGGGCGGCGGAGCCGCCTACGCTGGCGTGGTGACTTCGCTGCCGCGTCTGGACCTGTCCGCCGACCCGATCGACCTGACCGCCGCGCTCGTCGACATCCCGAGCGTGTCTCAGGACGAGTCGCTGATCGCGGACGCCGTCGAGGCTGCGCTACGCGAGCAGACCACCGGATTCGAGATCGTCCGCAACGGCAACGCAGTGCTCGCGCGCACCAACCGGGGCCTGTCCAGCCGGGTCATGCTGGCCGGCCACCTCGACACCGTCCCGATCGCCGACAACGTGCCCAGCAGGCGCGCGGTCGATCCGGTCGAGGGGGACGTGCTGCACGGTTGCGGCACCGTCGACATGAAGTCCGGTGACGCGGTGTTCCTGCACCTCGCCGCGACCGTCCCGGACCTCGCACACGACCTGACGTTGGTGTTCTACGACTGCGAGGAGATCGCCGCGAAGTACAACGGTCTCGGCCGTATCGAGCGCGAACTCCCGGACTGGCTGCAGGCGGACGTCGCGGTGCTCGGAGAGCCGTCCGGCGGCTTCATCGAGGCGGGTTGCCAGGGCACGCTGCGGGTTCGGTTGACCGCGAACGGGGTTCGCGCACATTCGGCCCGATCCTGGCTGGGGGACAACGCGATTCACAAGTTCGCGCCGCTGCTGCAGCGGCTCGCCGACTACCGGGCGCGCTCGGTGGACATCGACGGCTGCGTCTACCGGGAGGGCCTGTCCGCGGTCCGAATCGCCGGGGGAGTGGCAGGCAACGTGGTGCCGGACGCCGCGGAGATCGACGTCAACTTCCGGTTCGCGCCGGACCGCAGCGTCGAGCAGGCGACCGCGCACGTACGCGAGGTCGTCGACGGCCTCGACCTCGATTTCGAGGTCACCGACAGTTCCGCGGGTGCGCTGCCCGGACTGTCCGCGCCCGCCGCCGCCGCACTGATCGAGGCCGCGGGCGGACAGTTCCGCGCGAAGTACGGCTGGACCGACGTGTCCCGTTTCTCCGCGCTGGGCATCCCGGCGGTCAACTACGGTCCGGGCGACCCGAACCTCGCGCACAAACGCGACGAGCGCGTCCCGGTGCAGCAGATCCTCGACGTGACCGCTGTGCTGCGCGGCTACCTCAGCGCCTGAACCGTCGACCGGCACCGCCGCACGCGAGGTCGCGGCGCGGGCGAGGAGTCCGCGCCGACCCGCTAGCCTTGCCGCCATGGCACCCGACAAGACGCCCGGACGGCCCGCGAAGCGCAGCACCGCCAAGCGCGGCAGCGCTTCGGTCAAGCATCGCGGCCCGATCCTGCTGCGTCGCGACCGCAAGGCGGACACCAGCACCACCGATCAGCGGTTGCTCGACCAGCGCGGCCCGACCGACTGGGTGCACACCGACCCGTGGCGGGTACTGCGAATCCAGAGCGAGTTCGTCGAGGGTTTCGGCGCGCTCGCGGAGGTGCCCCGCGCGGTGACCGTGTTCGGTTCCGCACGCACCGCCGAGGACCACCCCGAGTACGCCTCGGGTCGCGCGCTCGGCGCGGCGCTCGCGGAGGCGGGCTACGCCGTCATCACCGGCGGCGGCCCGGGCGTGATGGAGGCCGCCAACCGCGGCGCCAGCGAATCGGGTGGCTACTCCATCGGCCTCGGCATCGAGCTGCCGTTCGAGCAGGGCCTGAACGAGTGGGTCGACCTCGGGATCAACTTCCGCTACTTCTTCGCCCGCAAGACCATGTTCGTCAAGTACTCCCAGGCGTTCATCTGCCTGCCCGGCGGATTCGGCACGCTCGACGAGCTGTTCGAGGCGCTGACCCTGGTGCAGACCCGCAAGGTCACCCGCTTCCCGATCGTGTTGTTCGGCACCGAGTACTGGTCGGGCCTGGTCCACTGGATCAAGTCCACGCTGGTCGAGAGCGGCAAGATCTCGGAGGCCGACGTGGACCTGCTGCACCTGACCGACAGCGTCGAGGAGGTCGTGCGGATCGTCGTCGAGTCCCAGCACGGCGTGGACGCCGCGGCACTGATGGGCACCGAGGAGGAGTGGTGACCGGTCGTCCGGTCGCGGTCTGCGTGTACTGCGCCTCCGGACCGGTCGCCGACTCGTATCTCGAGCTCGCCGCCCGCGTCGGAGCCGAGATCGGCCTTCGCGGCATGCAACTCGTCTCCGGCGGCGGCAACGTCTCGATGATGGGCGCGGTCGCCGCGGCCGCCCGCGAGGCCGGGGCCCACACCATCGGTGTCATCCCGAAGGCGTTGGTGCACAGGGAGGTCGCCGACACCGACGCCGACGAGCTGATCGTCACCGACACCATGCGTCAGCGGAAGCAGACCATGGAGGACCGGGCCGACGCCTTCATCGCGCTGCCCGGCGGAATCGGCACGCTCGAGGAACTGTTCGAGACCTGGACCGCGGGATACCTGGGCATGCACGACAAGCCGATGGTGCTGCTGGATCCGGTCGGTCACTACACCGGGCTGTTGGAATGGCTCGGCGGGCTGCGCGAGGGCGGCTTCGTGCAGCAGCGGGCCCTGGACGCGCTGGTCGTGACCGCGGACGTCGGCGCTGCGCTCGACGCCTGCACTCGGTGAGTGCCCCGCCCCACGCATGCAACTATGAAGTCATGACCGAGACCGCCGGAGCGGAGCCTGCGAAGCGACCAAGTGCCAGAGCGGAGCCTGGGCAGCGACCGGCGCCGCTGCCCACCCTGTGCGGCCGACCCGTGGCGACCGATCGTGCGCTGGTGATGGCCATCGTCAATCGCACCCCGGACTCGTTCTACGACCGCGGCGCGACGTTCACCGACGAGGCCGCGATGGCGGCCGTCGACCGCGCGGTCGACGAGGGCGCGGACCTGGTGGACATCGGCGGGGTCAAGGCCGGGCCCGGCGACGAGGTCGACGCCACCGAGGAGATCCGCCGGGTGGTGCCGTTCGTCGAGGCGATCCGGGGGCGCTACCCGGACCTGTTGATCTCGGTGGACACCTGGCGCGGGGACGTCGCGCGGCTCGCCTGCCCGGCGGGCGCGGACCTGATCAACGACACCTGGGCCGGTGCCGATCCGGAACTCGTCGCGGTGGCCGCGGACCTCGGAGCGGGATACGTCTGCTCGCACACCGGCGGCGCGGTGCCCCGGACGCGACCACACCGGGTCCGCTACACCGACGTGGTCACCGACGTGGTCACCGAGGTCGTCGCGGCGGCCGAGCGGGCCCACGCGATGGGGGTCGCGGAGGACGCGATCCTGATCGACCCCACCCACGATTTCGGCAAGAACACCTTCCACGGGCTCGAGTTGTTGCGGCGAGTGGACGATCTCGTTAAGACCGGATGGCCGGTGCTGATGGCACTGAGCAACAAGGACTTTGTCGGGGAGACTCTAGGGGTGGAACTCGCCGACCGGTTGGAGGGCACATTGGCAGCGACAGCATTGGCCGCGGCACGTGGCGCCCGCGTGTTCCGCGTCCACGAGGTGGCGTCCACCCGTCGGGTGGTGGACATGGTTGCCGCGATCGTCGGCACGAGGGCTCCGGTCAGGACCGTACGGGGGTTGGCATGAGCACGATGAGCACGAGCGGGCTGCGCCTGTGGTCGGAGGCGAACAGCTGGGATCACCCGGACTGGACCGTCGACGAGCTGGTGGCGGCCAAGGCCGGGCGCTCCGTGACGGTGGTGCTGCCCGCGCTGAACGAGGAGAAGACCGTCTCCGCGGTCGTGGACACCATCCACCCCCTGCTCGGCGGGCTGGTGGACGAGTTGATCGTGCTCGACTCCGGGTCGACCGACGAGACCGCCGAGCGGGCGGCAGCGGCGGGGGCGACCGTGATCAGCCGGGAGGAGGCCGTCCCCGAGCTGGCCCCGGTGCCGGGCAAGGGAGAGGTGCTGTGGCGTTCGATCGCGGCGAGCACCGGCGACATCATCGCCTTCGTGGACGCCGATCTGATCAACCCGGATCCGGCATTCGTACCGAAGCTGCTCGGGCCGCTGCTCACCGTGGACGGCATTCACCTGGTGAAGGGCTACTACCGGCGACCGTTGCGGGTCAGCGGCACAGAGGATGCGAACGGCGGCGGTCGGGTCACCGAACTGGTCGCGCGGCCGCTGCTGGCGGCCATGCGCCCCGAACTGACCTCGGTGCTGCAGCCGCTCGGCGGTGAGTACGCGGGGACCAGGGAGTTGCTGTCGGCGGTCCCGTTCGCGCCGGGCTACGGCGTCGAGATCGGATTGCTTCTCGACACCTACGACCGGCTCGGGCTGAGTGCGATCGGCCAGGTGAATCTGGGTGTCCGCAAGCATCGCAACCGGCCGCTGCTCGAGCTCGGCGTGATGAGCAGGCAGATCATCGGCACCATGCTCGGCCGCTGCGGGATCGATGACTCGGGTGCCGGGCTGACTCAGTTCCGGGCGGACGGCGGCTCGTTCCTGCCGGTGACCACGGAGGTATCGCTGGCCGATCGGCCGCCGATGAACACGCTGCGCCCCTGAGCGCGGTGTCGGAGGCTCGTGACAGTATCGGGTCATGTTCACGGTGCTGCTCTACCTGCTGATCATGGCCCTCGTCGGAGGGGTGCTGTTCCTGGTGGTGTCCATGGTTTTCGGGCGGGGCGAGCAGATGGAGCCGTTGCCGCCGGGCACCACCGCGACCACGCTGCCTGCCCGGGACGTCACCGGAACGGACGTGCAGCAGTTGAGGTTCCAGCAGACGCTGCGCGGGTACAAGGCGAGCGAGGTGGACTGGGCCCTGGACCGGCTCGGCGCCGAGATCGACGCGCTCCGGGCAGAGGTGGCGCAGCTGCGGGAGGCCCGGTCCACCCCGCCCGGACCGGTGGAGGAGTGATGACCGCCCGCATCGACGACGGCAGGGTCCGGTGCCCGTGGGCCGTGGACACCGACGGCAGCACGCTCTACCGCGACTACCACGACCAGGAGTGGGGGACTCCGCTGCACGGCCGGGACGAACTGTTCGAGCGGGTGTGTCTCGAGGCGTTCCAGTCCGGACTGTCGTGGATCACCGTGCTCCGCAAGCGGGAGGCCTTCCGTGAGGCGTTCGCCGGCTTCGACGTGGAGGCGGTCGCGGCCTTCGGCGCAGAGGACGTCGAGCGACTGCTGGCCGAGCCCGGGATCATCCGGAACCGGGCCAAGATCGAGGCCTCGATCTCCAACGCCCGCGCCGTGCTCGCGATGTCGGACACGGACCTCGACTCGCTACTCTGGTCGTTCGCCCCGTCCGCCCGGCCGCGGCGCGCCCGCACGGTCGACGAGGTTCCCGCGATCACCGACGAGTCCACCGCGATGGCACGCGAACTCAAGCGTCGAGGGTTCCGGTTCGTGGGCCCCACCACGGCATATGCGCTGATGCAGGCGACCGGAATGGTCGACGATCACCTGGCCGACTGCTGGGTTCTCCGGCGCTGAGAATCAGTCTCCGGGTGGGTCCGACGGGCGCTTTGGGCGACTCAGCTACCCGCCGCTAGTTGCAATAGGGAAGAATGACACTGGTGGACCCGGTACAAGCAGCCGGGACTGACGGTAAGCCTAGGCGCAGAGCACGGCGGCGCAGATCTGGAGGGAGCAGGCAATGGCGGCCATGAAGCCCCGGACCGGGGACGGTCCCCTCGAAGCAACCAAAGAAGGACGGGGAATCGTCATGCGGGTCCCGCTCGAGGGCGGAGGTCGGCTCGTGGTCGAGCTGACCCCGGACGAAGCCGCCGCGCTGGGGGACGAATTGAAGGGCGTTACCAGTTAGCTTCCTCGCGGTCGGTGTGGTCACCGACGTGCACAGGGCCCCGCTCGCCGTCACGGCAGGCGGGGTCTTGCTGTGGGCATCGCGCCCGATCGGGCGCTCGGGGGAGGTGCGGCGCAGTTGCTCGACGAGGTAGTGGACCTGCTCGCGTGCCCGCACTGCGGCGCCGAGCTCGACGTGTCCGACCGCACCCTGCTGTGCGGGCGCGGCCACAGCTTCGACATCGCCAGGCAGGGCTACGTGAGCCTGCTGTCGGGGGCGTCGAAGATCACCGGGGACAGTCCCGAGATGATCGCCGCGCGGGTGCGATTCCTCGACGGCGGGCACTTCGATCCGCTCATGGACGCGGTCACCCGTGCGTGCGCCGCCGAACCGTCCGAGCGGCCCGCGGTGCTCGAGGTGGGGGCGGGCACCGGCCACTACCTCGCCGCGGTCCTCGACGCGCTGCCTGCCGCCCGCGGGATCGGGGTGGACGTCTCGAAGGCCGCGGCCCGCAGGCTCTCCCGCAGTCATCCGCGCGCGGCGTCGGTGGTCGCGGACATCTGGACGCAGCTGCCGGTGCGTGAAGGGGCGACCAGCCACGTGCTGTCGATCTTCGCGCCGAGGAACGCGGCCGAACTGCGTCGGGTGCTGCGCCCGGACGGCACGCTGGTGGTGCTCACGCCGACCGACCGGCACCTGCGCGAGCTGGTCGAGCTGCTCGGAATGGTGCGGGTGGACGAGAACAAGACCGCGCGGCTCGGGGCGACCATGGCGGGGCACTTCGAGCGGATCGACCGGGTCGACGTCGAATACCCGATGGCCCTCTCGCGCAGCGACGTCGACAGCCTGGTCGCGATGGGTCCGTCCGCCCGTCACCTCGACGAGCGGGCGCGGGCGCGGCGCATCGAGGAGCTGCCCGAACGGTCCGTCGTGACGGCGTCCGTCACCATCTCGCGCTACCGGCCGCTGCACCCCGCGACCGCGGCCTCGTAGACGGCCAGCGTCTGTCGGGCGACCCGCGCCCAGGAGAACTCCGCGATCGCGCGAACGCGCCCGGCGCGCCCCATTGCGCGTGCCGCGCCCCGGTCCGCGCAGACCTCGTTGACCGCGACGGCGAGTGCCTGCTCGAACGCCTCCGGCTCGTAGGAGTTGTAGTGCACGAGCCGGCCGGTGACGCCGTCGTCCACGACCTCGGGTATGCCGCCGACGTCGGAGGCGACCACGGTGGTCTCGGTCGCCATCGCCTCGAGGTTCACGATGCCCAGCGGCTCGTACACCGATGGGCACACGAACACCGTTGCTGCGGAGAGTATTTCGCGAAGCTGGGCGGTGGGTAGCATCTCTCGGACCCAGAACACGCGGCCGCGCGCGGCGGCGAGCGCGGCGACGGCGCGTTCGGTTTCCGAGGCGATCTCGGGGGTGTCGGGTGCGCCGGCGCACAGCACCAGCTGCACGTCCGGGTCGAAGTCGTGGGCCGCGGCGATCAGGTGGGCAACCCCCTTCTGCCGGGTGATGCGGCCGACGAACACCGCGATCGGGGCGTCGGGGTCGACGCCGAGGGCGGCCAGTGCCGACGACGGTGCGCACTCGTCGGGTGCCGGATACCAGACGTCGGTGTCAATACCGTTGCGCACCACGTGCACCCGGGACGGATCGACGAACGGGTAGGCGTCGAGCAGGTCGGTTCGCATGCCGGCGCTGACCGCGACGATCGCATCGGCGTGACGCACGGCGTTGGCCTCGGACCAGGACGAGATCCGGTATCCGGCACCGAGTTGCTCGGCCTTCCACGGCCGGCGGGGTTCGAGCGAGTGCGCGGTGAGCACGTGTGGAACGCCGTGCAGTTCGCCCGCAAGATGTCCGGCGAGGCCGGTGTACCAGGTGTGTGAGTGGACGACGTCGACCCCGCCCGCGCCTGCGGCCATCCGCAGCTCGGCGGACAGTGTCGCGAGCGCGGGATTCGCCGATGCCAGTGCGGCGTCGGGCTGGTGCACCAGGGCGCCCTCGCGGGGCACGCCCATGCAGTGCACGTCGACCTCGCAGAGCCGGGCGAGGTGCGCCACGAGCTCGGTGACGTGAACGCCGGCGCCCCCGTAGATCTCCGGCGGGTACTCCCTGGTCATCATCGCCACGCGCACGCGCTAAAGGTAGCCGCCCGACAGTGTTCGGGCCACCGCTCGCCCCCGGGCGGAGCCTCGGGCGTGTCTCGTCCCGTTCTCGGGCATGTCGTTCTCGGGCGAAGCCGCGGGCATGTCCGGTAGCGGGCGTCAGGCACGGCCGATAGGTTGGCAGGGTGAGGAGCCAGCCGCATGTGCTTGGAATCGTGCTCGCCGGCGGTGAGGGGAAACGCCTGTACCCCCTGACTGCGGACCGGGCCAAGCCCGCCGTCCCGTTCGGCGGCGCCTACCGGCTGATCGACTTCGTGCTCAGCAATCTGGTGAACGCAGGCTACCTCCGGATCTGCGTGCTGACCCAGTACAAGTCGCATTCCCTCGACCGGCACATCTCCCAGACGTGGCGACTGTCCGGTTTCGCAGGGGAGTACATCACCCCGGTGCCGGCCCAGCAGCGGCTCGGTCCGCGTTGGTACACCGGCAGCGCAGACGCGATCTTCCAGTCGCTCAACCTGGTCTACGACGAGGATCCCGAGTACATCGTGGTGTTCGGCGCCGACCACGTGTACCGGATGGACCCCGAGCAGATGGTCCAGCATCACATCGAGTCCGGCGCGGGCGTCACCGTCGCCGGGATCCGGGTGCCCCGCAGCGAGGCCTTCGCGTTCGGGTGCATCGACAGCGACGAGTCGGGCAAGATCGTCCAGTTCCTGGAGAAGCCGGCGCACCCGCCCGGGACCCCCGACGATCCCAACGTGACGTTCGCGTCGATGGGTAACTACGTGTTCACGACGAAGGTTCTGGTCGACGCCATTCGGGCGGACTCGGAGAACTCGGACTCCGACCACGACATGGGCGGCGACATCATCCCGGCGCTGGTCGCCGCGGGCGAGGCCTCGGTGTACGACTTCAAGGACAACGTGGTCCCCGGCGCCACCGATCGGGACCGCGGCTACTGGCGCGACGTGGGAACGCTCGACGCCTTCTACGACGCGCACATGGATCTCGTGTCCGTGCACCCGGTGTTCAACCTCTACAACCGGCGCTGGCCGATCCGCGGGGCGGCCGAGAACCTGGCCCCCGCCAAGTTCGTACAGGGCGGACTCGCGCAGGAATCCGTGGTCGGGGCGGGCTGTATCCTGTCCGCCGCGACCGTCCGCAACTCGGTGCTCAGTTCCAACGTCATGGTCGACGACGGCGCGACCGTGGAGGGCAGCGTGCTGATGCCCGGTGTCCGGATCGGCAAGGGCGCCGTGGTGCGCCGCGCCATCCTCGACAAGAACGTGGTGGTCGGCGAGGGCGAGATCATCGGCGTCGACCTCGAACGCGACCGTCAGCGGTTCGCCATCAGCTCCGGGGGCGTGGTCGCCATCGGCAAGGGCGTCTGGATCTGATGCCGAGCCCGTGCCCCCAGGGGCATCTCGGATGAGTAACGGATGTTCCGCGTTGGCCTCGGTCTTGCTTTAATTGGAAAGCACAGAGGCGTAAAGGGTTTCAAGGACGGATAAGCCCTAGTCGAGGGTCGGGCCACGCGTTCCGGTCTGCTCGCACACCCGCGCAGGGGCCGCAGAGTGCCGGGGTGCCTGATGATCGAAGCAGTGCCAGAGCTTTCATCGCGGAATGGGTTGCCGAGGGCCGGGTCGCCGAGCGCTGCGTCGGTGCCGCCGGGACCCGAACCACCCGAACGAGCCGACGATCCCGCCGCCGGGGGTGAGGTCGACGCCGGCGATGAGGTCGACCTACACACGTTGCTCGCGGTGGCACTGTTGACGCCGGCGCAGGCGGCGCTGCTCATCGGCGACGTGACCCGTCAACTCGCGGTGGGGCGCGCAGGGTCCCTCGGTGATCACTCGGTGACGGTGTCGCGCGACGGGCAGCTCGTCATCGCCGGCGACGCCGGAACGGGGCGGGAGGTGACCCCGGCGGCGGTGCGGACACTGCGGGCGATCGCCGCGACCTGTCGCGACCGGGCATACGCCGAGCGGGTGAACGAATCGATCTCGGAAGCAACGGACCTGGCCGACCTGTCACGTCGCGTGTCCGGTGCGGCCGCGGTCGACCTCGATCCGCCCACCACGGATCGGACGCGCCGCCAGATCGGCAGGCTCGTCGCGGCGACGCGCGGATCCCTCGGCGACGGCGGGTCCGACCCGATCCCGCGCACGCCGGTGCCGGCCCCGGCTGGCGCGGCGGCCGGAGCGTCCCTCACCCCGGCCGGCTGGCTTCCCCCGGTCGAGAATCCGTGGCATCGCCGGAAGTGGCGGCCCTCGAAGCGGCAGGGCGCGGTCGCGGTCATCGTGATCGGGGTGCTCGTCGGCGCGGCGTGGAACGCACCCAGAGCCTGGACACAGCTGCGGCTGGGATGGGACACCCTCCTCTCGTCCGAGAGCCAGTCGGCGCAGGATCAGATCCGCCCGGTCTCGCCACCGGCGCCGGACACCCCGGCGCCCGCGGCGGGATCCGCCGCGGCTCCCGTTGACACCGGCCTTCCGGGCAGTGCGGGGCCGATCACGGATGTCACCGCCACCTTTGCCAACGGGAATTGCACTGCGGGACAGCAGTGTGTACTGCGTGTCGACGTCCGCGTCGATCCCCGGGCGAACACCGACGCGGTGACCTGGAAGCTGGCCGTGTACGACCGCTGCTCGGGTGCGGTCCACCCCGGCGCCGACGTCACGATGCCCGTACCGAGCGGCGAGCAGGAGGTGTACGGCATCGGCAGCGTCGCGGTGCCGTCCGGCACCGCCGTCGCCATCGCGGCGCTCACCAGCGTCCCGGCCGCCGCCGCGTCGGACCCGGTGTACGTGCCCGCAGAGAACGCGACCTGCCCGTGAGAACCTCCGTGCAGGCAGGCAAGCGCGAAAGCGATCCCTGGCTCGTCGCGGCGGCGATCGTCCTCGTGGTGCTCGGCCTGCTCAACCTGCTGTCGACGGGCATGACGTCCTACGCGGTGCGGCACGCCGCCTTCGCGGTGGTCGGCCTCGGCGCGATGTGGGTGACCTCCCGGATCCGGGTGGACCGATATCGCCGATTCGGGTGGATCCTGTACGCCGCCACCGTTCTTCTGCTGTTGGCGGTACCGCTGGTCGGTGTCGCGACCAAGGGTGCGCAGCGGTGGTTGGACCTGGGTGTGTTCACCGTGCAGCCGTCCGAACTGGCCAAACTGGCCCTGATCCTGGTGCCCGCCGCCATTCTCGCCGGGGGGTACACCCTCGGCCGATTCGCCGGCGTCCTGCTCGTGGCGAGCGTGCCGATCGGTCTCGTCGCCCTGCAACCGGACCTGTCGACCGCGATCGTGCTCATCGCGATCGTGATGCTCATGCTGATCCTCGCCCGGGTGCCGCTGGCGCCGTTGACACCGCTGTTCGCGCTGGGGGTGGCGTCGATACCGCTCGCCGTGCTGTTCCTGCGCCCGTACCAGCTGGAGCGGATCCACGTGTTCCTGTCCGACAGCGCCGATCCCCAGGGGTCGGGGTGGGCCGCGTGGCAGGCCGACATCGCGATCGGCAGCGGCGGGATGTGGGGACTGTGGCGGCAACCGCAGTACGCCCTCCGGGCCGAGTTCCTTCCGGAATCGGAGCACGACCTCGCCTTCGCGAGCCTCGTCTACGGGTGGGGGCTGATCGCCGGACTGGCAGTCGTGATCGCCTCGTCGGTCATCGTGTGGCGGGCCACGGTCGCGGCCCGGACGGCACGGACCCGGGAGACCGCCCTCGTCGCCGCGGGCGTCGGCGGGTTGTTCGGCATGCACGCCGCCGTCTCGATCGCGCAGAGCCTGTCGCTGCTGCCCCACACGGGCATGCCGATTCCACTGTTCAGTTACGGCGGCACGGCCGCGATCATCGGATTCGTCGAGATCGGACTGGTGCTCGCGGTGCGCCGCGACGGTGTCGCACGGCCACTGTGGGCCACGCCGCATCGTCGCCTCCGGTTGCCGCGCGGCATCTCGGTCGGCGCGGTCACCGTCACCGCCGCGCTGGTCGCGATGACGGGGGTCGCCTGGCACCAGCAGAGCGATCGGGGTGCGGAGTTCCGGGCGATGAGTGACGGGCAGCTGATGCGGTGCATCCGCCTGCCCGCCGAGCGCGGTCAGATCCTCGACCGGGGCGGCGTCCCGCTCGCGGTGAACGTCCCCGAGTACACCGTCTCCGTCGTGGCCCGCATGTTCGACGACAACAACGCGGGCGTGCGGGGCGAACTCGCCGCGCTGCTCGGGATCACCCCGGACCAACTCGCGAGCACGCTGCGCGACGGGGGCGACGAGGTGGAGGCGGTGCTGGCGAGGGTCGGGCCGGAGCGTGCCCGGGCGATCGTGGACGCACACGTGCCGTGGGTACTGGTCTATCCGACCGGGCGCAGGAACTACCCGCAGGCGGCGACGCTGGCAACCGTCCTCGGCTACGTCGGGGTTGCGGACGCGGACGACATGAAGACCTGGCCACAGCTCGAGCTCGGGTCACGAGTCGGCAAGGCGGGGCTGGAGAAGCAGTACGACGCGCTGCTCCGCGGCATCGACGGCAGCCAGTGTGTGTACGTCGACCCGTCCGGCCGGCCGGTGGCCACCGCCGGGCGGGTGGACCCGGTGCGCGGGCACGACCTGCGCCTGCATCTCGACAGCGCGATGCAGCAGGTCGCCACCGACGCCCTCATCGACGCGGTGCGTACCGGCGGCGGCGACCTCGGCGCGGCGATCGTGATGGACGCCCGCACCGGGGCCGTGCTGACGATGGCCAGCGTGCCCGGATACGACAACAACGTCTACGGTCCGCCGGTCGACGCGGCCGCGCTGGCTGCGCAGACCCAGGGGCCGGGGCGGATGGTCAACCACGTCTTCCAGACGGTGGCGCCACCCGGCTCGACCTTCAAGATCGTGGTGGCCTCGGCGAACGCCAAGTACGACGTGGTGCCGCCGGACCAGAAGCTCGCGGGCGGTGCGTCGTACACCTACGGCGGGCACACGTTCGCGAACTGGCAGCCGATGGGCCCGAACAGCCTGGTCGGGGCGATCCAGTGGTCGGACAACGTGTACTTCTATCAGCTGGGTGAACGACTCGGTCCCGAGCGGATAGCCACGGCCGCCGACGAACTGGGGGTGGGCCGCCCATCGGGGCTGGACCTGCCGGGTGAGGCCGACGGGTTCGTGGGCACACCGGAATCGGTCGCCGCGATGGGCGGTACCTGGTACCCGGGGTCGGCGCTGCTGATGGGCATCGGCCAGGGCACGGTCACGGCGTCGCCGGTGCAGGTGGCGCGCTGGACGGCCGGTATCGCCACCGGTGCGACGGTCACGCCCCAGCTGGCGGCGTCGTACGGGCCGGGGGACGGCTGGCCCATTCCCGCCGCCGAGCCGCACCAGCTGTCCTTCGCGGACCGCCTCGGACCGGTGCGTGCGGGGATGCGGGCGTCGGCCGCCGCCGGTACCGCCGGCCAGCTGGCGAGTCTGCCGGTGCCCGCAGCCGCGAAGACCGGCACGGCGGAGGATCCGTCGGCGCCCGGAGGTCTCAACGCCTGGTTCTCCGCCGTGCTGCCCTTCGACGCGCCGGAGGTCGTGGTGACGGTGCTGGTGCGCGGTGGTGGATTCGGTTCGGCGACAGCGGGACCCGTGGTCAAGAAGCTTCTCGAGCTCTACCTCGCGCAGACTCGCGGCACCGCGCCGACCCGCTGATCAGGATGGTGTGGCCTCGAGCGCTTTCGGTTCAGGCGCTTTCGGTTCCGGCGCTGGAGGTTCAGGCGTTGTAGGCGGCGACCACCTCGGGGTGATCGAGGCAGGCGGTCGCGCCCTCGGCGACGCAGGTGAGCGGGTTCTCGGCCACCTTCACGCCGACGCCGAAGTGCTCTTCGAGCAGTTGTGGGAGACCACGCAGCATCGACCCGCCGCCGATCGCCAGGAGTCCCTCCGACATCACGTCCCCGATCGCCTGGGCGGGAAGGTCGTCGAGGCAGGTGGCCAGTGTCTGCACGATCTCGGTGATCGCCGGCCGCAGCGCCTCGATGATCTCCTCGGTGTCGACGGTGACCAGGCGCGCGCGCCCCGTCAACGGGTCGATGCCCTCGACGACGAGCGACCGGTCCTCGTCGGGGACGCCGATCTTGGCGTGTTCGGCGGTGAGGTCGCCGACGATGATCTTGTGCTCGGTCCGCAGGTATTGCCGCAGCACGTCGGTCAGGTGATCGCCCGCGAGGCGGCAACTGCGATTCGACAGGATGCCACCGAAGCAGAACGCGGTGACTTCCGAAGTGCCACCGCCGATGTCGACGACGAGGTGGGTGCGCGGTTCCATCGGGTTGATGCCGCAGCCGAGCGCACCCGCGACCGGTTCCGGTATGAGGCCGACCTTGCGCAGACCGGACTCGTGCCCGACCTCGAGAAGTGCGCGGCGTTCGAGGGGTGTGGCGCCCGCGGGCACCGCCATCACGCCCTTGGTGCGCGGGCTGAACCGCCGGTGCGGGACGGCGTGGTCGAGGACGGCGGAGACGTACGTCCGTGCCGATTCGAGGTCCACGACAACTCCGTCGCGTACCGGGCGCACCGACGAGAACCCGACAGGCGTGCGGCCCAGCAGGTTCCGGGCGTCCGTGCCGATCGCGAGGGCGTGCTCGCGATCCTTCGCTTTCACCAGCATGAAGGACGGCTCGTTCAGGACGACGCCGTCATCGGGCGTGCCGACGACAGTGTTTGCAGTTCCGAGATCGATCCCTAGTCCACGCACGTCGGCCTCCGAACGGGAGTGATGTGAGACGCATCACATCGTACGCAGTCAGGTGGCGTTCGGTCGACTTTGCGGTGAGCGGTCGCCGCCCTTCGGGCTCACGGTGTAAGTCCCTAGCCCGCGGCCGCGCGTACCGGCTCGGTGGACCTCATCAACTCGGCCCACGACTCGACGTTCGGGTGACGCTTGAGCAGTGCGCGTCGCTGGCGCTCGGTCATCCCGCCCCACACGCCGAACTCGACTCGGTTGTCGAGCGCCTCGGCGCCGCACTGGACGATGACGGGGCACCGGCGGCACGCGGCCGCCGCCTCGCGTTGGGCGGCGCCGCGAACGAACATCCGATCGGGGTGCTCGGCACGGCACAACGCACGGGCCGTCCAGGTGTGCGGCACCGCCGGCTGCGGGAGGTCGACGTCGGTGGGGGCGCAGTTCCGATACGCGGATCGCGGGTTGTTCGAGTACGTCACGAGATCACATGCTGCCCCCGCGCGAGGTCGTTCGCCCGCCGTACGACCCGAAGTTGGTCAACTGTCCATCTCGGGGCTACTGAAGGTCCCGTCGGCGGAACGCGACCAGCCCGATCGCGATCAGCGCGATGTCGATCAGGAGTAGCCAGAGCACCGGTGCGAGCTCGAATTCGGAACCCGGGACCCGGGGGGTGTGGGTGAACGGTTCGAGGTCGAGCACCCACTGCGGCATCCCGGAGATCGAGCCGAGCAGGTACACCGCGACGAATGCCACCAGCACACCCCAGGCGACGGGAGCGAATCGCGGCACCAGCCCGAACAGCAGGACTGCCACGCCGGTCAGCAGCCAGATCGCCGGCAACTGCACCAGTGCCGCGGCGAGCACTCCCGGCACCGTGCCGCCGACGTCGGAGGCCGAGATGCCGTAGGTGATCCCGGCGACGACTCCCGCCGCCAGCATCGCCACGGCCGGTCCCACGATCGCGAGGACGAGGTGGCTCGACGCCCACCGGGTCCGGCCGACCGCGCCGGACAGGACGAGCTCGCCGCGATCGGCGCTCTCCTCGCTGTGCAGCCGGAGCGCGGACGAGATCGCGATCGCCGCGGCGCCGACCGCCAGCATGGTGAACGCGATCGTGATGAACGAGTTCTCCAGTGCCTGTGAGCCGCCCATCCGGTTGACGATGTCGAGCACCGTCTGGTTGCTGCCGATCTCGTCGCCGATCCCGTGCACGACGCTGCCGATCAGCAAGGCGTACAGGCAGATCCCGATCGTCGACGCGATCAGCATGCCGCGCTGCAGCCGCCAGGAGAGCCCGAACGGGCCGCGGAGGGAGGGAGCTGCGGTCGGGGGGCCCAGACGCTCTGCGATCAACCCCGCGCCGACGTCCCGACCGCGCAGGAGGGCGTAGGCGGCCGCGGTCGCCACGACCGTCGTCGCCAGTGGAAGCAGCAGAACCCACCAGCGGTCACCGGCGTACGGGCGAACCTGGAGTGACCACCCGAGCGGGGACAGCCAGGACAGCGCCCCCGAACCGGCGTCGCCGACGGCACGCAGCGCGAAGGCAGTTCCGAGCACCGCGAACGCGATACCGCGGGCGACCCGGGCGCTGGCACTGAGCTGTGCGGCGACCGCGGCGACGGCGGTGAACACGCACCCGGAGGCGGCCAGCGCGAGTCCGAACGCCAGCGAGCCGGAACGGGGGACGTCGGTGGTGAACAGCCCCGCGGCGCCGATGGCACCGGTCAGCAGCGAGGCGCCGAACGAGACCGTCAACGCGGCGGTGAGGCCGGCGTACCGGCCGACCGAGGTCGAGTCGAGCAACTCCGTCCGGCCCGACTCCTCCTCGGCGCGGGTGTGCCGGATGACGGTGAGGATCACCGCGACCGCGATCAGCGTGTAGAACATGCCGGCCTTCCAGATGCCGACCGCGCCGAGGCTGTCGTTGTAGATGTTGCCGTACATGGCCCGCTGCGCGGGGCTCCCCATGATCGTCGCGGTTAAGGCCGCGCGTTCTGCCTCGGAGGGGTAGATGCTCTCGATGCTGCCCACGTAGACCGATGCCAGCGGCACCGAGAGGAGCAACACCCACAGCGGCAGGACGATCCGGTCCCGGCGCAGTGCGAGGCGCAGCAGGAGCAGCGTGCCGGAGAAGTTCGGGTCGCCGCGGGTGGTCGTCGTGGCGGGGCGCCCCCCGCCCGCGATCGTGGCGGTGCTCATGCCGTCACCTTCTCCCCGGTGGGTTCGGGTCCATCGATCTGGTAGTGCCGCAGGAACAGTTCCTCCAGCGTCGGCGGCTTGCTGACGAGGCTGCGGACACCGGCGTCGCCGAGCACGCGGATCAGCGCGCCGAGGTGTTCGCCGTCGACCTGGCAGTGCAGGGTGTGGTCCTCGAGGGAGACGTCCTCGACGCCCTCGAGGCGGCTGAGATCGCCTGGGTCGCCGAGGAGTTCGGCGCTGATCGAGGTGCGGCTCAGATGGCGCATGTCCGACAGCGCCCCGCTCTCGACCGACCGGCCGGCGCGGATGATGGTGACGCGCTGGCAGAGCGCCTCCACCTCGGAGAGGATGTGGCTCGACAACAACACGGTGACACCGCGCGCCGACGCCTCGGTGACGCACTCGCGGAAGACCTTTTCCATCAACGGGTCCAGGCCGGAGGTCGGCTCGTCGAGCAGTAGCAGGCCGGCATTCGACGAGAGGGCGGACACCAGCGAGACCTTCTGCCGGTTGCCCTTCGAGTAGGTGCGTGCCTTCTTCCGCGGATCCAGGTCGAAGCGTTCGACGAGTTCGTCGCGCCGGGATTCGTCCATGCCACCGCGCATCCGGGCCAGCAGGTCGATGGTCTCGCCGCCGGACAGGGACGGCCACAGCGTGACATCGCCTGGCACGTAGGCGATGTCCCGGTGCAGGTCGACCGCATCGGTCCACGGGTCGCGACCGAGAACCCGGGCCCGACCGGAGGTGGCGCGCAGGATCCCGAGCAGGACCCGGATGGTGGTGGACTTGCCCGCACCGTTCGGTCCGAGGAAGCCGTGCACCTCGCCCTCGGCGACCTCGAGGTCCAGGCCGTCGAGGGCGCGTACGTGCCCGAAATGCTTGTGCAGGTCGTGGACTTCGATGATTCCAGTCATCGATTCTCCTAGTTGTTCGTGCCGCTGACGGTGTCGGCCCGCTGGTCGACGACGGCGTCCAGGAAGGTGGTGTCGGTGAACAGTCCCTCGGTGTACAGCTCGAGCGCCGGGAACATGACTTCGTCGGTGAGATCTCGGATCGCGCGACCCCAGTCGACCGATTCGCCCTGCTCGCCCCGCATCTGCAGGAAGAGCAGCGTGCTGCCCAGCGACTGCATGGTGAGGTAGCGGGCCCGCGCGGCCGGATCTCGGCTCGGCCGAAGGGTTCCCGCGGCCACGCCGTCCGCGAGGTACTGCTCGGTGGTGGCGACGATGTGATCGAACATCGACTGCGCCAGCGCGCCGCCCGCCTGATAGCTGCGGACGACGTAGGCGATCAGGGGTGCGTACTCCTCGACCTCGGCGAGCTGCTGCAGCAGTCCGGCCGCGCTCGGCCGGGTGAGGGACTCCGTCTTGGCCACCCGGATGATCTCGAGGACGTGCGCGTCGCATTCGGCGCGCAGGCCCTCCTTGGATCCGAAGTGGTGATTGACCAGGCCCGGCGACACGCCCGCGGCAGCGGCGACGGTGCGTACGCCGGTCGCGAACCCCTGCTCGCCGAACACGGTGATGGCGGCGTCGCGGATGCGGGCGCGGGTGGTCAGGTCCCGGTCCGGGCCTGGCCGATCGACCATGGCTGAACGCATGTTCAATATATTAAACGGGTGTTCAGTGCGCTGGCAAGGGTCGGCCCCGTCAAGGAGTCGTCAAGATCGGATCAGCCGCGGGAGGCGCAGAGCAGTCCGTCGCCGACCGGCAGCAGGACCTTCGTCAGCCGCTCGTCCTCCGCGATCGCGCGGGCCGCCGCGCGCACCGCGAGGGTGGTGGCATCACGCGCCGCCGGATCGGCGACCCGGCCACCGAGCAGGGCATTGTGCAGGACGATCACCCCGCCCGGGCGCAGCAGGCGCACGCCCTGCTCGACGTAGTGCGGGTGATCGTCCGGCGAGGTGTCGATGAACACCAGGTCGTACGCGCTGTCCGCGAGTCGCGGCAGCACGTCCAGGCCCCAGCCGTTGATCAGCCGGGTCCGGCCCGGGGCGATGGCGCCGGCCCGGAATGCCTCCTTGGCGGCGCGCTGGTGTTCGGGCTCGTGATCGATCGTGGTGAGCACGCCGTCGCCGCGCATGCCGTCGAGCAGCCACAGCCCGCTCACGCCCGCGCCGGTGCCGATCTCGACCACGGTCTTGGCGTCGAGCATCTGGGTGAACAGGCTCAGGAGCGCGCCGACGGACGGCGGCACCGGGTCCGCACCGAGATCCTCGGCCCGCTCACGTGCGGAAACGAGGACGTCGTCTTCCATGACCGAGTCCTCGGTGTGGGCCAGCATCTGGTCGCCATTGGTCTGCACGACCACGAGGTTATCGCCGTCGCGCCCCGCCCGCCTTCAGGCGCGCGCTGCGCAACCCCTCCCAGGGTGCGCACCACGGACATTCTCAGGCGACGCTCAGGTTGCTCACATTCGGCACACATTCGGATGCGACAGGGTGAGTCCATCACGAGATCCGCAGACTGCACCGGAGGGAGGCGCGGACGATCGCGTCGAGGGAACAATCCGGACAACCCGGGAGTTGTACCCCTCATGCGCACGTAGTCCGCGCGCTTGCCACCAGCTGTCCCGAGCAGGAGGTTCCACCAATCTCGATGGTCAACGCCCAGTCAGTCACGAGCACCGAGGTCGCCGAGTCGGCCGAGCTGAGCGGCACCGCCGCCTTCGACGCCAGCGGAGACCAGTCCACCATGCCGTCGTGGGACGAACTCGTCCGCGAGCACGGCGACCGCGTCTACCGACTTGCCTACCGGTTGTCGGGTAACGCCCAGGACGCCGAGGACCTCACCCAGGACACCTTCATCCGGGTGTTCCGTTCGCTGTCGAACTACCAGGCCGGAACCTTCGAGGGCTGGCTGCACCGGATCACCACCAACCTGTTCCTCGACATGGTCCGCCGTCGGAATCGGATCAAGATGGAGGCGCTGCCGGAGGACTACGAGCGGGTTCCCGCGGAGGGGCCCGATCCCGAGCAGATCTACCACGACGCCCGCCTCGACCCGGACCTGCAGTCCGCGCTCGACTCCCTCGCACCGGAGTTCCGTGCCGCGGTCGTACTGTGTGACGTCGAAGGTCTGTCGTACGAAGAGATCGGTGCCACACTGGGAGTCAAGCTCGGCACCGTCCGCAGCCGCATCCATCGCGGCAGGCAGGCCTTGCGAGAGCACCTGACCGCCGCACAGTCCCGGCGGTCCGGGACCGGGAAGTTGACAATCGCGTGACAGTGCAGGAGGGATGGATGACGCAGGCCCGCAAACCGCGCCAGTTCAGCTCGACCGAGCACTTGGCCAGTGAGGCGGTTGCCGCGTACGTCGACGGCGAGCTGCAGATGAACGCCTACCTGCGGGCGGCGCAGCACCTGTCGATGTGCCCGGAGTGCGCGGCCTCGGTCGAGGCCCAGCAGCACGTGCGCGGCGCGTTGCGCCGTGCCTCCGAGATCAGCATGCCCACCTCGCTGTTCGGCCTGCTCAGCCAGATCCCGACCTGCACCTCGCCCGTCGACGAGGGCGACGACCGGGCCAAGGCCGTGGACCGCGACGTGCAGTTCGGCAGGCGGCGGGGGTACCTCTCGTCGATGGTCACCTCCTATTCGCTCTCGACGTGGCGCCGACGGCGCTAGATGCTGCGTCGCGTGCCCCGGGGGCGCGGGCGTCGGCGATACTGGGTCGCGTGACTGACGACTACGAGCGGTGCTCGGCCGCGTGAACTCGGACTCCGCCCTGCCGACCACGCCCGACGGCTCGACACCGGAGCGACTGGCGCCGCGACCGCTGTACCGCCCCACCGTCGACGCCGCGTCGGCTGCGGCGTTCTCTCGCCCGGAGGGTGTCACCGAGCCATTCGTCCCGGGTGCCGGCGCCGATTCGCCTGAGGCGGACCCCACCCTGTCCGTCCGTCCGCCCGACCCGGTCCTGGCCGAGGCGTTCGGTCGCCCCGAGGGCGAGACCGCGACCATCCAGCGCGACCCGGACGCATCCGTGTCCGCCGAGTCCGCGGCACCGGCCGTGTCCGACCCGTGGCGCGATCCCGCGGCCGCGGTGCGGCTGGGCGCCGCGGCAGTGCAGACCCCGCCGCCCGCACCGCTTCCTCCCGCCGCGAAACTCGGGGTGCGCGAGGTGCTGCTCGGCGAACGGGTCGCACCGCGTGCCCTGGCCGTGCTCGTGGGTGCCGCACTCGCGATCGGGCTGGTCGGAGGGATCATCGGCCGTGTGACGGCGGAGAACGTCGGTGCACTGACCAGTCAGAAGGTCGAACTGACCCAGTCCGGCGACGGTGGCCGCGAGGCAGGGCAGGTCGCCAAGGTGGCGCAGGCGGTGCTGCCGTCGGTGGTCTCGATCCAGGTCGCTCTCGGCGACCAGTCCGGCACCGGTTCGGGCGTGGTCATCGACGGTGCCGGCTACATCGTCACCAACAACCACGTCGTCTCGTTGGCCGCGAGCGATCCCGCCAAGGCCACCTTGCGGGCCGTCTTCTCCGACGGCACCCGGGCCGAGGCCCGGATCGTCGGCCGCGACACCAAGACCGATCTTGCGGTGCTCAAGGTCGACGTGGGCAATCTGACGGTCGCGCAACTCGGCAAGTCCGCGGACCTGCAGGTGGGGGAGGACGTCGTCGCGGTCGGCTCCCCCCTCGGGCTCAGCAAGACCGTGACCAGTGGCATCGTCAGCGCGCTGCATCGGCCGGTGCGGCTGAGCGGCGAGGGCACCGACACCGACGCCGTGATCGACGCGGTCCAGACCGACGCGGCGATCAACCCCGGCAACTCCGGTGGCCCGCTCGTCGACGACCAGGGGCGTGTCATCGGCATCAACTCGGCGATCCGCAGCGAGAGCGGGGGGTCGGTCGGCCTCGGATTCGCGATTCCGGTCGACGACGTCACCAAGGTCGCGCAGGAACTGATTCGCACCGGTGCGATGCACCACTCGGAGATCGGCGTCAACGCCCGTTCGGTGACCAATGACCAGACCGCGGGCGCACAGGTGGCGAACGTGCAGGCAGGCAGCCCAGCGCAGCAGGCGGGCCTCGTCGAGGGCGACGTCATCGTCAAGGTGGGGGACCGCACCGTCGCCAACGCCGACGAGCTGGTTGTCGCGGTTCACCAGCAGCCGGTCGGGCAGTCGGTGCCGGTTCAGGTGATCCGTTCGGGGCGCGAGGTCGAGGTGCAGGTGACGCCGGTTTCGGACTGAATGCCCGGACTCGGCTGTGAAGTCGCCCCGAATTCTGTACACGTCGCGGCGCGGTGGTTGACGGACACGTAGTCTGGTCAGGTGTTTGGCAACATTGGCTGGGGCGAGTTCATGGTCCTCCTCGTCGCGGCGCTCGTGATCCTCGGACCCGAGCGGCTTCCCGGTGCCGTCACGTGGGTCACCAAGTCCCTGCGGCAGGTGCGTGACTACGCGAGCGGCGCCACCGCGCAACTCAAGGACGAGCTGGGCCCGGAGTTCGAGGACCTGCGCAAGCCCCTGTCCGACCTGCAGCAGCTGCGGGGCATGACGCCGCGCACGATGATCACCAAGCATCTGCTCGACGGCGACGACTCGCTGTTGAACGACCTGGACATCTCGAAGGCGATCAACGGAAGCGGCAACGGAAGCGGCAACGGAAGTGGGCCCGCACGCCCACCTGTCGCACGTCCGGAGTCGAAGCCGCTCGAATCTGGCGAGCGTCCGCCGTTCGACGCCGACGCCACCTGACACTCCGCCACTCACGCACCGAGCCCCGCCGCGATACTTCGCGGCGGGGCTCGGTGCATCGGTGCGGGGCTACGACGACCCGAAGAGGTTCTCGATCAGCCCGGGCTCGCCGACCCATCCGCTGCCGGCGTCGAGCGAGCCGAACATCGGCCGGATCGGGCTCGGGGCCACCAGGTCACGGTGGGTGATCTCGAAGACGATCGTGTCGTCGACCGTGCAGTGGTGGCGCACCTGGTAGACGCCGTCGGCGACCCCGCCCCACGAGTAGCCCTGCCAGCCGTCGTCGCCGGGTGAGGTCGGGGCGATGTCCTCGACCACGGTGCCCGTGGCCTGGTCGATCAGGGTGGCCCCGCACAGCGTGCCCAGCGGAACGTTGTTCACCGACGCCGTCACGTCGTTCTCGGTCACGTCGGCGGTCGATTCGATCGACGTGGCGGAGGCGATTGCCGGGGCGAGCACGAGCAGTGGCGCGGTGGCCGCCGAGACGATCGCCGCACGCAGGAGAGCACTCTTCATTCCCGATCCCTGTCGTCGGACGCCGCGGTCCCGCGGCGTCGTTGAGTAATTCGTCTGCGAAGGTAACAATCGGGACGAATCGCCGTGCACGAAACGGGTGATTTGTCAGTGTCTCGGGGTTACAGGTGTCTTCGCCA
The DNA here is from genome assembly GCF_042672245.1 of Rhodococcus sp. NPDC127527. Lineage (NCBI taxonomy): Bacteria > Bacillati > Actinomycetota > Actinomycetes > Mycobacteriales > Nocardiaceae > Rhodococcus > Rhodococcus sp. NPDC127527. The sequence goes on from NZ_JBHXVP010000003.1 coordinate 461,528, forward strand.
TACGATGGCGGAATCGAGAACCACGATGCATCGGGGTGCAGCTCATGCAGGACGTCCTCGCGGATCTGATGAAGATCTGGCACGCAGGCGGTACCGCCGGTGTGGGCACGGTCGTGGCGACATTTCGCTCGGCACCGCGACCGGCAGGCGCGGCGATGGTGGTCGCGCCGGACGGGACGGCGTCGGGTTCGGTGTCGGGCGGCTGCGTCGAGGGTGACGTGTACGAGCGTGCCGTCACGGTTGTCGAGACCGGGAAGCCGGTACTCGAGCGCTACGGCGTGAGCGACGACGACGCGTTCGCGGTTGGTCTGACCTGCGGCGGCATCATCGACGTCTACATCGAGGCGGTGTCGCCGGCGAGCTTTCCGGAGCTCGCCGACGTGGCTGACGACATCGCGGCAGGCCGGCCGGTGGCGGTCGCGACCGTCGTCGACCATCCCGACCCCGGCCGGGTCGGGGCGCGGTTGATCGTGCACCCGGACCGCGCCCGCGGGACGGTCGGTTCGGCGCGCGCCGACGCAGCCGTCGCGGACGACGCCCGGGGTCTGCTGGCCGCGGGTCGGACGGCGGTGCTCGGCTACGGGGAGGACGGGCAGCGGCGCGGGGAGGGTATGCGCGTGTTCGTGCACTCGCACGGCCCGAGGCCGCGGATGCTGGTGTTCGGGGCTATCGACTTCGCCGCCGCGGTCGCACACCAGGGCGCGTTCCTCGGCTACCGCGTGACCGTGTGCGACGCTCGGCCGGTGTTCGCGACGCGGGCGCGCTTCCCGACCGCGGACGAGGTGGTCGTCGACTGGCCGCACCGGTACCTGCAGGAACAGGTCGAGGCGGGGGCCGTCGACGGCAACACCGCGATCTGTGTGCTGACCCACGACCCGAAGTTCGACGTGCCCTTGCTGGCGGTGGCGTTGCGACTGCCCGAGATCGGCTACGTCGGGGCGATGGGCTCGCGCCGCACACACCTGGATCGACTCGAGCGGCTGCGTGAGGCCGGGCTGACCGAGGCCGAGCTGGGTCGGCTGTCGAGCCCGATCGGTCTCGACATCGGTGCCCGCACGCCCGAGGAGACCGCGGTGTCCATCGCGGCGGAAATCATCGAACTGCGCTGGGGCGGCGGCGGGGAGCGGTTGACCTTCGTGCCGGGTCGGATCCACCACGACGGACCCCCTCCCGACTGTTGACAGCGCCGCCGGAGCGGCCGACGCTGAAGTGGTCGGTGGGGTGAGCGAGGTGGATCCCATGCAGGTGCCAGGGCCCTTCGAGTACGAACGAGCGACGAGCGTCGACGACGCGATCGGTTTGCTGGACAGGCACGGCGACCGAGCCCGGTTGGTCGCCGGCGGCCACAGCCTGCTGCCGATGATGAAGCTGCGCCTGGCCGCCCCCGAGTGGTTGATCGACATCAACCCGCTGCACGACGAGTTGGGACGGATCGTCGTGGACCCGCGCGGCGCGCGGATCGGCGCGATGGTTCGGCACCGCCAGCTGCTCGAGTCGCCCGAGCTCGCCGCGCTGTGGCCGATCTTCCGGGACGCCGAGCGGGTGATCGCGGACCCGACGGTCCGGAACCGGGGCACCATCGGCGGATCGCTGTGCCAGGCCGACCCCGCCGAGGACCTCACCACCGTGTGCCGGGTCCTCGACGCGACCTGCGTCCTGCGCGGCCCGGCCGGTGAACGCACCGTGCCGATGTCGGAGTTCCACGTCAGGCCGTACGAGACGGCGGTCGCGCCGAACGAGATCCTCACCGAGGTCCGGATCCCGTTCCGTGACCACGGATCGAACGCGTACGAGAAAGTCGAACGGCGCGTAGGTGATTGGGCGATCGCGGCGGCGGGCGCCGCGGTCTGGCTGGACGGTCCGGTCGTCGTCGACGCCCGGGTCGGGCTGACCGCGGTGAACGCGGATCCCGCCGGCTTCGGGGAGGTCCACGAGTTCCTGGTCGGCAAGGCGTGCACCGAGGAGGTCGCCCGGTACGCGGGCGAGCTGGCCTCTCGGCACTGCGAACCGGTGTCGGACCAGCGCGGCAGCGCGGACTACAAGCGGCACCTGGCGAAGGAACTGACCCGCCGCACCCTGCTCGCCGCGGCCGGGCGGGTGCACTAGCCGGGCCGTGAGCACCGGCTGTCGAGCACGGAAGGACGAGAAGCGATGCAGGTGACGATGACCGTGAACGGCGAGGAGGTCACCGCGGAGGTCGAACCCCGGATGCTTCTCGTGCACTTCCTGCGGGACCAGCTGCGGCTGACGGGAACCCACTGGGGCTGCGACACCAGCAACTGCGGCACCTGCGTGGTGTGGGTCGACCGCGAGCCGGTCAAGTCCTGCACGATGCTGGCCGTGATGGCCGCCGGGCACGAGGTCCGCACCGTCGAGGGCCTCGAGCACGACGGCGCACTCGACCCGGTCCAGCAGGGGTTCATCGAGTGCCACGGCCTGCAGTGCGGGTTCTGCACGCCGGGAATGATGATGACGGCGCGGGCGCTGTTGGACCGCAACCCGCATCCCGACGAGCAGGCGATCCGGGAGGCGATCTCCGGCCAGATCTGCCGCTGCACCGGGTACACCACGATCGTGCGGTCGGTGCTGTGGGCGGCCGAGCACGAGGAGGGCGCCGAGCGGGCACCGGAACCCGAGCAGCACACCGGTCCTACTGCGGCGCAGCCGGACTCGACGCCGCCGCCCGCGGAGTCGCCGCGAACCAGCGAGCACATCGGAAGTGGATCATGACCACCGTCGACCGCCCGGTCCCGGACCAGCCCGACGCCGACCACATCGACAACGACACCAAACCCGTCGGCTACGGCCGCATGCTCCGCAAGGAGGACCCGCGGTTCGTGCGGGGGCGGGGCCACTACGTCGACGACATCGTCCTGCCCGGCATGCTGCACCTGGCGGTGTTGCGCTCACCGGTCGCGCACGCCCGCATCGTGAGCGTGGACACCACTGCGGCGCAGGCACATCCGAAGGTGCGGGCGGTCATCACCGGGGCCGACCTGGCCGAGCAGGGACTGGCCTGGATGCCGACCCTCTCGAACGACGTGCAGGCCGTGTTGGCCACCGACAAGGTGCGATTCCAGGGCCAGGAGGTGGCCTGCGTGGTCGCCGAGGACCGGTACTCGGCCCGCGACGCGCTCGAGTTGATCGACGTCGAGTACGACGTTCTCGACCCGGTGATCGACGCCCGCCGGGCGCTCGACCCGGACGCCCCGGTGATCCGCACCGACCTCGACGGCAAGACCGACAACCACGTCTTCGACTGGGAGGCAGGCGATGCCGCGGCCACCGCGGCCGCCTTCGCGAAGGCGGATGTGATCACCCGGCAGGAGATCGTCTACCCCCGGGTGCACCCGGCTCCGATGGAGACCTGCGGCGCCGTCGCCGACTACGACGCGGTCGACGGCAAACTGACCCTGTGGTGCACCTCCCAGGCCCCGCACGCGCACCGAACCCTGTACGCGCTGGTCGCGGGGCTGCCCGAGCACAAGATCCGCGTCGTGTCCCCGGACATCGGGGGCGGGTTCGGCAACAAGGTGCCGATCTATCCCGGCTACGTGTGTGCCATCGTCGCGTCGCTGGTCACCGGCCACCCGGTCAAGTGGATGGAGGACCGCAACGAGAATCTGACCAGCACCGGGTTCGCTCGGGACTACATCATGCAGGGCGAGATCGCGGCGACGAAGGACGGCAAGATCCTCGCCGTCCGCACCGACGTCCTCGCCGACCACGGCGCCTTCAACGGCACCGCCGCGCCGGTGAAGTACCCGGCCGGGTTCTTCGGTGTGTTCACCGGCAGCTACGACCTCGAGGCCGCGTACTGCAAGATGACCGCCGTGTACACGGACAAGGCGCCGGGTGGGGTGGCGTACGCGTGCTCGTTCCGGATCACCGAGGCGGTGTACCTGGTCGAGCGACTGGTCGACTGCCTCGCCTACGACCTCGACATGGATCCGGCCGAGCTGCGATTGCGAAACCTGCTGCGGCCGGACCAGTTTCCGTACACCAGCAAGACGGGCTGGGTGTACGACTCCGGCGACTACGAGACCACGATGCGCAAGGCCATGGACATGATCGGCTACGCCGACCTGCGCCGCGAGCAGGCCGAACGCCGCGAGCGGGGCGAGCTGATGGGCATCGGGATGTCCTTCTTCACCGAGGCAGTCGGGGCCGGACCCCGCAAGCACATGGACATCCTGGGGCTCGGCATGGCCGACGGCTGCGAGCTGCGGGTGCACCCCACCGGCAAGGCGGTGCTGCGGATCTCGGTGCAGACCCAGGGGCAGGGCCACGAGACGACGTTCGCGCAGATCGTGGCGGAGGAGCTCGGCATCGCGCCGGACGACATCGAGGTGGTTCACGGCGACACCGACAACACCCCGTTCGGTCTGGGCACCTACGGCAGCCGGTCGACGCCGGTGTCGGGTGCGGCCGCGGCGCTCGTCGCGCGCAAGGTCCGGGACAAGGCCCGGATCATCGCGTCCGGGATGCTCGAGGTCTCCGTCGCGGACCTCGAATGGACGAAGGGCAGCTTCCACGTCGCCGGTGACCCGACCGCGGCCGTGACGATCCAGGACACCGCCATGCGGTCCTACGGCGCGGGGGACCTGCCGGAGGGGCTCGAAGGCGGCCTCGAGGCCCAGATCTGTTACAACCCCGAGAATCTCACCTATCCGTACGGGGCGTACTTCTGCGTCGTCGACGTCGACCCGGGCACCGCGGTGGTGAAGGTGCGCCGGTTCCTCGCGGTCGACGACTGCGGTACCCGGATCAATCCGATGATCATCGAGGGCCAGGTGCACGGCGGGCTGACCGACGGCATCGGGATGGCGCTGATGGAGATCATGGCGTTCGACGAGGACGGTAACTGCCTGGGCGGGTCGTTCATGGACTACCTCATCCCGACCGCGCTGGAGGTGCCGCACTTCGAGACCGGATTCACGGTCACGCCGTCGCCGCACCACCCGATCGGGGCCAAGGGCATCGGCGAGTCCGCGACGGTGGGATCCCCGCCCGCGCTGGTCAACGCGGTGGTGGACGCGCTGAAGCCGTTCGGGATCCGGCACGCGGACATGCCACTGACCCCGTCGCGGGTGTGGGAAGCGATGCAGGGCAGGGCGGCCCCGCCGATCTAGGAGCTGAACACAATGGTGCGGGTTGTGCAGATGAACGCCCGGATCGCCGAGCTCACGGAGCGCAGGCAGCCGTTCGTGCATGCCACGGTGGTGCGCGCGCAGGCGCCCACGTCCGCGCGCGCGGGCGACGAGGCGATCGTGTTGCCCGACGGCACCATCGAGGGCTTCGTCGGCGGCCAGTGCGCGCGGAACTCGGTGCGTGTCGCCGCGCTCGGCGCCTTGCGTTCCGAGGAGAGCGTGCTGCTGCGGGTGCTGCCCGACGGCGCCCCGGAGTTTCCCGACGCGCCGGGCGCGGCCGTCGTGGTCAACCCGTGCCTGTCCGGCGGGGCCATGGAGATCTTCCTCGAGCCCCGGCTGCCGGCCCCGGTCGTGCGCGTGGTCGGCGCGACGCCGGTGGCCGACGCGGTCGCCGAGCTGGCGCGGTTCCTGGACTTCGCGGTTCGGCGGGACGGAGACGACGGCTCGGAGGACCCGGTGGCGGTGATCGTCGCGAGCCTCGGAGAAGAGGAACCGCGGGCGCTGCGAGCCGCGCTGGACGCGGGGGCGGGCTACGTCGGTCTGGTCGCGAGCCGGGTCCGCGGCGCCGCCGTGATCGACCAGCTCGAGCCCACCGCCGCGGAACGGGCCCTGGTGCACACCCCCGTCGGCCTGCCGATCGGCGCGCGGACGCCGGCGGAGATCGCCGTGTCGGTCATGGCGGAGGTGGTCCGTGCCCGCCGGGTCGAGCGGCTGGGCGTCGTGCCCGCCGCGGCCCCGGCCACGGACCGCACGACGGACCCGGTGTGTGGGATGGAGGTGGCGGTGGGCCCGGACACCCCGCACCTGACGGTCGAGGGTCGGGACTACTGGTTCTGCGGCCCCGGATGCCTGCGTGCCTACGAGAAGGAGCGTGCGCGATGTTCGTGACCGGACTGGTACTGGCGGCGGGGGCCTCGCGCAGGCTCGGCCGACCGAAGCAGCTGCTGCCGTACCGCGGCGCCACCCTGCTCGATGCGAGCCTGCGACTCGCGCGTTCCTGCAACTTCGACCAGCTCCTGGTCACGGTGCCCGGCTCGGCGGAAGCCATCGAGTCGACGGTGGACCTGCACGGCGCCACCGTGGTGCACTGCGGCGAGTCCGCCGGCGGCTGCTCGTCGTCCGTGAAAGCGGCTGTGGCGGAGGTTGATCCGCGCTCGGACGGCATCGTGTTGCTGCTCGGGGACCAGCCGGGGATCGCAGCGGAGGCCGTCGCGGCGCTGATCGCGCACGCGTCGGCCGACACCATCGGCGTCTGCCGCTACGCCAACGGGCGGGGGCATCCGCTGTGGTTGGGGCGCTCGGTGTTCGGGCGGCTGGCGGCGCTGCACGGTGACAAGGCGGTGTGGAAGCTGTTCGATTCCGCGGCGGCGGTGGTCGTCGAGGTGCCGGCATCGGGCGAGGTGCCCGCCGACGTCGACACCTGGGACGACTACCGGATTCTGCTGGACCGGGACGAGGACCGGGACGCGGGCCAGGACCGGAATGCGTCGTGACGGCCCCGCAGTTCGCGGACATCGCCGACGTCATCGCGCGGTTCGACGCGCAGGATTACCTGCTGGACGAGGGCACCGCCGCGGCGATCTACCTCGCGTCCGCGCTGGGACGTCCCCTGCTGCTCGAGGGCGAACCGGGGGTGGGTAAGACCACCGCGGCGAAGGCGCTGGCCGCGGCGCTCGGCGCCGAACTGATCCGACTGCAGTGCTACGAGGGTCTGAGCGCGGCCGAGGCGCTGTACGACTGGAACTACCAGCGTCAACTGCTGGCGATCAGGCTGGCGGAGTCGCGCACCGAGCGGCTCGACGAGGCCGACCTGTTCACCGAGGAGTTCCTCCTGGAGCGGCCGATCCTGCGGTGCGTTCGGCACCGTGGTGGTGCGACCCCGGTACTGCTGGTCGACGAGATCGACCGTGCGGACGACGAATTCGAGGCGTTGCTGCTGGAGTTCCTCGGCGAGGCCGCGGTGACGGTGCCGGAACTGGGAACCTTCGCCGCGCAGGCACCGCCACGAGTCGTGCTGACGTCGAACCGGAGCCGCGACCTGCACGACGCCCTGCGCCGCCGCTGCCTGTACCACTGGATCGACTATCCCGAACCGGCACGGGCGGTGGCGATCCTGCGCCGTGTCGTGCCCGCGGCCAACGAGGCGCTGATCGCGACGGCGGCGCAGTTCGTGGGTGAGGCGCGGCGGCTCGACCTCGACAAGCCGCCGGGTGTCGCGGAAGCGATCGACTGGGTGGCGGCGCTGGCAGCGTTGGGCACCAGCGAACTCGTCCGGGGCGACGCGGCGGCGAGTATCGGGGCGATCGCCAAGACGCCCGACGACCGCGTCGCGATCCTCGCACTGCTCGACGACGCCGATCTCGACCGGTCCGGAACGTGAGATGAAGGGGCGCAGACAATGAAGTTGCAGCACGAATTCCCGGTCAGTGCACCGGTGGACGTCGCGTGGGAAGCGCTCACCGACCTGGAGAGTGTTGCGGGGCTGCTCCCGGGGGCACAGTTGACAGGTCGGGACGGTGACGCGTACCTCGGCCGGGTCAAGGTGAAGGTCGGCCCGGTCGTCAGCGAGTTCGCCGGACGCGCAGAGTTCCGGGAGAAGGACGACGCGGCGCACCACGCGGTGATCGAGGCCAAGGGTCGGGACTCTCGGGGCGGCGGGAACGCGTCGGCGACGATCACCGTGGCGCTCGACGAGCACGAGGGCCGGACCTCGGCGACCGTGGACACGGACATGAAGGTCGTCGGCAAACTGGCGCAGTTCGGCAGCGGCATGATCGCCCAGGTGTCGGAGAAGCTGATGGACCAGTTCGTGGACGCGCTCGAGGCCAAGCTGTCCGGCGGCTCCGAGCAGCCGACACTCACCGTCGTCCCGACCCCCGGCGAGCGGGAGGGCCTTGCGGATTCGGTTCCGGCACAAGCGGAACCTGAACCGCTGGATCTCGTGGCGTTGGCCCGGCCGACGCTCGTCCGATGGTGGCCGCACGCCGTCGCGGCACTGCTCGCCGGAATCGCGGTGGTGACTGCGATCCGGCTACTTCGCCGACGATGAGCACCGCCCCGATCGCCCGCCGAGTCGACCTCGCGGCGTTCTCCGTCTCGTTCACCGGTCGGCTGCGGGCCGCGGGGATCGGAGTGTCGGAGGGCGCCGCCGCCGAGTTCGCCCGCGCGCTGGCCCTGCTGCGGCCCGCCTCGCCGTCCCGGCTGTACTGGGCGGCGCGACTGACCCTGGTGCGCAGGCAGGGCGACCTCGCCCGGTTCGACGAGGCGTTCGCGGCGGTCTTCGGTGGCGGGGTACTCGCGATGGACCCGGATGCCCGCCGGCCGAACCCGGCGTCGCCGCCCAACCCACAGGGCACCGTGGTCCCGTCGCGGTCGGGGGGCGTCGGCGCGGGTCTGGCCGGGATCGGGACATCCGCGGCAGCCCCGGCCGACACCCGCACGGCCCGCGACGAGGACGATCGGACCGGCGTCGTCGCGGATCGGCTCCCGAGCCGCGTGGTCGCGGCAGGCGGCCGGCCGTTCGGGCAGTTCGAGGAGGACGAGCTGCGGGCGTTGCGCGCGTGGCTGGACGCGGCCGCCGCCGGGTGGCCGCAGCGACGGACCCGGCGCGAACGCCCCCACCAGGCGGGTCGTCGGGTTGCCCTGCGCGAGACCATCGCCCGATCGAGGCGGACCGGGTGGGAGGCGGTGCGGATCGTGCGGACCCGGCCGGTGCCCCGACCGCGGCGGATCGTGCTGGTGTGCGACGTCAGCCAGTCCATGCAGCCGTTCGTCGATGCCTGCCTGCACCTGATGCGGGCGGCGGTGCTCCGCGGCGACGCGGAGGTCTTCGCCTTCTCGACGCGGCTCACCCGGCTCACCGCCGTGCTGGCCCACCGGGCCGGTGGCGCCGCCGCCGCGCACGCGACCGCGACGGTCCGGGACCGGCTCGGCGGCACGCACATCGCCGGCAGCCTGCGCGAGCTGCTCGGCTCACACCACGGCAACGCCCTGCGGGGGGCGGTGGTGGTGATCGCCTCCGACGGTTGGGACAGCGACACCCCCGAGGAGCTCGGCGCCGCGATGGCGCGCCTGCACCGCCGGGCCTACCGGGTGATCTGGCTCAACCCGCGGGCCGGGGCGCCGGGGTACCGGCCGCTGGTCGGCGCGCTGGCCGCCGCGCTGCCGTACGTGGACGAGTTCGGCGGCTTCGCCGCGCAGTCCTACAGGTGACGGGTGGTGTCGATGCCGAGGGACATGCCGGCGAGGCCGCGGGAACGGACCGCCAGTTTCTCCGCGATCTCGAGCAGCGCGGTGCCGGCCGGGGAGTCGGGGGCGCCGAGCACGATCGGCACACCCTCGTCGCCGCCCTCGCGGACGGCCTGCTCGAGCGGGATCTGGCCGAGCAGCGGGACCTTCGCTCCGACGGCCTTGGTGAGCCGGTCGGCGACGGCCTGACCGCCACCCGACCCGAACACCTCCATCCGGGTGCCGTCCGGCAGCTCCATCCAGGACATGTTCTCGACCACGCCGGCGATGCGCTGGCGGGTCTGCAGCGCGATCGCGCCGGCGCGCTCGGCCACCTCGGCGGCGGCCTGCTGCGGGGTGGTCACCACCAGGATCTCCGCGTTGGGGATGAGCTGCGCCACCGAGATCGCGACGTCGCCGGTGCCGGGCGGCAGGTCCAGCAGCAGCACGTCCAGGTCGCCCCAGAACACGTCGGCGAGGAACTGCTGCAGTGCACGGTGCAGCATGGGACCGCGCCAGACCACCGGGGTGTTGCCCTGGGTGAACTGGGCGATCGAGATCAGCTTCACGTCGTGCGCCTGCGGCGGCATGATCATCCGCTCGACCTGAGTCGGCTTGGCGTCGGTGCCGAGCATGCGGGGGACCGAGTGGCCGTAGATGTCGGCGTCGAGCACGCCGACCGACAGTCCGCGGGCGGCCATTGCCGCTGCGAGATTGACTGTGACGGAGGACTTTCCGACTCCGCCCTTGCCGGACGCGACGGCGTACACCCGGGTCAACGAGCCGGGCTGGGCGAACGGGATGACGGGCTCGGCGGAATCACCGCGCAGCGACCGGCGCAGTTCGGTGCGCTGCTCGTCGTTCATCACGTCGAGCTCGACGCGGATCGCGCCGATGCCGGCGACGTCGGCGACCGCCTTGGTCACCCGGTCGACGATCTCGGTGCGCATCGGGCAGCTCGACGTGGTCAGGTAGACGACGATGTCGACGCCCCCGTCGTCGGCAAGGTCGATGCTCTTGACCATGCCCAGGTCGGTGATGGGCTTACGGATCTCCGGGTCGAGCACCTTGGACAGGGCGCTGCGAACATCGGACTCGGTCACTGCTGACATGACACCAATGGTAGGTGTCGTGCGGTCAGTGGATTCGCGGCAGGGCGTCCGCGGTGGGGTTGATGCCCGTCGAGTAGGCGAGAGACCAGGCGGTCACGTTCGCGACGTAGGCCATCGAGTTGTTGTAGCGCAGGATCGCCTTGGTGGCCGAGGCGAGGTCGCGCATGTTGGTGCCGCCGTCGCAGAGGTAGTTGCCGGTGGACGCGGCCGCGTCGAAGAGGTTCTGCGGGTCGGCCACGCCGTCGCCGTTGCCGTCGATGCCGTAGCGGGCCCAGGTGCTGGGGATGAACTGCGTCGGCCCGACCGCGCGGTCGTAGACCGGGTCGCCGTCCAGCTTGCCGCCGTCGGTGTCCATGATGACGGCCTGGCCGGGCAGGCTGCCGTCGAGCGGGAGGCCGATGATCGGTTTCAGCAGGTTGCCCTTGTCGTCGGCCTCGCCGCCGTTCGCGTGGCTGGACTCGACGCGGCCGATGCCCGCGATCTGCTGCCAGGTGATGCCGCAGCCCGGCGCGCGTTCGGCGAGGGTCTTCTCGGCGGCCTGGTAGGCGGCGAAGTTGATCGCGGGGATGCCCAGCGGTCCCTGGGGCAGCGGCGCGGGAGCGGGTGCAGGCGCGGGAGCGGGCGCCGGGACCGGTGCGGGTGCTTCGGGGGCGGGAGCCGGCGCCTGGGTCGTCGGCGCGGTTGCCGTCGCGGGGGCGGGGGCGGACTGCGGCGCCGGGGCGTCCGCGATCGGGGCCGACTTCGCGGTGAGGAACGGGACGGGCGATGCGCCCGAGGTGGCGGCCACCGAGATCAGTCCACCGGGGACGAGGCCGGTCAGAGCGATGACCGAATTACGTCGAATTTTCGAGTTCGATTTCTTGCTGTGCCGACCCACCGAAATACCTCCTGCGGCCCCGGGCGGGGCGTGCTGCTCCTGTAGACCGCACCCGACGCTACCCGATTCGAGATATTTCCGTTATTCAACCGTGATCAGAATGCCCGTTATTGCCCCCATCGATGCAGGTAAGGGCGGGTGTAAAAAAGATGTCGACGAGGTCTCGGGAGGGCGGCCGGAAGGTATCGGAAGCGTTACCGGACGGGTGCCGGCTGTGCGGGCCCGGGCGGCGTGCCCACGGCGGCGCCGGGCGGCGTGACGGGTGCGAGTGCGGGTGGGGGTGTCGCAGGCGGGCAGAAGATCAGACAGGGTAGTGCCGGCAGGCCCGGAATCAGGGGTGGCGGAGTCGGCGCCGGTGTGGCCGGCGCCGGGGCCGCTGCGGCGGCGAGAATCGCCGCGTCAGGCTTGGCAGGCGTTGCGGTCGGCGCGGCGGGCTTGCCCGGTTCCGGGGTGACCTCCGGGATCGAGCCCGGGGTCGGGGTGCCCCCGCCGGCGTAGGCGGCCGACCAGGCGAGCACGTTCGCCGTGTACGCCATCGAATTGTTGTAGCGCAGCACCGCTCGGACCTCCTGAGCGCTGTCGCGGAGGTTCAGCCCGCCCGAGCAGAGGTAGCGGGCCGCGGCCAGCGAGGCGTCGAAGACGTTGTTCGGATCGGCGATGCCGTCGCCGTTGCCGTCGGCGGCGTAGTGCGTCCAGGTGCCGGGGAGGAACTGCATCGGCCCCACCGCCCGGTCGAACTTGGGGTTGCCGTCGAGTTTGCCGCCGTCGGTGTCGGAGACGACGTTGTTGCCCGCGAGCGAGCCGTCGAGGACCGGCCCGAGGATCGGGGTGAGCGTGGTTCCTGCCGCGTCGGTGCGACCGCCGCCGGCATGGCCGGACTCGATGCGTCCGATCCCCGCGAGCAGGTGCCAGGTGACCCCGCATCCCGGCTGGTCGGCGGCCAGCGTCGCCTCGGCTCCTCGGTAGGCGCTCAGAACGAGTTCCGGAATGCCGAGGGCGCTCAGCGAGATCGGCATGGGTGCGAGCTTCTCGGCCACCGCTGGTGGTGGCGCGAAGGTCACCGGGGCGGGCGGGGTGTAGGCGTGCGGGCCGCGTGTGGGCCGGGCCGCGGGCGCCACCAGACCGACCGTCCCTGCCGGCGCCGCGTCGAGCGGAGACGAGGATTCGGCCAGCGCCGGCGGTGGCGGTGCGCCGATCGACAGTGCCGCTGTGACGGCCCCGACCAGTGCAACACCCGCAACGGCCACCAGTCCACGGATCCGCATCCGCACCCCTCCTCGACGAGCCCCCACCCGGAATGTGACCCAGGTTACAGATCGGCCACTCGTCCGGCGCTGTTACTCCTCGGGTCGAGGTCTCTCCTCGGGCGAAGCCTCGGGTCGAGATCGCTCCTCGGGCGAAGCCTCGGGTCGAGATCTCGGCGTTGCTACTTGCGGGAGGGCCGCAGCTCCTGGTCGTCGCGTTCGGCGAGGAGTGCCTTGATCTCCTCCAACTCGCGACGCAGGTAGTCGCGGGTGGCCACCTCGCCGACCGCCAGCCGCAGCGACGCGAGCTCGCGGGCGAGGAACTCGGTGTCCGCCTTCGTCTGCTCCGCCCGCGCGCGGTCCTCCTCGAGCGAGACGCGGTCGCGGTTCTCCTGCCGGTTCTGCGCGAGCAGGATCAACGGCGCCGCGTACGCGGCCTGGGTGGAGAAGGCCAGGTTCAGCAGGATGAACGGGTAGGGGTCCCACTGCAGGCCGACCGCGGTGATGTTGAGGGCGATCCACACGATCACGATGACCGTCTGGATGACGAGGTACTTGCCGGTCCCGAGGAACCGGGCGATGGACTCGCTGACTCGGCCGACGGCCTCGACGTCGATGCCGAAGCCGCGCCACCGTGAACCCCGGGGGGTGTCGAGGCGCTGCCGGGCAGGCGTGGTCTTCTCACTCATCGTCCGCAGCTTCCTCCCGCCAGTCCTCCGGCAGTAGATGGTCCAGCACGTCGTCGACCGCGACCGCGCCGAGCAGGTGGCCCTCGTCGTCGACCACCGGCCCGCACACCAGGTTGTACCGAGCGAAGTAGCGGGTGACGCTCGCCAGCGGGTCCTCGGGGCCGAGCCGGATCAGGTCGGTGTCGAGCATCCCTCCGACCAGCGAGGCGGGCGGCTCGCGGAGCAGTTGCTGCAGGTGCACGCAGCCGAGGTAACGGCCGGTCGGGGTCGAGATCGGCGGCCGGACCACGAACGCCATGCTCGCCAGCGCCGGCGTCAGGTCGGGGTTGCGTGCCCGCGCGAGCGCCTCGGCCACCGTCGTCGCGGGGGTGAGGATGACCGGTTCGGGCGTCATCAGGCCACCCGCGGTGTCCGGGGAGTGCTCGAGCAGTCGGCGGACCGGCTCCGAGTCCTCCGGGTCCATCAGCTGCAGCAGCGATTCCGCCTCGGTCTCGGGCAGCTCGCCGAGCAGGTCGGCGGCGTCGTCGGGATCCATCGCCTCGAGCACGTCGGCGGCGCGTTCGACCTCGAGATGGGTCAGCAGGTCGGTCTGGTCGTCGGTCGGCAGCTCCTGCAGCACGTCGGCCAGCCGCTCGTCGTCGAGAGCGACGGCGACCTCGTGCCGACGCTTGTCGGGCAGGTCGCGGATCGCGTTGGCGACGTCCGCCGGGCGCATCCCCTCGAACTGGGCCAGCAGCTGTGAGACGCCCTGCCCCGGCATGGCCAGCTGCGAATGGGTCAACCCCTCGACGTGTGGCCACTCGACGACGTGCACCGCCGACCGACGGGCGAGCCGGGCCCGCGGTCGCCGGACGGCCACCCGGGACACGACCCAGTCGCGGGTCCGGGTGAGCTCGATGCCGAGGTCCACCACCAGGACGTCGATGCCGGCGAGCTCCACGAGTTCGGGGTCGTCCACGCGCACCGTGGTGTCCACCACCTGGGCCAGGGCCAACACCTCGCCGGGCTTCTGGGTGAACTTCCGCAGGCTGACGCTCCCGGTCAGGGTCACCGACCCGGGTTCGATCGCGGTGACGCGCAGCATCGGCACGAAGATCCGCCTGCGGGTGACGAGTTCGACGACCAGTCCGAGGACCCGGGGGCGCTGCCGCCCGATCCGGATGGTGATGACGACGTCGCGCACCCTGCCGATCGATTCGCCGTCCGGTCCGAGCACCACCAGGCCCGCGAGCCTGGCTGCGAAGACCTTGCTCACTGCTGCCATGATGGCAAGGCTAATTGTTTGTCGCGTAGTGACGCTGAACGAGTGTGCCCAAGCACGGTGTCGCGAGGCGCTCGAGTGGAGGTCCGCATGGTGTACCCGCGCCCCCGTCGGTCGGTGCTGGCGGTTCCCGGCAGCAGTCGCAAGATGATCGACAAGGCCAAGGGCCTGCCCGCCGACGAGGTCTTCCTCGACCTCGAGGACGCCGTCGCGCCGATCGCAAAGGCGCAGGCGCGCACCGAGATCGTCGAAGCGCTCAACTCGGACGGCTGGGGTGACCAGATCAAGGTCGTGCGCGTCAACGACTGGACCACCGAGTGGACCTACGGCGACGTGGTCGACGTGGTCTCCGGAGCCGGCGCCAATCTGGACGCCATCCTGTTGCCGAAGGTGGTCGACGCCAGTCACGTTCAGGCACTGGATCTTCTGCTGACCCAGGTCGAGAAGGCCAACGGGCTCGAGGTCGGCCGAATCGGCATCGAGGCCCAGATCGAGAACGCGATCGGGCTCACCAACATCGACGCGATCGCGACGGCCAGTCCCCGCGTGCAGACGCTGGTGTTCGGGCCCGCGGACTTCATGGCCAGCATCAACATGCGCACGCTGGTGGTCGGCGAGCAACCCGAGGGCTACGACGCCGGGGATGCGTACCACCACATCCTGATGACGATCCTGCTGGCGGCCCGCGCCCACGGGCTCGAGGCGATCGACGGGCCGTACCTGCAGATCCGTGACGTGGACGCGTTCCGTCGTGCGGCGGGCCGGACCGCCGCGCTCGGGTTCGACGGCAAATGGGTCCTGCACCCCACCCAGATCGATGCCGCCAACGAGGCGTTCAGTCCCCGCCAGTCCGACTACGACCGCGCCGAGCTGATCCTCGAGGCCTACGAGTTCCACACCTCCGCCGCCGGTGGCGCGCGCGGGGCGGCGATGCTCGGTGACGAGATGATCGACGAGGCCAGTGCCAAGATGGCTCAGGTGGTCGCGGCCAAGGGGCGGGCCGCGGGAATGTCGCGCACCATGCGGTTCGACTCGGGCGAAGCCTCGGGAAGTGTGACCGATCCCGAATCTCCGTAAACTGGACACGGAAGGGGCGCAGTGGCGCCCACGGCAGCGATATCAGTAAGCACCGTTCAGCAGGGAGCGTCGACATGACCAATCCACTTGGACAGCCGAACCGGCCCGGCCGCGGAGCGCTTCCGACCCCGCCCACCGGATGGCCGATCGGTTCGTACCCCACCTACGCCGAGGCGCAGCGTGCGGTCGACTACCTGTCCGATCAGGAGTTCTCGGTGGAGGACGTCACGATTGTCGGCGTCGACCTGATGCAGGTCGAGCGCGTGCTCGGCAGGCTCACCTGGGCGAAAGTCATTGGTGGCGGTGTCGTTTCGGGCGCCTGGCTCGGCGTCTTCCTGGGCCTGCTGCTCGGCCTGTTCACCACCAGTTTCCTCGGCCCGCTCATCGCCGGCATCATCGGCGGCATCATCTTCGGTGTGATCTCCACGACGATCCCGTACGCCGCCACTCGCGGTACCCGTGACTTCGCCTCGACCATGCAGCTGGTCGCCGGTCGTTACGACGTGCTCTGCGAACCGAAGACGGCGGAACGGGCCCGCGACCTGCTCGCCAAGCTCGCGATCTGACGGTCCGCCGCCCCCGATCGGGGAGGGTGCGGGGCGGCGGACCGGCGCGATCGGTCAGCTGCTACCGAAATTGAGTCCGCCCGGCAACTGCGGCAATTGGGGCACCTGCGGAAGTTGCGGGATCTGAGGAAGCTGGCCGGGATCCGGCGCGGGTGGCTGCCAGTCGCCGGGGTCGTTGTTCCCGTCGTTGTTCCCGTCGTTGTCGTTCCAGTCGTGGTGCCGGTCTCCGCCGTTGTGGTCCCAGTCGTGATGCTGCGCGTGGTCGCCGTCGTCGTGATGCGCTGGGTCGGCGAGCGCGGTTCCGGTGATCGCCATCAGCGGCAGTCCGACCAGCGCGCCGGTCACCGCGAGGCGTCGAACGATCCGTCGGCCTCGTCGCGGCTTCTCGGTTGCAGACATGGGTGTGTCCCTTTCGTCGTGGGGGGATCGGGGCGAGTCGGCGGTGCCGAATCCGGGTGTGCCGAATCCCCGATCCGATTCCCACGCTAGGCACGGCGCCGACGCCCGGACAGGTCCGGAGGACGATTCACAGCAGCGTCCCAGGACCGTCCGGGACTCGTGCGTAAATCGTGCTAGCGCAACAATGTTCGCTGATCACCACGGGTTTCTCGCTGGGTCGGGTCGGCTCGTGGCGCGCGCGACACGACGCTCCGGAGGACGTGCCCGCTGCGAGTCTGCTGAGAAGATGGGGCGGCAGGGAAGGGCTGGCGAAGTGCTGCGGGGTGGAGGAACGCGATGGCGACGGTGGAGCGGATGTCCGGGCGGGCGCTCGGCCGAGCCACCCTGGCGCGGCAGCACCTGCTGGCCCGCTCCTCCGGCACCGCCATCGAGATGGTCGAGCACCTGTTCGGCCTCCAGTCGCAGGCACCGCTTGCCCCCTACTACGCGTTGTGGGCACGGCTGGAGAGGTTCGCACCGACCGACTTCGGCGAGCTGCTCGAGCGCCGAGAGGTCGTGCGGATGGTGCTCATGCGTGGCACCGTGCACGCGGTGACCGCTGCGGACGCGCTGGCGCTGCGTCCGTGGGTGCAGCCGATCATGGACGCCGACCTGCGGACGAACTCGCAGCACCGCAAGGAGATTGCCGCGGTCGACGGTGCGGCGCTGGAGCAATTCGGTCGGGATGTGCTCGAACGCACGCCGATGACCATGGCCGCGCTGAGACCGCGGCTGGCGGAGCGGTGGCCGGACCGCGACCCGGCCGCGCTTGCGCACGCCGTTCGGGACCTGCTGCCGCTGGTGCAGATTCCCCCGCGCGGGCTGTGGGGACGGTCGGGCCAGCCGGTGTGCACCACGCTCGAATCGTGGCTCGGTGCGCCGCTGGACCGCGCGACCGCCCCGGAGGCTCTGGTGCTCCGGTACCTCGCCGCCTTCGGTCCCGCGACGGTGGCGGACGCTCAGGCCTGGTCGGGGCTGACGCGTCTCGCGGAGCTCTTCGAGACCCTCGCACCGCGGCTGAGACGGTTCGTCGGCGAGGACGGCGCCGAGCTGTACGACCTTCCCGACGCGCCGCGACCAGATCCCGCGACCACCGCTCCCGCGCGCATCCTGGCGCCGTTCGACAGCGTCCTGCTCGGCCACGCCGACCGGTCCCGGGTGCTCGCCGACGACCATCGCACCCTGGTGTTCACGGTGAACGGCATCATCAAGCCGGCCGTGCTGATCGACGGCAGGGTCGCGGGTTTCGTCACCGTCGCCGCCCGGAAGGGCGTGGCGTCGGTCGAGGTGGCGACGTTCGTGCGACCCGAGGCGGCCGCGGCGGCGGCGCTCGAGGCGGAGGCCTCGCGGCTACTGCGGTTCGTCCATCCGGGGGCCGACACCCACGACGTTCGCGTCGTCGCGGTGGAGTGAACGGCGCGATCGCACCACGGACGAGATCGTTTGTGCGGCACCGACGGCCAGTCCGGCGACGCCGCCCCACAGCAGCGAGACCAGGGCCCCGCCGGCGAGGGAGAGCAGGTACGCGCCGGAGCCGGCGTGGACCACGAAGCTCAGGTAGACGATGCGAATCAGGTTGCCGGCCAGCACCCCGAGGACGGTCGCGCCCCAGCCGGCCAGGAAGGCGCGGCCGGGGCCGCCGTGCGGATGGCGGCTCGACGAGTCGACCAGGCGCATGCCGGTGACCGCGAGCATCACGAACGCCGCCACGAGGTCCACGAGCCAGGACGCGGTCGTGGTCGCGCCGAGCGGGAACGGGCGCAGCGCGGGGAGGGCGAACGGAAGCCCGAGCGCGCTCGGCACCAGCAACGCCGGTGCGAACGTCAGGATCCATCCGGTGACGGGCCAGAACCCCGCCAGCACCGAGACGGCGGCGAGCGTCGCGAGTCCGGGCCGGAGGTCCGCCGGGCGGGCCGCGACGTCCGGCTCGTCCGAAACGGGCACGCTCGTCTGCACCATGGCGCAACATTAACGCGGGCAGTGGACCAAGCGTCCAGAATGGCGGAGAGAGAATCGGTGGCGGCGTGCGGCGAGTGCGAATCGCGTCCCTGGCCGCGGCGGCGGCCCTGCTGCTCGTCGGCGGGGCGGCGGCAGTGGTGCGGGACGATCCGGAGCCGTCCACGACGTATCTCACCGACGACCAGGGCCGCGCGCTGGTGCTGCGCGGCTTCAACACCGCATCGAGCGCGAAGAGCACGCCGGACGGGATGCCCGAGTTCACCGAGGCGCAGCTCGATCGCGAACACGCCGACATGGGCACCAATTTCGTCCGGTTCCTGATCTCCTGGCGCTCGGTGGAACCGGAGCCCGGCAGGTACGACCAGGCGTACCTCGACCGGGTCGAGGAACGGGTCGGCTGGTACGCCGAACGCGGATACCACGTGATGCTCGACATGCATCAGGACCTCTACTCCGGGGCGATCACCCCGGACGGCAGGACCGGCAACGGCGCGCCGGCGTGGGCGACCTACCTGGACGGGCTGCCGGTCGGCACGCACGACATGTGGGAGCAGTACTACCTCGATCCCGGGGTGATCCGCGCATTCGACAACTTCTGGAACACCACCGGGGCGCACCCCGAGCTCGCGGACCACTACGCCAATGCGTGGCGGGCGGTTGCGGAGCGTTTCGCCGGCAACCCGGCGGTGGTGGCGTACGACCTGATGAACGAACCCTACGGCGGGACCCTGCAGGGGCCGGCGTTCGAGGCCGGCCCGCTGACCGCGCTGTACCAACGCAGTGCCGATGCCATTCGGCAGGTCGACGCGAACAAGTGGGTGTGCGTGGCGCCGCAGGCCATGGGCGTGAACTGGGGTACACCGAGTGGGCTCGGTCCGGTGACGGACCGTCGGGACGGTGACCCCCGAATTGCCTACTGCCCGCACATCTACCCGCTGCCGATGGATCTGGGCGGTGGCTACGAGGGCACCTCCCGTTCGCTCGTCGACGCGACGATCGACTCGTGGCGCGACCACACTCTGCGCACCGCGCGGGCGCTGGGCGACGCACCGATCATCCTCGGGGAGTTCGGGCTCGACACGACCCTGCCGGGGGCGCTCGAGTTCGTCGACCGGATGTACGCCACGGCGGCCGAGATGGGGGCGGGCGTCAGCTACTGGTCGCGTGACCCGGGGGACTGGGGGCCGTACGAGGAGGACGGCACGGCCCGCAATCTGGTGGCCGCACTGGACACGCCGTACCCGCGGGCGGTCGCCGGAACCCCGACCGACTGGACCGCCGCTCCCGATCGCCTCGAGTTGACCTTCCGGCCGAATCCGTCGGTGACGGCGCCGACCGAGATCTACCTGCCGCGCAGCGGGTTCCCGGCCGGAGTTCACGTGGCGGGCGCGCAGGTCCAGGACTGGAATCCGCAGACCAGGTTGCTGACGCTGCGCGGTCCCGGCGCCTCCGACAGCGTCACCGTGACCGTGACCCCGGCTCCCTGAACCGGGACACGCCGGACGCGGGTGTTAGATGAACGGGTGAGTGAGAGTGTCATCGCTTCCGTCCGCGCGCACCTGATCGACAGGATCGGCGGACCCGAGCCGTCCTCGGCATCGGTCACCTTCCTCGGCCTCGAACCCCTCGAGGTGCTCCGCTTCGGACCGCTCGACGGCGACCTCGTGCGCTACGTCTCGCTCGGCTGTTCGCGGCACCCGATGGGAGATCCCGGCGACCTGATCGCGGACCCGGTGCGCGGTCCGCGAGCGGAACTGGTGCTGTCGTTGCGAGGCGGCGCCGGGGTCGCATCCGGGGTGCACCGCACGCTCGCGGTGCTGGCCGCGGCACCGGCCGTGGAGGGCGTGGTTCTCACCGCCGACGGCCTGCTCGACCTCGGCGACCCGCTGTGGAAGGGCGCACCGTTCACCGCGATGCTGTTGGGGGACAGTGACATCGACGACCTCCCGCTACCCGAGCCGGCGGACCCGGTGCGGTTCCTCGATGCGGTCCCGATCACCGGAACCGAGGCCGCATGGGTGCGGTTGCGTGGCGCGGGCGCCCTGCGGGAGGCCTGGGCGGAGGCCGGGATCGACGTTCGCGACCCGGCGCGGGGCGCAGCCTCGCTGTAGCGACGTTCGCCGAGCCGTCACAGCCAGTTGTTGCGACGGAACGTCACGAACAGGCCGGTGCAGATCGTCGCGATGACGCACATCACCGCCGGATAGCCGAAGCTCCATCGCAGTTCGGGCATCTGGTCGAAGTTCATCCCGTAGACGCCCGCGAACATGGTCGGCACCGCGGCGATCGCCACCCAGGCCGAGATCTTGCGCATGTCGGTGTTCTGCTGCACCGCGACCTTGGCCAGCGCCGCCTCGACCAGGGTGCTCAGCACCTCGTCGAATTCCGCGATCCGCTCGGCGACGATCGTGTGGTGGTCCTGCACGTCGCGCAGGTAACGGCGGACTTCCTTGCCGACCCCGAGGCCGGTGTCGTGCGCGAGCCGTTGCAGCGGGCTGGCCAGCGGGTTCACCGACCTGCGCAGCTCGACGATCTCCCGCTTGAGGAGGTAGATCTGCTCGATGGCGACGCGGCCGCGGGGACTGAAGACGTCCTCCTCCATCAGGTCGACGTCCCGCTCCACGGATTCGGTGACGGCGAGGTAGCTGTCCACGACGTGGTCCGCGATGGCATGCAGCACCGCGGTCGGCCCGAGTGTGAGACGCTGCGGGTGCGCGTCCATGTCGGCGCGCACGCCCGCGAGCCCGGAGTGTTCGCCGTGCCGGACGGTGACGACGAAGTCCGCGCCGACGAAGATCATGATCTCGCCGGTCTCGACGATCTCGTTCGCGGTGGAGATCGACTCGTGCTCGACGTAGTTCACGGTGCGCAGCACGAGGAACAGCACGTCGTCGTAGATCTCGAGTTTGGGACGCTGGTGGGCGTGCACGGCATCCTCGACCATCAGTTCGTGCAGACCGAAAACCTTTGCCACACTGTTCATCTGGTCCGCGTCCGGCGCGTGCAGCCCCACCCAGGCGAAACCCTCGCCGCGGGAACGGACCTCCGCGAGTGCGGCCGAGTGCGTGAACCGGCCCGGCAGTCGCACGCCGTCCACGTACACCGCACAGTCGACGATCGCCCTGGCCGCGGGGACCGGGACGACTTTCCGCGTGGGAACCGGCTTTCGGGCGGGGCGAAGCGACGGCAACGGCGGCATCGACGGCACGGGCGGTCACTTCCTCGGCGGGTGGGAGACGATCTGCCTCGATCGTATCGCCGCGCCCGGCCGCGCACCGGTGCGTCGTCGCGCGGACCGGCGCGGGCGAGCCTGCGACAATGGCCGGGTGCGCATCGACCTTCACACCCATTCGACGGCCTCGGACGGCACCGAGAGCCCGGCCCAGGTGATGCGGTCCGCTGCGGCGGCAGGCCTGGACGTGGTCGCGCTCACCGACCACGACACCACCGCCGGCTGGTCCGAGGCCGTCGAGGCGCTGCCGCCGGGGCTGAACCTGGTCCGGGGCATGGAGATGTCGTGCGAGGGACGTGGGGAGGACGGCAGGCCCGTCGCGGTGCACCTGCTGGCGTACCTGTTCGACCCGCAGAACGCCGCCTTCGCGCGGGAACGGGAGCGGCTGCGGGCCGAGCGCACGTCGAGGCTGCGGGTGATGGCCGAGCGGATGGCCGCGGACGGGCTGCCGATCGACCCCGAGGCGTTGATGGCGGCGGCCGGACCTGCCGTCGGCCGCCCCCACCTGGCCCGCGCACTGGTCGAGGCGGGGGTGGTCGGCTCGGTGAACGAGGCCTTCGCCGACCTGCTGCGGACCGGGGGCCGGTACTACGTGCACAAGCAGGACACGCCCCTGCCCGAGGCGGTGCGGATGGTGGCGCAGGCCGGCGGCGTGAGCGTCCTCGCGCACCCGCGGGCGGCGAGCCGGGGCCGGTTGATGGCGATGGACCAGATCGGCGAGCTGGTCGCGGACGGGCTGTCCGGGGTGGAGATCGAGCACCACGACCACAGTGCGGAGGACGCCCGGCTGCTGACCGGGCTCGCGCGCGACCTCGACCTGGTCGTCACCGGGTCCTCGGACTACCACGGCATCAACAAGACGGTTGTGCTCGGTGAGTTCCTCACCGCACCAGACCAATTCGAGCGGATCGTGGACTCGGCCACCGGTGTACCGGTGGTCCGGGGGATGAGCGAGCAACGTCCATGAGCTTCGACACCACGCTGTACCTCACCGCTGTGATCACGTTGTTCGTGATCATGGACCCGCCCGGTGCGATTCCGGTGTTCCTCTCGCTCGTCGGCCGCAAGAACCGCGAGGCGCGCAACAAGGCCGCCTGGCAGGCGCCGGCGGTCTCGCTCGCGGTCATCACGGTGTTCGCGGTCGGTGGGCAGGCGATCCTGCGTTACCTGCACATCGGCATCCCGGCGCTGCAGGGCGCAGGCGGGCTGCTGTTGCTGCTGATCGCACTGGAGCTGCTCACCGGGCGCGACGCGAACCAGCCGCAGGGCGCCGAGGAGGTCAACGTCGCGCTGGTACCGCTGGGGACCCCGCTGATGGCGGGACCCGGAGCCATCGCCGCCGTGATCGTGTTCGTCAGCCAGGCGGAGGGTCATCCGTCGTCGTATGTGGCCATCGGGTTGGCGATTCTGACGATTCACCTCATCCTGTTCTTGGTGCTCCGGTTCTCCACGGTGCTGATCCAGCTGCTCGGCGAGAGCGGCATCACGCTGCTCGCGCGGATCGCCGGGCTCCTGCTGGCCGCGATCGCGGTCCAGCTCATTGCGGACTCGGTCCGCGGATTCATCGCAGGCGGGTAGGCGAGTGTCGATCGACGAGTACGAGGAGTACACCGAGCCCGGGGCCGACTCCGGCAGCGGGCGGCGACGGAGCGGTGTGTCCCGCGGCCTGCGGGCGTTCAGCGGCGCCGTCGCCGCAGGTGTGGTGGTGCTCGCGGTGGTCGTCGTCGGCACGGCCTACCTCGGCGGGCGACGCGGCTTTCCCGGGCCCGGCGAGATGTCGGTCGGCGCGCACATCGTGGCGGCGGTGGCGGTCGTGGTGGCGCAGTGGTTCGCCGATCACCGGCGCGGTGCGGTGGCCGTCGGCGGGTCGATCGCCGTGTTGTTGGTCACAACGCTGTTGCTCTGGACCCAGTGGTGGGGCTAGCTCACCGAATTCCTACTCACCAGTGAGATTTGCCCTCGGTGAGGCATCGGTGGCACACTTGCTGCACTCCAAGCCGGTGCTACCCCCCGGTAATGAAGTGAGAGTCGGATTCACCAGCGGCAGATTCGGTGCCTGGGCCCACCCCGCCCGGCGCGTTCGCGCTTCCGAAGTGAGTGCTGTGCCCGTAGACCAAACGGGATTTGATCGTGCACCCTCGGCTAGCCTCACCCCCATCTCGACAAGAACCTGCGGCTGCGTCGAATTTGCCTTCGGCGCTGCTACTTACCAGTAACCCGCCCCCGAGTGGGAGCGGCTTGAGTAGGAGTGTCATCGTGTCTTCCGTGTCTGAAGCAACCACACCGAAGAAGGTTGAGCTGACCGACGAGGAGATCTTCGCGGGCCACATCGGTGGCAAGCTCTCGGTCGAGACGACGGCCCCCCTCGACAGCCAGCGCGCGCTGTCGATCGCGTACACCCCCGGTGTGGCTCAGGTCAGCCGCGCCATCGCCGCGGACGAGACGCTGGCGGATCGCTACACCTGGACCAACCGACTGGTCGTCGTCGTCAGCGACGGTTCCGCGGTGCTCGGCCTCGGCGACATCGGGCCGCGTGCCTCGCTCCCCGTCATGGAGGGCAAGTCCGCGCTGTTCAAGAACTTCGCCGGCCTGAACTCGATCCCGCTCGTGCTCGACACCAAGGACCCCGACGAGATCGTCGAGACCCTGATCCGGCTGCGCCCGAGCTTCGGTGCGGTCAACCTCGAGGACATCTCGGCGCCGCGCTGCTTCGAGATCGAGAAGCGCGTCATCGAGGCCCTCGACTGCCCCGTCATGCACGACGACCAGCACGGCACCGCCATCGTGGCCCTCGCCGCCCTCAAGGGCGCGGTCAAGGTCCAGGGCCGTGACATCACCGCGCTGCGGGTGGTCATCTCCGGTGCGGGCGCGGCGGGCGTGGCCTGCGCGAACATCCTGCTCGCGGCCGGTATCGCGGACATCACCGTGCTCGACTCCAAGGGCATCGTCTCGAGCGACCGCGGCGATCTCAACGAGATCAAGGCGGACCTCGCGGCGCGCACCAACCCCGCCGGACGGACCGGGGGCATCGTGGAGGCGCTCGACGGCGCGGACGTGTTCCTCGGTGTCTCGGCAGGCACCGTGCCGGAGGAGATCATCGCGACGATGGCGCCCGAGGCGATCATCTTCGCGATGTCGAACCCGGACCCGGAGATCCACCCGGACATCGCCGCCAAGCACGCCGCCATCGTCGCGACGGGCCGCAGCGACTTCCCGAACCAGATCAACAACGTGCTGGCCTTCCCCGGCGTGTTCAAGGGTGCCCTGGACGCCGGCGCGCGGCGGATCACCGAGGGCATGAAGCTCGCCGCCGCCGAGGCCATCCTCTCCGTGGTGGCCGACGAGCTGGCCGTCGACAAGATCGTGCCGAGCCCGCTGGACCCGCGGGTCGCACCCGCGGTCGCCGAGGCCGTCGCCGCCGCCGCGAAGGCAGAGGGCGTCGCCGGCTAGCCGGTAGCACCCCGCACACTGACGGTGATGGGAACCATCGCTCGGCCTGACCGGGGGATGGTTCCCATCACTCGTTTCCGGGGGAGTCAGTCGAGCGCGGGCGCGCGCCGCAGGCGCCCGGTGCCGGGCACCGATGCCCAGACCGCGAGCGCGAGGACGCCGTCCACGATCAGGGCGAGCACGGCGACCAGGACGGCGCCCACGACCACCCGGGTGTAGTCGCGCAGGGCGAGCCCGTCGAAGATGTACCGGCCGAGGCCGCCGAGGTTGACGTAGGCGGCGATCGTCGCGGTCGCGATGATCTGCAGCGTCGCGTTGCGGAGTCCGCCGACGATCAACGGCAGCGCGTTGGGGACCTCGACCCGGGCGAGCACCTGTCGCTCGGTCATCCCCATGGCCCGCGCCGCGTCCACCACGACGCCGTCCACGTTCGCGACGCCGGCGTAGGTGCCCGCCAGGATCGGGGGTACGCCGAGCAGGACCAGCGCGAGGATCGGCGGGACGAGCCCGAGCCCGAGCAGCAACACCAGGAAGGTCAGCACGCCGAGGGTCGGCAGCGACCGCAGCGAGTTGACCAGCCCGACCAGCACCGCCTCGCCGCGTCGGAAGTGGCCGATCAGCAGTCCGAGCGGGATCGCGACGGCGGCCGAGACGACGAGCGCGAGCAGGCTGTACCAGAGGTGCTCGACGATGCGCGTGCCGATACCGGTCGGACCGGACCAGTTGGCCGGGTCGGCGATGTACTCGAACGCGGATCCGAAGATGTTCACGCCGGCCCCTCGGCGTCGCGCAAGACGTTGACCGGATCTGTGGCCTTGCGGCCCTTGGCGGTTCGGGTCCACGGTGTCAGGACTCGGCCGAGCACGTACAGCAGCGCGTCGAACACCAACGCCAGGAACACGATTGCGATGATGCCGGCCATGATCTGGTCGGGGTAGTCGCGCTGGTATCCCTTGGTGAACAGCTCGCCAAGCCCGCCGATACCGATCACCGAACCGACCGAGACCAGCGAGATGTTCGTGACCGCCACCACGCGGATGTTGGAGATCAGCACCGGAATCGCCAGCGGCAGTTCGACGGTCAGCGCTCGCCGCAGCGGGGTGTAGCCCATCGCGGTCGCCGAGTCGATCACGTCGGCCGGTACCGAGTCGAGCGCCTCGGGCACCGCCCGGATCAGCAGTGCGGTCGAGTAGATCGCCAGCGCGATCACCACGTTCAACGGGTCGAGGATGCTGAGGCCGAAGACGGTCGGGACGGTGACGAACAGGGCCAACGACGGAATGGTGAACGCCACCGAGGCTATGGTCGTCGTCGTCTTGCGCAGCCACGGGACGTTGCGGATCGCGGTGCCGACGGGCACGGCCAGGACGAGCCCGATCAGCAGCGGCACCAACGCCAGGTACAGGTGGGTCTTGGTGAGGTCGACGACGTAGGAGAAGTTGTCGATCAGCCAGCGCATCAGCCGACCGTTTCGCCGTCGAAGAAGTGCCTGCCCCGTTCCCGGTCCTCGGCCTGACGCTGCTCGGCCAGCCTGCGGATGACCTCGGAGCCGTGGATGCCGCCGATCACCGTGCCCGAGTCGTCCACGGCGACACCGATTCCCGACGGCGAGGAGATCGCCGCGTCCAGGGCCTGGCGCAGGTCACCGCCCCGGGTGAACAGCGAACCGCCCGCCGCGGTGCTGTCGAAGAGCGAATTGCCCGCGCGGACACCCTCGACGCCGGTGACATCGATCCAGCCCTGCGGGGCGCCGACGTCGGTGACCACGAGTACCCACTCGCCCTGGTCGAGTCGCAGCGCCGGGAGCTCAGCCTCGGTGGCGGTACGGACCTCGTGCAGCGGCACCTGGTCGGCGGCGCGGAACGACAGTCCGCGGTAGCCGCGGTCACGGCCGACGAAGGCCGCCACGAAGTCCGTCGCCGGGGACGCGAGCACCGTCTGCGGCGGCGCGTACTGCTGCAGGCGGCCCCGTGGACCGAACACCGCCACCCGGTCGCCGAGCTTGACCGCCTCGTCGATGTCGTGGGTGACGAACACGATGGTCTTGCGCAGGTCCGCCTGCAACCGCCGCATCTCGGTCTGCAGGTCCTCGCGGACCACCGGGTCGACTGCGCTGAACGGCTCGTCCATCAACAGGATCGGCGGGTCCGCGGCCAGGGCGCGCGCGACCCCCACGCGCTGCTGCTGCCCGCCGGACAGCTGCGCGGGGTAGCGCCCGGCGAGAGCGGGATCGAGCCCCACCCGTTCGAGCACCTCGAGGGCGGCCCGGCGAGCGGCGCGGCGCGAATCGCCCCGCAGCACCGGGACGGTCGCGACGTTGTCGATCACGGTGCGGTGCGGGAGCAGTCCCGCGCCCTGGATGACGTAGCCGATGCCGAGACGCAGGTCGACGACGTCGGTGTTCGCGACGTCCCGACCGTTCACCGTGACGGTGCCCGCGGTCGGCGTGATCATCCGGTTGA
This sequence comes from Rhodococcus sp. NPDC127527, assembly GCF_042672245.1. NCBI lineage: Bacteria > Bacillati > Actinomycetota > Actinomycetes > Mycobacteriales > Nocardiaceae > Rhodococcus > Rhodococcus sp. NPDC127527. The sequence goes on from NZ_JBHXVP010000003.1 coordinate 489,272, forward strand.
TCATCCGCATCGAGGTGGTCTTGCCGCATCCGGACGGACCGACGAAGACGGTGAAGGACTCGGCCTCGATGGTCAGGTCGAGGTCGTCGACGGCGGTGGTGCCGTCCGGGTAGCGCTTGGTGACCGACTCGAAACTGATCACGGGCGATCCCTAGGAGACCGGCTTGTCGAGCCCCTGGGCGGTCACCCACTGGGCGGCGGCCGCGGCGGGCTCGGTCTTGGCGCTGCCGGACACCGAATCATTGAGTGCGACAAGCTGTTCGGTGGTGAGCTTCGCCGAGACGGCATCCAGGACGGCGGTGAGCCTGTCGGACTTCTTGCTCGCCCGCAGCAGCGGCACCACGTTCTGGGCGGGGAAGTTGTTCTTCGGGTCGGCGAGGACGACGAAGTTGTTCGCCGCGATGGCGGGCGAGGTGGTGAAGATGTTCGCGGCGGTGACCTTTCCGTCGGCCAGGGCCCGCACGGTCGCCGGTCCACCGCCGTCGGCGATCGGCACGAAGTTCCCGGGGCTGACGTCCAGTCCGTAGTTCTCCTTCAGCCCGGGCAGGCCCACCGAGCGCTCCTGGAACTCGGCCGGCGCCCCGAACTTCACCTCCGGGGAGTGTGGGGCGAGGTCGGCGATGGAGGTCAGCTGCCACTGGTCGGCGGTGCCGCGGGTGACCACGACGGCGTCCTTGTCCTCGGCGGGCGCCGGCGTGGTGACCGCCAGCTCGGGGCCGAGGGCGGCGGTCAGCGCGGCGTCCACGTCGGCGGCGGCGGTCGCGGTCGCATTCTTGTCGAGGTACTGCAGCAGGTTTCCGGTGTAGTCGGGGATCACGTCGATCGACCCGTCCTTAACGGCGGGCACGTAGGCCTCACGGCTGCCGATGTTCAGCTTGGTGCTCACGTCGAAGCCGTTGGCCTTCAAGGCCTCCGCGTAGATGTTCGCGACCGTCTCGGACTCGGGGAAGTTGGCCGACCCCACGACGATGGCGTTGGGGTCGGAGTTGCCGCCGCCGCCCGCCAGCGGGTCGGAGTTGCCGCAGGCCGCGACGGTGGTCAGCGCGACGGCTGCGGCCACGACGGCGATCGAGAGGCGGGGCGAGAACGGCATCGGCATCCTTCCATCGGCTCCGGCGTCAGCACCCGCCCACGTTCGGGACTGGTTGCTGCGGCGTCGTCAAGCCGGATCTCTCGGCCGCTCGAGATGGTGCTGGCGCTCAGTGTAACGATGGGTACGACATCTGCACGGTGACCGAAGGAGCGTGGCGGGCGATGAATGCCAGGAGCGGAGCCCGCGGAGCGACCGTGAATGCCGGAAGCGGAGCCCGCGGAGCGACCGTCGGTCTCGGACTGTGGGCGGGCGCGGTCGCCGTGGCTGCGGTGCTGCTGACGGGGTGTTCGTCGGGTGAGTCGGGTCTCGACGGCCCGCCACGGCTGCCGTCGATCACCGTCGGGTCCGGGCAGTCCGCGGAGAACCGGGTGCTGGCGGAGATCTACGCGGGCGTGCTCCGGGGCACGGGATCCCCGGTGGAGACCCGGCTCGATCTGGCGCCGGGGGAGGACCTCGCCGAACTCGACTCGGGCGCGGTGACGCTGGTGCCCGAGTACACGGGTCGACTCCTCGAGCGACTGCATCCCGGCGCCGCCGAGACGGAGCCGGACGCGGTGTTCGAGGAACTGAACCGCTCGCTCCCGGCCGGTCTGTCGGTGTCCGACTACGGCATGGCCCAGGAACCAGGCAGCGGCGACGCCGGCGAGGCGGGCAGTTCGGTGCCGGCGCAGAACGTGGTGCCGCTGATGCGCTCGGGGGTGCTGACGGAGGCTCAGGTGAAGGCGCTCAACGTTGTTGCGGGCGAGCTGACCTCGGCGGAGCTGGCGCAGATGGGGGAGTCGGTGCGCAGCGGTGAGCGCACCGCGGACCGGGCCGCCGCGGACTGGCTCGGCGCTCGTTAGGCGCGAACCCCCGCCAGCGCGCTGCCGAGGAAACCGCCGAGTTCGCGCACCGCGGCGTCGGCCTCCCGCACGATCGACGCCTGCAGGTGCGCGACGTGCCACAGCGTCGGGTACTCGGTGAAGTCGACCGGAACGCCTGCGCCGCGCAACTTTTCGACCAGCTCCACCACCTGCGGGTACAGCACCTCGGTGGTGCCGACGTGCACGATCGTCGGCGGCAGGCCCGACATGTCACCGAGGAGCGGCGCGTAGCCGGGATCGGTGCGGTCACCGTCGCCCAGATACGCCTGCGCCGCGGCGAACGACCACGCCGTGTTCACCACGAGGTCGCGATCGAACGGTGCGTCCCGGGCACCCGGATCCACCCAGGGCGCGATCAGCCCGAGTGCGGCCGGACGCACGCCGTGCCGGTCGATCAGCGTCCGGGCGGCCGCCAGCGACAGCCCTCCGCCCGCCGAATCACCGGCGATCGCAACCTGATCGGCGCGGTACCCGTGCTCGACGAGCAGCTCCAGGTACGCGTCGATCGCGTCGTCGAGCGCCGCCGGGTACGGGTTCTCCGGCGCCAACCGGTAGTCGAGCACGTACACCGCGGCCTCGCTCGCGCCGGCCAGATGCGCGGCCAGCGACCGGTGGGTGGCGAGCGAACCGAGCGTGTAGCCGCCGCCGTGCAGGTACAGCACCGCGGTGCGGCGTTCGGTGGCCCCGACCGTCACCCGTTCGACGTTGCGGCCGGCCAGGGTGGTCGGCCGCACCACCGTGTCCGACGGCAGGGTCTGCAGCACCGAACCTGCGTCGAGCAGCACCCGGGCCACCGGTGCGGGCACCTTCGAGTGCAGCGCGAGCCGGTAGAACGCTCGGAGGTTGGCCGCGACCAACGGTCGTGGAAGGTACGGCACGTCGGCTACTTCGACTTCGGCAGCACGCGGCCGGCGAGCTCGGCCACGATCCGCTGGTAGCTCGATCCGACCAGCCGCACCCACGCATCGAGGAGCTTGGCGTCCGCGCCGATCAGCACCCGCGCCTTGCCCTTGCGGACCCCGTTGACGATGGTCGTGGCCGCGTCCTCGGGGGTGGTCCGGGCCAGCTTCTTGTCGAAGAACTCGGCGAAGGTGGCCAGGTCCTCGCCCGGGCCCGCGGTCGCGTTGCGCGCGATCGCGGTCTTGATGCCGCCCGGATGCACGCACGTCACCTTGACGGGGTGCTTCGCGATGAGCATCTCCTGGCGCAGCGACTCGGTGAACCCGCGGACCGCGAACTTCGCGGAGTTGTAGGCACTCTGGCCGGGCATCGACAGCAGGCCGAACAGGCTGGACACGTTGACCACGTGACCGTCGCCGGACGCGATCAGGTGCGGCAGGAACGCCTTGGTGCCGTTGACGACACCCCAGAAGTCGACGTCCATGATCCGCTCGATGTCCTTGAACTCGGACTTCTCGAACTCGCCGTGGTAGGCGATGCCCGCGTTGTTGTAGACCTGGTTGACCTTGCCGAAATGCGCCGCCACCGCGGCGGCGTACTCGAGGACCGCCTCACGCTGGGTGACGTCGAGGTGGTCGGACCGGACCTCGGCACCCAGCGCCTTCGCCTGCCGGACCGTCTCCGCGAGTCCGACGCTGTCCATGTCGGACAGGGCCAGCCGGGCTCCCTGTCCCGCGAGGTTGAGTGCGAGCGCACGTCCGATGCCCGAGCCCGCGCCCGTGATGACCACTACCTTGCCGGTGAACGCGCTCATTCTGCTGCAACCTTCTCGTCGTCGATGTCGTGGGCGATCTCTGCGGCGATCTCGTCGCCGGTGAGGGTCGGCAGGTCTTTCGCGGCCACACTGTCGTAGGCGGCGAGGTCGAACTTCCGGGTGATGCCCCGGAACTCGAAGGTGAAGCCCGGCCACAGCGTGGTGTTGTTGCCGTGCTTGTCGAGGTACCAGCTGGCGCAACCGCCGTTGTTCCAGACGCTGCTCGCGAGCCTGTCCTGCAGGTCCCTGTTGTACCTGTCCTGTGCCTCCTGGCGGACCTCGACGGTGCCGATGCCGTTGCGCTCGATGGTCTCGATCGCGTCGACCACGTAGTTGAGCTGCGACTCGATCATGAACACCATCGAGCTGTGGCCGAGACCGGTGTTCGGGCCGACCAGGAAGAACATGTTGGGGAAGTTCGCGATCGCCGAGCCCTTGTAGCCCTGCTGGCCGCCGGCCTCGAAAACCTCTGCCGCGGAACGGCCGTCGCGGCCGTAGATGCCGGCGAAGGTGGGGGAGTCGGTGACATGGAAGCCGGTGGCGACCACGATCGCGTCGACCTCGCGGGTCGTGCCGGTGCGGTCCACGATCCCGGTGGCGGTGACCTCCGCGATGCCGTCGGTGACCAGGTCGGTGCTCGGCTTGGCCAGCGCCGGGAAGTAGTTGTTCGAGATCAGCATGCGCTTGCAGCCGATCTGGAAGTTCGGCGTCACCTTCTTGCGCAGCACCGGATCCTTGATCTGGCGGCGCAGGTGCCGCTGGGCGGTGAACTGCAGCGGCTTCATGAACACCGGGGCCTTGGCGAGGCCGACCACCTGGGTCTCGCGCATCAGGTAGATGCCCAGGCGCGAGAGCCGCTGGAATCCGGGCACGTACTTGAACGCGAGGTGCTCGAGCGTCGTGTACTCGCGGTCCGCGCGGGGCAGGATCCACGGCGCGGTGCGCTGGTACACGTCGAGGCGGGACACCTTCGACGCGAGCTGCGGCACGATCTGGATGGCTGAGGCGCCGGTGCCGATCACCGCGACCCGCTTGCCGGTCAGGTCGGCGTCGTGGTTCCAGCGCGAGGAGTGGAAGATCTCGCCCGTGAATCCCTCGATGCCCTTGATGTCGGGCAGCGACGGCTCGCACAGCGCGCCGATCGCGGACACCACGATCTTGGCGACGAACGGGCCCTGAGTGGTCTCGACGTCCCACCGGGCGGTGGCCTGGTTCCAGCGTGCGGACAGCACGTCGCAGTTGAAGACGTGCTTGTCGAGCACGTTGTACTTGCGGGAGACCGACTCGATGTAGCGCTGGATCTCCGGCTGCGGCGAGAACGAGCGGGTCCAGTCCGGGTTCAGTGCGAACGAGTAGGAGTAGAGCTGCGAGGGCACGTCGCAGGCGGCGCCGGGGTAGGTGTTGTCCCGCCAGGTGCCACCGACGTCCGAGCCCCGCTCTAGGACGAGGAAGTTGTGCTTTCCTGCCTGAACCAGCTTGATAGCGGCGCCGAGGCCGGCGAAGCCGCTGCCGATGATCAGTGTGTCGACCTCGCGCGGAACGGCCCGGGACTCCGCTGCAGTATCTGTAACTGGAAGACTCATGTACCGAAGACTATGGCCTTACTGATCCCCAGTCAACAGCTAATTGACTCGGATTCAGTAAGCTGCTGTCCATGGAGGTTGTCAAGCGCACCCGGATGAGCCCGGAGGAGCGCCGTGCCCAGTTGATCGACCTGGGTGCCCGCATGCTCGCCGAGCGGCCGCTCGAGCAGGTCTCGGTGGAGGAGATCGCGGACCAGGCCGGTGTCTCCCGGGGGCTGTTGTTCCACTACTTCACCTCCAAGCGCGACTTTCATCTGGCCATAGTGCGGCACGTCAGTGCCGAGATGCTCGAGCGCACCGCCCCGGACCTCGCTCGCGAACCCCTCGACATCTTGCATGCCGCGATCGAGTCCTACGTCGATTACGTCTCGGAGAACCGCAACAGCTACGTCTCCCTCCTGCGGGGCACCGCGAGCGGGGATCCGGAGATGCGCGAGGAGTTCGAACGGACCCGCGCCACCATGGCCGATCGCATCGTCACGCAGCTGCCCCGGATAGGCATCGCCGCGGACGCGCGGGTCAGCCTCGCGGTGCGCGGCTGGATCGCCTTCGTCGAGGAGGCCACGATCAGCTGGCTGCGGGACCCGCAGATCACCCGCGACGAGCTGATCGACCTCATAGTCACCGCGCTGCCCGCGGTCGCGCTGGGTGCGGCCTCGGCCGCCGCGCTGCTGGGCACCGTGAACTAGCCGCCGAGGCGCCCGGGTCATACCCAGGTATCAGAGCCGATCTGGCTCTGCGGAGGGACGCGGCCGTGGACGGTGTGTCCATAGCGTCGATCGCATGGACACCCTCCGATCGCAGGTCCGCCCCCTCCTGGACCGCCAACGGCCGCTCACGGTGATGGTCGCCGCCATGGTGCTGCTCGCACTCGCCTCCGCTGTCGGCATGGTCGTCGACGACCGCATGCTGCTGGGGGTGTCGGTCTGGGTCAAACCGTTCAAGTTCGCGATCGCCTTCGCCCTCTACGGCGCTACCTTGGCGTGGTTACTGAACTTGCCGCACAAGGGAAGTCGCTGGACGCGGGTACTGGCCGCCGCCTTCGCCGTCTTCGGACTCGCCGACGTCGCCTTCATCGCGATTCAGGCGGCGCGCGGCACCTTCAGCCACTTCAACAAGTCCGACGACATCGTCAACTCGGTCGGGCAGACGATCTTCATGTACGGCGTGCTGGGCCTGTTCGCGGCCAATCTCGTGATCGCAGTCATCCTGCTGCGCCAGCGGTTGGTCGATCGGCCGATCTCCCTGGCCGTCAAGTCCGGGCTCTGGCTGGCGCTGGCCGGGATGGCGATCGCGTACCTCGTCGGGTTCCAGGGCGGTCAGTCGGCGCTCGACACGAACGGGCGCGTGGTCGAACTCGGCGCCCGGCACACAGTCGGCGCAACCGACGATCGTCCGGGCATGCCGATCACCCACTGGAGCACCGCGGGCGGGGATCTGCGCATCCCGCACTTCGTCGGCTTGCACGCGCTGCAGGTCCTGCTGCTGGCGGCGGTGGTCCTGGCGGCGCTCGCTCCGCGCGTCACCTGGCTACGGGACGAGTCCACGCGGGCAGCGGTGATGGGCGTGCTCGCTTCCGGCTACGCGGGCCTGCTGGCGCTGCTGACCTGGCAGGCGCTGCGCGGACAGCCACTGACCGACCCGGATCTGCTCACCGTGGTCGCAGCGGTCGGGCTGGCGGCGGCCACGGTGCTCGGCGTCGTTGCGGTCCGCGCGCGCTCGCAGCTCTCCGGCGGTCGGGCCGGTGGGCTTGCGGTCGGAATTCGGGTAGCGCACTACTCGCGACCCGCCCGCGGCGCGGGCGAATAGTCGGTGACAGTACGACCGGCCCGCGTCGGCACGCGACGTGGCGAGGTCGCGCGGAGGAGTGCGACATGCGTACCGGCCTGATGGACATGGCCATCAACCCCCGCGTCACGCCGGACCTGCTGCTGGCCAACAGCAAGGTGCTGGCGGCCGCCGCGGGAGCCGACTCGCTCTGGGTCCCCGACCATCTTCTCGGTGTGTTTCCCGCCGCGATCTGGTCCCCGCGCTACGTGGGCGCCTCACGCCTGGCCCGTCGGGCGGATGCCTACTACGAGCCGTGGACGACCCTCGGCTACCTGGCCGGCCGAAATCGGTTGTCCCGGCTGCGGTTGGGGGTCGGTGTCACCGATTGTGGGCGGCGAAACCCCGCCGTCACCGCGCAAGCGGCCGCCACGCTGCACCTGATGACTCGGGGACGGGCCATCCTCGGTATCGGCCCAGGTGAGCGCGAAGGCAACGAGCCCTACGGTGTGGACTGGAACAAGCCCGTCGCCCGATTCGAAGAGGCGATGGCCACCATCCGGACGCTTTGGGATTCGGGCGGCCGTCCGGTGAGCCGGGATTCGGCCTTCTTCCCGCTGCGCGACGCGGTCTTCGACCTTCCGCCGCATCGCGGGACTCGGCCGGAGATCTGGGTCGGTGCGCACGGCCCGCGGATGTTGCGAGCCGCCGGGCGGTACGCCGACGCCTGGTTCCCGGCCTATCCGCAGCGGCCGAAGGACTACGGCGCGAAACTCGAACAGGTGCGGGCTGCGGCCTCGGATGCGGGTCGGGATCCCGACTCGATCATGCCTGCGGGCTGGTTTGCGGTGTTTCCGGCGCGGAGCCGCGCCGAGGCAGACGACATGATGGGGACGGTGGGGGCCAGGGCACTCGGCTTGTGCGTACCGGCCGAGGTGTGGGCCAGGCACGGCGCGGAGCACCCGCTCGGACCGGATTTCTCGGGGATGCAGGATCTACTGCCGCAGACCTTGGACGAGGAGACGATCATGGCCTTCGTCGAACGGGTTCCAGAGGCGGTCCTGAGGGAGTCCAGCCTGACCGGTACGCCCGCCGACATTCTCGACCAGTTGGTCGACTGGCGCGATCACGGCCTGGCCTACGCGGTGCTGGCCAACCTCGGTGCGTTGTGCCACCGCAGCCTTTCCAAGGGCATGCTCGCCGCTGCTCCGCTGTTCCGGGTCCTGCGCGGTCTCAGGCGCCTGTGACGGGACGCCTCACAGATGCCGCAGGAAGCGCTCCGGCGCATCGAGGAACGACCGCCAACTTCGGACCAGGTCGAGTTCCGGCCAGTCCGGGTACTCGATGCCGTCCTCGGTCAGCTCCCAGATCTCGGCGCCGGGGCACGCGGCGAGCACGGGGGAGTGGGTCGCCATGATCACCTGGGAGCCCTCGGCCGCCAGATCCCTGATGACGCCGAGCAGGGCCAGGCAGGACTGGAACGACAGTGCGGCCTCCGGCTCGTCGAGGATCCACAGCCCCACGCCGACCGGTCGCTCGGCCACGTAGTGCAGGAAAGACTGCCCGTGCGAGAGCTCGTTGAACCCCTGGTCGCCGCCGCGCACCCGGTCGGCGTCGGCCCGGTCGAAGAGTGCGTGCATCGACTCGGCCCGCAGGAAGCAGCCGCCGTAGGGCTTCGGCTGCGCACCGATGCAACTCAGATGCCGGGGCAGGTCGGTGTCCTCGGCGCTGCCGCCCGCCGACCACAGCCGGTCCTGCGCGCCGCGGAACCCGGACTGCCAGGCGCCGGCGATCGCCTCGACGAGGGTGGACTTGCCGGCCCCGTTCTCGCCGACGATCACCGTGACCGGGTTGGTGAAGTCGATACCCTCCCTACGCAATTCGTCGATCACCGGGACCTGCAGATACCACGAAGCCGGGTCGAATCCACTCCGTGGAGTGAACTCGACCCGGCTCAGGGCTAGCGGAAGGTTCAGCGATCTATCCGATCACTTGAACGCCTCGTCGATGATCTCCTGCTGCTCGACCGCGTGCACCTTGCTCGAACCCGAAGACGGGGCCGACATGGCGCGCCGCGAGATCCGCTTGATGCCGGCAAGCTTGTCCGGGATCAGTTCCGGCAGGGCCAGACCGAACAGCGGCCACGCGCCCTGGTTCGCCGGTTCCTCCTGGACCCAGCGGAACTCGGTCGCGTTGGGGTAGCGGTCGAGGGTCTCGCGCAGACGACGGCTCGGCAGCGGGTAGAGCTGCTCGATCCGAACGATCGCGATGTCCTCGCGATTTTCCTTCTGCTTGCGGGCCAACAGCTCCCAGTACAGCTTGCCGCTGACCAGCAGGACGCGCTTGACCTTGTCGCGCTCGCCGCTGCCGGTCTCGTAGCTCGGCTCCTCGAACACCGAGCGGAACTTGCCGGTGGTGAAGTCCTCGAGCTCGCTGACCGCGGCCTTGTTGCGCAGCATCGACTTCGGGGTGAACACCACGAGCGGACGCCGGATGCCGTCGAGGTGATGGCGCCGCAGCAGGTGGAAGTACGACGCCGGGGTGGACGGCACCGCCACGGTCATCGAGCCCTCCGCGCACAGCTGCAGGAAGCGCTCGATGCGGCCGGAGGTGTGGTCCGGACCCTGGCCCTCGTGGCCGTGCGGCAGCAGCAGCACGACGTCGGAGAGCTGGCCCCACTTGGCCTCACCCGAGGAGATGAACTCGTCGATGATGGTCTGCGCGCCGTTGACGAAATCGCCGAACTGCGCTTCCCACAGCACCAACGCGTCGGGGTTGCCCACCGAGTAGCCGTACTCGAAGCCCAGGCCCGCGTACTCGGTCAGGGCCGAGTCGTAGACCATGTACTTGCCGCCGTTGTCGGCGTCGGCCGCGATCTGGGCGATCGGGTTGTACTCGTCGCCGGTCTTGCGGTCGATCAGCACCGAGTGCCGCTGGGTGAACGTGCCGCGACGCGAGTCCTGGCCGGCCAGACGCACCAGGGCGCCCTGCTCGACCAGCGAACCGAACGCGAGCAGCTCGGCGAACGCCCAGTCGATCTTGCCGTCGCGGGACATCTCGTGCCGCTTCTCGATGACCGGCTTGACGCGCGGGTGCACGGTGAAGCCCTCGGGCACGTTGACGAAGGCGTCGCCGATGCGGGCGAGGGTGTCCTTGTCGACCGAGGTCTGCAGGCGGGCAGGCGGGGTCTGGTCCAGCTCGACCGACTCGGACGGCTCCGGCTTGAACTTCTCGAGCTCGCGGACCTCGTTGAACACCCGCTCCAGCTGGCCCTGGTAGTCACGCAGGGCGTCTTCCGCTTCCTTGAGCGAGATGTCGCCGCGGCCGATCAGGGCCTCGGTGTAGCTCTTGCGGACGCTGCGCTTGGTGTCGATCAGGTCGTACATCGCCGGCTGCGTCATCGACGGGTCGTCGCCCTCGTTGTGACCGCGGCGGCGGTAGCAGATCATGTCGATGACGACGTCCTTGCCGAACTTCTCGCGGTAGTCCACCGCCAGCTGCGCGACCCAGACACAGGCCTCGGGGTCGTCGCCGTTGACGTGGAAGACCGGCGCCGCAATCATCTTCGCGACGTCGGTGCAGTACTCCGACGAACGCGAGTGCTCCGGGGCGGTGGTGAAACCGACCTGGTTGTTGACCACGATGTGCACGGTGCCGCCGGTGCGGTAGCCGCGCAGCAGCGACAGGTTGAGCGTCTCCGCCACGACACCCTGGCCGGCGAACGCCGCGTCGCCGTGCAGCATCAGCGGCAGCACGGTGAACCCGTCCTGACCCTTGTCGAGGATGTCCTGCTTGGCGCGGACCAGGCCCTCGAGCACCGGGTCGACCGCCTCGAGGTGCGAGGGGTTCGCGGTGAGCGAGACCTTGATGTCGTTGTCGCCGAACATCTGGATGTAGTTGCCCTCGGCGCCGAGGTGGTACTTCACGTCGCCGGAGCCGTGCGCGGCCGCCGGGTTCATGTTGCCCTCGAACTCGGTGAAGATCTTCGAGTACGGCTTGCCGACGATGTTCGCGAGCACGTTGAGGCGGCCGCGGTGCGGCATGCCGATGACGACCTCGTCGAGGCCGTGCTCGGCGCTCTGGTCGATGACCGCGTCCATCATCGGGATGACGGACTCGGCGCCCTCGAGCGAGAACCGCTTCTGGCCGACGTACTTGGTCTGCAGGAAGGTCTCGAACGCCTCGGCGGCGTTGAGCTTGCTCAGGATGTACTTCTGCTGCGCGACCGTGGGCTTGACGTGCTTGGCCTCGACCCGGTCCTGGAGCCACCGCATCTGCTCGGGATCGAGGATGTGGGTGTACTCGACGCCGATGTGCCGGCAGTACGCGTCGCGCAGGATCGACAGCACGTCGCGCAGCTTCATCCGGGTCTTGCCGTTGAACCCGCCGACGTTGAACTCGCGGTCGAGGTCCCACAGCGTCAGGTCGTGCGTGGTGACGTCGAGGTCCGGGTGGCTGCGGAACTTGTCCTTGACGAACTGGAGCGGATCGGTGTCCGCCATCAGGTGGCCGCGGCTGCGGTAGGCCGCGATCAGCTCGAGCACCCGGGTGCTCTTGTCGACGGCGCCCTCCGGCACGTCCTTGCGCCAGCGGACCGGCTCGTACGGGATGTGCAGCGCGTGGAAGATCTCGTCGTAGAACTCGTCGCTGATCAGCAGGTTGTGGATCGTGCGCAGGAAATCGCCGGACTCGGCGCCCTGGATGATCCGATGATCGTAGGTCGAGGTCAGGGTCATCAGCTTGCCGACGCCCATGTCCGCGATGCGCTCGTCGCTCGCGCCCTGGAACTCGGCGGGGTACTCCATCGCGCCCGCACCGATGATGGCGCCTTGGCCCTGCATCAGGCGCGGCACCGAGTGCACGGTGCCGATGCCGCCGGGGTTGGTCAGCGAGATGGTGACGCCGGAGAAGTCCTCGGCGGTCAGCTTGCCCTCACGAGCACGGCGGACGATGTCCTCGTACGCGGTGTAGAACTGCACGAAGTTCATCGACTCCGTGCCCTTGATGGCGGCGACGACCAGCGAGCGGCTGCCGTCCTTGCCGGGCAGGTCGATCGCCAGACCGAGGTTGGTCTGGGCGGGCGTGACCACGTTCGGCTTGCCGTCGATCTCGGCGAAGTGCCGATTCATGTTCGGGAACGCGTTGACGGCCTGCACGATCGCGTACCCGAGCAGGTGGGTGAACGAGACCTTGCCGCCGCGGGTCCGCGCGAGGTGGTTGTTGACGACGATGCGGTTGTCGAACATCAACTTCGCGGGGATGGCGCGAACACTGGTCGCGGTGGGGATCGCGAGGGAGGCCGACATGTTCCGCGCGACGGCAGCGGCCGCGCCACGGAGCACCTTGGAGTCGTTCTCGGTCACGGCCGGCGCGGGCTTCGCAGCGGCGGCATGCTTGGCTGCGGGAGCCGGCGCGGGTGCGGGCGCCGGAGTCGGCGGTGCGACGGCCGGGGCCGGCGCGGGCGCCGGAGCTGCGGGCGCGGCGGCCACCTGCGGTGCGGCAGGGGCAGCGGCGGTGCCGTTGGTGGGGGCGGTTGCGGTGGTCGACGCGGTGGCGGTCACGGGGATCTGCCCGTTCGTGCCAGTCGCGTCCGGCTTGTAGTCGGTGAGAAACTCGTGCCAGCTCGCGTCTACGGATGTGGGATCATCCTGGAAGCGCTGGTACATCTCGTCGACAAGCCACTGGTTCTGTCCGAATTGTGACGTAGAACTGCTGCTCACGGCAGGTGTTCGCCTCGTTTCTCTCTTGGTCCCCGATCGGCGCTTGTACACCCGAGGCTAGACCCCCCCAGTGACCGACGTGCAGCGGGCGCGCATCGAGTGAGCTGCGTCACGCCGACCTTTTCGCATCTCACTAATCGATGACAGCAGTGGCGGCCAATTTATTCCCCGACCGGCTCTGTGCCGCGGCCCACAACCGCTCGTACGAACCGCCCGAATGGCGTAATTCGGCGTGCGTGCCGCACTCGACGATGGTCCCCCCGTCGATCACCACGACGAGGTCTGATCGTGCGGCGGTCGCCAGCCTGTGCGCCACCACGACGGCGGTGCGGGTGCGGGTCAGCAGACGGCTCGCCTCGAGCACGGTGCGCTCGGTTGCCGGGTCGAGGGTCGCGGTGGCCTCGTCGAGCAGCAACAGGTCCGGGTCGACCAGTTCGGCTCGGGCCAGAGCGATGAGCTGCCGCTGCCCGGCGGACAGTCCCTGCCCGCGCTCGCCGATCGGCGCGAACATGCCGCCGCGAAGGTCGGCGATCGTGCCGAGCGCACCCACCGCCCGCGCCGCCGCGACGATCTCGGCCCGGGTCGCGTCGGGCCTGCCGTAGGCGATGTTGCCGGCCACGTCGCCGGAGAAGAGGTGCGCCTCCTGCGGGACCACGCCCAGCCGGGCCCGGTAGCGGTGCAGCGGATAGCCGCGGAGGTCGGTCCCGTCCACGCGCACCGAGCCGTCGGTGGGGTCGTAGAAACGGGCGAGCAGTTTGACGACGGTCGACTTGCCCGCGCCGGTCCGGCCCACCAGCGCCACCGTCGTACCGGCCGGGATCCGCAGGTCGACCCCGCGCAGCGCGTCGGTGTCGGCGCCGCGGTACCGGAAGGTCACGTCGTCGAACGCGACGTCGCCGCGCAGGTGCCCGGTCAGCGGAACGGTGTCGGACTGGGTGGCGGTCTCGATAGAGCTCGGGGTCCGCAGCAGGTCCCCGATCCGCCGCAGCCCGACGGAGGCCTGCTGGTAGCCGTCGAAGACCTGCGAGAGCTGCTGGATCGGACCGAACAGCAGGCCGAGGTAGAGGACGAACGCGACGAGGACGCCGGCGGTGGTCTCGCCGTGGGCGACGCGGGTCGCACCGACGAGGACCACCGCGGCCAGCGCCAGGTCCGAGAGGAGGGTGATGAAGGGGAAGAAGACGGAGATGGCGCGTTGTGACCGCATCCGGCTGCGCCGGTAGCTGTCCGCGCGCTCGGCGAAGCGTTCGGCCGCGAAGTCCTCTCGCCGGTAGGCCTGCGCCGCTCGCAGCCCGGCGATGTTCTCCTGGAAGTCGGCGTTGACGATCGAGATCCGTTCGCGCGAGACCGAGTACGCGACGGACGACACCTTGCGGAAGATCAGTGTGGCCACCAGCAGCGGTGGCACCGCGGCCAGCGCGACCAGCGCGAGCACCGCGTCGGTGACCAACAGGGCGACCGAGATGCCGACCACGGTGAGCACGCTGACCACCGCGGTGGACAGTCCGGTCTGCAGAAACGACGAGAGGGCGTCGACGTCGGTGGTCATCCGGGTCATGATCCGGCCCGACAATTCGCGCTCGTAGTAGTCGAGGCCGAGGCGTTGCAGGTGGGCGTAGCTGCGCACGCGCAGCCCGTACAGCACCCTCTCGCCCGCCCGCGCGGTGATCACCGTCATGACCGCGACCACCAGCCAGTCTGCTGCGACCAGCAGGGTGCCCGCCGCCGTCGCCCACCACAGCATGGACGGTTGGTCCGGTGCGACGCCCCGGTCCAGCGCGAACCGGACGATGGAGGGGAACAGCACGCCCGCGAGAGAGTCCAGCGCCAGGCACGCCACCACCGCGGTGAGGATCCACCGGACCGGCCGCAGCAGCGTCGCGAGCCGGAATCCCGGGTCGGGCCGGACCAGCTCGGCGTCGTCCATGGCGGGCTGCTCGGTGGCCGGTGGCAGCGCATCGACCGCCGCCCGGAGTTCCGGGGTGGCGGCCACGTCGCCGAGCGCGCCCGCGACCGGACCACCGCCACGACCGCCGCCCGGCGCACCGGCGGTGTGGGTGGTACCGCCCGCGGTGACCGAGTCGGAGACCGTCGCGTCGTACGCCGAACCCGGCACGGTGTCCGGCCAGAGGCGGGCCTCGGACGGTTCGGGCCGGTCGGGCAGCGGCGCCGGAACGCCGGTCTCGGTCCCGTCCGAATCTGGGTCGGGGTCGGCCAGCAGCTCGCGGAACAGCGGGCAGCGCTCGTCGAGTTCGGCGACGGTCCCGGTGTCGACGACCCTGCCGTCGTCGAGGACGGCGACCCGGTCGGCGAGCGTCAGGGTCGAGCGCCGGTGCGCGAGGATCAGGGTGGTGCGGTCGCGCCGGCACCGGAGGGTGTCGAAGATCGCCGCCTCGGTCTCGGCGTCGACCGCGGAGGTCGCGTCGTCGAGGATGAGCAGTCGCGGGTCGACCAGCAGGGCGCGGGCGAGCGCGACGCGCTGGCGTTGCCCGCCGGACAGGGTGAGCCCGCGTTCCCCGACCACGGTGTCGTAGCCCTCGGACAGCGCCTCGATGAACTCGTCGGCCTGCGCCATCCGCGCGGCGGCGCGGATCTCCTCGGCGCTGGCGCCGGGGCGGCCGAGCGCGATGTTCGCCGAGACGGTGTCGGAGAACAGGAACGGTTCGTCGAAGGCGAGTCCGACCGCCTCGCGCAGTTGCTCGGCGCGCAGCGACGCGACGTCGAATGCCGTGCCGTCCACGGTGAGGCCGATGGTGCCGGCGCTGGGTGCATAGAAGCGGGGGAGCAGCAGCGACAGCGCGGTCTTGCCGGATCCGGCGCGACCCACGATCGCGACCGTCTCGCCCGGCGCGAGGTCGAGATCGAGCCCGCGCAGGACGTCACGGTCGGGCTCGAACCCGAACGTGACCCCGCGCAGCCGCACCCCGATCGGTCCGGCGGGCAGCGTGACCGGATGCGGCGGGTCGGCGACGGCGGGCTCGGTGTCGATGACCTCGTAGACGCGCTCGACCGCCGCCCGCGACAACTGCGCCATGATGACCACCGAGGACAGCAGCCGGGCCACGTTGGACATGGTGGCGACGTAGGTGGCGAAGGCCAGGAAGGTACCGACGGTGATCGCACCGTTCAGCGTGAGGACGCCGCCGAGGGCGATCACCGCCACCAGGCCGAGCTGCGGTAGCGCGGCCATGGTCGGGGCGAACCTGGCGTTGATCCGGGCCGCCCGCAGCCGCTGCGCGTAGAGGGTCTTCCCGAGGTCCTCCAGTCGCTCGACCGCCCGGGCCTCCTGGCCGAATCCCTTGACCACCCGCACCCCGGTCACCGTCTCCTCGACGTGCTGGGCGAGGTCGGCCGCGCACTGCTGGGCGGACCAGGTGGCGGCGAACAGCGTCGGTCGGATCCGCCACACCACCAGCGTGACCGCGGGGACGACGAGCAGCGCGACCACGGTCAGCAGCGGCGACAGCCACGCCATCACCACGATGGCGAGCACGAACTGGATCAGCGCCCCCGCCGACAACGGCACCATCGCGAGCAGGCCCTGCACGAGTTGCAGGTCGGTGATCGAGCGGGAGACCACCTGCCCGGTCCGGATCTGGTCCTGGCCGACCCCGTCGAGGCGCTGCAGCGAGGCGAGCAGGCCGAGTCGCAGGTCGTGCTGGACGTCGAGGGAGAGTCGGCCGGCAAGCATCCGGCGGCCGAACTGGCAGCCGAACCGCACCACCGCCAGCGCGGCGATGGCCGCCGCGACGGCCACGATCACGTCGGTGGCACCGGTGCTCGCGTCGTCGACCGCGATCCGGGTCAGCAGCGGGAAGGTGATGTCGATGACCGCGGCGATCAGGGTCACCGCTAGCGCGCCGACGGCGACGGACCGGTGTGCCAAGCATTCGGCGGTCAGGCGCCGAATCCAGCCGGGGTGACTCGTGGTGGTGGGCATCGCAATCCACGTTAACCTCGCACCCCGACAGTGGTGGGCGGGGGACGTTCGACTCTAGGTGACGTCGCGGCTTCGGGTCGTCCACCAGCCGAGGCCGGCGGCGAGCGCGGCCCAACCGATCAGAGCCGCCGCGGCCGACAGCCACGGCGCAAAGCCGTCGATGCCGGCGGCGGAGTCGGCGGCGATCGTGGCCCAGGTGGCGGCGCCCGGCAGCCATTGCGGCAACGACTGTGCGCCGAGCCCGAAGAGGATGGCGGTCACGATCAGCTCGCCCATCGGGTACCAGACGACGAGGGCGATCGCGGCGCCGATCGACGAGCGCAGCAGCAGGCCGAGCCCAGCTCCGATCAGTGACCATGCGACACCGGCGAGCAGGCCCGCGCCCAGCATCGCGAGCACACTCCCGGTCAGATCGAAGCCGTCGCCCGCGAACGCGACCATGCAGGCGACGGCGACGATCTCGACCAGCAGGGTGTACGCCGCTCCGAATCCCGCCGTCACGATCAGCTTGGCGGCGACGACACCGTCGCGGCCCCGGGCGGTGAGGAAGGTGGGTGTCAGTGTGCTGTGCCGAAACTCGGTGCCGGCGTTGAGCGCGCCGAACAGGCCGGCGAACAGCACCACGGACGCGACGGAGACGAACAGCCCGACGGAGGCGGCGCCGCTGGACAGGTCGGAGCCGAAGGAGTCGATGCCGTCGGCCATCGCGGCGTAGATGGACGCGGCGAACAGGGCGACGGCCAGCGGGGCCAGGACGAGCGCCCACCAGAACCGGAGGGTGGTCACCTTGCGCAGTTCGCTGGTCAGCAGCGCGGTCATCGGGGACCTCCGAACGGCTCGGTCCCGTACCCGGTGGGCGGAGGACCGTAGTGCTGGGCGGCGTACTGGCCGGCCGTCATGGACAGGAAGACCTGCTCGAGATCGACCGGCTCCGTGGTGGATCCGAAAACGGTCACGCCCGCGGATTCGGCGATCCCGGCGACGACCTGCTCGACGGCGCCGCGCACCGCGAGCCTGCCGTCGGGCAGCACCTGGGCGTCGGTGAATCCCGCGGCGCCGAGGGCCAGGGCCAGACGAGCCGGATCGGATGCCGCGACCAGGACGCGGGCGCTGTGCGTGCGCCGGAGGTCGTCGATCCCACCCTGGTAGACGAGGGTGCCGCGGTTGACGATGACGAGCCGGTCGACCGTCTGTTCCACCTCGCGCAGGATGTGACTCGACACGAGCACGGTGCGACCGGACTCGGCGAAGGCGCGCAGGAAGTCTCGCAGCCAGGCGATCCCCTCGGGGTCGAGGCCGTTCGCGGGCTCGTCGAGGATCAGGATCTGCGGGTCGCCCAACAGCGCCGTGGCGAGCGCCAGGCGTTGACGCATGCCGAGGGAGAAGGTGCCCGCCCGTTGTCGGGCGGCCTGTTCGAGTCCGACCAGGGCGAGGATTTGCCGGGCGCGCTCGTCCGGGACTCCGATCGCGGCCGCGAACACCAGCAGGTGCCCGAGCGCAGTGCGGTTCGGGTGCAGGCTGAGCGAGTCCAGCACCGCGCCGACGGTCCGGCCGGGCTGCGGCAGCGCGGCGAACGGCAGTCCGGCGATCGTCGACCGCCCGGACGTCGGCTCGATCAATCCGAGCAGCATGCGCAGGGTAGTGGTCTTCCCCGAGCCGTTCGGTCCGATGAATCCGGTGATCGAGCCGGTCGGCACCGTGAAGCTCAGGTCCGACACGGCGTGAACCGTGTTGAACTGCTTGCTCAGACCGAACGCCTCGACGGCCGGACCCGCGTTGGCGTCGCTCATGAACTGACCTCCCCTGGCGTACCCGACCGATCGCGCTCACCCTATCGGTCGGGTACGGCAGGGGAGGCTACGTGGACAGTCCGAGTGCGGCGGCCAGGGCGGTCAGGGCAGGGACGGCGTCGCCGTCGGCGGGCAGCACCTGGACCGCCACGTGATCCGCGCCGGCGGCGAGGTGCTCGGTCAGGCGTGCTGCGACGGACCCGGCATCACCGTGCGCGACGAGCGCGTCGATGACACGGTCGCTGCCGCCGTCGCCGAGTTCCTCCTCGCTGAAGCCGAGCCGGAGCAGGTTCGAGACGTAGTTCCGCAGGTGCAGGTACGGGTTCTCCACTGCTGCGCGGCCGATGGTCCGCGCGGACGCGGAGTCCGTGCTCAGGACCACCTTGTGCTCGGGAGCGAGAAGTGTTCCGGCTCCGAGGACTTCACGAGCCCGTCGGGTGTGCTCGGGTGTGGTCAGGTACGGATGGGCGCCAGCGGATCGTTCCGCGGCGAGCCGCAGCATCTTCGGGCCCAGCGCCGCGAGCACTCGCCGGCTCGCGGGCACACCCGCCGCGTCGAGCTCGTCGAGGTAGGACACCACGGCCTCGTAGGGTTTGGCGTAGATCTCGCCGTGCGCCTCGCGGTGGCCGACCCCGACCCCGAGCAGGAACCGTCCCGGATGCCGCGCCTCGAGCCGGTGGAAGGACTCGGCGACTTCGTTCGCGGGCGCCGACCAGACGTTGGTGATGCCGGTCGCGACGGTGAGCGTTTCGGTCGCGTCGAGCGCCTCCTCGGCGATGAGCAGGTCGGCGGGCGGCGAGCCGCCCAGCCACAGCGTGCCGTAGCCGAGCCGCTCGATCGCGCGCAGGTAGTCGGGGGTCAGGCCGTAGGCGTGACGCCATACGCCGATTCGTCCGAGGTCGGGGGTCTGCTCGATTGCAGGCATGGGTCTCCTCGCGTTTGGTGTGATCGGGGTAACCGCGGTCGACTTCGATTCATTCCGGCCGCCGACGGCACCCTTCCGCGGCCGTCGTAGCCTGCAGGGCATGGTGTCGTTCGCGGAAAGTCGTCGATTCCTGGTGCTACGGGCGAGCCTCGCGCTGGCCGTCGCGATGGGCCTCGGCCGATTCGCGTACACGCCGATCCTGCCCCTGATGGAGTCCCAGGCGGGCCTGAGTTCGGAGTCGGCCGCGACGCTGGCGACCGCGAACTATCTCGGGTACCTGGCCGGTGCGGTCGCCGCGATCTTCGCCCATCGGCTCGCCGGAAGCCGGCTCTCGCTCCGACTGTCGCTGATGGTTCTCGTCGGCACGCTGGTCCTGATGACGGCGACGGAGTCGGTCGGCTGGTTGATGGTGCTCCGGTTCGTCGCGGGAGTGGCGAGTGCGGCGATCTTCGTCTTCACCGCTCGGGTCGCGCACCAGGAGGTCGCGTCCGGCGGCGACGGGGTCGGGTGGGTGTTCGGTGGCGTTGGCGGCGGAATCACGTTGTCGGGGTTGGCGATTCTCGCACTGGGCTCCGACGCGGACTGGAGGGTCGGCTGGCTGGTGTCGGCCGGCCTGGCCGCTGTGCTGATACCGGCGGCGTGGACGCTGCCTGCCGGACGGGCGAGCGTGTCCGCGTCGAGCGGCGGCCCGCCCGCTTCCGAGCCGGGAGCCAGGCGGGCGTTCGGCTGGTTGATGGCCGCCTACTTCTGCGAGGGCGTCGGCTACATCGTGTCCGCGACCTTCCTAGTCGCCGCGGTCGCGTCGGTCGGGACGCAACGCTGGCTCGGTGGTGCGGTGTGGATCGCGGTCGGACTGGCCGCGCTGCCGTCGTGCGTGGTGTGGATCAGGCTCTCGCGCAGGCACTCCCGGGCGGCGATGATGACGGTTGCGCTGGCGGTACAGGCGGTCGCCGTCGCTGTGTCGGCGGTGTCGGGTTCGGCGGTGGTGCAGTTGATCGGGGCGCTGTGCTTCGGCGGCACGTTCATGGGGATCGTAATGCTGGCGCTCGGCGAGGGCGCGGCGCTGGTGGGTCCGCGCGCGGCGGCGATCGGCACCGCGGTGTACGGGCTGGGTCAGGTGGTCGGGCCGATGATGGTGGCGCCGCTGCTGGGGCACGGCTACTCGCCGGCACTGGCGGTCGCGGCTGGGGTGCTCGCGCTCGGTGTGGTGTTCATGGTGCCGTTGTTGCGGTCGAGTCGGGAGCCCGTCCTGTCGGGGTCCGGTACTCGCTGATTTCTCAGAACGGCGGCGGGTCCTGTTTCGGTGTCGTCGGTGGTGGCGGTGATCCGCGGCGGCCGGTGACGGCCGGGGCGAGGGTCTCGAGGGTGCGGTTGCCATGGTGGGCGCCGGCCGGGAGGGTGACGGCGCTGGTGCCGTTCGCGGAGGTCCAGAGGAGGGCGTGTCCAGGCAGGGCGGTGACGTCCCAGAGGCCGAGAGTTTTCAGTTGGTGGTGGAACTGGCACAGGCACTGCAGGTTGGCCACGATGGTCCAGCCACCGGACACGGGATCGTGGGCGAGGTACTCGACGATGTGGTCGAGTTGGCACTGGGCGGCGGGCCGAGTGCAGCCGGGAAATCGGCAGTGCTGGTCGCGGGCGCGGACCAGTGCGGACGTGGCGACGTCGGGACGGTAGGTCAGGGCCCCGTCGGGCCGACAGGTGAGACCGCCGTGCCCGTCGGGGTGTTCGCCGAGCGCGAGCGTCGGGTTTGCCGCGATGGCAGCCAGCATCGCTTCGGCCATGGTGCCGACACTTGCCGGTGGCGCACTTGGTGTTTCGGTGCTCGACTCCGAGGTGGGGCTTCCGCCTGGTGGCCCGGCGTCGGGTACGTGGCCGGCTTTGCGCCGACGGCCCTGGGCGAGGAAGGATCGCAGGCGGAATCGTGGAGTCGGCTGTGGGGAGGTCGGCTGCGGTTCTCGGGGTTCGATTGGCCTGCCTGTCTGCTCCGGCGTGCGGGGAAGGTGTGTGCTCGACGGCTCATCGCTGGCAGAATTATCCACTGCCGCAACGTTTCCAAGATCGGTATCTTCTGCGGTCGGTTGGCAGGTACGGGTCTGGGAGTCGGTCTCGGTCTGTTCTTGGTTGTTTGTGAGGCCGAGTTGTTCGGCCAGGTCGAGGGCCTCGGTGAGCATCGCCTGCCAGGTGCCGTCGGCGGCTAGTTGCCGGGCCAGGTCGGGATCGATCAGGCCGTGGCCGTGCAGGTAGGCGGGTTCGGACAGGAGTCCGAGGACGGTTGCGACGTCGATGGTGATCTGGGTCAGTGGGGTGCGCCGCCCGGGAAGTGCTGTGCGTCCGGACTGGTTGCAGTCCTCGCTGCCGCAGGTGCAGGCGAGGTACGGCTCGCCGTGCATGATCGCCATCACCGCGTCGACCATGCGGCACTGCTTGCCGCGCTTGTCCTTGGGGCAGACGGTGGCTGCGAATTCGGTGACCAGTTGCATGAATTGCTGGGCCTCGTCGGGGGAGGTAGTGATCTCGAGGGTGGCGGCGGCGGTGCCCGCGCGGCGTTGAGCGATCCGCCGGCAGTGCGCCTGCTCTTCCTCCCGTTGCTGCGCGGCCTCTTCGGGGGCGTGATGGGTGACCAGTCGCGCGATTTCGGTTGCGAGCGGGCCGGGCGTCAAACTGCGGGCGGCGGTGAGTATCTCGGGTTCGAGCGCGGTGGTGGTGTCGGGGTGCAAACCGGTGGTTTCACGACAAACCGTGCGGACGCGGGCGTAGTCGAGGTCGCCTGCCTGGAAGGCGGCGCGGATCAAGGGCAGTCGAAGGTGTAGGTCGACGCCGGTCGTGGCGTAACTTTCGGCCATCGTCTTCGAGCAGCCGAGGCGCACGGCGATCTCGGTGATCGCGTTGTTGCCGCAGTCGACGATGTCACCGGATCCGAGCTGGGCGTCGCGTTCGATCCAGGACTGCCAGAACCGCCCTGCGGTGAGGACTTTGCATGCGGTGTAGTGGTTTTCGAGGCGAGCGGCGTGGGCGATGTCGATGAGGGTCGTGCCATCGGCGGCGGGGTCCTGAATCCCGACGCGACCGCTCTCCGGATGTTGCACATCCCCCATATCGAACATGTGTTCGAGACTACCTGAAAGGTGTGACAAATTGTGTGGATTGAGGATCTTCGAGATCGTGACGTGAGCATCAAGTCGCCGTCCAGTGCTGGGCGAACCCGCGCGTGTACCGCATATGTGCGGCCGCGGACGCCCCCGAGTCGGGGCGTCCGCGGCCTGCGAACTACCTGCCGAGCATCGCGTTCATCTGCGCGATCTCGGCCTGCTGGCCGGCGATGATCTTGCCGGCGAGGTCCCGCACCTGCTCGCTCTGGCCGTCGGCCTGGATCTGCTTCGAGGAGTCGACTGCGCCCCGATGGTGCGCGATCATCATCTCCAGCCAGGCGCGGTCGAAGTCCGCTCCCGTGGTCTTCTCCAGCTGCGACATCTGGTCGGCGGACATCATGCCGCCCATGTCGCCGCTCATGCCGTGCGCGGAGTGATCCATGCCGGCGGGCATCGTCGGCACGCCCCACTCGGTCAGCCAGCCGGACATCTGCTCGATCTCCGGGTCCTGGGCGGCCTTGATCTGGCTCGCCAGGGCGAGCAGCTGAGCGTTCTGGGTGCGGCCTTCGGCGAGCGCTGCCATCTCCACCGCCTGCTGGTGATGCGGGATCATCATCTGCACCCACGCGACGTCGGCCGCGTTGTGGTCGGCGGCGGATGCGGGAGCCGACATGCCTTGGGACATCGGCATGGACTCCATCGAATGACCGGAGCCCGAGTCGTTGTTCGAGCAGCCCGCGACGAGGGCAGCCGCGGCCGCCGCGGCGGCAATCAGTCCGGCGGTCTTGGTTCGCGTGTTCATTTTCGTTCCTTGTTCTTTCGCTGTGCATGAGGGGTTGGGTCCGGCTGCGTACGCGCGCAGTGGACCTGTCACACCCGCAGAATGCTCAGGAGCGCAAGGCGATTCGAGGTCGCGCGGGCGAACGGTGGTCCGCGGCCCGAACCTGCGGTGACGCGGCGCAGCACGCCGGCCCGTGTGGCGGCATCGGGTGCGAGTCCGAGCAGCACCAGCGTGAGTAGTAGCAGCGTGCCTGCGAGCAGGATCGCGAGGCAGGCGTTGAGCATGTGGTGATCGCCCGCGTGACCGGCTGGTGTGTGGTCGCCGGTCGTGATGTCGGCGACCATGGCGACGGGATGTTCGGCGGACATCGCGGCCGGCGCCGCGGATGCCGCCACGTGATGCATCGCCAGAATTCCGAGGACCACCGCGACGAGCAGGACCGCGCGCGCGAGCCCGGCTCGGCGAGTGGTGGGGCGGCGATCCATGGCAACCACCATACCCCCGGGGGGTCAGGGGGTGAGGGCGTGCTGCCAGTGCGCGGGTAACGGCCCGAACGCGTCTCTGGCGTTGTTCACCACGCCCTTGCCGATGGTTCGGTTGCCCACCCCGCCGATCGCCGCGCCGATCCCGGCCGGGACCAGTTTGCCCAGGATCAGTGCGCTGCGACGCGCGGCGTACTTGGTCACGAACTTGCGCAGCAGGGTCTGATTCATCCCGGTCATCGTGGACGCGGGGAGCCGGTTGGTGATGAGCGAGCCCCAGTTCTTGGTGGTCGCACCCACCGCCTTCTCCACGATCTCCATCCCCGAGGCGCCGAGCGCCACCGCGAGCACCAGGGCGCGGCGCTGCTCGTGCCGATCGACCGGGATGCCGTGCACCGAGGCGATCGCGAGGGTGAGCAGGGCAGAGGCCTCCAGGAAGAAGACGGTTTCGGCGCCGACCGCCGCGATCGACCCGACCGTGCCGATGCCGGGAACCGCCGCGGCGGCCCCGACCGCACCGCCGCTGCCCGTCACCGCGGCCAGGAACATGCGTTCCATCCGCTCGACGATCTGCTGCGGGCTCTCGTCCGGATGCGCACGCCGGACCCGCTCGACGTACTTGTGCACCGCAGGACCCTGCAGTTTGGCGCCGTTGTCCAGCAACGACACGATGACCTGCTCGATGCGCCCCAGCGTGTCCGCCATCGAACCTCCCCTTCGTCGCGACCGCACCGTCTGCGGCCGAACTCCCTACCAACGGTCGAGTGTCCCGGCTTTGTTCCGCCGGTCACGACAAGGGTTCCTGGATGCGACGCGGATCACTGCCTACGCTTGACCCGTTGCCGGTGTGTGCCGAGGAACTGTTCACCTTCGTGCACGACGACCGGCAGGCCGAAAGTGCACTGTCGGAGGTATGACCGTTCAGCGTAATTCGACGCAGACCAAGACCGTCGTCTGGCTCCCGCGGATTCACGGTCCGTGACCCGCAGGGCGTGATCTGGAGCTTCGGGACCTACGCGGGGGAGTGAACCGGTACCCAGTCCGCCGCCGGCACCGCCTCGGCGGGCTTCGGTGGCGGGGGCGGGGTGCCGTCGCCGAACGGCCTGCCGCCCAACGACTCCCGGCCGTGAGGGGTCAGCCAGTTCGCCAGGTCCGGGCCGTTGGGCACGATCCGGGTCGGGTTGATGTCGGTGTGCACCACGTAGTAGTGCTGCTTGATCTGCGTGAAGTCGACGGTGTCGCCGAAGCCGGGCGTCTGGAACAGGTCGCGGGCGTACGCCCAGAGGACCGGCATCTCGCTGAGCTTGCTGCGGTTGCACTTGAAGTGCCCGTGGTAAACGGGATCGAACCGGGCCAGCGTGGTGAACAGTCGGACGTCGGCCTCGGTGATGGTGTCGCCCACCAGGTATCGCTGGCCGGACAGTCGGTCGGTCAGCCAGTCCAGCCGGGCGAACAGGCGGTCGTACGCGGCGTCGTAGGCCTCCTGGGAGCCGGCGAAACCGCAGCGGTACACGCCGTTGTTGACGTCGCGGAAGATCAGGTCGGCCACCTCGTCGATCTCCGAGCGAAGGTGCTCCGGGTACAGCTTCGGTGCGCCCTCGCGGTGGTACTGCGTCCATTCGGTGGACAGGTCGAGGGTGATCTGCGGGTAGTTGTTGGTCACGACCCGGCCGGTCGGGACGTCGACGATCGCGGGCACGGTGATGCCGCGGGGGTAGTCGGGGACGCGGGCGAAGTAGGCGTCCTGAAGTCGGGGGATCTTCAACACCGGGTCGACCCCGCCGGGATCGAGGTCGAAGGTCCAGCTCCGCTTGTCGTGGGTGGGCCCGCACATCCCCATGGAGAGAACGTCTTCGAGGCCGAGCAGTCGCCGGACGATGATCGCTCGGTTCGCCCACGGGCAGGCGCGGGCGACGACCAGCCGGTACCGGCCCGGCTCGACGGGGTAGCCGTCCCGGCCGTCCGCGGTGATCCGCGACTCGATGTAGCGGGTGTCGCGGGTGAACTCCTTGCCCGACTCGACGTACGCGCCGGTGGTGCTGTTCTCTTCGGTCACGCGTTCACGGTAGTGCGCGCCCGGCGCGACCCGCGCGATGTCGCGGCCGTGTCACGCGCGCGGTGCCACCTCGGTGACCGAACCGAGTTCTTCGAATCCGAGCCGCGTCGCGAGCCGCCGCGCCGCGGTGTTGTCGGGGTGCGGGCTCCACTGCGGGATCAGTCCCTCGTCGATCGCGTCGTTCGTGCACAGGCGCCCCACGACCGAGCCATGTCCGCGTCGCCGTGCGCCTGGGACGGTGAGCACCCCGACCCGGGCGACGATGCCCTGCCATTCCGTGTACCCGGCTCCGGCGAGAGGGGTCTCGTCCTCGTCGAGCACGGTGAACCAATTGCGCCGGCTCGTCAGGTCGGCCTCCGCGACGTCGTCGGGCGGGCACAGGGCCTGCAGTGCGAGTACGTGCGGGAGGACGTGCGAGATCAGCGGGTTCTCGACGCCGATCTCGTCTCCCACCTCGGCGGCGTACGCCAGCAGTCGCGGGCCCGTGCACCGGCCGCCGTGCTCCTTGGTCATCTCGACGAGCGTCGCCCGCGTCGCGAGGGTGGCGTCGTCGACGCCGGCGGCTCGTTCGAGCAGCCAGTCGGGGCCGACCAGCGCGCTGGCGCCGCCGAGCCGGACGAATCGGATCGTGTCGGTGGCCGGCCGTATCGTTCGGGTGCCGGTGCGGCGCAGCGCGTCGTCCGGCAGGCCGAGTTCCCGGGACCAGGCGAGGGCGACGATGTCGAGTTGGTGCGAGTCCACACTGCGACGGTATCGGGCGCGCCCGGCCCTTGTCGCGCACTGTTCCGTACCGTATATTCCATCTGGACTAATTGGCTCGGGGTATGTCGGGGGTGGGTGCATGGCGGCTCAGTTGACACCCCTCGCGATCACGGTGCTGGCACTGCTCAACGAGCGCGACATGCATCCGTACGAGATGTACCAACTGCACGTGCAGCGGCGCGGTGACCGGCTCGTCAAGCTGCGTCCGGGCTCGCTTTATCACACGGTCGACCGGCTCGAACGCGACGGAATGGTGACGGTTGTCGGTACGCAGCGGGACGGGAATCGACCCGAACGCACTCTCTACGCCGTCACCGACGAGGGCCGGGCCGCGCTCAAGTCGCGGGTCGCCGAGCTGCTCGAGAAGTCCGTGCACGAGTTCCCGCAGTTCCCGCTCGCGCTGGCCGAGGCGCACAACTTGGACCAGGACACCGTCGTGGAATTGCTGCGCGGCCGGATCGCGTTGCAGGAGCAGGAACTCGACGAACTCGACTCGATCCGCGCCGTCCTCGTCGCAGCGGGGAAGCCGCGGGTGTTCTGGTTCGGTCTCGACTACCAGCGGACCGTGACACGGACCGAGCTCGACTGGCTGCGAGGCACCGTCGCCGAGATCGCCAGTGGCGAACTTCCCTGGCTCACACGAGAACTCCACCATCAGATGCTCATCCAACAGGCAAGGGGCTGACCGTGACCGAGATCGACCAGAGAGCCGCCATCAAGCAGTGGCCGGCGATGTGGGCGCTGTGCCTGGGGTTCTTCATGATCCTCGTCGACTCCACCATCGTCGCGGTCGCCAACCCCGCGATCATGGAGTCCCTGCACACCGACATCAACAGCGTCGTGTGGGTGACCAGTGCCTACCTGCTCGCCTACGCGGTGCCGCTGCTGGTCACCGGCCGGCTCGGCGACCGGTTCGGACCGAAGAACCTCTACCTCATCGGCCTGACCCTGTTCACCCTCGCGTCGCTGTGGTGCGGCCTCTCGGGCAGCATCGAGATGCTCATCGTCGCCCGCGTCTTCCAGGGCTTCGGCGCGGCGCTCATGACGCCGCAGACGATGGCCGTCATCACCCGAATCTTCCCGCCGGACAAGCGCGGAACCGCGATGGGGCTGTGGGGGGCCGTCGCGGGCGTGGCCACCCTGGTCGGGCCGCTGGCCGGCGGCGTCCTCGTCGACGGACTCGGCTGGCAGTGGATCTTCATCGTCAACGTCCCGGTCGGCGTGATCGCCTTCGCCGCCGCGATGCGGTACGTGCCGGCACTGGAGACGCACGCTCACCGCTTCGACATCCCCGGCGTCATCCTGAGCGCACTGGGCATGTTCTTCCTGGTGTTCGGACTGCAGGAGGGCAACACCTACAACTGGTCGGGGCGCGTGTGGCTGTGCATCGCCGCCGGTGTGCTCCTCCTCGTCGTCTTCGTCTGGTACCAGTCCTGGAACAAGAACGAGCCGCTGCTCCCGCTGGGGTTGTTCCGGGACCGCAACTTCTCGCTCGCCAACATCGCCATCACCTCGATGGGCTTCGCGATCACCGCGGTGGTGCTGCCGCTGATGTTCTACGCACAGGCGGTCCGCGGGCTCTCGCCGACCGGATCGGCGCTGCTGATGGTGCCGATGGCCGTGCTCACCGGCGCGCTGGCGCCGAACGTCGGCAAGCTGGTGGACCGAGTGCACCCGCGCTACATCGCCGCGCCCGGCTTCCTGATGCTCTCGATCGCGCTCGGTTGGCTCGCCGTGACGATGAAGCCCGACACCGCCATCTGGGAGCTGCTCCTGCCGATCGGGCTGATGGGTGTGGCGATGGCCTTCATCTGGTCGCCGCTCGCCGCGACCGCAACCCGGAACCTGCCGATGAACGCGGCCGGTGCGGGATCCGGCGTCTACAACACCACCCGTCAGGTCGGTGCGGTGCTCGGTAGTGCGGGCGTCGGCGCCCTGATCACCTCGCGGCTGACCGCCAACGGCGTGCCCGCCGGCGGCGGACCGGAGGCGGGCGGTTCGCTGCCGAGCTTCATCGTCGACGGGTTCAGCACCTCGATGGCCCAGGCGGTACTGCTGCCTGCCGCCGTGCTGTTGGTCGGATTCGTTGCCTCGCTGTGCTTCGCGCGTCCGGTCCGGGCGGGCGATCCGAGCCCGGCCGACGCGGCGCCCGAGGTGATCGAGGCCTGAGGGCCGCGCGGGTTCGGTTGTGGCAGGCTGACGCCATGACCGAACCCGTGAAGCCGACGCGGCTCGAACGAAGCACCACCGAGGCGGGTGCGCAGATCGCCGTTCTCACCTTCGCGCACGGGCCGCTGAACCTGTTCGACCAGGCCATGCTCGACGCGATCACGGCCGACCTGGACGCCCTCACCACGGAACCGCCGCGAGCGGTCCTGCTGCGCGCCGAGGGCAAGGTCGTTTCGGGCGGCGTGGACGTGCACGTCTTCGACGGCCTGTCCGCCGAGGCGGGCGCCGAACTGTGGCGCACCCTGTTCGCGGAGATCGTCCACCGGATCGAGGCGCTGCCCTGCCCGGTGGTGTACGCCGCGCACGGGCTGACCCTGACCGCCGCCTTCGAGATCGCGCTGGCCTGCGACCTCATCCTCGCTGCGCCGAGGGCGAAGTTCGGGCTGGTCGAGACGGTCGTCGGGCTGACGCCCTCGATGGGTGGGCCGCAGCGGTTGGCCGAACGGGCCGGCTCGGGGCGGGCCCGTGAGTTCGTGATGACGGGCGATCTCTACGACGCCGCGACGATGGCGGACTGGGGCGTGGTGAACGCCGTCCACGAGGACGTCGACACCGCCGCCAGGGCCCTCACCGCGCGGCTGGCCGACGGGCCCACCCGAGCGCACCACGCCACCAAACGAATCATCGAGGCCTGGCGCTCCGGCGGTGTCGCGCATGCGGATTCGATCACCCCGGAGGTGTCCGGGGCGCTGTTCGAGACCGACGACCTGCGCGGCGCGGTCCGCAGTTTCCTCGAGGTGGGCCCGGGGAAGGCCCGCTACTCCGGACGCTGAGGCGCCGGAACCGGACCGTGACCCAGGACACGTTCGAGCGCCTAGGGTGTGGTCATGTCTGATGAAGTCCTGGTCGAACGCAACGGCCGAATCCTGATCATCACCATCAACCGTCCCGAGGCCCGCAACGCGATCAACTCCGCGGTGAGCAACGGACTCGCCGCGGCCGTCGACGAGCTCGACGACGACGCGGACCTGTCCCTCGCCGTACTCACCGGCGCGGGCGGCAACTTCTGTGCGGGCATGGACCTCAAGGCCTTCGTCGCCGGGGAGAACGTGATCGCACCCGGCAAGGGCCTGGGCTTCACCGAGGCGCCGCCGCGCAAGCCGATCATCTCCGCCGTCGAGGGTTTCGCCCTGGCCGGCGGCACCGAGCTGGTGCTGGCCACCGATCTCGTGGTCGCGTCCAGCGAGGCGCGGTTCGGCATCCCCGAGGTCAAGCGCGGTCTGGCCGCGGGGGCCGGTGGGTTGCTCCGGCTGCCGCAACGGATCCCGTACCAGAAGGCGCTCGAACTCGCGCTCACCGGTGACAGCTTCACCGCCGAGGAGGCGTACCGGTACGGCTTCGTCAACCGGGTGACCGAACCGGGCAAGGCGCTCGACGGTGCGCTCGAGCTCGCCGAACGGATCACCGCCAACGGACCGCTCGCCGTCGCGGCGACCAAGGAGGTGATCGTCAGGTCCGCCGGCTGGTCCGCGGACGAGGCCTTCACCCGGCAGCTCGAAGTCCTGGGCCCGGTGTTCGTCTCGGCGGATGCCCGCGAGGGCGCCCGTGCCTTCGCGGAGAAGCGCGCGCCGGTCTGGAAGGGCCGCTAGTGCCGCGCCGGGGAGCCCTGCTGGCGGCGCCGGTGCTGCTGGTCGCCGGGCTCCTCGGCGGCTGTTCCGGCTCGGACTCGGGACCCGCGCCGGAGACCCCCGCGGACATCGCCGCCGACGGGTACGTCTACGGTGCGGCGCCGGTGACGCTGGCGCGGACCCGGGCGAGCATGACCTGTCTGCTGCCGCTCAATCAGCTCTACAGTCAGGCGCAACTGTCGGGGCCGGACTCGCGGACGGTGGTCGCCCCGAACGTCGACACGCTGTATTCGATTGCCTGGCTCGACCTTCGGTCGGGTCCGGTGCTGCTCACCCACCCGGACATGGGGGCGCGCTACTTCGGGTTCCAGTTTCTCGACATGTACACCAATGTGTTCGCCAACGTCGGCACCCGCGAGACCGGGGCCGGCGCCGGATCGAGGGTGATCGTTCCGCCCGGCTGGACCGGGCCCGCGCCCGAAGGGGCCGCGGTCATCGAGTCCCCGACGTGGGACGCGTGGATGATCGGCCGCACCCTGGTGGAGTCCGCGGCCGACCTGCCCGCCGCCCGGGCCGTGCAACAGCAGTACTCGATGCGGGTGCTCGGCGGGCCCGTCGCGGGTGCACCGCCGTCGTTGCCGCCGACCGACTGCGGCAACAACCCGGCGCCGCAGGCGCTCGCGGCGTCCGGGCCGGAGTTCTTCGACGAGCTGTCCGCAATTCTCGCCGCGGATCCGCCGCCCGCCGCGGACCGGCCGCTGCTCGATCGGATCGCGACGGTCGGGGTGACGCCGGGGGCGCACCCGTCGCAGGGTCCGGCCGCTCAGGTGGCGGCGCTGGCCACCGGCGTGGTGCGCGGCGACGCGGCGGTGACGGCACTGACGGCGAGACCCGCAGGCGAGGACGGGGCCTGGAGTTCGTTGCGCGCGGCGGGGCGCTACGGCACCGACTACCTGCTCCGTGCCCTGGTCGCGAGGATCGGCCTCGGCGCCAACGTGCCGGAGGAGTCGATGTACTACGTGGCTCGCTCCGGATCGGACGGCGGCGCGCTGCGTGGGGACCGCGGCTACCGGTTGCATTTCGCCGCCGACAGCCTGCCCCCGACCGATCCGCGCGGATTCTGGTCGGTCACCCTGTACGGACCGGACATGTTCTTCGTGCCGAATGCTCTCGGCCGGTACGCGATCGGGGACCGCACGCCGGGGCTGGTGCGCGGGCCCGACGGATCGCTCGACGTGTGGATCGGCGCGACACCGCCCCCGTCCGGACAGTCGAACTGGCTGCCCGCGCCCGCCGGGGAGTTCGTGCTCATGCTGCGGTCCTACCTGCCGACCGCACCGGACTGGACACCGCCCGAACCCGAGTTGAAGGAGTAGCAATGCCCACCCCGCTGGCCGAGTTGCACATGCACATCGAGGGCTCCCTCGAGCCCGAGCTCATTTTCGAGCTCGCGCAACGGAACAAGGTCGACCTGCCGTATCGAGACCTCGACGACCTGCGCTCGCGCTACGAGTTCACCGATCTGCAGTCGTTCCTCGACCTGTACTTCGCGAACATGACCGTGCTGCACACCGCACAGGACTTCGCGGACCTCGCCCGGGCCTACTTCGCCCGAGCGGCCGAGGGCGGCGTCCGGCACGCCGAGATCTTCTTCAACCCGCAGGCGCACACCGCTCGCGGGGTGCCGCTGCCCGCGGTGCTCGAGGGCCTGGCGGACGCCGTCCGGTCGAGCGAGTCCGAGTTCGGGGTGTCCAGCGACCTGATCGCCGCGGTGCTGCGCGACCGGCCGGTGCCCGAGGCCGAGGCGATGCTGGACGAGGTTCTGCGCCTCGAGGTGCCGGTGCTCGGCCTGGGGCTGGACTCCGCGGAGGCCGGCTATCCGCCGTCGCTGTTCGTGGACGTGTTCGAGCGGGCCCGCGCCAACGGGCTTCGCACCGTGGCGCACGCCGGCGAGGAGGGGCCGCCCGACTACATCCGGCAGGCGCTCGACCTCCTGCGGGTCGAGCGCATCGACCACGGGGTGCGCTGCCTCGAGGACGAGGAACTCGTCGCCCGGTTGGTCGAGGAGCAGGTGCCGTTGACGGTGTGTCCGCTGTCGAACGTGCGGTTGCGGGTGGTCGAGAACCTGGCACAGCACCCGCTGCGTCGGATGCTCGAGGCGGGTCTGCTGGTGACCGTCAACTCGGACGACCCCGCGTACTTCGGCGGCTACGTCGACGACAACTTCGCCCGCCTGCAGGCCGAGCTCGGGCTCACCGACGCCGAGCGGGAAACGCTGGCCCGCAACTCGATCCACGCCTCGTTCGCGAGCGACGAGCGCAAGGCCGAACTGCTCGGCGGGTAGCAGGCCGGGTCAGCGCACGAACCCGCTGCCCTGCACCCGGTGGGCCAGGGCGAGCAGGTCGAGGTCGCGTCCGGCGGGTCCGACCAGGCACAGCCCGGCCGGAATCTTGTCCGCGGTCTTCAGGGGCACCGTGGCCGTGGGCAGCCCGGCGACGGTCGCGATGGACAGCAGCATGCCGGTGCTGCGCATGGTGTTCGCGTACGTCTCGCCGCTGAGATCGCCGTCCGACTTGTCGGGGGCCTGCGTGGCGGTGGTCGGCAGCACCAGCACGTTGTCGCCGAGGTAACTCCGCACCGCCGAGGCCGCGGTGTCGAGTTGCGTGCGGGCGCGCTGGTAGGCCTCCTCGGACGTGCGGCTCGCGGTGGCGAAGTTCTCCCGGGCCTCGCCGCTGAGTCCGGACAGCGTGCCGGACAGGAAGTCGCCGTACCGCTTCCACGCCTCGTACCCGACGACGGTGGTGACGGCGTCGTACCAGTCCGGCAGAGCCGCGATGTCGAAGTCACGGTCGGTCAGGGTGGGGAGATCCGACGTGCGCCACGAGGCCAGTGCCGTTTTGGTCGCGGCGAGCGCGCCGCCGGTGGCGATCGCGTTCACGCCGGGAGCAGTGACGGCGGCGGTGAGTTCGCGCGCCGGCGTCCGCGGAACCGAGGCGGTGACCGCCTTGTCGAGGTCGGCGATGTTCGCCGCGACCCAGCCGACCGTGTCGAGTGTCGGACTCAGCGGCAGCAGGCCCGCGGTGGGCACCGCGCCCCTGCTCGCGACGAAGCCGAACAGCCCCTGGTAGGCCGCGGGGATCCGGACCGATCCGCCGGTGTCGGCGCCCAACCCGATCGACGCCTCGCTGCCGGCCACCGCGGCCGCGGCCCCGGACGTCGAGCCGCCCGGCAGTCGTTCCTCGGACACGACATTGGGCGGCGTCCCATAGTGGTCGTTGACGCCCGAGTGGCCGTAGCCGAGGTCGTCGGTCTGCGCCAGCCCCGCGACCGCGGCACCCGCACCGAGCAGCCGAGCCACCGCCTCCGCGTTGCCTGCCTCGGCCTGAGCCTGGGCGAGCCACTGCGGACTGCCCGCCCCGATCTTCTGACCGGCGACCGCGAACAGGTCGGTCACGGCCACCGTCAGACCGTCCAGGGCGCCGGAACCCGTCGAGGGGACCAGCGGCGCGCCCTGCACCCGCCACGTCGCCTTCTGCGCCGGGGTGGGGGTGGTGGGTGTGCCGCCGGGCAGCGGGGGTACACCGGGGTTGGTTGCCTCGCTGCATCCGGCGAGCAGGGCGGCGCCTGCCACGCCCACCGCGAGGAAGCGTCGACGACTCAGATCGGCCATCACGTCAGGCTAGGCGGAGCGGAACAGGTGATGCGGGTGACTCGCCGTGTGGGACGGGCTATCCCAGAACCTGGCGCAGGTAGTCGTTGTCGAACACCCGCTGCGGGTCGTACTTGTCGCGGACCGCGCAGAACTCGTCGAAATGGGTGTAGGTGGGGCGCAGATCCGCGGCGGCCCGCGAGTGCATCTTGCCCCAGTGCGGGCGGCCGTCGACGGCACGCGCGATCGCCTCGACCGCGTCGAAGTACTCGTGATGGTCGCGCCGGTGGTACTGGTGCACGGCGATGTAGGCGGTGTCGCGGCCGTTCGCCGTCGACATCCAGATGTCGTCGGCCGCGGCGAAGCGGACCTCGACCGGGAAGGCGACCCGGAACTCCGAACGGGCGAACCAGGATTCGATCTCGCGCAGCACCTCGGGCAGGGTCTCGGCGGGTACCGCGTACTCCATTTCGCGGAACTTCACGCGGCGCGGGGAAGCGAACACCTCGTAGCTGCGATCGGTGAACTCGCGGGCCGAGAGCGCGCGAGAGGAGAGGTTGTTGATCTGCGGGATGGCACCGGGGAACCGGGTGGCGACGCGGTTGATGCCCTCGAACAGGGTGTTGGAGAGCAGTTCGTCGTCGACGTAGGCGCGGACCTTGCCGATCGGGTTGACCGGGGTGTCGGCGGGCAGTCGGGTGTTGCGCTTGGTCAGCACCCGGTCGGTGTGCGGGAACCAGAAGAACTCGAAGTGGTCGACGCCCTCGACGTCCTCGTCGAGCCGAGCCATCGTGTCGCTGAGCAGCGCGGGGGACTCGACCGCCCGCATCGTGTACGCGGACTCGCAGTGCAGCGTGATCTTGGAGATGACGCCGATCGCGCCGAGTCCGAGGCGGGCGGCATTGAAGAGGTCGGGATTGTCGTCCGCGGAGCAGCTGGTCACGCTGCCGTCGGCGAGCACCAGCTCGAGTGCGCGAATCTGGGTCGCCAGGCCGCCGAACTTCGCGCCGGTGCCGTGGGTGCCGGTCGAAATCGCGCCGGCGAGGGACTGGACGTCGATGTCGCCGAGGTTGGTCATCGCGAGACCGAGATCCCACAGTTTGGGATTTAGTTCGTGCAATCGGGTGCCGGCGAAAGCGGTTACGAGTGCGCCGGACGGCTCGACGGGGACAACGGATTCGATGCCGGACAGGTTGTCGAGGCTGATCATCACGCCGTCGGTGGCGGCGGCCGGCGTGAACGAGTGTCCGCCGCCGACGCACTTGACGTGCAGGCCTTCCGCTGCGGCTCGGGTGATCTCGGCACTGAGCTCGGCCACGCTCGCAGGCGTCGCGAAGCGGCGGGGGCTGGCGCTGGCGCTGTGAGCCCAGTTGTGCCAGGTCTTCGAATCCATGTTGACACTATTCACCTGGACGGCCGTCCAGGTCAACACCCTTACGCAAGTCCGGCTCCGGCGTTCTAATATCGTCGAATGCTGAATCGGCTTCCCGCGGACGAACGTCGCGCGCAACTCGTGGAGTCGGCGATGGGCATTGCGGAGAGGGGCGGCATCAGCTCCGTCACCATCCGTGCCGTCGCCGAGGACGCGGGGGTCTCCCTCGGAGTGGTCCACTACTGCTTCGACAGCAAGGAAGCGCTGGTCGCTGCGATGGGCGAGGCGATCGTCCTGCAGCTCAGCGCCGCGCTCCGGTACGCCTTCGGCACGGCGCAGGGCGAGGGTGACCAGAGCGGTCTTCGCGGGCTTCGTGAGGTGCTCCACAGCGGTCTGTCCAACATGTGGCCGATCATCGAGGCCACCCCGGACCGTCAGCTGCTGACGTACGAGATCACCGCCTACGGGCTGCGGCAGCAGGCGGCAGGCGCGGAGCTGGCCGGCGCCATCGCGGCGAAGCAGTACCACACGATGGACGACGAGGCGACGGCGTTTCTCGCGGAGACCGCGCGTTACACGGGAACGAAGTGGACCGAGCCGGTGGCGGACATCGCCCGGTTCTGCCTCGCGATCATCGACGGCATCGTGCTGCGCTGGCTCGTCGATCGCGACGGCGAGGCGGTGATCGCGCAGCTCGACGACGCGGTGCAGATGATCGCGATGAAGGCGGTCGAAACGAGCCCCACCCAGTCCTGACATGGACACTCGTCCAATTGGATGGTTGACTCCCGTTCTGTGACCACCACCTCGGAACGACTGGATGCCATGGCCGGTGAATCGGCGACCCGCGAGCGACTCGACGCGGCGACACGCCAGCTCGATCCGCCGCTGGCCGCGGTCGACCTGCCGGCCCTGCGGGCCAACGTCGCGGACCTGGCCCGGCGGGCGGGCGGCACACCGGTTCGCGTCGCCAGCAAGTCGGTGCGCAGTCGGGCGGTGCTGGAAGAGGCGCTCGGCTCCGGGCTGACCGGGCGCGGCGGCTTCCGTGGCGTCATGTCCTACTCGCTGGGCGAGGCGATCTGGCTCGTCCGTGCCGGCGCCCGCGACGTGCTCATGGGCTACCCCGTCACCGACCGCGGCGCCCTCGCCGAACTGGCCTCGGACCCACTGCTGCTGGAGTCGATCACCCTCATGATCGACTGCCCCGAACATCTGGACGTGGTGCATGCGGCGGCGGGCAGTTCCGCGGTGCCGGCGCGGGTCTGCCTGGACGTCGACGCCTCGCTGCGGATCGGGCCGGTCCACCTCGGCGTGCGCCGCTCGCCCCTGCGTACCCCCGAGGCCGCCGCGGCGGTGGCGCGCGCGGCGAAGCGGCGAGGATTCTCCGTGGTCGGAGTGATGTTCTACGAGGCGCAGATCGCCGGACTGCCGGACAGCAGCGCGGCGGTCCGGCTCGTCAAGCGCGCGTCCGCGGCGGAGTTGTCCACCCGTCGCGGGCAGGTGGTCGACGCGGTCACCGAGGTTGCCGGCACCCTCGAGATCGTCAACAGCGGGGGCACGGGCTCGCTGGAGGTCAGCTCCGCCGACCGCGTGGTCACCGAGGTCACCGCCGGCTCCGGGTTGTTCGTGCCGACGCTCTTCGACCGCTACCGTTCGTTCACGCCCCGGCCGGCGATGTTCTTCGCGCTGTCGGCGGTCCGGCGGCCGACCCCGAAGATCGCGACCCTGTTCTCCGGCGGCTACATCGCGTCCGGTCCCGCCGGTGCCTCCCGGGTGCCTACCCCGGTCTGGCCGGCCGGACTGAAGTTGCTCCGCAACGAGGGAGCGGGCGAGGTGCAGACCCCGGTCACCGGACTCGCGGCGGGCGCACTGCGGATCGGCGACCGCGTCTGGTTCCGGCACGCCAAGGCGGGCGAGTTGTGCGAGCGGTTCACCGAACTGCACCTCGTCGACGCCGACGGCACCCGGACCACCGTGCCCACCTACCGGGGTGAGGGCCAGTGCTTCGGCTGATCGGCCGTTAGTCCCGGAACCCGGTCACCGCGTCGAGTCGTGCATCCGCATGAACGCGCCCAGTTCGGCCAGCCCGGCAGGGGTGGTCGGCAGGTAGTGCGTCAGCATGGGGGAGCGCACGATCACCGCGCGCCACTTGCCGCGGGAGACGGCCACGTTCAACCGGTTCCGGGACAGCAGGAACCCCATGCCGCGTGGCACGTCGTCCGCGGACGACGCGGTCATCGACACGAACACCACCGCGGCCTCGCGGCCCTGGAACTTGTCGACGGTGCCGACCAGGACCTCGCCCAGGCCCGCCTCGGCCAGCGTCTCGCGGATCAGCGACACCTGCGCGTTGTAGGGCGCGACCACGAGGACGTCGGACTGATCGAGGGGGCGCGGGGCCTCGCCGGCCGCGGGGATCCACGGCGTGCCGATCAGTGCGGTCGCCTGCGCGGTGATCGCGAGCGCCTCCTCGATCGACGACGTCGAGTTCCCGACGTGGTCCACGGGCAGGGTCCACACGCCGGGGTCGACCCCGGCCAGGTCGCGGCCGGTGGTCACCGACTCCTTGGCGTGCAGCCGGCCCTCGTAGGACAGGTCCGACACCGACGCGCACACCGCGGGGTGCATCCGCCACGTGACGTCTAGGAAGTAGCCGAGTTCCGGCGGCAGCGCGCCGTGCCCGTCGGCCAGCCAGCCGAGCGCGGAGGTATCCACCGGCTCCGGGTGGATGCCCTGACTGACCTGCGGCAGCTGCTGCGGGTCGCCGAGCAGTAGCAGGTTCCGTGCCGATATCCCGACGGCGACGGTGTTGGCCAGCGAGAACTGCCCGGCCTCGTCGACGACGAGCAGGTCGAGGCTGCCCGGCGGAACCCGGTCGGAATGCGCGAAATCCCATGCGGTGCCGCCGATCACGCAGCCGGCGTCGTCATGTTCGGTGAGGAACGCGGGCAGACCGGACGCGTCGACCTTCGTCCACTGCGGGTCCGCGGCCAGCCCGGAGCCGGGCTTCTTCGCCACCTGCTCACCCGGCACGCCGGACCGGACCACCGCATCGAGCATGTTCTCGACCACCGAATGCGACTGCGCGACAACGCCGATCCGCCAGCCGTGCCGGGTGACCAGCTCCGCGACGACGGCCGCACCGGTGTGCGTCTTACCGGTGCCGGGCGGGCCCTGTACCGCCAGGTACGAGTCGTCGAGGTCCAGCAGCGCCGCGACGATCGCCGG
This sequence comes from Rhodococcus sp. NPDC127527, assembly GCF_042672245.1. NCBI lineage: Bacteria > Bacillati > Actinomycetota > Actinomycetes > Mycobacteriales > Nocardiaceae > Rhodococcus > Rhodococcus sp. NPDC127527. Next base: position 527,883 of record NZ_JBHXVP010000003.1, read on the forward strand.
GGCGCGGTGATCGGGGTCGGCGACCGGCAGCGGGTTGCCGGAGCGCGTGCGCGGCGGGATCCGGCGCAGGATGTCCACGGCCGCGGTGCCCGGCATCGACGGCAGCACCGCGGCCGCCGCGGCGGCCTGCGCTGCGATCGCGGTCTCGATGTTCTTGGTGGGCACCGGGCGACCCGGGGCGAGCGCCATCGGCACGCTGTCGTGCGGGTCGGCGCCCTGCAGTTCCTCGACCACCACCACGTCGCGCGTGCCGTCGGGACCGGCCTCGGACTCGAGCGCGACGACGGTGACCCCGACGGTTCCGCGGGTTGCCGCGTCCTCGCTGCCGATCCCGGTCGCCGCGTCGTACAGGGCGAATGGCTGGTCGCCGACCCGGACCGTCGACCCGGAACCCCACCTGCCGACGAGCCGGACCTTCCGGCGCAGTTTGCGCTGCCGCGGGGTGCTCTTGTGCCAGTCCTCGGTGACCGTGACCGACTCGGGGACGAACACGTCCGCACCGTCGGCCCACTCGTCCACCGGTGCGACGAGCCGGGCGAAGTGCGCCCACCAGAACGGTTTCCGCTCCCGGCGGTGGTAGCCGAGCGCGGCCGCCAGCAGCGCCGCCGCCTGCTGGTCGGCGGACCGCTTGCCTGCCAGGGCGTCCCCGACGTAGGCGCGCAGCGCCAGCTCCGTCGGGTCCGGCTGTTCGATCTCGGTCGCGATTACCTGTTGCACCGGATGCGGCCGGACTCCGCGGTCGCCGGCCAGCCCGAGCAGCCAATCCCGCAGTCGCAGCGTGGACAGGCAGTCGTACTCGTTGTAATCGGCGATCCCCTGCAGCAGGGCGGCGGCCTCGGTGTCGCGGCCGGCGCCCAGCAGGTCGCAGTAGTCGGCGTACGCGACGATGGACGCGGCGGCATCGGTGACGTCGCCGCCGCGCAGTCGGTCGCCCATGTACAGCGGTTCGAGTTTCTTGATCGAGTACGACGGTGCCCCGACCCGGACGGAACCCCGCACCACCGGGTACAGGTCCACCAGGACGTTCTCGCGCAGCAGCGCGTCCACCGTCTCCTCGCCGGCGCCGTACCGGCCGGCGAGGCGCAGCAGCGCGGTCTTCTCGTACGCCGCGTAGTGGTAGACGTGCATGTGCGGGAAGCGTTTCCGGCGCTCGGTGACGTAGTCGAGGAAGTCGAGCAGGGCCCGGCGTTCCTGCTCGCGGTCGTGCGCCCAGAACGGACGGAACGTGCCGTCCACCTCCATCACCCCGAACAGGTACTCGAGACCCCAGTCGGAGGATCCGCCCTCCGCCCACAGTGGATCGCCCTCGAAGTCGAAGAAGATGTCGCCGGGGTCCGGAGCTGGGATCCCGGCGAGGGCCTCGCCGCCGCCGATCACCTCGAACACCGGTGTGCGAGTTTGCGCCTGGCGTACCTGGGCGGCGGCCTGCGCACGCAGCGACTCGAAGGTCCGCGCGCTCATGCCCTCGACCGGGCAGTCGGCGGCGGCGAGCGCGTCGATCGTGGTGACGCCCGCGCGGATCAGCTGGTCCCGCTGCGTGGACCGCAGCCCGGCGACGAGGATCAGGTCGTGGCTGCGTTCCACCTCGGGGGAGCAGTCGGCGCAGCGTCCGCAGCCCCGCACCTCTCCCCACGACACGGGTACACCGGCGTTGCGGTGCCCGTCGAGCAGTCGCACCAGGGCGTCGCGACGCTGCCGGAACACCGGGGCGATGTCGGCGAGCGGGTACGACACCGTGCTGTCGTCGCCGAGGATCAGGCTCGCGGTCGGCGCGGTCGCGATGCCGTCGGCGGCGAGCGCGTCTGCGTAGGCCGCCAGTTGCAGCAGCGCCGGGACCCGGGCGTGCCGGGAGAGCTTCGTGTCGACGACCCGGTACCCGTCCTCCTCGCGGACGAGGAAGTCGCAGAACCCGAGGAACCGGCCGTCGAAGAAGGTGCCCTGGTAGATGACGTCGGCGCCCGCCCGTGCGGCCGCGACCGTCGCCAGGTTCGCACGGGTCAGGTCCTCGTGGTCGAGGTCCGGACGGTCGATGGCGACGACGCCCGCGCCGAAGCGCTCCCGGAACCCGTCCAGCCGGCGTCGTTCGTGCGCGTCACCCAGGCTGGACGTGCGAGCCAGCATCGGGTCGGGCGCGTCCACCTGCGGCCTGTCGAGCCGGCCGAGCTTCACGTCGAGCCGCCGCAGCAGCGCGTATTCGCAGTCCGCGGCCTGGGACAGGTCGCTGGCGCTGTGCACGATCACGTTGTCGAGGAGGAACACGGACCCGACTATCGCAGACGGCCCCGACATAATTGGGTGGTGCCGTTCTTCACCGGGACCTCCGGGCAGGTCCACTACCGCCACTGGCCGTGCCCCGACGGCGTCGCCGGACTGGTGTTCCTGCCCGGGATGGGGCAGCACAGCGGTCACTACCATCGCTTCGCGCGGGCACTGGGCGCCGAGCACATCGAGACGTGGGCGCTCGACCACGTGGGTCACGGGCTGAGCGAGGGCGAGCCCGGCAATCCCGGACCCGTCGCCGATCTTGCCGCCAACGCCCTGCAGCTCACCGCCATCGCCGAAGGTGAGCGTCCCGGCCTACCGCTGGCGATCATGGGCCACTCGCTCGGTGCGGCCACGGCGATCGCTGCCCTTGCGAAGCAGCCGGATCGCTTCGCCGCCGTTGTCCTGTGCGGGCTGCCGCGTGCGGCTGCCGCGAATCTCGGTGCCGTCGACGGCGTTCGGGTGCCGATCCTCGTCGTACACGGCGTCGACGACCGCCTCGCCCCGCTCGAGGGTGCCCGGTCCTGGACGGCCGGGGTGCCGGCCGCCGACCTCCGTGAGTACGAGGACGCGGGCCACGATCTGCTGCACGAACCGGTGCACCGCAGGGTCACGTCCGACGTCGCCGCGTTCATCCGCGATGGCATTCGATCATGACACCGGGCGGGCACCTCGAATCCGGCTAGCTGCGGCCGCCGCAACCCCAGGACAGACCGGCTGCCTGCTGTGCGGCCGTCAGGAGCGCGGCCAGCATCGCGTCGGTGAGTTCGGGATCGTCGAGGGGCAGGCATCCCAGTAGTGCAACGGGTTTCGCAGCCGCACTCGACACCGTCGTGCCGTGTGCGAACCCGGCCTCCTCGATGCCCAGCACCGGCAGCGCCACCGCCCACGCGTCGGGGCCGAATGCGACGACCGCCCGTACCCAGGGCCGCAGCTCGTCCCACTCGGCGGCCGGATCGGCAACGATACGGGCGCCGAACAACTTCTGGCCGACGTCGTCGTGGCCGCCGGGCGTCGCGGCGACGCCGGCCACGTGCAGCGCGCGCAGCAGTCGCGGCTCGCCGGCCGCCGAGGTGTCGACCAGCAGCAGCTTGGGAAATGTGTCGCCGTGTGCGGGCACAATCGTCGCCATGACCGCCATTGAACCCGATCCCGTCGTTCTCGACGCCGCCCGCACCGCGCGGCGGGTGGTGGTGTTCTCCGGTGCGGGCATGTCCGCCGAGTCGGGGGTCCCGACGTTTCGGGACGCGCTGACCGGGCTGTGGGAGCGGTTCGACCCCGCGGAGCTGGCCACGCCGGAGGCGTGGGAACGGGATCCGGCGCTGGTGTGGGCGTGGTACGAGTGGCGGGCGGCGTTGGTGCGGCGCGCCCAGCCGAACGCGGGCCACCGTGCCCTCGCGGACTGGGCCACGCGCACCGAAATCACGGTGCTGACCCAGAACGTCGACGACCTGCACGAGCGGGCCGGGTCGGCAGTGGCGGCACACCTGCACGGCAGCCTCTACGCGCCACGCTGCAGTCTGTGCGGCCGGCCCGCGGACCTCGACGACGCTCGCTTCGACGAGCTGGATCACGAACCCGCGGAACGGATCACGCCACCGGTGTGCGAATCGTGCGGCGCCGCGGTGCGTCCGGGCGCGGTATGGTTCGGCGAGGAACTGCCCGCCGTGGCGTGGCAAACGTCCGTGGACGCGGTCGAGAACTGCGACCTGCTGTTCGTCGTCGGCACCTCCGCGGTGGTGTACCCGGCGGCGGAACTGCCGCTGCGGGCTGTTCGGGCCGGTGCGGCCGTCGTCGAGATCAACCCGGAGCCGACGGATCTGAGCGCCGCGGTGACCCATTCGTGGCGGGCCACCGCGGCGCAGGCGCTGCCGGTGCTGGCGGCGGCCGGGTCTGGATCGACAGCGTCGTGATCACCGTCGACACGTCCCTTCAGAGCTGGTAGAGACTGCCTGGTCGATTTCGGTCGGCTGGGACCGGGACTTGGTCCATACTCTGCCGGTGCCGTTCTTCGATGGGGCCTCCGGGCAGGTCCACTACCGACACTGGCCGTGCCCTGACCCCGTGGTCGGCATGGTGTTCCTGCACGGCCTGGGCCAGCACAGTGGGCACTATCACCGGTTCGCGCGGGCGCTCGGCGAGCGAAGCGTCGAGGTCTGGGCACTCGACCACGTGGGGCACGGCCTCACCGAGGGTGAGCTCGGTGACTACGGACCGCTGGCCGAGCTCGGCGAGAATGCGTTGCGCCTGGCAGACATCGCGGCCGTGGATCGTCCCGGCCTCGACCTGGTGGTGATGGGGCATTCGCTCGGCGCGGCGGCGACCGTTGCCGCGTTGACCGCCGACCCGGGCAGGTTCGTGGCGGCGGTGCTGTGCGGTATCCCGCGGCAGACGGCGTCCGACCCCGCCGCGGTCGACGAGGTGCGCGCACCGATTCTGGTGGTGCACGGCGTGGACGACCGGCGCGCCGCGGTGGACGGCGCGCGCGAGTTCGTGGACCGCGTTCCCGGTGCGCAGCTGCGTGAGTATCCCGACGCCGGACACGATCTGCTGCACGAACCGGTGCAGCGGACGGTGATCGGTGACGTCGCCGAGTTCGTCCTTCGTACTACCGTTGCCGGATGACGCCGGACCAGTACCTGAACCTGCTGCGGACCGAGGGACTGCGGCTCGCCGCGATGCCCGCCGACGCCCTGAGCGCGCCGGTGCCCACCGTGCCGGGCTGGACGCTCGAGCGGGTGCTGCGGCACACCGGCAAGGTGCACCGATGGGTCCGTGCAACCCTGGCCGCCGGCCCGGATGCGCAACTCGACGGCGCGGCCGGGATCGAGTCACTCCCGCACGGCCCCGACTGCCTGCCCGCCTACCGGGAGGCCCTCGACGGTCTGCTCGCCGAGCTGGTGGCCCACGACGTCGAGCGCGCGGCGCCGACCTTCGCCGGTCCGGGCACGATCCGGTTCTGGATGCGTCGACAGGCGCACGAGGTGGCCGTCCACCGAGTGGACGCGGCCGATGCGGTGCACGCGGCGGGCGGTGCGGCGCCGGAGCCCGTCGACGCCGAGGGCGCGGCCGACGGTGTCGACGAGTGGGCCCGGCTGATGCTCACCCGAGCCCTGCCCACCGTGCCGCATACGTTGCACGGCAGCAGTGTTCACCTGCACGGCACCGACACACCGGATGCCGAGTGGGTGCTGCGGTTCACGCCCCACGGCGTGCAGGTCGAGTCCGGCCACGCCGGTGCGGACGTCGCGGTGCTGGGCAGTGCCGAGGAGTTGCTGCTGGCGATGTGGCGGCGCAGGCCGCTGGCCGCGCTCGAGATGTCCGGCGACGTGTCGGTCGCGCAGCAACTGGTCGACGCCGCGAGGATCTGACAGCTAGTCGACGCTCACGTGCACGGTGTCCCATCCGGTGGCGCCGTCCGGGACGGGGTCGGCGACCTCACCGGTCTGCACACTGCCGGCGCCGTCGACCGCACGTACCCGCAGGGTGTGCTCGCCCGCCGGTGCGTTCCAGTTCCACACCCACTGCCGCCAGCAGTCGTTCGAGTACTCGGTGGCGAGGGTGGCGGGCGACCAGGCGCCGTCGTCGACCTGAACCTCCACCGCAGAGACCCCGCGGTGCTGCGCCCAGGCGACCCCCGCGACCGCAGTCTGTCCGGTGGGCACCCGCGTCCGGTCTCGGGGGACGTCGATGCGGGAGGCGGTCTTGATCGGACCGCGCGCCGCCCAGCCGCGTCGCGTCCAGTACGCCTGGGCGAGGTCGAAGCGAGTCAGCTCGAGGTCGACCACCCACTTGGTCGCCGAGACGTAGCCGTACAGGCCCGGGACCACCAGCCGCGCCGGGTAGCCGTGTTCGAGCGGCAGCGGCTCGCCATTCATGGCGACCGCGACCATCGCGTCCCGGCCGTCGGTCAGCGCGGCCGTCGGGCTGCCGGCGGTGAACCCGTCCACGCTGGTCGACAGCAGCATGTCGGCGTCCGCGTGCACCCCGGCCTCGGCGAGCAGGGCCGCGAGGGGATACCCGATCCACACGGCATTGCCGGCGAGACCGCCGCCGACCGGATTCGACACGCAGGTCAGGGTCACCATGCGTTCGACCGAGGCGCGGGCGGTCAGGGCGGCGTAGTCGAGGGTGATCTCGCGGTCCACCATTCCGTGGATCCGCAGCCGCCAGTCGTCCGTGGTCAACGAGGGCACACGCAGGGCCGTGTCGACGCGGTAGAAGTCGTGATTCGGGGTGATCAGCGGCGTGATCCCGGGAACCGGCAGTTCGACGCCTGCGGGCAGCGCCGGCGCCGGGGAGGTCGCGGTCGGCACCCGGAAGGCGGCCCGGTTCTCGGCGACCACACGGCGACCCTCCGCGAGCATCCGGCCGAGGAGACCGGACGCCGCGGCCACCGCGGCGGCGGTCAACGCCAGGGTGAGGAAGCGTCGGCGGGGGATGCCGACGGAGCTGCCGACGCCGCTCGGTTCCAGGGCGCCGGTGAGGGCGCGGAGCGTGAACACCCCGGCGGCGACGCCGGCGACGGTCGGGAGCGCCCACGTCCAGTCGGCGCCCGGCCGGGTCAGCGATGCCGTCACCCCGACGATTCCGAGCACGACCAGAACGGCGCTGCCGGCCGGCCTGGTACGCCGCTCGAGGATTCCCGCCGTGACCGCGACCAGCGCGATCACCACGGCCATCCCGGTGAACAGGGCGGTCTTGTCCGAGGTGGAGAAGGTGGCGATCGCCCACTCCCGGACGCCCTGCGGGGTGGCGTCCACGACGGCGGAGCCGACCGCGTAGAAGGGCGAGGCGTCCGCGGCGATCGGCACCGACACCAGTTCCCCGACTGCGAGGGTGACCCCGGCGGCGAGAAGTCCGGCCAGCGCGCGGGCGCCCCGGCCGGACCCTGTGCCCGGGGGTGGTTCGACGGCGGAACGCATGGCCGCCGGGTGGTCGGACGTTACGTCGCGACGACCAGGTCGCTCGAACCCAGTGCGGTCGCGATCTGGTTGAGGAATGCCACTGTCGGGTCGTACACCAACATCGAGTCTCCTTCTCTCACTGCAGAAATGAATGGTGGAAACGAACGGGGCGTTCTCCCGACCAGGTCGAGAGAACGCCCCATTAATTCACATCGGTGGCCGATTCAGGAGTAGATCGCCTCGATCGCGGTGCCGAACGATTCGTGGATGACATTGCGCTTGAGCTTGAGAGTCGGGGTCAGTTCGCCGGTCTCGACGGTGAAGTCCACGTCCAGGATCCGGTACTTCTTGATCTGCTCCGGGTTCGAGACCTTCTTGTTGCCCTCGGCGACCGCGGCGTCGATCTCCGCGACCAGGTCCGGGTGCTTGACGACCTCGGCCACCGCGAGGTCGGCCGCGACACCGTTGCGTTCCTTCCAGCCGGGCAGTGCCTCCTGGTCGATGGTGATCAGGGCGCCGATGAACGGCTTCGCGTCGCCGACCACGAGGCACTGGCTGATCAGGGCGTGAGCGCGCAGGGCGTCCTCGAGCACCGCGGGGGCGACGTTCTTGCCGCCGGCGGTGACGATGATCTCCTTCTTGCGGCCGGTGATAGAGACGAAGCCCTCGGAGTCGATCGAGCCGAGGTCGCCGGTATGGAACCAGCCGTCCCGAATCGAGTCCGCGGTGGCCGCGTCGTTGTGCCAGTAGCCGGAGAACACGACGGGACCCTTGACGAGCAGTTCGCCGTCGTCGGCGATCTTGGCGGCGTGGCCGTTGATCGGCTTGCCGACCGTGCCGACCTTCTGGTCCTCGGTGGTGTTGACGGTGATCGCGGCGCTGGTCTCGGTGAGGCCGTAGCCCTCGTAGACCGGAATGCCGACGCCACGGAAGAAGTGGCCGAGGCGCGCGCCGAGCGCCGCGCCGCCGGAGACCGCGCGGTCGCACTCGCCGCCGAGTGCGGCACGCAGCTTCGAGTACACGAGCTTGTCGAAGAGGGCGTGCTTGAGCTTGAGCCCGAGGCCCGGGCCGCCGGCCTCGAGCGCCTCGCTGTAGGCGATCGCGGTGTCCGCCGCCTTGCCGAAGATCTTGCCCTTGCCGCCGTCCTCGGCCTTCTGCTTGGCGGAGTTGTAGACCTTCTCGAACACGCGGGGGACCGAGAGGATGAAGTTCGGCTTGAACACCGCGAACTGGTCGAGCAGCGTGCCGATGTCGGAGGTGTGGCCGACGGTCACCTTGTTGTCGAACGCGCCGAACGAGATCGCGCGCGCGAACACGTGCGCCAGCGGCAGGAACATCAGGGTGCTGCGGCCCTCGTACATCGCGTCGGCGAGAGCGATCTTGACGGACTGGGATTCCGCGCTGAAGTTGGAGTGGGTCAGCTGGACGCCCTTCGGGCGGCCCGTGGTACCGGAGGTGTAGATGAGGGTGGCCGCCGACGCGGCGCCCACCTGCCCGCGGCGCTCGTCCAGTTCCTCGTCGGTGATGCTGGCGCCGCGGGAGGTGAGCTCCTCGATGGCGCCCGCCTCGATCTGCAGCATCTCGCGCAGCGCGGGTGCGGCCTCGGCGACGTCCTTGACGGTGGCCGCGTGCTTGGCGGTCTCGACGACGAGCAGGGAGGTGGCGGAGTCCTCGAGGATCCACTGCGCCTGGTCGGCGGAGGACGTCTCGTAGATGGCGACGGTGCAGCCGCCCGCGGTCCAGATCGCGTAGTCGAGCACTACCCACTCGTACCGGGTGGCGGAGAGGATCGCGACCCGGTCGCCGAGGCCGATGTCGGAGGCCATCAGGCCCTTGGCGACGGCCCTGACCTGGGTCGCGAACTCGGCGGCGGTCACGTCGACCCAGGCGCCGCCGACCAACTTCTTGAAGGGCACGTGCTGCGGGCATTCCTTCTCGAACCGGAACACCGTGTCGGCCATCGAGATGTCTTCCGGGATGGAAAACGACGCCGGAACTTCGTACTCTCGCACTTGGACCCCTCCAGGAACTGCTGACATTACGGGTGTGCATTGGATCACATTCGGTGCCCGGATGCACTCCCGACGATTGTCCGGATTGACTGGATCGCCTCGGGATCCGTCAATTTGTCTGTAACTCGAAGTCTCGTGAACTGCGTGTTCGCTGCTGTCGCCGGGACGGCCATGAGGCCAACATCACTTCTCGAGCACCGTCGTCACCTCCTGATCGGTGAGTTGGTGGAAGTCCCGGTACGCCCCGCCGACGCCCCCGAGCCACCGCGGCACCAGGGGGCAGACGACCTCGTCCGCCTCCGTCCGGACCCGCTCGACCGCCTCCTCGGAGGACACCGGGACGGCCACCACCACCTTGGCCGCGCCCGCGGCCCGCGCCACCCGGCACGCGACCGCGGCGGTCGCACCGGTGGCCATACCGTCGTCCACGATCACCACCACCCGCCCGGTGACGGGCGTCCGCGGCCGGTCCCCGCGCAGCAGTCGCACCCGCCGGCCGAGCTCGCGGTTCTCCCTCGACTCGACGGCCGCGAGCGCCAGCGGGGTGATGCCGGTCTGCGCGATCACGTCGTCGTTGAGAACGCGCACGTGGTCCTCGCCGACCGCGCCCATCGCCAACTCCGGCTGCCAGGGGACGCCGAGCTTGCGGACGACGATGACGTCGAGGTCGCCGTCCAGTGCGGCCGCGACCTCGGCCGCTACCGGGACACCGCCACGAGGGAGCCCGAGCACTAGGGGTTTCGTGTCGCGCAGGTGCTCGAGCGACGTGGCCAGCGCGCGACCGGCGATGGCGCGAGTGGCGTACAGCATCCTGATTCGAACCTACGCCGAATCGGGTGCGCTGAACCCTCGCGCGGGCTACCTCTCGGTGACCGCGAACCGCCGCAGCGACAGCGCCGGGTTCTTCTCGCGGACCTCGGCGATCCGCTCGGCGCTCGCTTCCGCCCGGGCGGTGCCGACCTGGTCGCCGAGGGAGGCGAGCACCACGCCCATCGGGTCGACGATCATCGAGTTGCCCGACCCGGTGCGCGCGCTCTGGTCCGCGGCCGCGACGTAGACGGTGTTCTCGATCGCCCTCGCGCGCACCAGGGTGGTCCAGTGGTCCTCCTTGAGGGGGCCGGGCACCCACTGGGCGGGGAGGGCCAGCACGTCCGCGCCCGCATCGACGATCCGCCGCGTGACCTCCGGGAAGCGCAGGTCGTAGCACGTCTGCATGCCGAAGGTCAGGCCGTCGACGCTGAAGGTGGCGGGCGCCTCGATCGCGCCGGCCCGGATCACGTCCGACTCCCGGTAGCCGAAGGCGTCGTACAGGTGCAGCTTGCGGTAGGTCGCGGCGATGGTCCCGTCGGGCGAGGCCGCGACGAGGGTGTTGGAGACCCGCTCGTCGCCGGCCAGCGCCTCGTTGATCCCGGCCACCAGGTGTACCCCGAACTCGGCGGCGATCTCGAGCAGGCCGGAGACGAACGGGCCGTCCAGCGGCTCGGCGGACTCGATCAGCCGCTCGTCGATGCGCGGCGCGGCGAACATCGCGTACTCCGGCGCGACGATCACCCGGGCGCCCCGGGCGGCGGCCTCGCCGGCCAGGTTGCGCAGGGTCAGCTGGTTTTCCCGCTTGTCCTGCCCTGCGGAGAACTGGGCTACGGCGATCTCGACCATGACGCCGAGTATCCCGCAGCGGTCGTGGAGAACGCGACCGCTGCGGGGGCGACACCTAGTCGCTAGTCGCCGGTCGAGGTGAGGTTCCCGTCCAGGAAGGCCTGGTAGGCGGGCAGATCCAGCATGCCGTGCCCGGACAGGCCGATGACCAGGACCTCCGGCTCGGTGAGGCCGCGGGCGTAATCGGCGCAGGCGGCGATGGCGTGTGCGGACTCCGGCGCGGGCACGATGCCCTCGGCCCGGGCGAACAACACGCCCGCGGCGAACGAGTCGGTCTGGTCGACGGCCTGGCCCTGCACGTAGCCGAGCTCGACGGTGTGGCTGAGCAGCGGCGCCATACCGTGGTAGCGCAGGCCGCCCGCGTGGATCGGGTCCGGCACGAAGTCCTGGCCGAGGGTGTGCATCTTCAGCAGCGGGGTGAGACCGGCGACATCGCCGTGGTCGTAGCGGTACTCGCCCTTGGTGATCGAGGGGCAGGCCGCCGGCTCGGCCGCGACGATCCGGGTCTGTGCCTTGCCGTGCAGCACCTCGCGGATGAACGGGAACGCCAGACCGGCCAGGTTCGAGCCGCCGCCCGCGCAGCCGAACACCACGTCCGCGTTCGCCTCGCCGGCCGCGCGCAGCTGCTCGACGGCCTCGAGGCCGATCACGGTCTGGTGCAGCACCACGTGGTTGAGCACGCTGCCGAGGGCGTAGCGGGCGTCGGGGTCGCCGGCCGCGACCTCCACCGCCTCGGTGACGGCCATCCCGAGCGAGCCGGGGGTGTCGGGGAAGTCCGCGAGCATCTTGCGGCCGGACTCGGTGAGGTCCGAGGGGCTCGGATGCACGGTGGCGCCGTAGGTCTCGATGAGGTGCCTGCGGTACGGCTTGGAGGCGTAGGAGGCGCGCACCTGCCAGACCTCGAGCTCGATGCCGAACTTGGCGCACGCGAACGACAGCGCGCTGCCCCACTGGCCGGCGCCGGTCTCGGTGGTGATCTTCTTGACCCCGTCCTGGGCGTTGTAATACGCCTGCGCCACCGCGGTGTTGGTCTTGTGGCTGCCGACCGGGCTGACGCCCTCGTACTTGACGTAGATGCGGGCCGGGGTGCCGAGCGCCTTCTCGAACTCCCGCGCCCGGATCAACGGCGCCGGCCGCCACGTCTTGTACACCTCGCGGATCGCCTCGGGGATCTCCACGTACTGCTCTGTGGTGGCCTCCTGCGCGATGAGCGCGCTCGGGAACAACGCCTCGAGGTCGGCGGGGGTCACCGGCTCCTTGGTGCCCGGGTGCAGGTGCGGCGGCGGGGGCACCGGCAGGTCCGCGGCAATGTTGTACCAGTGGGTGGGGATCGGCGTCGGCTCGGGCACGGGTGCTCCTGTCGAGGGTTGGGGCGAGCTCGGGTACCGCATTGTCGCCTTCGCGAAGATCCGAGCCGACCGCGGGTACGGGTCGTCCGGCGGTGGTTGCGGCGTGCGTGTCGGCCGGACATCCCCGCATCGACTAAACTCCTGGTGAAATGAGTGACACCGAGCAGCACCCCGAGCCGGAAACCGACAGCACCACCTTTGCCGATCTCGGCATCGAGGAACGGGTGCTGCGGGCACTGACCGACGTCGGGTACGAGTCGCCGTCCCCGATCCAGGCCGCGACCATCCCGCCGCTGATGGCGGGCAACGACGTGGTCGGCCTCGCGCAGACGGGTACCGGCAAGACCGCCGCGTTCGCGGTCCCGATCCTCTCCCGCATCGACACCGAGCAGAAGCGTCCGCAGGCCCTGGTGCTGGCGCCGACCCGCGAGCTGGCGCTGCAGGTGGCGGAGGCGTTCGGCAAGTACTCCGCGCACATCCCGGGCCTGAGCGTGCTGCCGATCTACGGCGGCCAGGCCTACGGCGTGCAGCTGTCGGGTCTGCGCCGAGGCGCGCAGGTCATCGTCGGCACCCCCGGGCGCGTGATCGACCACCTGGAGAAGGGCACCCTCGACCTCTCGCACCTGGACTACCTGGTGCTCGACGAGGCCGACGAGATGCTCAAGATGGGCTTCCAGGAGGACGTCGAGAAGATCCTCGCCGAGACCCCCGAGTACAAGCAGGTCGCCCTGTTCTCCGCGACCATGCCGCCGGCGATCCGCAAGATCTCCAAGCAGTACCTGCACGACCCGGTCGAGATCACCGTCAAGGGCAAGACCTCGACCGCCACCAACATCACCCAGCGCTGGGTGCAGGTGGCGCACCAGCGCAAGCTCGACGCGCTCACCCGGGTGCTCGAGGTCGAGGACTTCGAGGCGATGATCATCTTCGTCCGGACCAAGCAGGCGACCGAGGATCTCGCCGACCGCCTTCGCGCACGCGGGTTCTCGTCCGCCGCGATCAACGGCGACATCGTCCAGGCGCAGCGCGAGCGGACCATCGGTCAGCTCAAGAACGGCAACCTCGACATCCTGGTCGCGACCGACGTCGCCGCCCGCGGCCTCGACGTGGACCGGATCTCGCACGTCGTCAACTACGACATCCCGCACGACACGGAGTCGTACGTGCACCGGATCGGCCGCACCGGCCGCGCCGGCCGCTCGGGCGACGCGCTGCTGTTCGTCGCGCCGCGCGAACGCCATCTGCTCAAGGCCATCGAGAAGGCGACCCGGCAGCCGCTGACCGAGATGCAGTTGCCGACGGTCGAGGACGTCAACGCGCAGCGCGTCGCGAAGTTCGGCGACTCGATCACCGAGAGCCTCAACTCCGACAGCCTGGCGCTGTTCCGCCGGCTGATCGAGGACTACGAGCGCGAGCACGACGTCCCGCTCGCGGACATCGCGGCGGCCCTGGCGGTGCAGTCGCGCGACGGCGAGGCCTTCCTGATGGCGCCGGAGCCGCCGGCCCCGCCGCGTCGCGAGCGTGAGCCGCGGCCCGAGCGTCCGGCGCGCAGGTTCGACGACGGCCCCAAGGTCGGCAAGGGCGGGCAGGAACTCGCGACCTACCGGATCGCGGTGGGCAAGCGGCACAAGGTCGCCCCCGGCGCGATCGTCGGTGCCATCGCCAACGAGGGCGGTCTGCGACGAAGCGACTTCGGGCACATCAGCATTCGCCCGGACCACAGCCTGGTCGAGCTGCCCGCGGAGCTGAGCCGCGAGACGCTCGAGGCGTTGCGCAGCACCCGGATCTCCGGCGTGCTGATCCAGCTGACCCCGGACCAGGGACCCCCCGGGCACCAGCGGCAGTCCCGCGACGGCGGCAAGTTCGACCGCAAGCCCAAGCGCGACCGGTACTGAGTACCCAACCCTGACAACGCAGGAACGCCCGGCCACCAGGTGGCCGGGCGTTCCCGCGTCTGCGCGTGCTACCGCTGCGGTGCGGGAGGCTGCACGGTGAACAGCCCGACGGTGGGCAGCACGATGCAGGTGGCGTCGGGGTAGTTGACGGTGCCGAACAGGGTTGCCGCAACCTGGCCGGGTCCGGTGGCGACGACCTTCGACAGCGACGGGGTGCCGAACTCGGTGACGCCGTCGATCGGGGTGATGCCGCTGGCGCCGGTGGTGGTGTTGAGCCACACCGCGGTCAGGCCGGACCCGACGGCGACGCCCGAGTACCGCGGCGCGGCCTGGAACCGCAGTTCGCCGTCGGTCAGCGCGACCGCCGGTCCGGTGCTGGTGGATGCTGCGGTGAGGGTGATCGGCAGGTTCGGGCCGCAGCCGATGGTCGGCGACGCGTACGCGAAGGTGCCGAATCCCGAGGCGGCGTCCACGCCGTCCGCGATGCCCTTGACGACGAGCGGTGAGCGCGACAGCAGATTCACCGCGGCCTTCTCGGGCCTGTGGTCGCCGGCGAGGTCACGCAGGTGCGCGATGCCGTTACTGGACGGCGTCTCGGCGGGCTGCGGGGCTGCGGTCGCGGTGCCGGTGAACGTCAGAAGGCCCACCGCTCCGATCGCGACAACTGCTGCGGTCCGGCGTGCCAGGGCGGTGGCGTTCACTCGCTGCTCCTCGGTGTGTCGATGCGGTTCGAGGCAAGAACGTACCGGATAACGACACGCTGGGCGAGACTTGTGTTCAGGTGAATTGCGCGGGCTGTGGGCCCTGTCAGCGCGCCCGGATCTTGTGCTGTCCGTGCGAGTCTCGGATCGCGTCGACGAGGGTCGACTTGCGGGCGGTGTAGCGGGCGCGGAAGTCGTCGCAGTCGTGCACGCCGTCCATCGTGGAGTCGGTGACGAACCCGAAGAACTCCACCGCCGAGTCCACTACCGGGGCGGGCGCGAGGATGCGCAGTTCGTTCACCATGCCGTCGAGGTCGACGATGGACTGCGCGAGCGACCTCAGGTGCGGGTCCTCGGATTCGAGTGCCTGCTCGAGGTCCGCCTCGGCCAGGACGTGACTGTCCACGGCGACGATGCTGTTGTGGGCCGTGTCCGTCGCGGCGAGGAAGCGGACGTAGATCGAGCGCACCTGCGGGTCGGCGGGCGCCGCGGGGGCATGCGCCGGCGCGACTCGGCCGCGCCGGGTCGCGAAGACGCCCAGGAGCACGCCGACGACCATCGACACCGGGACCGCCCACCACGGCGCGGCCTGCGAACTGAGGGCGTCGACCAGCGAATCCACTTGCCGACCCTAGCAATTGATTGGCACGAATTCGGGGAGCGACATGTCGAGCACCCGCCACATGCAACCAGTAAGTTGCATGTGGCGGGTGGGTTGTGCAACCATTGGGTTGCAGTCAGTATCCGACACTTCCTCCGACAGGAGTCTCGACATGGCGAACACTCAGGCAGCAGTGATCGACGCCGACCGATACACGGTCAGCCGAACGGTCGTGGTGAACGCGACTCGGGCGGCGGTGTGGCGGGCCCTCACCGACCCCGAGCACATCGCGAAGTGGTTCGGGCAGACCGCCACCCTCGACGCTCTCGAGGTGGGCGCGCGCGGCACGTTCGGGTGGCCCGACCACGGGGTCTTCCCGATGGTGGTCACCGAGGTCGACGAACCGAACCACTTCGCCTACCGGTGGTACCAGCAGGCCGGCGAGTTCGACGTCGACCGTGCCACCGAGGCGCGGTTCACCCTCGTCGAGGAGGGCGCCACCACAGTGCTCACCGTCGTGGAGACCGGTTTCGACCGCATCAGCGACGACGAGGAGGTTCGCCGCAGCGGGCTCGACGGCAACCGTCAGGGCTGGGACGCCGAACTCGACGAACTCGTCGAGTACCTCGAATCGGCGCCGGCATGACCGTGCGCCCGCAGGCCCGAAGCACCTCGCCGACGGTCGTTTTCGCTGCGCTCGCCGACGAGACCCGTTGGGGGATACTCGAACTGCTCGGCGCGCAGGACCTCTCGGCATCCGGGCTCGCCGAGCGGCTCCCGGTGAGCAGGCAGGCGATCGCCAAGCACCTGTCGGCGCTCGAGGGTGCCGGACTGGTGGAACGGATCCGGGTGGGCCGCGAGGTCCGCTACCGGGCGCTCGGCTCCGCGCTGAGCGCGGTCGGTCGCCGGCTCGAGGACATCGGCGCGCAGTGGGACGCCCGACTCGACCGGATCAAGCACATCGCCGAGAACCTGTAGGCGGGCTCCTAGCCGACGGCCTCGCGGAGGTACGCGAGATCCTCCGCGATGCCGTCGGCCGGGGTCTCGAGGATCACGGGTGCCTGCGCGGCCAGCACCACCGCCGCCAGCACCTCCGGGTCGATGGTGCCGTCGGCCAGGTTCGCGTGCCGGTCGCGGGCCGAGTTGAACTCGTCCCGCGAGTTGTTCAGGTGGACCAGGTCGATCCGGCCGGTGATCGACTTGATCCGGTCCACCACGCCGACCAGTTCCTCACCGCCGGCCCAGGCGTGACAGGTGTCGAGGCAGAACCCCGCGCCGAACTCGCCGACCTCGTCCCACAGGCGGGCGATGTCGTCGAAGTGCCGGGCCATCGCCGCGTCACCGCCCGCCGTGTTCTCGATCAGGATCGGCACCTCGAAGCCGCCCTTGTCTGCCTGGCGTTCGAAGAGTTTGCGCCAGTTCGCGAAGCCCTCCGCGGTGTCCTCGCCGTCGCGCACGTGGCCGCCGTGCACCACCAGGCCGATCGCGCCGAGGTCCGCGGCCGCCTTGGCCTGCTCCGCCACGGACTTGCGAGAGGGGATGCGGATCCGGTTGTTCAGCGACGCCACGTTGATCACGTACGAGGAGTGCACCACGACGTCAATCGGACTGGCGCGGATCTCCTCGGCCTTCGGGTGCGCGGTCACCTTGTTCCACTTCTGGGGATCGGTGAGGAACATCTGCACCACCTCGGCGCCGAGGCGTTCGCCCGCTCCGATGGGATCGTCGTCCTCGCGTACGTGTGCTCCGATGCGCATGGGTACACACTATGTGCCGCTGCCGACACCGATCCGGTTCCGTCACCCCGAGACACGGTGTCCGGGACACTGGGACGAAGATCAGGGACTTCCCGGATGACAAGGTGGATCCCTCGACGCCACCATGAATGCGTTCGCGTTCACGAGCCCGGCCCAGCACGGAAGACGAAAGGCACCCATGAGCTCGCATGCCCTCGGCGTCACCACGGTGACCGCCAGCCAGCCCGCCACCGGATCGACGGTCGCCAGGGCGGTGAACCTGACCAAGACCTACGGGTCGGGTGACACCAAGGTCACCGCGCTCGACGGGGTGTCCGCGGAGTTCGCGCGTGGGGAGTTCACCGCGATCATGGGTCCGTCGGGATCGGGCAAGTCGACGTTGATGCACTGCCTGGCCGGGCTGGACACCGCGACCTCGGGATCGGTCCTGATCGGGGACACCGAGCTGACGAACCTCTCCGACAAGCAGATGACCGCGCTGCGCCGGGACCGAATCGGGTTCGTCTTCCAGGCGTTCAACCTGGTGCCCACCCTGACCGCGCTCGAGAACGTCACCCTGCCGCTGGACATCGCCGGCCGCAAGGCCGATCCGGCCTGGCTCGACTCTGTCCTGACCAGGCTCGGTCTCGAGGACCGTCTCGACCACCGCCCGAGCGAACTCTCCGGTGGCCAGCAGCAGCGCGTGGCCTGCGCCCGCGCCCTCGCCGGACGACCGGAGATCATCTTCGGCGACGAGCCCACCGGCAACCTGGACTCGCGGTCCTCGGGTGAGGTGCTCTCGATCCTCCGGGCCGCGGTCGACGAGTTCGGTCAGACGGTCGTCATCGTCACCCACGACCCGCGTGCCGCCAGCTACGCCGACCGGGTCGTCTTCCTCGCGGACGGACAGATAGTCGACGAACTGCGCGAGCCGACGGCCGACACCGTGCTCGACCGGATGAAGCGACTCGACACCGCCGAGTCCGCGGGCACGCACGCCGTCCAGCCCGCAGAGCAGGTCTGAGTCGTGGCCTCACCCATGCGCAAGGTGTCGCTGCGGAACCTCGCGGCCCACAAGGTGCGCCTCGCGCTCACCGTCCTGTCGGTGGTCCTGGGCACGGCGTTCGTGACGGGATCCTTCGTCTTCACCGACACCCTGCAGAAGACGTTCAACGGACTGTTCGAGGATGCGGCGAAGGGCGTCGACGTCCGGGTCAGCAGCCAGGAGAAGGGTTCGAGCGGCGTCCCGCTCACCACCCTCCCGGCGCTCGAAGCGGTGGACGGAGTGCGGGCCGTGGTGCCCGCGGTCAACGGTCAGATCGTGCTGCTCGGCGCCGACAAGAAGCCGGTGCAGACCGGTGGCGCGCCCAGCATCGGCGAATCCTATGCCCCGAACAGCCAGCACCTCGGCGATCCCGGCCCCTTCGTGCAGGGCGTCCCGCCCAGCGGGCCCGGCCAGGTCGCGCTCAACGAGGGCGGCGCCCTCAAGGCCGGACTCGCGGTCGGGGACCACACCCAGGTGCTGGTGCCCGCGCACGGCGTGCTCGACGTGACGGTGTCCGGCATCTACAAGCCACCCACCGACACCGGCGGATTCGTCGGCGCGCTCTTCGAGTCCGGTCAGGCCACGGAGCTGTTCACCGACGGCGCGCACGCCAACTACGTCGACGTCGCCGGCGACGGACTGTCACAGTCCGAGTTGCGTGACCGGGTCGCCGCCGCGCTGCCCGACCTGAAGGTGCAGACCGGTGACCAGGTCCGCGAGGAGGTCAAGGAGGAGGTGACCTCCGCGCTGAGCTTCATGAACTACTTCCTGCTCGCGTTCGGCGCGATCGCCCTGCTGGTCGGCACGTTCATCATCTACAACACCTTCGCGATGATCGTCGCCCAGCGCCTGCGCGAGCTGGCGTTGCTGCGCGCGGTCGGGGCCAGTCGCAAGCAGGTCGGCCGGTCGGTGGTGCTCGAGGCGCTGGTGGTCGGGGTGCTGGGCAGCGTGCTCGGGATCGCCGCCGGTGTCGCGCTCGCGTACGGGTTGCGGTCGCTGCTCAACACCTTCGACGTCGGCCTGCCGAGCGGTTCACTGCAACTCGCGCCGCGCACCGTGATCGTGGCGCTCGTCGTGGGTGTCCTGGTCACGGTCGTCAGTGCCTACGCGCCGGCCCGCCGCGCCGCGAAGATCCCGCCGGTGGCCGCGATGCGCGAGGAGTTCTCCTCGGCGGGCGACTCGCTGCGGGTGCGCACCCTCGTGGGGGCCGTGTTCGCGGTGGTCGGTGTCGTCGCGCTGGTGGCCGGTTCGCGGGGCACCGGGGGAGGGGCGGCCGCAACCGTGGGTGTCGGCGCGGGTTCGCTGGTGATCGCGGTCCTGCTCGCCGCGCCGGCGCTGTCCCGGCCGGTGGTCGGGGCGCTCGGTGCCGTGCTCGCCCGGCCGTTCGGCCCGATCGGCCGGCTGGCCCGGACGAACGCGGTCCGCAACCCGCGCCGCACGGCAGCGACGGCGTTCGCGCTGACGCTCGGACTGATGCTGGTGACGGTCATCGGGGTGTTCGGCTCGTCCGCGAAGGCGAGCGTGAACTCGTTGGTGGACACCGGAGTCAAGGCCGACTACATCCTGGTCGGCCCGCCCCAGATCGGTGTTCCGGTCGGCGCGGCCGCTGCGGTCCGGAGCGTCCCCGGCGTCGCGGCGGCGGTTCCGATGCACGGTGTCTCGGTCAAGATCGGCGACGATCAGGTGATGGGGACCGGTATCGGCGGTCAGCTCGACGGCGTTCTCGACTACACCCTCGACGAGGGCAGCGCGGACCTGGCCGGGAACAACCTGCTGGCGTCGGAAAGCTATGCCGCCAAACGGGACTGGAAGCTCGGCTCGCCCGTCACGATGACGAACAAGGACGGGGTCGAGGTGACCACCACGGTCACCGGCATCTACCAGGACAACCAGTTGCTCAACGACTGGGTGGTCTCCGACCAGGTGTACGACCAGGTGACGCCGGCCACGATGCGCGCAGACTGGGCGGTGCTGGTGAAGGCACAGCCGGGCACCGACCTGACCGCGCTGCGTTCGGACCTCGAGAAGGGCACCGATCGGTTCCTGGTCGTCCAGGTCAAGGACCGGGAGCAGTTCAAGGGGACGCAGGGCGAGCAGATCAACACCCTCCTCGCCGTGCTGTACGGGCTGCTCGCACTCGCGGTCGTGATCGCGATCCTCGGCATCGTGAACACCCTGGCACTGTCGGTGGTCGAGCGGCGCCGCGAGATCGGCATGCTCCGCGCGGTCGGCATGCAGCGACCGCAGGTGCGCCGCACCATCTATCTCGAGTCGGTGCTCATCGCGGTGTTCGGCGCGACGGTCGGCGTGCTGCTCGGTCTCGCGTTCGGATGGGGCTTCGTCAGCACGCTTGCCGACCAGGGCCTGGACATGATCGCGGTGCCGTGGGGCCAGGTGGTGGCCATGCTGCTCGGCTCCGGGGTGGTCGGGGTGCTGGCCGCGCTGTGGCCCGCGGTCCGGGCGGCGCGGACCAAGCCCCTGGAAGCGATCGCCGGCGTCTGATCACGCGATGAGGACGGCTGTGCCGGTGCGCGAGGTTGCGCACCGGCACAGCTGGTTTCGCGGCACCAGGCGACACGTGTGGACCGGCGCGACTCGGCGAACTGTGATCCGCATCGCAGATACCGAAGTGTTCACAATGGCGCCACCGGCCGGACACATGCGCTGGGAATGGTGATCGAGGCCAAACCACACCGCATGCCCTGGAAGGGGACACCATGAACATCGTCGACCTGATCAACGCAATGGGCCGCGGCCTGACCGCACTGACCGGCAGCGGCTCCGGGGACGCCGTCGTCGGCCTGGTGTCGACCATGGCAACCGGGTCGTCGGTCCTCGCCGGCAGCTCCTAGCAGGAAGTCCGCACCGCCTGGCGACGGATCAGTTCGCCGCCCTCGGCGATGTCCGTCGGCCGATCACGGTTCGGGCATCTCGGAGGAATGGTGGTTCACGATGAGCCACTGGTCGTCCTGCTTCTGGTACACGAAGGTGTACCGGGCGTCGACGGTCTCCGGGGCGCCGTCCTTGTGCAGCGTGAATCGGTACGTCCCGGTGTCGATCGCGTTGTCGGAGTCGAGGATGTCGATGAACGACTGCTCGATCACCGCGCTCGGTTTGCTGGGCAGGAACCCGGTGAAGTAGTCGACGATGCCGGCGTGATCGGTGCGCACGACGTTGCTGACCGTCGGGATGAGCACCGCGTCGGGGGCGTAGAGCGCGGCGACGGTCTCGGGGTTCCCGGTGGCGAGGGCGTCGTTCCACTCGGTGAACAGTGCTGAGATCTCGTCGGTGGTGGGCAGATTCAGGTCCTCGTCCGACGGGTCCGAGCAGGCCGCGGTTCCGGCGAGGGCGATCGCGGCGAGTGTGGCGACGGCGCATCGTGTTGCGGCGGTTGTCATGTCAACGCACCACCAGGTCGTGGTCGGTGGCACTGAGTGTGATCGCCGCGATGGGCTTGCCGCGCATCCAGTCCCGCACGAACGCGTCCAGCGCTGGAGTCGATCCCCTCGCCGCATAGGCCTCGGCGGGGATCTCGATCGCGCCGACGAGGTGGCGCGGGTTGGCGTCGAGTCCCGGCCCGCGGGCCGTCATCCGCAGCCCGTCGGCGGTGTGCAGGACCACCGGAATGGCAGTGCCGTCCGGCGCGGTCACGGTCGCGGTCCGGCTGGTCGCGGCCGGGTCGAAGTGGTCCACGCTCAGCCGGTAGCCGGACGGGCGCGCCTGCTGGCCGATCGCGTCCAGCAGGCGCGGGTCCACCACCGTGTACGGGAACCCGATGTCGATCAGCGTCTGCCCGTCGATGGCGCCGTCGCGGGCGGGCAGGGTCGTGGACAGATGCCAGGGCGCCGGTGGGGCGAGGGTGTCGGTCGAGCGGTCCGTCGGCGCGTTCTCCACCGGGGTGCCCAGTCCGGGCGCGCCGGTCGGCGTGAATTCCCATGTGTCGCCTCCGAGATCTTTGTGCCAGAAACCGGATTCGCCGTCCCGGCGACCCTCCACCCGCAACTCACGCCGGTTCGGTCCGGGGCCGAGCGAGTGCACGCTGATCGCCGAGGTGATCTCGCCCGGAATCTTGGGCTGGTGCACCCAGTCCGGCGCGGGCAGCTGAATCGCCGCGGTGCTGCGGTCGAGGGTCTCGACGACGAGGTTGGGCGCGGTCGGCTTGCCGGACTGGTCGTCCCAGCTGTAACGGAAGAAGATCGAGTCCGAACCCGACGAGTCGAAATCGAAGGTGCGGGTGTACATGTCGCCGTACCTGTTCATCACGAACGTGGTCGATCCGGCGGCGGACAGCGATTCGGCCCGGAACCGCCCGCCGAGCGGCCCACCGATCTCGTAGCTGTCGTCGTTGGGCAGCCACGGGTCCGCGTACGTGATGCGACTGCCGTCCCCGGTCAACGCGGGCAGCATGGTCATCTTGCCGAAGCCGATGTAGTGGATCCGTCCCGCGATGTCGGTGTAGGTCTGGTTGTCCCACGGCGACGAGACGCTCAGCGCCCAGCCGTTCGGCCGGTCCCCGGGCAGTTGCCGGCCCGGCGCGATCCACAACGGGGCGCCCCACGCCGAGGTCCAGTTCCACAGCAACGGGAACTGGGATGCGTTGTCCATCGTGTAGATCCAGCCGCTGTCGTCGACCGCGACCAGCTCGTCGTCGTCGAGGGAGATCCCGACCAGTCGGCCGCGCATGCACTCGGGCATCGGCACGTACCGCCACGGCTCGACCGTCGTGACTCCGGCCTCCCGAGGCCGGGTCAGCAGGTCGTGGCCGACGAGAGCGAAGTCCCAGAACCTGTTGAACTGGGTGGTCGGCGTGCGTACCTCGACGGACGACGGGGCGGCCGCGCCGGTGAACACCGGCAGGTTCGTCAGCCCGGCGCGACCTCCGCCGGACGGCGCGCCCGGTGGCAGCTGGGCGGTCCCGAACGGAACACAGCCGGCTGGTGCGGTCGCGGCGGGCGCGGCAGCGGCGAGGGGTGCCGGCCACAGCAGGCTCGCGGCGAGGACGGTGCCGACGCGCAACAGCCGCGAGGGACGTCGATGCGAAACTCCACGGTGGGTGTCGTTCACGTTCCGAGTGTCGCACGACCAGACACGTCGAACCCGTTGATGGTGAGGACCGTCCATCCGTGTCCGTCGTGGCGCAGGGTGCTGATCGACGCGTTCGGGATTCGCGGTGCCCGTTGGACGTGGACGGCGTCGACGACGGATCGGATCAGCCCGCCGTGCGTGACCGCGACGACCGAGGCGCCGCGATGGAGTGTGGCGAGTTCGTCGAGAATCCGTAGCCCGCGCTCGGCGACGTCGGCGTAGGGTTCCATGCCTGGATACACCCCGTACGGCCACCGGTCGTAGACCTCGTAGTCGGTCGCCCCTTCGGCCTCCCCGAAGTGCCGCTCGGACAGTTCCGGATAGGTCGCGGACCGCTCCAGTCCGAGATGGGCGCCGATGATCTCGGCGGTCTCGCCGGCTCGCGAGAGCGGCGAGCTGACCAGGACGTCCCACCGCCGGTCGCCGAGCCGGCGGGCGGCGGCCAGCGCCTGCGCGCGCCCGGTGTCGTTGAGGGGGATGTCCGAGGAACCCTGCAGCCGACGCTCGACGTTCCAGTCGGTCTCTCCGTGTCGGACCAGCGCCACGTAGGTCATAGTTGCCGGACGTTAGCACCGGCGGGCACATGCGAAGGTGGTCGACATGGCAATTCGTATCCCCGAGAACCCGCGCCTGGTCAACGCCGCCGAGGAGTCCGTGTGGAAGGCGCTTCACGAGCAACTCGGTGACGGAGACCTGGTGGCGGCGAACGTGCGGATCACCGATCACCGCAAGGACCACGAGGTCGACTTCGTGGTTGCGGTCGAGGGGCAGGGCATTGTCACGATCGAGGTCAAGGGCGGGCTCGTCTGGCACGACGGCACCTCCTGGATGCAGGACCGACGAAAGGGGCCGACGCCCATCGACCCGGTTCGTCAGGCCCGCGAGGGCTGCTACGCGCTGCGCAGCTGGTGTTCTACGGGCACGTCCTCGGCTTCAAGGGACTGGAACGTCGGGCGGTGGTGCTGGCGCTCAACGAGGCGGCCGCGCAGGAACGTTCGCGTGAGCGCCTGTACGTCGGACTGTCCCGGGCGCGGGACCAACTCGTGGTGTGCGGCGACGCCGAGCTGATCCGGGAGGTCGGTGGTGAGGAACTGGCCCGGCGGTTCGGAATCTGAGCGGGGGTGGACGGACCGCGCGGGGGCGTGCAACCGTGGGCGGCATGACTGAGCAGACGGTCTCCGCCGAGGTTCCGAGCGGAGATCACCGGGGTGTCCGGGTGCTCCGCGTGATCGGCGCCGGGGCGATGGGTCGCGGCATCGCGCAGGTCGCGGTGACCGCCGGCATCAAGGTGGAACTCGCCGATGCCGTCGAATCCGCGGTCGACGCCGGGATCGAGTTCGTGACGGCGATGATCCGCCGGTCCGTCGAGAAGGGCCAGCGCACCGGGGCGGAGGCGGAGGCCGCGATCGCGCTGCTCGGGGCCGGCGCCGCGCCGACCGCGCCCGGGCCGGATGTGGACCTGGTGGTCGAGGCCGTCATCGAGAAGTTGGACATCAAGCAGGCGATCTTCGCCGAACTCGAGACCGCGACGCCGAACGCCGTCCTGGCGACCAACACCAGTTCCCTGTCGATCACCGCGATCGGCTCGGTGCTGGACCGCCCGGAGCGGCTGATCGGACTGCACTTCTTCAACCCGGTGCCGCTGATGCGTCTTGTCGAGATCGTGCCGGGCCTGCGCACCGGCGCCGAGAGCATCGCCGTCGCGCGGCAGGTGGTGACACGGTTCGGGTACACCGGAGTGCTGGCGAAGGACACCCCGGGGTTTCTGGTCAACCACCTCGGCCGCGGACTGCCGACCGAGGCGCTGCAGGTGCTCTCGGAGACAGTCGCCGAACCGGTCGACATCGATCGCATCGCCCGCGACACGGTCGGGCTGAGGATGGGACCGTTCGAGCTGATGGACCTCACCGGACTGGATGTCTCGCATCCGGTGCTCGAGACAGTCTTCGCGGGTTTCCACGGCGATCCGAGGCTTCGGCCGTCCACCGTCACCGCGACGAGGGTCAGTGGAAAACTGTTGGGCCGCAAGACCGGTGCGGGCTTCTATCGGTACGACGAGGGTGTACAGCAGGTTCCGGAGGAACCCCCGATCGGCGCCGATCCCGCCGCCGTCGTGGTCTACGTGCACGCGGACGCCGCGCTCGCGGAGTTGTTGCGTTCGAGCGGGGTTCGGGTGTTGGCGGAACCCGCCGAGCGAGCGGTGTCGATCGTCTCGCCGGTCGGCAGCCCCGCCTACCGTGCCGCGCTGGCGGCGGGAGTGAACCCGACGCACGCGATCGGCGTGGACCCGCTCAGTGTCGCGGGGGAGCGCCTGACCGTCGTGGTTCCCGCCATGCTCGACCCGGCGGTCGGTGCCGCCGCGGCCCGGGTGCTGGCGGCGACCGGACGGCGCGTCACGATCACCGCGGACGGCCCGGCACCCGTCGCTCAGCGGCTGATCGCGTCGATCGTCAACGTGGGCAGCGCGATTGCCGAGGCCGGCCTCGCCGACCCGGCCGACATCGACCTCGGCGCCCGCCTCGGACTCGGCTATCCGCGCGGTCCGCTCGAACTGGGCGACGCGCACGGACCGCGGCTGGTCGTGCGCATCCTCGACGGTCTGCTCGAGTACACCGGTGATCCCCGCTACCGGGCCAGCGCCTGGCTGCGGACGCGAGCCGAACTCGGAATGTCGTTGCGCGACCGAGGAACACGCCCAGCGGACCTGCACGTCGGACGAGAGGAATGAGTCATGGACTTCAGGCTGACCGAGACGCAGCAGAGCATCCGGGCGCTCGCCGCGGAGTTCGTCGACGCGGAGATCGTCCCGCACATCCGGGAATGGGATAGACGCGAGTCCGTCGACCTCGACATCGTGGCCAGGCTCGGTGAACTCGGCTTCCTCGGCCTGACCATCGACGAGCGATACGGCGGCACCGAGGTCGACATGTTGTCCTACGTGCTGGTCACCGAGGAACTCGGCCGCGGAGATTCGTCGGTGCGCGGCATCGTGTCCGTTTCGCTCGGGCTGGTCACCAAGACCATCGCGACGTACGGCACCGAGGAGCAGAAGCAGCAATGGCTGCCACGACTGACCAGCGGCCACTCCCTCGGCTGCTTCGCCCTCACTGAACCCGACAGCGGCTCGGACGCCGGGTCCCTGCGCACCCGGGCTCGTCGCGACGGCGACGACTGGGTGCTCTCCGGCGAGAAGATGTTCATCACCAACGGCACCTGGGCTGATGTCGCGCTGGTGTTCGCCCGCACCTCCGACGACGGCTCGCGCGGCATCACCGCGTTCCTGGTGCCGACGGACACGGAGGGGTTCGAGGCGAAGATCCTGAACGGCAAACTCGGCCTGCGCGGCCAGTCCACCGCCGCGCTGTCGTTTCAGGACGTGCGGGTGCCGGACTCCGCGCGCATCGGCGAGGTGGGCAAGGGCTTCGGCATTGCGATGGCGGCGCTGGCGAAGGGACGGATCTCCGTCGCCGCGGGCAGCGTCGGCGTCGCCCAGGCCGCGCTGAACGCGGCGGTGCAGTACTCCACCCAACGCACCCAGTTCCGCGGTCCGATCGCCGGCAAGCAGCTGGTCCAGCAGCTGCTCGCCGACTCGGCGGTCGCCATCGAGTCCGCCCGCCTGTTGACCTGGCGGGCGGCGTGCATGGTCGACGACGGCGCGAGCGCCAAGGAGCTGGCGGTGCCGTCGTCGATGGCCAAGTTGGCCGCGAGCGAGGCCGCGGTGCGGGTGAGCAACGACTGCCTACAGGTGTTCGGGGGCTACGGGTTCGTCGACGAGTACCCGGTGGGCAAGTACCTGCGCGACGCGCGGGTGCTGACGCTGTACGAGGGAACCAGTCAGGTCCAGAAACTGATCATCGGGCGGGCGCTGACCGGGGTCGACGCCATGTGACGTGGCCGTGGCCGCCGAACTTCTGGAACAGTGGTGCTGTAGAAGGTCCAGCAGGGGAGGCCAGATGTCCGACGGCATGCACACGCCGACCGCAGCGGAGACCGCCGCCCAGCGTCGCGCCCGCATCACCGCGCAGGTGCGTACCTGGTGCGAGGAGGCGCGGATCGGCGACACCCCGTCGCCGATCGGGGTTCGCCGTGAACTGTCCGCCGGGGCCGCGCTGCTGATCGCGGCCGGCTGTCTCGACGAGCCGACCCGGGCGGTGCTCGCCGCTCGGCGCGCTGCCGGTCGCGGAGTACCGGACATCGGGGGGTTCGGCGCACTGCGCCTGCTGACCGACGACTACGTCCGCCTCGAGCGCAAGGTCGCGGGCATGCGTCCCGGCGCGATGCAGGTGCTGACCGCCCATCGGGCCGGGGAACTCGGACGACGACTGCAGTCCGCCCGTTCGAGCTTCGTGCACTCGCCGCCGCATCACGCGAACGGGGTGCGCGCGATCCGGCGTGACCGCCGCGACGGCGTGCATTTGGAACTGCCGCAGCGGGAGGCGCTGTTCGCGGCGCTGCAGCGAACCCCGGCGCCGCTGCACGAGGGGCGCGGGCCCGCGGACCAGGCGACCTCAGCCGCGCTCGCCGCGGCGGCGGACCGGCTGGCGGGGCTCACCGAGCGAACCCCGTGGGCGGCGATGGGCAGGCGCGCGGCGGAGGCGCTCGGTGGCGGCGGGGGTCAGCCTGGGGATCGGTTCGCGGACCGGTTCGACGCGCTGTTGTTCCTGGCTGGCACCCTGTTCGACCGGATCGACGGTTCCGTGGCCTGGCATTCCGAGCACTTCGCGGTCCAGCGGGTCCAACTCGACCTGGCCGACGAGCTGACGCAGATCGCGGTGGACGCGGTCGCGCTGCGGGGGATCGACGGGGAGCTGTTCGCGGCGTCGAACGCCGCACGGACCGAGGCCGCCCGCACCCAGATCCGGGCCCGGCAGCGGGCCCTGGTGCCGGTGTGGGACCAGTTGGTCGACCGGGTGGCGGCGTTGGCGAGGATCGGCGACCTGCTCGCGGAGGCAGAGGACCAGTTGCAGTCGATGGCGGCGGTCCAGCGCACGATGAGCCTGGACTCGCGGATCGACGATCTGATCGCGCGGTCGGGCAGCCGTGAATTGTCCGCGGACAACATTCATTTCGTCGGCGACCAGATCGGTGGGGTCGACGAGCTGATGATCAGCTACCAGAACCTGCTGCGCGGTGACATCCTCGCGTTGCGCACCAGGCCGGGGCGCGACGCCTGACGCGCGTCAGCGGGCGCCGGCCAGGCGCAGCGCCAGTTCGCCGTACAGTTCGGCGACCGCTTCGGGGTCGTTGAGGCCGCCGCTGGGGAACCACCGGCACACGTCGACGCACAGCGAGTTGATGGCTAGGTTCACGCCCTCGATGTCAGGGACGACGAACGATCCGTCCTCGGCGCCTGCTCGCACGATCCGCTTGACGATGCGGCTCACGTCGCGGCGCAACTCGATCACGGTGCGGTAGTGCTCGGGGGAGAGGGCGGTCAGTTCGTACTGCACCACCCGGCCGCGCGCATGGTGGGTGGCGTGCCAGCCGGCGAAGGCGCCGACCACCGACCGCAGCCGCACCGGGGGACTCTCGCCGGTCGGATCGGCCTCCGTGAGTACCTCTATGCACCGCTGGTGTCCCTCGTAGCTGATCGCGTAGAGGAGCTCTTCCTTCGACTTGTAGTGCGGGTACATCGCCGCCGGGCTCAGACCGAGGCGCGCGGCGATGTCGCGGGTGGTGGTGCCGCCGTATCCGTTCTCGGCGAACGCCTCCACCGCGGCTGCGCGGATCCGGGCCGCCGCCTTCGACGTGCTGACCACGGCGGTACCCGTCGCGTCGGGTAGGGCTTCGGATCTCGACATGCTCACCTGCGCCTTTCGTTCCCGTCGGGTCTTGACAACGACCGCCTACCCGACGAGTATAAGCATGCGCTTAGATAATGAGCGAGCGCTTAGTTTTGAGAGTTCGCGCTGCCCGGCTCGCTCGGCCTCGACACCGGCCCTCGATCTGACACAGAAAGCACACAATGAACCTGAAACTCACCGACGAGGAACTCGCGTTCCGCGACGAGATGCGCACGTTCTTCACCACGCAGATCCCCGCGGAGATCCGTGAGCGCGCCGCCGGTGGCGGCGGGGAGCTGACGCGCGAGGACTTCGTCGCCACGCAGCGGATCCTCAACGCCAACGGCCTCGCCGTGCCGCACTGGCCGGCCGAGTGGGGCGGCAAGGACTGGACCCCGGTCCAGCGGCACCTCTGGCTCGACGAGATGCAGCTCGCGTCGGTGCCCGATCCGCTGGCCTTCAACGCCGACATGGTCGGTCCGGTCATCGCCGCGTTCGGCTCGCAGGAGCAGAAGGAGAAGTTCCTCCCGGGCACCGCGAACCTCGACATCTGGTGGTGCCAGGGATTTTCCGAGCCGGAGGCCGGTTCCGACCTCGCCTCGCTGAAGACCCGCGCGGTCCGCGACGGCGACAGCTACGTCGTCAACGGCCAGAAGACGTGGACCACGCTCGGCCAGCACGCCGACTGGATCTTCTGCCTGGTGCGCACCGATCCGAACGCGCCGAAGCGTCAGGCCGGTATCTCCTTCCTGCTGATCGACATGAAGACGCCCGGCATCACGGTGCGCCCGATCAAGCTGATCGACGGCGGCTACGAGGTCAACGAGGTGTGGTTCGAGGACGTGCGGGTCCCGGCCGAGAACCTCGTCGGTGAGGAGAACGCAGGCTGGAGCTACGCGAAGTTCTTGCTCGGCAACGAGCGTACCGGCGTCACTCGGGTCGGCTCGAGCAAGGCCAAGCTCGCGAAGGCCAAGAAGTACGCGGCGCAGACCCAGATCGGCGACGGCACCCTGCTCGAGGACCCGCTGTTCGCGGCGCGCCTGGCCGAGCTGGAGAACGATCTGCTCGCCCTCGAACTGACCCAGCTCCGCGTCGTCGCCAGTTCCGCGGACGGCAAGCCGAACCCCGCGTCCTCGCTGCTCAAGCTGCGCGGCTCGGAACTGCAGCAGGCCGCCACCGAGATCCTGATGGACGTCGCGGGCCCGGATTCGCTGCCGTTCGACGGCGGCGACGAGATCGCCTCTCCCGGTTGGGCGCAGCGCAGTGCCCCGGTCTTCCTGAACTTCCGCAAGGTGTCCATCTACAGCGGGTCGAGCGAGGTTCAGCGCAACATCATTTCCTCCTCGATTCTCGGATTGTGAGTAGCTGCCATGGATTTCGAACTCAATGACGAACAGGTCATGCTGCGCGACACGACCCGTGAGCTGCTGAGCCGCAGCTACGACGCGGAGAAGCGCAACGCCGTCACCGCCACCGGTCAGGGCTGGAGCACCGAGGTGTGGGGCAAGCTCGCCGAGATCGGTCTGCTCGGGCTGCCCTTCGCCGAGGAGGACGGCGGCATGGGCGCAGGCCCGGTCGAGACGATGACGGTGATGAACGAGATCGGTCGTTCGCTCGCGCCCGAGCCGTTCCTCGACGCGGTGCTCGTCCCCGGTGGCCTCATCGCCGAGGCCGGCAGCGCCGAGCAACGCGCCAAGATCCTGCCCGGCGTCGCCGAGGGGGAGACCCTGCTCGCGTTCGCGCACGACGAGCCGGGCAGTCGCTGGCCGAACCAGCGGGTCGCGACCACCGCCACGCGCACGGGTGACGGCTGGACCGTCACCGGCACCAAGAACCCCGTGCTGCACGGTGATTGCGCGGGCACCCTCGTGGTGAGCGCGACCCTGCCGGACGGGGGCGTGGGCCTGTTCCTCGTCGACGCCGACGCGGCGGGCGTGGTCCGCAAGTCCTACGCCACCCACGACGGTCTGCGCGGTGCGCAGATCGAGCTCGCAGAGGCAACCGCGCAACCGCTCGGCGAAGGCGGCGACGCCTCGGCCGCGATCGTCGGTGCGCAGGTGCGCGCGCAGGCCGCGCTGTGCGCCGAGGCCGTCGGCGCGATGGGCGAGGCGCTGCGCCTGACCACCGACTACCTCAAGCAGCGCAAGCAGTTCGGGGTGCCGCTGGCCAAGTTCCAGGCACTGACCCAGCGCGCCGCCGACATGTACGTCGAGCTGGAACTGGCGAGCAGCATGAGTCTCTACGCCACCATGTCCCTCGCCGACGGCATCGTCGACACGACCATCGCCTCGCGCGTCAAGCTGCAGGTCAGCCGGGCGGCCCGGCACATCGGCCTCGAGGCCATCCAGATGCACGGCGGAATCGGTATGACCGCCGAGTACCCGGTGGGCCACTACGTTTCGCGGCTGACCGCGATCGGGCACACCCTCGGCAGCGCCGACGACCACCTGCGAGTGCTGGCGGGCAGGGTCGCCGACTACGAGATGGTCGAGATCGCGGAGTAGAACGCGCCGAACGAACGGGCCCCGCCGATCATCGGATCGGCGGGGCCCGTTGCGTCCGGTCCGAGGTCGCCACTCCGCCGGCCGAACGGCGATTTCGGCAGAATTCCGACAAACGTCGTCGCGCCTCGCACACGAAGTGGAGGAGTGGCGCTAGTCTTCGACGCGAATTTGGACAGCGAGCACGGAGGTATGCGACTCCGGGCCCGGTGCGCGAGCAGCCACTGCAACGGCGGGTTCTTGCGCGGATCGTATGTAGTCGAGTCTGCAGATCGTCTCCGAGTAGGTGTTGAAGATGACCACGCTCCCCCCTCCAGTCCAGAAGACGCTGTGCGCGTGCGTGTTCGTCGCGAGCCTCGTGGGCGCGGCCTTCGGCGTCTACGCGCTCGACGTCGCGACGGCCGTGCTGTGGCTCATCGCCGCCTCGATCTCCGGCCTCTACCTGCTCAAGCTGCGGGCCGAGTCCCGCGGCCGACTGGAGCGCCGACCGAGATAGGCCTGCGCATCGGGCGCGGGACCCCTCGGGGGCCGATCAGCCGAGCCGATCCGCGATCCGGTCGAGGTGTCCACGAATCTGGACCAGACCCTCGGCGGGCACCGGTAGATCCTTCTCCGCGGCGTCGAGCACGGACCGGAACGCCGGGACCAGCGGGCGGTACTTGGCGGACAGGCGCCGACGCCGCGCCTCGTCCTCGACGTACTGGACGCTGCCCGCGTTGTCGACGAAGTCCACGAACTTCACCAGGAACACGCGCGGTCGCCCGATCACGCTGGTGACGTGGTTCGCGTAGACGAGGTGTGGATCCTCGGCGGAGCCCGAGGGAAGTGGGTTGGTCACCGCCGCGACCAGGGACGAGGTCCGGTCCCCGAAGTGCCCGGCGATCAGTTCGAGGGCCCGGGTCCGCGCGCCTGCCTCGTCGAACGTGCGGGCGCCGGGGCCGTCGAACAGCGAGATGATCTCGCCGGGGCAGTCCTCGACGGTGTCGTGCAGCGCGGTGGCGCACAGCGTCGGGCCGTCTGCACACCCGTACCGGAGGAGTCGGAGGACGTTGCGGAAGGGATGTCCGATGTAGGGCTGACCGCGACCCGCCTTGTCGGGGTTCCGGACGTCGTTGCGATGAGCGAACGCGGCCAGCTCGAGGGCGTCGGTGAACAGATCGCTCGACGCCCGAAGCTCGGCCGCCCGGTGCGAGATGGCGAAGCTCAGCAGCGCGGGGTCCATTTCTTTCAGGTCGAGGCCGGCAAGGACCGTGCCCATCGCTGCGGTGAATCGGGACGTCATGACGTTCTTCCTACTGTCCGATGCGTGCGGTTGCGGGGATATCGGGGCCGGCTGTCGACGCCGTACGAAGGTTCTCTTGCTTCGCAGGCCTGTGACCAGGCGATTTGACGTGGTGTGGGTCGTCGCGTAACTTTTGTCGAGTCAGAGCGACACGGACACCGACTCCGCCCCCGGGCGAGAGACACGAGGTTGTACGAAGGCGCCTGGCCAATCCGGAAGTTTCGACAGTAATACTGTCGTGTGCTTCTAACTGCTTTTCTGGTTGCGAGTTGCCCGGTTTTGACCGGGTGGATGCGATCGGATAGGCTTGAACAGTTGCCCCGGAGCGGCCGAGATCAACTCTTGCAGAAATGTTGGAGCTCGGTGGTGATGGTGTGTGCGTGTTCTTTGAGAACTCAACAGTGTGCCGATGAATGTCAGTGCCAAATGTTTTTGGTACTCCACTCCACTTTGTGGGGTGGGTATT